>NZ_WUMM01000001.1:0-685791 GCF_009826875.1 Shinella sp. AETb1-6 | reverse complement strand
AATCCGATAGGGGCGCCTGCCGGAGAGCGAAAACCGCTTCGCGGCGGACCTGCACAAGCGTTGACCGGAGCAAACCGGAAGGAATGACCATGACCACGAAACTGTCGCTCGCTACCCTCAAGGATGTCTCAGGCACCGCCAGCGTGCCGTCCTACGACCGGGGCAGCCTCAAGGCCGGCATCGTGCATTTCGGCGTCGGCAATTTCCACCGCGCGCATCAGGCGATCTATCTCGACGATCTCTTCAACCTCGGCCGCGATCATGACTGGGCGATCGTCGGCGCCGGCGTCCTTCCGTCCGATGCGGCCATGCGCGACAAGCTGGCCGGGCAGGATTTCCTGACGACGGTGGTCGAGCAGGACAACAACAGGTCCGGCGCACGCGTAACCGGCGCGATGATCGATTATCTCGCACCCGGCAATGCCGCCGCCACCATTGCGGCGCTTGCCGATCCGGCCATCCGCATCGTGTCGCTGACGATCACCGAGGGCGGCTACTTCATCAACCCGGCGTCCGGTGTCTTCGATCCGACCCACCCGGCCATCGCCGCCGACGCGGCCGATCCCGGCGCGCCGAAAACCGTGTTCGGCCTCATCCTCGCCGGCCTGAAGGCCCGCAGGGACAAGGGCATCGCGCCCTATACGGTGATGTCCTGCGACAACATTCCCGGCAATGGCGAGGTTACGCATGCGGCTGTCTCCGGCCTCGCGCGGCTTTCCGATCCCGATCTTGCCGACTGGGTCGATGCCAGCGTCGCCTTCCCGAACGGCATGGTCGACCGTATCACGCCGGCCACCGGCCCGCGCGAGATCGGCATCGTCGCGGACGAATACGGCATTGCGGATGCCTGGCCGGTCTTCTGCGAGGAATTCAAGCAATGGGTGCTGGAGGACAATTTCCCTCAGGGACGCCCGGCGCTGGAAGAGGTGGGCGTGCAGTTCGTGGCTGACGTCGCGCCCTACGAGCACATGAAGATCCGCATCCTCAATGGCGGCCATGCGGCCATCGCCTATCCCGCCGCGCTGCTCGACATCCATTTCGT
The DNA here is from genome assembly GCF_009826875.1 of Shinella sp. AETb1-6. Taxonomy (NCBI): domain Bacteria; kingdom Pseudomonadati; phylum Pseudomonadota; class Alphaproteobacteria; order Hyphomicrobiales; family Rhizobiaceae; genus Shinella; species Shinella sp. AETb1-6. The sequence continues at coordinate 684,749 of NZ_WUMM01000001.1, read as the reverse complement.
GCACGAGGCGATGGAGGATGCCGATATCCGCGCCTTCCTGGCCAAGCTGGAACGCGAGGAGATCATTCCGGTCATCCCGCCGGTGCCGGACACCGACCTCAACGATTATTTCGCGCTCATCGAGCATCGTTTCTCCAACCCAAAGATCGGCGACACCATTCCGCGGCTTGCGCAGGACGGCTCCAACCGCCAGCCCAAATTCATCCTGCCCTCCACCGCAGACCGGCTTTCACGCGGCGAGGATGTCGTCGGTCTCGCACTGGTTTCGGCGCTGTGGTGCCATTATCTGGCCGGCAAGACGGACAGCGGCAAGGCGATCAGCTTCAACGATCCCAACATCGACCGCATCCATGCGGCCGCCCTGGCCGCCAGGGACAATCCGGCCGCGTTCCTCGAATTGAAGGAGATTTTCGGGTCGGTGGCGGATTCCGATCTCTTCCGCCGACGTTTTGCAGACGCGCTGCAAACCCTCCAGCGCGATGGAACGCGGGCGACCCTGAAGCGCTATCTGGAAGGCAATCTCGCAAATTGAAGGATGGCGGCCCATCCGGGCCTTTTCATCGCATTTGGCAGGAAGTAGGAGGGGGCTCTGAACATGGAACGGAACCTCATGGCCGCCAAACCGACGGAACTGGTCATCTTCGATTGCGACGGCGTGCTTGTCGACAGCGAGCCGATCTCGCTTGCGGTTCTCGTCGAGGCGCTGGCGACGGCCGGCGTGGTGATGAGCGAGGCGGAGGCGCATGCCCGCTTTCTCGGCCGCAGCCTCAAGAGCATGTCGGAAATCCTGCATGACGAATATGGTCTTGCGGTGGATGCGGCTTTTCTGGAAGCCATGCGCACGGCGCTTTATGCGCGCTTCCGTGCCGAACTCCAGCCGATCGACGGCATTGCCGAGACGGTCGACAGGCTCGGCATCGCCCATTGCGTGGCCTCGTCCAGCCAGCCCGAGCGCATCCGCCTCTCGCTTGCCGTGACGGGCCTTATCGACCGGTTCGAACCGAACATCTTCAGTGCCACCATGGTCTCGCGCGGCAAGCCGGCGCCTGATCTTTTCCTTCATGCGAGTGCTGCGATGGGCGTCGAGCCGGCGCGCTGCGTCGTGGTGGAAGACAGTCCGGCCGGCATTACGGCGGCCAAGTCGGCCGGCATGCGGGTTGTGGCCTTCACCGGCGGCTCGCATGCGCGCTCCCCGGAGCATCGCGACGCTCTTTATCGCCTTGAACCCGACGCGCTGTTTGACGACATGCGGGAATTGTTACAGTTTGTAGGCAACGAAAAGGGCGACGGGAAAGAGCATTGATGCGCGATCTGATCGTTGCGGTGGACATCGGCACCGGCAGCGCCCGTGCGGGCGTGTTCGACCGGAGCGGTGCTTTGCTGGGCCGGTCCGACCATGCCATCGCGATGCGCCGGCCGGCTGCGGATTACGCCGAACACGATTCCGAAGACATCTGGAGGGCGACCTGCGCCGCCGTGAGGGGCGCGGTGGCGGCTAGCGGCGTGGTTGCGTCGCGGGTCGCAGCGCTCGGCGTGGACGCCACCTGCTCCCTTGTCATGCGCGACACGCAGGGACGGCCTCTTGCCGTCTCCGACGCGGATGACAACTGGGACACGATCGTCTGGCTCGATCACCGTGCCCTCAAGGAGGCGGATATCTGCACGGAAACGGCGCATCCGGTGCTGGCGCATTCGGGCTTCGTGATGTCGCCGGAAATGCAGATGCCCAAGCTGATGTGGCTGAAGCGCCACCAGCCGGCGCAATGGGCGCAGGCCGGCTATTTCTTCGACCTCGCCGACTTCATCACCTGGCGCGCGACGGGATCGAATGCCCGCTCGCGCTGCACCATGACGGCGAAGTGGTGCTATCTCTCCCATGAGGCGAAACCTTGGAACGACAGTTTTCTCCAGGCGATCGGTCTGGAGGACATGGACCCCAGGGGCCTGCTGCCGCACGATATCCTGCCCGCAGGCGAAGCCGTCGGGCAGCTGACGCCGCAGGCGGCGGCGGATCTCGGCCTCGATATCGGCTGCGTCGTGGCGACCGGCCTCATCGATGCCTATGCCGGCACGCTGGGCCTTCTCGGTCCCTTCGCGGGTCAACCCGAAACGATGGAAACGCAGCTCGCGCTGATCGGGGGCACCTCGAGCTGCATCGCAGCCTTTGCGCGGGACAAGAAGTTCGGCCACGGTACATGGGGGCCTTATTACGAAGTGCTGCTGCCCGGGTGGTGGCTTGTCGAGGCAGGACAGTCGGCCACCGGGGCACTGCTCGACCATATCGTGCGTTCGCACAGCGCCGGCGGCGAGCCGTCCACTTACAACCATGCCCGCATCGTCACCCGCATTCGCAAGATGCTTGAGGACGGGGGTGGCGCGCTCGCCGGGCGCCTGCATGTGCTGCCGGATTTCCACGGCAATCGCGCGCCGCTGGCTGATCCGCATGCGCTGGGCGTCATTAGCGGCCTGACGCTCGACGCATCCTTCGACGGTCTTTGCCGGCTGTACTGGCGGACCTGTGTCGGCATTGCGCTCGGCATCCGGCATATCCTGGAAACCTTCAGCGAGCGGGGCTATCGGTTCGATACGCTGCATGTCGCGGGCGGCCATGTGCGCAACCCGCTGCTGATGGAACTCTATCGCGACGTCACGGGCTGCCGTGTCGTCGTGCCGGAAACCGAGGATGCCGTGCTTCTCGGCACCGCCATGGTCGCGGCCGTGGCAGGTGGCCTGCATGCCGATCTACCGGCAGCCGGCGCCGGCATGTATCCGGGCGGCCCGGCCTTTCTGCCGGATCCCGCCCGCAAGGCCGGATATGACAGCGATTACAAGCGATTCCTGGCGCTCCACCGGCACCGGGCGGAGCTCGAAAGCCTCGACGCATAATTTCTCAATAAATCTGCGAAACGACGGAACCAAATCCCGGGCCGCGGGTTCTTGTCCTCGTAACCGGTCTGCGCATATCCCCCAAATGCGAGGCCCTCGACCGGTTCACGGCCACGAGACCGTCCCCCCTCCGGTTCGTGGACAGTCAAGCAGCCAGTGCCGCAACGGCACTGGCTGTTTTTTTTGACAAAAATTCCCGAACAAAGAGCGGCGGTGGGCGTGCCATCCCACCGCCGCCCAGCCGCGCCGCCGCTACAGCTTGTCCGGGAGCAGGATCAAGCTGCTACGCGGGGCTGCGGCGTGAAGAGGAGAGCCTGATTGATGAGCACCTTCACCTGTTCGGGATCGAACGGCTTGGAGACGAGGAAGGCGGGTTCCGGCCGCTCGCCCGTGAGAAGGCGTTCCGGATAGGCGGTGATGAAGATGACGGGAATGTCCACCCGCGACAGGATGGTGTTCACGGCATCGATGCCCGAGGAGCCATCGGCGAGCCGCACGTCGGCGAGCACGAGGCCCGGCTGGCTGTCGCGCCACAGCGCCTCGGCTTCGTTCTGCGTCCGGGCGATGCCGGCGACGCGGTGGCCCATGCCGCTGACCATATGCGCGAGATCGAGCGCGATGAGGGGCTCGTCCTCGATGATCATGATGCCGGTCTCGGCTTGTGCCGCGATATCGGCGAAGGTTGCGTCGAGCAGGCGCCTGACGGTTTCGATTTCCTGATCGAGGATTTCGGCGGTGACTTCGACGGGGAAGCCCTCGACGGTCGCAAGAAGCAAGGCCTGGCGCGCGAGCGGCGGAACGGTGGAGAGGTCGAAGGGGTTTGCGACGCCCGGCAGCGGTGCATCCCTGCCGCGGCTGATCGAGACCGGCAGCGAGGAAATGATGCGGCTGAGAAGGCAGAAGAGGCGTTTCTTGTCATCGCCGCTCTCCGCCATGGTGGAGGGATCGATGAGGATCGTCTCCAGCATTGCGGCCACATAGGCATCGCCGGAGGACTGGGTTCCGGTGAGCGCGCGCGCATAACGGCGCAGCGCCGGCAGGTGTGGCCCGATGCGGTCGGAAATCGGCATGATTTATCCCCTGTTCTTGGAATTGCGACAATCGCAGTTGACGGCATGAACGCGCTCGCCGAAATTAGGTTCCGAACCATGGAACTTTTTTCAATGCCGGGCATTTCCAAGCCAAATACGCCTGACGGGCGCCTGGGACAACGAAAGTGGGCCGTGAGTGAATAGCTTGGAAAAGAAAAAAGAAACGAGACAGCCTCCCGCGAAGGTGAATGGCGCCAATGCGCAGATCGCGGTGAAATTGCGTGCATTCTATCATTCGGTGCAGGAGGAGACGCTTCCACAGAAGTTTCTGGATCTCCTCGAAAAGCTCGACGCTGTTGAAAACAGCGCCCAGCGGGTCGAGTGAGGGCACGCATATGGAGCAACCGACCACGTTCAAGCGGGAACTGCTGGCAGTTCTTCCCAGCCTGCGCGCCTTTGCGATCTCCCTGATCGGCCGGCACGACCAGGCCGACGACCTCGTCCAGGACACGATCATGAAAGCCTGGGCGAAACAGGAACAGTTCGAGATGGGCACGAACATGAAGGCCTGGCTCTTCACGATCCTGCGCAACGAACTTTATAGCAAGATGCGCAAGCGCGGCCGCGAGGTGCAGGATTCCGACGGAATCTTCACGGAGAATATGGCCCAGCATCCCTCGCAGTACGGCTCCCTGGACATGCAGGACTTCAAGAAAGCGCTGGAAAAGCTGCCGGATGAGCAGCGCGAAGCGATTATCCTTGTCGGCGCGTCCGGGTTCTCCTACGAAGAGGCGGCCGAGATTTGCGGTTGTGCGCTCGGTACCATCAAGAGCCGCGTCAATCGTGCCCGGCAGCGCCTGCAGGAGCTCCTTCAGGTGAGCGGAGAGAGCGACTACGGTCCCGATGCCGTGTCGGCGCCGATCACGTCGCGCGCCTTTGCATCGTGAGATGGTGAGGGGGGTGCCGTCACGATGACGGGGAAGGTAGAGGGGTAGGCGAAACGCGGCTGTGCCGGGCCTTCGGGTGCGCTCGGCGCGAGACGCGATTGCCTGACGAGAAGGTGTATGAAGAACACAGTTCAAGCATTGCCTATCGCTGACGCCGCGGTTCTGGACGTTCCAGACCGCTTGCCGGCGCTCGGCAATGCGACGCCGGAATTCTTCGGCCCCGACGCCGATTTCGACGGCATCGTCACACTTGCAGCAGGGTTCGTTTCCGCCCCGGTTTCGGTCGTCAGCCTGTTTGCTGATCAGGACCAGTGTTTTCTGGCGCGGCTCGGCACGTCGGAGATACGGGCGCCTTTGAAGCGGAGCTTCAACGCCTCTCTCATGGCCCACGGCGGTGATGCGCTGCTGGTGCCGGATGCCGGCGCTGACCCCCGCTTCTCCGATATCGAGACCCTTGGCGGTGCCCCCGATCTCTTGTCCTACGCGGGTGCGCCGATCATGATCGACGGCCGGCCGGTCGGCTCCGTTTTCGTCGGTGATGTGGCTGCCCGCCCTGATTGGCCTGCGGATCTGTTACAGCGGCTGGAGCAGCTTGCTTCGCTCGCGGCATCGCTGATCAAGCTCAAGGAAGAGACCCGCCGCCGCACGCTCGCGGCGGAGGCCATTTCGCGCGATGAGAAGCGCCATGCGCTGGCGCTGGATGCGGCCAATGTCGCAAGCTGGCTCTGGGATATTTCGACAGGGCTCATCTCGGGCAACGACACGTTCTATCGCATGTTCGGCGTGCAGCCTGCGCGCCCGCTCAGTGCGCGCAAGTTCTTCATGACCGTCCACGGCGCCGACCGCAAGCTTGCCATCGGGCGGCTGCGCCGCGCTCTGGCCTCCGGTAAGGAATATGACGGTCTCTTTCGCACCGCCAAGTCCGGTCGGTGGCTGCTTGGGCGCGGGCGGGTGCATGAGCGCGATGCGAACGGCAAACCGACGGTTTTCCTTGGCATCAACGTGGATGTGACCGATGCGCAGATCGCAACGGATCGCACGCGCCTTCTGCTGCGTGAATTGAATCATCGCGTGAAGAATACGCTGGCCATGCTGCAATCGCTCGCGCGGCAAACGCTGCGCCAGACGAGCGATCCGGCGGCCTTCATGGACGCGTTTGCCGGGCGCCTGCAATCGCTCTCAGAGGCGCACGGGCTGCTCAGCGATCATGAGTGGGGCGTCATCCGGCTGAAAATGCTACTCGAAAAGCAGATCGCGCCCTATGCCATCGATTTCGACCAGCAGGTGGAAATCCACAAGGACGAGGTGCAGCTCGGGCCAGACCAGGCCGTCGGCCTCGGTCTTGTGCTGCATGAACTGGCGACCAATGCGCGCAAATACGGCGCCTTCTCGGTTCCGTCGGGCAAGGTGGTCATCACCGCACGCGTCGTTGCCGAGGAAGGGCAGGGCGTGCTCAACATGACCTGGCATGAGATGGGCGGCCCGCCGGTCGCTTCCGCGTCTCGTCGCGGCTTCGGCTCCGTGCTCATCGAGCGCAGCCTCGACAAGATCCTCGGCAGCAGCGTTCATGTGGAATATCTGCCGCAAGGCGTAACGGCAGTCATACGACTGCCGCTTTAAACCTCACGCTTTTTTGGAAATGCAATGCTCAGTCGTCGTCGCGGCGGGATTTCGGAGCGAGCATGAAACCGAGCGCGAGTGCGATGGCCGTCGCGGCGAAGGGTTTGCGTGTCGCCATGGTGGCGGCAGCCGCCATGAGGTCACGGCGTGCGGCGAGCTGTTGCCGGCGCAGGCGGCGCAGTTCCCGCTCGCGCTTGTTGCGGGCGGCGACGATGCCGAGAATGATCAGCGCCAGGACGAGAAAGCCGCCCGCCAGTCCGAACAGGGCAGGGCCGGCGCCATAGTGCCGCGCAAGCAGGATGGCTGCGCCGACGATCGTCAGGACATAGGCAGTCAGCAGAAGCAGCCCGATCACAAGGCCGGCGATTGCACTTCGCTTGGCGATGTCCATGGTCTCGTCGACCCGGTCGGTAACACGGCTGACGAGATTTTGGACGAGAACGGCCCCCAGTGACAGCATGCTTTTGCGCTCCGCAAACTAACAAGGCGGGGAAGCCGCGCGGCCTCCCCGTTGAAAGACGTGTTCGATCAGCGGCGCAGCAGGCCGGCCAGCAGGAAGCCGGCGGCAGCAGCGATGCCGAGGGTCGCCAGCGGATGCTCGCGAACGGCTTCGCGTGCCTTGCGGCCGGAATCCTGGTAGCGGGACTGGAATTCCGCCAGAATATCCTCGCCGGCGGCGATCATGTCGCGGATATCGGTGTCTGCGCGGTTCTTCAGGCCGCGAACGGTATCGCGCGCATCCGCCTTGGCGGCGCGCGCCTTTTTGCGAATGCTGCTCGCGCCGCTTGCGGCATCGTCGGCCATGCTGCGGGCCAGCGCGGCGAGCTCTTCGCGCAGTTCGGCAATCTGGTCTTCGACGGCGCTTGCCTTATCGTTCAGATCTTCGCGGATGCTCTTCTTGCGCGATGAAAACATTCCGTTGGCCATACCGTTTCTCCTTTTCCGGACGCCTGCGTCAGGCGCGTGCGATACGCGCTCCACCCCCTTGGCGGAACGGTTTTCCGGCAACTTAACGTGGCAGGCGCAAAAAGGTTCCGAGAAATCAGTACGAGGCGGTGTGCGGAAGGACAAAAGGCACGCCCGGACCGGGCACGCCGTTGATGCGCATGCGGCAGCCGAAAACCGCTTCCATGGCATCGTCCGTCATGACGTCGGCGGGGCGGCCGGCATGGGCGACGCTGCCGTTCTTCATCATCACCATGTGATCGGCGAACATCGCCGTCAGGTTGAGGTCGTGCATGACCGCGATCACGCCGCCGCCGCCCTCGCAATAGCGCCTGGCCAGCTGCATGATGGTGAGCTGGTGGCGGATATCGAGCGCCGAAACGGGCTCGTCGAGCATGAGGAAACAGGGCTCCCCGTCGAGCACCGGCTCCCAGATCTGCGAGAGCACGCGGGCCAGCTGCACGCGCTGCTGTTCGCCGCCGGAAAGCTCCTGGTAGAAGCGGCCGGCAAAACCGCCGAGATCGACCGCGGCGAGCGCTTCGGACGTGATGGCGTCGATGCGCTCGGCATGGCGGTTGGGACCGACGGTGAGGCCGAGACGCACGATCTCCCGCACCGTGAAGGGGAAGGCGATGGCTGCGGCCTGCGGCAGCACGGCGCGCTTGACGGCAAGCTGCCACGGCTCGAGCACGCGGATATCGTGGCCGTTCAGGGTGATCTCGCCCTTGCTGGGCAGTTCACCAGCAATGGCTTTCATGGTGGTCGTCTTGCCGGAGCCGTTGGGGCCGACGATCGCGGTGATCTCGCCGGCTTTCGCCGTCAGCGAAACGCTGTGCACGATGGTCTTGCCGGAGAGGCTGACCGTCAGGTTTCTGGCGTCGATCATGTATCCTACCAGCCGTTGCGTCCGCGATGGCGCAGCAGCACCCAGAGGAAGAAGGGTGCGCCGGCGAGCGCGGTGATGATGCCGATCGGCACTTCGGCCGGCGCGACGATGGTGCGCGCCAGCATATCGGCGCCGAGCAGCAGGACACCGCCCAGCAGGGCTGACGCCGGCAGGAGATAGCGGTGGTCGGGGCCGATGACGAGGCGCAGCAGATGCGGCACCACGATGCCGACGAAACCGATGCCGCCGCTGACGGCGACCGAGGCGCCGACCGCGCCGGCAACGGCGACGATGGCGGTGTATTTAAGCCGCTGGACCTTCACACCCATGTGGAAGGCGGCGGCCTCGCCGAGCGTGATGGCGTTGAGCCCGCGTGACAGGAAGGGCACGACGACGAGGGCGAGCAGGATGATCGGCGCCGCGGCGGCGACCTTCGTCCAGGTCATGCCGGAAAGCGAGCCCAGGCCCCAGAAGGTGATGTCGCGCAGCTGCTTGTCATCGGCCATGTAGATGAGGATGCCGGTGACGGCGCCGGCCAGCGCGGAAATGGCGATGCCGGCGAGCAGCATCGTGGCGACCGACGTCTGGCCGCCGCGCGTGGCGATGCGGTAGAGCAACAGCGTGGTCAGGAGACCGCCGACAAAGGCAGCCGCCGGCAAGGTGAAGGCGCCGAGCGAGGCCATGAGGCCGGCGGGCACGCTGGCGCCGAGCACGATCATCAGGACCGCGCCCAGGGCGGAACCGGAGGATATGCCGACCAGGCCGGGATCGGCGAGCGGGTTGCGGAAGAGCCCCTGCATGACGGCGCCGGACATGGCGAGCGCCGCACCGATCAGGAAGCCGAGCAGCGCGCGCGGCATGCGGATATCGAGCACGATGATGCGGTCGCGCATGCTGAGAACGGTATCCTCGGTGCCGCCGAGCAGCGCGCCGATGACGCGCAGCGCGGATGCATCGGACGCGCCCGTCGCGATGGAGAGCGCGAGCGCGATCAGGGACAGCCCGACGAGGACGACCAGCGTCAGGCGGGCGACCGCGCTCCTGTCGCCTTCGGCGCGGGGCCGCGCGGTGCGCATCAGGCGGGAACCGTGCGCAGAATTGCGCAAGGCATCATTGAGAGACATTGCCGGTCTTGCCGTACAGTGCTTTGTTGAGGTCGCGGATGGCGGAAGCGGTGCGCGGACCGAAGCCGAGCAGGTGCAAACCGTCCATGCGCAGGATCGCCTTGTTCGCGGCGGCCGGCGTCAGCGAGATCGCCGGATGCTTCAGGACCTCCTCGTCGCTCGATCCGTGGCCCGGACGATCCATCAGCATGATGACATCCGGCTTGGCGTTGACGACGGCCTCGTCGGTCAGCGGCTTGTAGCCTTCGAAAGCGCCGTCCGTTGCATTGATGCCGCCCGACAGGCCGATGATGCCGTCCGCTGCCGTGTGGCCGCCGGCCGCCATGACCTTGCCGTTCTGGAAGCTCAGGACGAAGAGGACGCGCTTGCGCTCGCTTTCCGGCCGCTTGGCGGCTTCGGCGATGGCGGCATCCAGATCGGCGCCGACCTTTTCTTCCAGCGCCTTCGCCTTTTCCGGCACGCCGAGGAAGGTGCCGACGATATCGATCTTCTTCAGGATGGCCGCACGGTCGAAGCCTTCCGGAACCGTTTCGAAGGGAATGCCGCTGCTCTTCAGCACCGCCAGCGCATCGGCGGGGCCGCTGCCTTCGATAGCGAGGATGGCGGTCGGGTTGACGGCCATCACGCCTTCGGGCGAAAGCGCGCGCATATAGCCGACATCGGGCAGCTTCATGGCTTCCCTGGGATACATGCTGGTGGAATCGCGCGCCACGAGGCGGCCTTCTTCGCCCAGCGCATAGACGATCTCGGTGAGCGCACCGCCGATCACCACCACCTTGGAGGTGTCGACCTGCTGCATCTCCTGGGCGACCGCCTGGCGGACGAAGCCTTGCGAGCCCGCCGTCGACAAGGGCAGAAGCAGCGGGGCGGACAGCGCGAAGACGGTCAGGGCCACTTCCCAGGGGCGGGCGCGGCGGAAGTCGAAGCTCTTGCTCATGGTCTTATCCTCGGGTGGTGATCCTGCGGCGAAAGGTCCTCAGGCGGCGGCGCTGTCGGGGCGCGGCAGGCTTTCGAGAATCTCGCGCCAGTCGGCGCGCTCCGTCATGCCTTCCTTTCGCTTGCCGAAGAACTGCACGATCATTTCGCCGCTGGCATCGTAGGCCTCGAGCGACGTGACATGGCCGTCGCTGGTCGGCTTGCGCACGACCCAGCATTCGGCGACGTGATCGGTGCGCAGGTGCATGTGGAAGGTCGGATCCATGACGTTGATCCAAGGGCCCATCGGCTGGATGTTGTGGACGGGGCCGGTGTGGATCTGGATCGTGCCATGGTTGCCGACGAAGCACATGATATCGGCGCCCCGTTCGGCGGAGGCATGCAACAGGGCGCTCACGGCATCGGCGCGCACTTCATGGGCGAAGTCTTCACCGACGCTGCGGACGGCATCCTGACGGGCGATCTTGAGCTTGCGCAACATGCCGAAGAACTGGTGCGTATCCGTCATCGCGCTCCAGTTTTCGCGCAGGGCCTCCACGTCGACCGGGCCGGTCTCGACGGTCTTCTCCGAGATGACCTCGACGAATTCCTGCGACTGGTCTTCCAGGCGGAAGTCGGCGACGATCGCCTCATAGGCATCGAGGTTGGAAGCCGGACGCAGGTGAACCTTGTGGACCGCATCGCCGGCCTTGTCGAAGAACTGGAGGCTGCGGCGAACCTGGTCGCCGTCGGTCTTCGTCACGGCGAAGCCGTGCGCCCAGGTGCCGGGGAAGATGCGCAGGTCGATGTTCTCGCCGAGCACGATGGAGGCATGCTTGCCGGTGTTGATCTTCTCGAAGACGCCGATCTTTTCGTGCACCACGCTCTCGTTGCGGGTCAGCGCCATGACCTCGCCCAGCGCTTCGGAACGCTCCAGGAAGCGGTTGGCGTCACCATCGATGCGCACGGCCGTCAGCCCGACTTCCGCCGCCACGAGCGCCGCTTCCGAAATGCCGAGCTGGGCGGCGATGTCGCGCTCGCGCATCTTGGGATTTTCGGCGCGGAAGGCGCGGATTTCAGCAGGGGTCGGTCGGGTCGTATCGGTCATTGGGCGCGGCCTTCGTCGATATGTGTGTTGCAATTTTTTGGGCCTGCTTTTTTCCCGGGATTTTTCTCGGTGCAGCAGGGGTTTGACAGGAATTCTGGTGTTTACTATCTTGACTTGCTTACTCATATTTATCTATTGACGCAATACCAGTCTCAAGAAGTCATGTTAATTGTTCGGGCTGGTTGAAATGGCGATGGCCGCGCGAGCCGGCCGACAAGGAAGCAGGCGAGACCCATGATCCGACGCACCCTTCTGATTTCCGCGATGCTGTCCGCTGCCGCCGTCACCGGTGCCGCAGCCCAGGAGGCCGCAACAGCCAAGGGGCTGGATATCGAGCTGAACGCGCTGGCCGCATCGCAGAAGGGCTGCCTCTTCACCTTCGTCGCCGGCAACGGATTTGCACAGAACGTTTCGAAGGTGTCGTTCGAATTCGTGATCTTCAACGACAAGGGCACGGTGGAGCGCCTTGCGCTGCTCGACTTCCGTGACCTGCCGGCCGGCAAGTCCAAGGTGCGCCAGTTCGACGTGCCGGGCATCAAATGCGAGACGGTGAAGAACCTGCTGGTCAACGACGCCCCGGTCTGCGAGGGCGAAGGGCTTGATAAGGGCCGCTGCATGGATGGCATTGTCACGCGCAGCAAGGCGCCTGCCGGTCTCGACGGTTGAACCGAAGGTATTGAGGCGAGTGCGCGGTGCATGACGCGTCGCGATGCGTGAAACGGAAATACGGGTGACGTGATGGCTGGAAGCAAGTGGCTCTGGGGCGGTGCGGGCATTCTTTCCCTGCTTGCTCACGCGGGCGCGGCTGCAATCCTCACTATGGCGCCGCAACCGCCGGAGGAAGAGGCGCTGGTTGCCGGCGGCGTCGTCGCCGAGGTGGCGATGCTCGGCAATGGCGCATTCGAGGCGGTCGAATCGGGCAAGCCCGACGACACGATCACGCCCGAGACCATCCAGCCCGAGGTCACGGAGCCCGAGCCGCAGGAAGTGGCCGAAATCCAGCCGACGGAAGTCACGCCCGAGACAAGCGAGATCGCGCCCGTCGAGCCGATCGTTTCCCAGCCGGTCGAGGAAATGATCGTTCCCTCAGCGGAGGTCGAGATCGCGGCCGTGCCGATTCCGGAGATCAAGCCGGAAATCGAGCCCGAGCGCGAGATCAAGCCGGTTCCCGAGGTTAAGAAGGAAAAGCCGGCCAAGAAGGTGGAGCGCAAGAAGCCCAAGCAGAAGGTCGTGCGCAAGGCCGGCGAGGACGGCAAGGCCCGGGAAAATGCGACCCGCGGCGAGGTGGATGGTTCCGCCGATGTGACGGCGGGCGCTGTCGGCGGCCAGAAGAAGGGCAACTCGTCGATGGCCGGCAACGCCGCCGTCAGCAACTACCCCGGCAAGGTGCGCAGCAAGATCAACCGCGCCAAGCGACGCGTGTCGGGCGGCGATCGCGGCAGCGTCGTGGTGAGCTTCACCGTGGGGGCCGGCGGTCAGGCGAGCGGCGTCAGGGTTGCGCGCAGTTCCGGCAGCGGCGCGCTGGACAATGCGGCCGTGGAGGCCGTGATGCGTGCTGCTCCCTTCGCGAAGATTCCCGAGGCGGCCGGGCGTTCGTCCTGGGCGTTTACGGTCCCGATCGTCTTCAACTGACGCTGTTATTCCGCCGTCCTGCGACAGGCGGGATTCTTTTGCCATAAAATATGAGTTTTATGGTCATGTTTATACTTTACTATGAAAATCAAGTTTTGTAGGTTGCGTCCGACTGAGGCTCTGCAGCGGCAGAGTACCAAAGGGGATGTTGCATGAACGGAATGACTGCGGGGCGTATGGAATCGATCCTGAAGGCGAAGATTGCCGAGCGTGACCGGCGTATCGCCGACCTGGAACGCCAGCTGGCCGCGCTCAGGAAGCAGATGGCGGCAGCAGGGGACGCGGTTGCCCCGGCAGTGGTGGATGCCACGGTGCAGGCCGAGGTGAAGGCGCCGCATAGCGTGGAAGTGACCACCATCAAGCGCAGGACGGGTGAAGCGGAGAGGAAAGCCATGCGTGAGAAGAACAGGCAGAAGCATCAGGCCCGCCGGGACGTCGAGACCGACCAGAAGTCCGACGGCAAGGCCGAACTGAAGGGGCGCAGTTTCCTGTATGTCGGCGGCCGCGATTGCCAGGTCGCGCATCTCAGACAGATCGCAAGCTCCTACGGCGCCAACCTCATCCATCATGACGGCGGTCTGCGCGAGGCGGTTTCCCGCATCGACAATGTACTGCCCTCGGTCGACTGCGTGTTCTGCCCCATCGACTGTATCAGCCACGATGCCTGCATCCGCGTGAAGACGGGCTGCAAGAAGTGGGAGAAGGCCTTCGTGCCGCTGCGCAACGGCAGCAAATCCTCCTTCGAGCGCGCCTTGCAGAGCATGAGCCAGGGAGACAACGTGCAGTGAGTGACGAGAGACCCGAGCCCTTCATGATGATCGGCCTTCACAAGCTCGCTGCCCAGAATGGCGACGGCCTCGTGCCGGAACTCTACGAATGGATGGCGAACCGGGCGGAGATGCTTGAGAGCGACAATGTGACGGCGTTCCCCTTCCGGAATGTCCGTCCCGTCCGCGCAGCCGGTTTCGAGGGCCAACCTGGTCTTGATGCGCGCAACGACAATGTCGTAGCTTTCCCCGTGCCGCATCGCCTGCGGCTGGAAAAGCACTGAGAGGTCCCGCATGTTCGTCGCCATGAACCGCTTTCGCATCGCCGTCGGCCACGAGGAGGCTTTCGAGACTATCTGGAAGGGCCGAGAATCCAGCCTTGCCGAAATGCCCGGCTTCAAGACCTTTCACCTGTTGCGCGGCGATACCGATGCGGAGGAAGGTTATACGCTGTTTGCCTCTCATACCGTGTGGGCGAGCAAGGACGACTTTGTTGCCTGGACGAAATCGGAGAATTTCCGGCAGGCCCACAAGAACGCCGGTGACAACAGGGCCATGTATCTCGGCCCGCCGAAATTTGAAGGTTTCACCGCCGTCGTCGGCGCCTGAGGTGACCTTTATCAGCGTCAATTCACGATGGCCCGGTGTTACGACGCCGGGCCTTTCTCCTTGGCGGACGAGTGCTATCAGGCGTTGTTGTGCGGCAGGAAGGCGCCCAGCGCCACGGCGAGCCACCCCGCCATCATGATGACGCCACCGGTGGGCGCGGACATCGGAAACAGCCCGTGGCCTGCGAAATGGCGCATGACGAGATCGCCCGCGAAAAGCGCGGTCCCGACAATCATCAGAAGGGCGGCAACCGGCGCGGTGCGCACGGACCCCCAGGCGCCGTAGAGCGCGATCAGTGCGGGCGCATGCGCGAGACACATGGCCGACGCGCCCGCCATCAGGCGCGGATCGCTGCCATGGGAGGCGGCGGCCGCCGCCACGATGCCGGTGAGGCCCATGAGGCCGGCGATCAGAAGACTCGTCGAGCGAAACGAAAACGACATTGGTTCAATCCCGGGTTCAATCCTGGTTCTGCATGTGGTGGGCGAGGCGCGTTACCGGTTCGAGAATGATTTTCCGCAGGCCCTCGCTCGGCACTGTTTCCTCCAGCGCCTGCACGAAACAGAGCAGCCATTCGTCGCGCTCCGCCGGGCCGATCGCCGCATCGAAATGCCGGCGGCGCAGCATCGGATGCCCGCGCTTTTCGGTATAGAGCGGCGGGCCGCCAAGCCAGCCCGTCAGGTATTCGTAGAGCTTTTCCTCGCTGCCGGTGAGGTCCGCCGGGTGGATGGCCCTGCACCGCGCAGCTTCCGGCAAGGTATCCATCAACTGGTAGAAACGACGCGTCAGCGCGCGCACGCCGCCGTCACCGCCGACCGCCTCGTAAAGGGTGATCGTCTCTCGTCCCTGACCGTCGGGTTCGTCCGTCATGGTGCTCTTCCGTTTGGTCGGTCTTAGCGCCTGCTCGCGGGGCTGACAATGGCGGCGCGATGCCTGCGACGAAGCGCGCGTCAGCGCGACCGTACAGGCTTTATTGACAAAAAACCGTCCAGACGGTATGTTTTCTCATGAGCAAGGCACATCATCGAAAGAAGCATCCCGAGGCCGTCCGCCGGCAGGTGCTGGCGGTGGCGGCGCGTCTGTCGCTGGAAAAGGGGCCGGCGAGCGTGACGCTCGATGCAGTCTCCCAGGCCGCAGGCGTCAGCAAGGGCGGCCTGCTGCATCATTTCCCCAACAAGCTTTCGCTGCTCGATGGCCTGTTCGACGATGTGACACAGAACCTCGATCGGGTCCTGGCCGAGCGGATGAAGGTCGATCCGGAGCCGAAGGGCCGGTTCACGCGCGCCTATATCGCCGCCTTCTTCCAGCCGGAAGGGCTGGAGGATGGCGAGAGGTGGAAGGTGCTGACCGTTGCGCTGATTTCCGAGCCGCATCTGCGCGACCGTTGGCGGGAATGGTTCGACCGGCATCTTGTCGAGAATGTCGGTACGGACTCGTCACTCGATGCCACGCTTGCCCGCTACGCGGTGGACGGCCTGTGGCTCGACGACCTGCTCGGCGTGTCGGTCATAGACACTGCGATGCGGGCGACCCTGTTGAAGCGGCTGCTGGATATGTCCCGCCTCTGATCTTCTGTTGGCGCCTGCGCGCCGGAGCAAAGCCATGAACCCCGCCATCGTCTACGCCGTCCTCGTGGTCGCCATCGTTTTCGAGGTGCTCGGCACCTCCGCCATGCAGGCCGCGCAGCATTTCACCCGCCTCGTTCCCACCATGGCGATGGTCGTCTGCTACGCCATCGCCTTCTTCTTCCTGTCCTGGAGCCTGCGCTATGTGCCCGTGGGTATCGCCTACGCAATCTGGAGCGGTCTCGGCATCGTTCTGATCTCGCTCGTCGGCTATTTTTTCTTCGGCCAGAAGCTCGATCCGGCGGCCCTTGTCGGCCTCAGTCTGATCATTGCCGGCGTTCTTGTGCTGAACCTTTTCTCCAAGTCGACATTCCACTGAAGGATACCGGAATCCGCAGGGCATCCCGCTTGCAAAGAATCGGGACTGGTTCTAACGATTCGGGAAAATTGAAAGCGGTTTCAATTTTGGCTTCAGAGGAACGACACATGGCGATACGCACCATTGTATGGGGTGAAAACATCCACGAGCAGACGAACGAGATCGTACGCTCGATCTATCCCGACGGCATGCACAACACGATCGCCGACGCGCTCAACAGGGATGCCGCCATTGAAGCCACGACGGCCACGCTTCAGGAGTCGGAACACGGCCTCAGCGAACAGCGCCTTGCCGAGACGGACGTGCTTCTTTGGTGGGGCCACAAGGACCACGGTGCCGTCGATGATGCGGTGGTGGAGCGTGTGGCCAGGCGCGTCTGGGAGGGCATGGGGCTGCTCGTCCTTCACTCCGGCCATTTTTCGAAGATCTTCAAGCGGCTGATGGGCACGCCCTGCGCGCTGAAATGGCGCGAGGCGGGCGAGCGCGAGCGCCTGTGGGTGATCAATCCGCGTCACCCTATCGCCGAGGGGCTGGGCGAAAACTTCGTCCTGGAAAACGAGGAGATGTATGGCGAGCAGTTTTCGGTGCCGGAACCGCTCGAAACGGTCTTCATCTCGTGGTTTGCTGGCGGGGAGGTCTTCCGCTCGGGCATGACCTGGCGGCGCGGCGCCGGCAACATCTTCTACTTCCGCCCCGGCCACGAGACCTATCCGACCTATCACGACGCCACCGTGCAGAAGGTGCTCGTCAACGGCGTCAAGTGGGCCTTCAATCCGCAAGGCACCTATGCGGCCATCCACGATGCGCCGAACGTGCCGGTCGAACAGGCGCTGGAGCCGATCGAGGAACGCGGACCCAAACTGCATGAAGCCGGCGAAGCCGGATATCGTTGAGGTTTCCATGCGTCTTCTCATTCTCGGAACCGGCGGCATGGCAAAGGCCCATGCCCAGCATTTCGCCGCAATCCCAGGCGTCACCCTCGTCGGTGCCGTCGATGTGGATCCCTCGCGGGCAAAAGCGTTTGCCGATATGCACGACATTCCCAATGTCTTTACTTCGCTGGACGATGCCATCGCATGGAACGGCTTCGATGCCGCAACCAATGTGACGCCGGACCGGGCGCACCACCCGACCACCCTGGCGCTGCTGGCCGCCGGCAAGCATGTCATGTGCGAAAAGCCGCTGGCCGAGACCTACGCCAAGGCCGACGAGATGGCGCGTGTCGCCGAGGCATCGGGCCTCGTCACCATGGTCAACCTCACCTACCGCAACGTCGCGCCGCTCCAGGTGGCGCGGACGATGGTTCTGGCCGGCGAGATCGGCCATGTCCGCCATGTCGAGGCCTCCTATCTTCAGAGCTGGCTGGTCTCGAAGGCCTGGGGCAACTGGGCCACGGAGAGCCAGTGGCTCTGGCGCCTTTCCACGCGCCACGGTTCCAACGGCGTGCTCGGCGATGTCGGCATCCACATTCTCGACTTCGCGAGCTACGGTGCCGCGAGCGATGTGGAGCATGTGTTTGCCCGGATGAAGGCTTTCGACAAGGCGCCGGACAACCGCATCGGCGAATATGATCTCGATGCCAATGACAGCTTCACCATGACCGTCGATTTCGCGAACGGTGCGCTCGGCGTCATCCATGCCAGCCGCTGGGCGACGGGCCACCTCAACGAGTTGCGCCTGCGCATGCATGGCGACAGGGGCGCGCTCGAGGTGGTGCACTCGACGGAAGGATCAAGGTTGCGCGGCTGCCTGGGCGAGGATGTCGAGAAGGCCATCTGGCGCGATATCGATGCGGGCACCGTCCTCACCAACTATCAGCGCTTTGCCGCCGCGGTTGAAGCGCGCACCATGATCGAGCCGGGTTTCCGCCACGCCGCGGACCTCCAGAAAGTGCTCGATCTTGCCATGGAAACCGAGAGGGAGCGGCGCGAACTCGCGGTGTGATCTCAGGCCGGGGTAGGGCGCGTGGAGTCGCGCACGATAAGCTCGACCGGCCAGACCTCCTGCAACGCCTCCGGTGGTTCACCTTGCAGCAGCCGCAGCGCCATGTCGCCGATACGCTCGCCGGCCGCACGCATCGGCGATTGCGTGGTCGTGACGGCCGGCACGAGGTTATCGGGGCTGAGATAGGGAAAGACGTCGTCATGGGCGATGATCGCGATATCGGTTCCGGGCGAGAGCCCCGCGATGCGTATGGCCCGCATGGCACCGAGCGCCGACATCATGGAGCCCGCAATGACCGCGGTCGGCGGGGCGGACAGGGCGAGAAAGCCCTGCGTGAGGCGGAAGCCGGTTTCGTCGGTGAACTCGCCACGGCTCATCAGCGCGGGGTCGGGCGTCAGGCCATGCTCTTCCAGCGCCGTGCGATAGCCGTCCTCCCGGTCGCGGGCGTAGGTGCTTGCCGTATTGCCGTTGATGAGAGCGATGCGGCGATGGCCAAGCCCGGCAAGATACCGCGTCGCCTCTGCGATAGCCCCGAAATTGTCTATGTCGAGAAAGGCAAAGGGCTTTTCCGCCTCGCTTCTCCCGTGCACGACGAAGGGAAGACCGAGCGCCTGGAGCAGCGCGATGCGCTCGTCTTTGCAGGCCGGCGTATGGAGGATCACCGCGTCGACCCGCTTGCTGGCGGCAAGCCGCCGGTAGGCCGCCATTTCCTCTTCTTCCGTCTCGACGGTCGAGACGAGGATATCGATGCCGTCCCGTTGCAGGCGCGTCGACAGCCCGCCCATGAGTTCGCTTGAATGCGGGCCGAAGCGTCCGCCGCCCTGGAACACGATGCCGATGGCGCCGGCCCGGCCCGTCGCAAGGCGTTGCGCGCTGATGTTCGGCCGGTAGCCCAGCTTCTCGGCGGCCTCCAGCACGCGCGCGCGCGTTTCGGGCCGCACTTCCGGATAGCCGCTCATCGCCCGGCTTATCGTCGTCGCTGACAGTCCGATGCGGCTGGCGAATTCCTTGAGGTTCATGCGGATCTCGGTTGCTTGGGTGAGGGGTCTTTATGGACGCTGCGGCGGCGCGCGACAAGCATGCAACCCGATCCAACGGCGTGCCTTTCCAGGTTGTGGAACGCGCTTGATCTTTGTTAAAAACAGGTTAAAATCTCAGTATTAGCGAGAAAGTTGCATTCCAAGGTGTCTCGCCTTCGGATGAATTGATTTAGACGGCAGGCCGGGGGCGCGGCGTGCCGAGCGGTTTTCGTGTGCGCCGAAAAGCATGCTGCGATACATGCGGGGGACAGGCATGCAGGCTGACGCAGGACAGCCGGCGGCGTCGGGTACGCTTGCGCGGTCGGACAGTATGGGGGCGTGGGGCGCCTGGTTGGGGGGTCGGCAACGGACCGGCGGGAGGGCTGACTGTCCCGCCGGTCCTGTCGTTTACATGCACAGCGAGACGGGGCGACGCCCGGCCTATCTGCACGTGCTGGAACGGCTTTTCGGTGCGCGTCGCGGGCATGTGCGCGATCTCTTCCTGTCACGGGCGGCGGTGATTTTCCTCGCGGTCGAGGAGACATTCCTTCTCTATGTCCTGGTCGCCCTTGTTCGCGCCCTGGCCGGCCGGCGGACCGTTGGGCTGTTGTTGCGGCCCATGCCGATTGCCGTTTCCCCGCGCCTGCGCTGTCGCTTTCGGCGCATGGTGCTGCGCGCGATGAAGCGCTGTCGAACGGTGCGCACGCTCACGATCGTGCCGTTCAATGTCTTTCCGGCCTTCTCGACGATCGCAGACGACTGGATATACGACTTCCAGCTCTGGGATGTGACGGAAGAGGAGCGTGAGGCGGTGGAGCAGCTGCGTCGGGAACGCCGGCCAGGAAACCGCTTCGTGATGACGGCGCTAGGCACACAAAGCCGGGGCAAGGGTTTCGATCTCTTTTCAGACGCCATCGCGCGCTTTTCCGTCCTGCGGAAGCGCTTCACCTTTCTGGCCTGTGGCAAAGTCTCGCCTGATATCGCCGAATACGCCCTGGTGTTGGAAGAGGCCGGCGGTGTCGCGGTGGATCGTGCGCTGTCGCATGCCGAACTGCTGGGCGCCTACGCGGCGAGCGATGCGATCTGGTGCTTCTATCCGCGCGCCGGCGATCATGCCAGCGGCATCCTGGGACGGGCCGTGCAGCTCGGCATACCCGTGGTGGTGCGGCAGGGTTCGCTTGCCCACCGTCTGTGCACGGTGGAAAACCTTCTGCACATCGCCGTCGCGCCGGAACAGATCATCGAACGCCTGACCGGTCCCCTGCCACCGCAAAATATTGCCTGGGGGCGTTACGCGGCGCGACGGTTCGCCCAAAGAAGCGAGGCGACGCTCAGAGAAGCATTCGGCATGGCACCGGAGCCGGCGGCAAAAACTGCCGATGCCAGCCAAGGAGCCTCTCCGGCAATATCTTCGTCACGAGATCCGACGACCACCACCGCCGCGTTTCAAGAGCCGCCCTGACAAACGGCCGGTTGATCAGGGCCGGCCGGCAATCATCCGCTCAAGCAAGGCGTCGTCGCTCAGCATCGGTCGTCGGGTGCGATGTTCGGCATAGGCTGTCCCCTTCTGGCAGATGGTGTTGTGTACTGTCGGTCCGCATCGGCAATCAGCGACCGCGGTCCGCCATCGACGGCGTTCAGGCGAAATAATCGACGATGCTCTATGCCGGCGGCGCGTATCAGCGCAAGTGGGGCAAGGGCCGTGCTACATTTCGCGTTGCGATAGATAATCGCGCTCATCGTTCTCTCCCAACGCTATAAGCACACCACATACTCGGCGCGTGCCGACGGTCAGGCCAAAAGCCCCCTTCGATCTGTGCCGTCTTGCATGTTCAGCCCCCTGTCAGTTGTTTGTCCGATCCTACTGTGACGATCAGCGGGAAGAAAGTCATGCACGCTTTTTTCAAATGGACTGGGATTTCCGTTTCCGTCGTGGTTTCGGCACTGGGTATCTACCTTCTGGCGATCCAGCTGACGGGCAACTTCGCTGTTGTCGTGCCGGGCGAGCTCTATCGGTCGAACCAGCCGACCTCCGCCCGGCTGCAAGACTACGCGATACGTTACGAGATCCGCACGGTTGTTAATCTGCGCGGCCGTGACGATAGGGCAGGGTGGTACAGGGAGGAAGCCGCAGCCGCCCGGCGGCTCGGGATCGAGCTCATCGACTTTCCTATGCAGGCCGACCGCCGCATCGATGCCAAAACAGCCACCGAACTCGCCGCCATCCTGCGCGATGCGCCACGCCCGATCCTCATCCATTGCCGCTCCGGCGCGGACCGGACAGGCCTCGCATCCGTCATCTATCTTTCGCGTGTAGCCCGAGCAGACGAGGAAACCGCCGAACGCCAACTGTCCCTCCGTTACGGCCACATCGCCATCCCCTTCCTGTCGCCGACTTATGCAATGGACGAAAGCTGGGAAGACTTCGAGCGAACGTTCTGACCGGCCCCGGCGGCGCAAACGGCGGCATTTGAGAGCGGAGTTTTCCGCTGAAATCTTTGGAAATATTGGCGCACCCGACAGGATTCGAACCTGTGACCTTTGGAATCGGAATTGGTTATCCATGGTTCTAAGCTGTTGTTTTATATGATGCGGGCTTAAAACTGGACTAGAACTGCGCTACCTTGCGCTCCTCTGCGGTCGCGGGGAAATTAGCTCAGTGGAGAAAATTTTAGCACGGCAAATCCGCGTCATCGGAATTGGTTATCTATGGTTTTAAGTTGTTGTTTTATATGAAGTGCGCTCAAAACTGGACTAGAACTGCGCTACCTTGCGCTCCTCTGCGGCCGAGGGGAAATTAGCTCAGTGCAGAAAATTTTAGCACGGCAAATCCGCGTTATCGGAATTGGGAGACTGGAGTTATAAGCTATCGTAGTAGTAGCAGTGGTAAACGCAATGTGCTGGTATTGTGCTGATCCTGAAATGCCGCTGGTCAATTCAACATTGTTAAAGCCGAAATTTATCCGGATCGTTGGCTGGCGCTTTTGCTCCCGCAAAAAATTATTCTATCGTATTTGCGCTAAAAGCGTTCTTTCTATTGGAAATTTGAATGAAACGTGAGGCCGAGAATTGGGAACACTACGAACGTATGATTGCTCGCCTCATGGCAGATCAGATCGACACGTCGTTGTGCGTTACACCTAATGCCCGAGTTATTGGTAAGATTAGCGGGCGCAGCCGGCAGATCGACGTGTTGATTGATGCTCGGCATGATACGGATGACAGCCGTAGGATCATCGTGGACGCCAAGCGACGAAAGCGCAAAATTGATGTTACTGATGTCGAGGCATTCCGCGGCATGATGGATGACGTAGGCGCGACGCACGGCTATCTAGTCTGCCCCACAGGGTATACCGCCGCCGCGGAAAAGCGGGCGCAAATGGCGGTCACGATCTGCTTAGTTCCACTCGATCATATCAAAAATTTCAATCCGTCCACCTGGCCAGCTTGCCAAAATCCGGCCTGCGAGCGAGGGCGTATTTTTTGGGACGGATATCCCGAGTTATCAATGGTACTCCAGCCCATCACTGCAGAGACAAACTCATCTCCTATCGTTAAGCGGTTTGTGCATCATGTTGGCAAATGCGACCGCTGCGGCAGATTTCACGTACAATGCAACACGTGTGGAGATATATTATCGACTCCAGAAGATGATGAAAACGACATCGGACATCAATGCAGTTGCCGCATGCCTTGGTTTTGGCTGGCTTCGGTAGAGGAGGGCGATGATGGCGCGAAGTCAGCAGAGTTGCATTGGTGCCAACTCAGAGGGGTTGTTACGGTTGATAGAAGGCCGTACCGCCGCTGATGCAAGAGAACCTAAGGGTACCCAGCTCTGTTTACCGCCCTCGCTCAAATTACGTAAGCAGCTTAGAACGGATAATTTCCCTAATATCGCTATATTCGCGATCTTCCCTCTTCATATAGATGTGGACTGCTCGATGACAGTTCGGGCAGAGAAGCGCAAAATCCGCCGCTGTTACGGTCCGTTTTGCGGTAAATGTCGAGATCGGCGTCTTATGGTGAGCCTCGATATAGCTTACGCCGTAGCGAGATGAGAAATCCTCATCGCAAATTTCACAAACAGACGGCGTTTTTCTTTTCAGTGTGCTGACAATCGCCCTGTTTCTTTCTGCCATGAGATGCGTGACGTATCTAAGGCCACCCTCAACAAATTCGCTACGCTCAGCTGCAGCTTCAAGTCTTACGTAAGTGTCTTGTCGTTGCAGCGTGACATGCATCTCATCGATTTCAGTTACCGAAAATTGTCCTTCAAAACGCCATCCCTCCTTTGCCTCTGTGAAAAGCAAAATCGGGTAGGCGAACTCAGGCTGTGATATGAGTACTCTATTCGCCAATTCGAAATGGGAAATAGCCGAGTTTCTGGCCTTAAATGAATAACGATACGTATTCAGATCATCGTCAAGCCAGCCGTCATGCTGATATGATCCAGGTCTTGTCTTAATGATAACGCCTTGAATATGGGGCGCCGCGCCAATCCAATTTATACCTTGCTGCGGCGTGTTGCCTATAGCAAAATTGGCGCCCGCCCAGAAAGGCGAGCCTTCGACTTTCGAATATTGGATAAGGTCGAAAAGGTTGCGCTTTGAGACTGTTTCCCCAACCGAGATTCGGAAAACGTCTTTCGGTTTCTGCAGCAGCATCATGTCTTCGCGCCAATCACCATTCGATGGCATCTAACTGAGATGTTCCGGCTGACGAGCCGACGGCCATCCGTACAATCTGGCCGCTATCTCAAACCGCATAGTCCAGGCCAACCCTAGTGAGATTCGCGCCCAGTTTTTGTATCAGATTTAGGGCGTATTCGTATCTAAGCTGAGAAACGATTTTCGCTTCTTCCGGTTGATGAATTATGCCGTCCTTGCTTGTCTTGAGGCGTGCTATCTGCGCCTTGAAAACATCCCCATCCTTGGTGATCTTACCTTTGTCCATGGAAAGGAAGAATCTCCATGTGGGAGCGACGGTTTTCTCTCCATCTTTGTCATCTCCACTATAAATGCTAAAAGGCGTAACCTTCCCATCTATGTTGATAAACAACAAATTGTTGGAGTTGATCTGCGGTCCAGTGGGATGCCCGTTTCTCTTGTAAAGCTTCATCGCGACAAAGGATCGTACCGCGCGCTCTTCGTCGGATTCTATTCCCACCACGTTGTTGTCTGGGTACATATCGCAAGCGGGTGATGCACAAACCCAATAATCACCGTCAAGCTGCAAGACATGCCCGCAGGTCAGATGCCAGCCGCCCGTCTTCTTCGTTGAAACGTACCCGTTATAGTGCCTTATCGCCAATTCGTTCTCGGCCTTATTATTAAGATCGATACCGTAGTGCTTTAAATAGGTCCCATCATCAGAATCCACTATCGAAATCCCAAATGCTCGGATTTCGTCTTTAATCTCCGTCGTCAATTGCTCAATGTGCCTATCAACGTGCTCGTCGATAAGGCTCATTCTCTCTTCCTGTGTGCCCTTGGAGATTCTTTCGTAAAACTTCGCATAGACATGGCGATTTGAGAGCGCTCTATCCTCAACAATGACACCGTGCTCATCGATTTGGCTTCGGAACTTGGCGGAGAGGAGGCGAGAAGGCGAAGGCTGCCAGGCCACAAGCGCCTGCTTCAATACGCCAATAAGGTCCGGCTCGTCTTTCTTCGCAAATGACATAAAGCCGCTATCAGTTCGCACCCACAAGCAGTTGTGGTCACTCGACCAGGAAAGCTCGCGATGTTGTTGTTCCGCAAGTTGTCCCGCGTGGCGCGTCTCAAAATTTCTCATAGCCCATAGCAAAAGCTTAGGAATATCGCCTTTATTGCAACCAAGCTTGTCTAAGGCTTCTTTGAACCCAACGAACGGAGCGGTGCCATTCATAACGAGGCCGAGCGCCTTCATGCCGGTCTTGGCGTGCCGCGTATAGAAATACTGTTCTATTCCGAATGCATCCTCTAGTGCCTTAAGGATATTCTCTTCCGGGTTTTCTCCGTCATAAGCTTTGATTCTCGCCGCGGATTCATCAATCTGGGGCTGTTTGTCTTTGAGGTGAGCGCATGGCGCGAGTAATGACAGAACCATCTCATTGAATGGCACTGCGAGATCATCTGCCTTTGTATGTATTACTACGAGATTAAAGTGGCGATTTTCAAGTAAAGCATGAGCTATCGACCGAGATTTCTTTCCGTCTCCCTTGTCGCCATTCAGCTGGTAATCCAGGATAAGCATATCCGATTGGTGAAGATGCGATGCTAGAACGTCCTCATCCGTGTCAGATGCTTTCGCCCCATCATATATGTCGATCATAAGCCCAGGCTTTTTCTGCCTGAACTTTTTGATAAGCTCCAAAACAGGACCTGGCTCCTTAAGCCAAGACTTTGATTCCGGGTTGGGCGTTGCTACAGTCTCACAAATTCCTACCAAGCTCTTGCGATCAAGGATTTCTTCCCAAGTAGGGTAGTCGTCATCAATGATTAGAACTGACCTGATCGGATCGATGAAAGCTTCTTGAACGAGCGCGGTATACGCAGCTTCAGTTGTCATATTCCGCACCTTTGAAGTCGATCACAAAATTTGCCCCACTCTGAAGCTGATACCGTTTCTCGTCGGCATACTGGATTTGGTGCCCTCCAGCCGCCAAATTCATTCTGCAGAGATATAAGCCGATTCCATTCCCGCCGCCCAAACGCCTTGTGAAAAATAACCGGAAAAGTTGCGCAGAATCTACCGAGTCAACGCCAGGACCATTATCCGAAACGACAACCCGCTTATTTTCTACGCCGAGCTGAACGCGACCGGCCGAAGTTCTGGCAGATGCAACCCAATAGAGACTGTTGTTCACGAGGTTGATAAAGACCGGAAGAATTCGTGAGGGCTGCTCAAATATTTTAAATTTTCGAAAGGCGTCAGTTGCTTCTAACGTAATTGAATCACGACTAAGTGTCTTCCGGAAAAACTCTATCAGATAGTCTTCTATCTCGGCCCCGCTGATGAACCGCTGCGTCTTTTTCCCCGAAACTTTCAAAGGGGAAAGAAAGTCTAAATGCCTAGCGAGCCCTTCAAGTCCTGTGCGCATGCCTTGAGTGACTTGAGGTTCGATTTTGTGCGCCTCGAGAAAATTTATCCCTTGCCGAATCATTTGATCGTAGGATTTCAGCTCGTGACCAAGGATCTCTACCGTGATGCCAAGTTGGGCCAACTGATTGACTCTGTTCAACTCTTCTCTCAAGTCATAGTTGTCATTTATTCCCTGAGTGGCAATTAGGTGCAAATCCACGTTGTCACGCAGAAGCTCCAGCGCCGCAATGTATCCCTCAAATATATCCGAATTTTCATCCGCGATCTGCTGCCGCCAAGTCTCCAGTAGGTTGCTAGAGTAGTTTAAATCTACTTCTCCGCTTTTCAGTCTCTCCACGAGAGGCATTGCCATAGAGTGAAATTGTTTGCTTCGTTCCGCGAAAATAGCATCAATTCTCTCTTTCTCGCC
This sequence comes from Shinella sp. AETb1-6, assembly GCF_009826875.1. Lineage (NCBI taxonomy): Bacteria > Pseudomonadati > Pseudomonadota > Alphaproteobacteria > Hyphomicrobiales > Rhizobiaceae > Shinella > Shinella sp. AETb1-6. The sequence goes on along the minus strand of NZ_WUMM01000001.1, from coordinate 657,880 downwards.
ACTCTGCAGCTTCTCTATTTCTGCCTTCCATCGACGGAGAGCGGCCTGCAACTGTCCTGCATTTCGCTGCATCTGCTGCGTAAGGATTTCTTCCGGACGGGGAGGTTTGATCGTAGTTATTGCTTCAGCGATGCGATTGTTCATTTCCGACAACCGGCTTTGGCTTCGCTCCATATAAGATCGGAAAAGCCGATAGTCTTCTTCCAAAGTCCCAAGAGGGCTTGGTGCTCCAGGCAAACGAAAGCTAGTCAAGGTTTCCCTGAGGCTCTCCAGCCTTTTTTGAGCGGAGACAAGTTCTTCGCCATTTCTGATACTTAGGTTTCCTAACTCCGATGCAACCTCGCTTTCGAATTCGGGGATTGATTTAAGATGACGCTCCAGCAGCCCGCCAAATTTCTTGCGGTTTAGCTTGCTTAGATTTTTACGCTCTTGCTCAGCTCGAGTTTTAAGGTTTTTGCTTTTTATCTCTTCTAGCTCTTGAGCGCGGATATCCGACGCCTGACCAAAGAACTGGTATGCACTGGTTCGCAGCACGTTAATGATGATCGTTTTTACGGCTTTGGCGGCGCGATTATCGATGAAGCCTTCTCGGCCTGCTTTGTCTTTTAAGTTCGGATTATTTTCGCGAGTAATAGCGATCCGACCGAACATGCGTCGCGCGTTCCAAAACTCGCGGCCCGCGCTGATGCTGCGCCTTTGCTCGATTTCGAAGAAATCATTATCGACGCGGCCGTATGGTAGAACGCGCAAGCCGTTCCTAAACACCATAAAGCCTCCATAGCGATCTGCCAGACTTTCGTAATGCGCCCATTGATCATCAGTATGGGTGCTGTTTAATCTGGTCCTCTCATATGTCGCTACATAAATGTCGACGGGGCCGATGCGGGTATTCGGCCCGTTCGGAACTGTAAAATCCTTAGGCGGCGGAACGACGTAGTCCTGACCGATTTTGCGCCATTCTCCGAACGCCTTGATCTGACCTCTGAAGAAGCCATCGTCATCGACCGTGCCTTCGATGACGTGTTCCATCACATCCGTATCTGCACGGCTGTAAATTTCGTTTCCGTTGACAATACTTCTGACGCCCGTCTCGTCCCAAACTTTCACGGCATATGTGAAGTCAGGGGCTACAGCATTCACCTCATGGCCACTCGAATCTGCCAGAGGGTCTACAAATGCCGAAAGTGTCCGAAAGAATTGGTTGCGTATCCCCGGTATTGCGCCGTCTGAAGGGACACTGGGAAGCTGCGCTTTCAAATCGAAATTTATATTCGACATGAACATTGCGGTCCCGTGATCAGATGTCCCCGACCAAACCTGCCACTGCCTGAAATGTTCGGTGCTGAACCTAGTGTTTATAATCGTTTCTGCAATTGTTTTGGATGGAGCTACCGCATCCTTATCTTCTGAGATGACAAGGTCATCATAGGCAGCCCAAGCTTGCTCAAGGCGCAGTCTCCGACGATCATCGCTTCCGCCCCAAACATTTTCAACAAGCCTGTCGAAAAGTGCCGGCAGCAAGTCGACAAGATCTTCCTTTGCCACGAAAGAAGTGACCGGGACCTCAATATCATTTAGAACTAAGAAGGGATTTTCGAAAATTCGCCAATCGATTAGAGCGGCAACAAAATCTTGGTCTTTTCGTTTAGAGACAAGCAGAAGTAGCGGGCCGAGATTGGCCGACGACAATCTGCCAATACCTTTCTGCCCCTGTTTCGTTCGTTCCGGAAGTCCATCCCTATCTGCTTCTACGTTCCGGCGGGGATCGTATTTCGACTCGGTTCCGACCACTAACCAACGGTCTAGAAATTCATCGTAATTCATGCCGTGACCATCGTCATAGATGGCGGCAACCGGTTCACTGGAATCGAAAATATGTAATTCTACCGAACGAGCATATGCATCATAAGCGTTTTTCCATAGCTCAGAGACTGCTGTGGGGCAGTCGGCAATTTGCTCACGTCCAAGATGGTCGACAGTACGAGCTTGAGTGCGGAACGCGACAGCTTCAATCATGCAGGTATCAATTCGGCTTTTCGCTGATCCACCGGACGTTCTTCGTCAGTTGGGCTGAGCAGTTTTGAAATATGTCTTAGAAGCGTTTCGCCCATTTTCACCGGCACGGCGTTGCCTATTTGCTTTCCCGCAGCCATCAGTCCACCGACAAAAATAAAACTATCCGGAAACGTTTGAATTCTCGCCGCTTGTCTCGCAGTTATGCCGTGATCTTGATTCGGATGTACGAAGCGCCCCTTCGACGGATTGATGCAAGCAGTTGTCATCGTAGGAGCTGGGAATGCCGGATCAATTCGCCCATAAACATCGCGGTGACCGTTATGCTCCATATGGCATGGTAAGATCCGTCCCGAATCCTTGCGGCTGCCGCCGTTGTGAGGGGTCTTCGCAAAGACATCTACCATCGCTTGCGAATGTTGCATGTGCACATCATTGATGTCACCCGGTTCGGCTGGTAGGAAAACGCTCGCACAGGAAACCCAAGGCCTAAGCGTTGGGTTCACAAGGCGTTCTTTTTCCGACCCATGAGAGGGTGCGGGCGGCCATTGGAAATTCGAGCGATCCACGTTTTTGTCGACACCGAGTACAAACACACGCCTACGTCTCTGTGGCAATCCGTAGTCCCTTGCGTCCAATACAATCGGATCAAACAGATGATAGCCTGCATCTCGGCCTTCCTGGTAAAATTGTTCCAGGTATTCCCGATGTCTGTCCCATAGAATTCCTGGGACATTCTCCATTAGAAATACACGCGGTCGAAATTCTCGGACGTAGTCGAAATAACGGTGTATTAGCTTATTTCGCGGATCATTTACCCCGGCGTCGTTTATGCGATGAGCAGAAAAGCCCTGGCAAGGTGGACCTCCAAGCAACACATCACAACCACTCTGCCCCGAGAAATGCTTTTCACGAAGTTCCTTTGGGCACAGGTGCGATATGTCTTTTTCGTATAGCGTTGGTGGATTTATAGCTTCCGCTTTACAGAAGTTCGTGCGATAGGTTTCGGCCGCCCACTTGTCGAATTCCACGGCAACGATTACGGACATTTCTGCCTGCTGAGCGGCGAGGGAAAGCCCTCCTGCTCCCGCGAAGAGATCTGCGACTCGATGGCGTTTGGCTATGTTATTGTTCATAAATGATTTTCGCTGTTGACAGCCTACCTTATCGTTCACCCGTTGACTATACGTAAAATGACCCTTGGTTGAATACAGAAACCGATTTGTCTACAAAAAAGAACGCTACTTTGCCGGTTTTTGTGACTGTAGCGACATTATGAGATTTTCAGTGGCGGACTTGAGTTCGCATTGCCAAACAACGAAAACCGTCCAACCTCTCTCTCTAAGCAAATTGATGTTCCTCGCGTCGCGATCGACATTGTTTTGCAATTTTGCATCCCAAAATTGTTGATTACTTGTCGGCGGTCTTCCACGCGAGCAGTCGTGCCCGTGCCAGAAACACCCATGCACGAAAACGACGGTTTGAAATTTCCTTAGGACGATGTCGGGTTTGCCCGGCAGTTCTCGGCTATGTAAACGAAAGCGAAAACCGCACCGATGGAGTGACGAGCGGACATAGAGCTCGGGTGCAGTGTTTTTGCTATCGATCCGAGACATGACGTCCGAACGCTTTTCTTTGGAAAACTTATCCGCCATTCAAGTGCCTCCGAGGTTATGAAATGCCGACGGAACATCGGATATTCAAGAAGGCGGACGAGGAACGGCGCATAGTTGTTGCGATTCCAGCATTGGAATCGCCGGACGCCATGCGAGCCTCATTCCTAAGAAAACACACATTCTCTTAGGTTCACGGCTCCACACGCCGTAATGCTTTGCGCCCGTTGAGCAAGCGCCCGCCCTTTTTGACCGCCTGCACCGCTATATGGAGACACTCTAGAATGTCGGCGCGGGAATTGAACAGGCGCCTCATGTTTTTAAAGGGCAGAACCGAAATTAGTGGGGTTTAGCTTGACATGCGTCGGATAAACAATATCTGGGCGGATATTATTCTCGCTCTGCATGTCTACTTCTGAACCGAATACCATCGATGACCGAGAGAAGTTTGATACCAATAGTGTTTCCGTCGTCGGTGGTTACGATTTCACCGTAGCCGATCAGGCGGTCCCCGACTCTGATTTCGAGACTTTCGCCAAAACTCTTATCAAGTTTGATGACCTCGCCAGGCGGAAACTTCAGCATCCTTGCGACGGGAACGTGCGCTCTTCCAAGTAAAACTTCAATTGGAATTGGTATGTCGGCAACTCGTTCATGCCACTCGCTTTCCGTAAATTCCGATGAATCAATATTATTCATTTTTCTTCCCGCAGCATGCGTTATTTTCCAAAGGCTATAATATATTTGAATCTATATTATCTTGTTGCGTTTGAGTCCGATACACATTTCCATTTGGAAGCATATCTCCGCTTGTTATGTAGTAGATATATTGATCGTATATCATCAAGCCACGCCCATGTTTCTCAAAAACAATCCGGAAATCGGTCGTGTCCGATTCCCTAGGCGCTCATCGGTAACATAAAGAACGGCACGGAAACGCTGCCTTTCGTGAGGTTCTGATGAAGCAAGCTCGGGTTTTGACGCACGCCGAATTCAAGCGGCTGCTGGCTGTGGTCGCGCAGACGAAGCATGCAGGCAGGAACAGGCTGGCGCTCATGCTGTCGCATCTGGCAGGCCTGCGCGTTGGCGAGATCGCCGCGCTGACCGTGCGCGATGTCATCGATAATGAAGGCAAGGCACGCGAGCAGCTACGCTTGAGTGCGGAAGTAACCAAGGGCGGGCATGCGCGTGTCGTATTCCTGAACGACAAGCTGCGCCGGGAAATCGAAAGGCATCGGGGCGAATGGCCGGAGGAACGGCATGCCGATACACCGTTGCTGCTGACACAGAAGCGAACGGCGTTTTCCGCGAACACACTCTGCCAATTGATGGGACAGCTTTACAGGAGCGCTGGCCTCGACGGAGCGACCTCCCATAGCGGTCGCCGCTGGTTCATCACCCGGCTCGCCCATTCCGGCGTCAGCCCGAAGGTCATCATGACGCTGGCCGGTCATCGCAACCTGACGACCACCCAACGCTATATCGACGTGCGCGACGAGATGATGAAAGCTGCCGTCGAGCTGTTGTAGCCGAGTTGTCGTGAAACACGACAAGTCAATAATTACGGCATTGCCACGCGGCGGCGTGACAGCCAGCCGGCGAGCTTCTGCCGGATTGTGGGACCGGACGCGGACCTTTCCGGCTGCGCAAGTATCTTGATCGTGTCATCCATCGACAATGCCCGGTGGTGTGCAATCCAGTCGACGAGATCATTGCGGTGATCCTGATCGCGTCGGCGCTGGTCGCATTGTTCGGATAGAATGAAGATTGCGACAATGTCGGCCTCGATATCTGCCGTCAGTTGGCCGCTAAGAAACGACATGACCTCCTCCGGCACCTGCCGGTCTCGGGCGCTCATTGATGTGAGATAGCTTGGCCCCTTGCCGAGCATCCGCGTGGAGAATTCGGCTTTGCTCTGCACAAGCCCGACCTGCTGCATCCGCTCACAGACTGCTTCTAGAAACTCGATATCGCTGACCATCGTTGCCCTCTTTCAAAACCTGCGGTTCCAACCCGTTTGATGCGGGGTTCTGCTGCTGACCGCTAAATAGCTGAGATATTTATAAGAATGGCGCTGCTGATGGAGCAGCGAGGAGGACGGCATGGAACATAACAATAAAGAACAACGTCTGCGTCTCCGGGACGCATACCTGAAACTCGGACTGCAAATGCAGCCGAATGCCTTTGTGACCCTGACGACGAACGACACCGCGAAGACCGATCCCCGCGAGAAGAAGGATCAGGAGAAGGGGCCGCCCAAGGTGCTGACGTGGAGATATCAGGGCGAACCGAAGATTTCGGAGATGTCGAAGACATTGGATATGACGCGCCTGATCGGCGAATACCTTGCCATGATGGACAGGGCGTTGCTCGGCCGGAAGTGGAGCCAGGTTTCACCTGATCAGCGCACGGACGGTCTTTTCATTATCGAGCATACGAAGACGAATATTCACGCTCACGGGCTTCTGCGCTTTCCGGCTGCGAAGAGCCACGATCTTGAAGTCCTGACGTTGCTGAAGTGGAACCGATTGACGCGATCCGGTGACACGAATTTTCAATCGATCTACGATTTGGATCGTGTGGCCGAGTACTGCACGAAAGAAATGAACAGCGTGCAGTTCAGCCCGGATCAGGTCGTGCTCGCCCGGCAGTTCATGGCTGCCTGACAAATACGGTCGCAATGACATCACCCTGGCCTCGCCGGTGATCACTCGTGCGCACGGATTGACATAGCGATTGCTGCTCTCCCAGAGAGCGGCAGTTGAAAACCATGAGTACACGACAAGGTTCAAGAGAACCAAGAACGTCTTCGCAATGACTGTGCAGAGCCTGATACGATCGAAGACGACAACAGATGCTCAGACATCGACACCATCAAACATCCCACCGAATGATCCGTCCGGATCGAAACTCTCCCCGAACATCGCATATGGCTTTGCCAATGACGCAGAGCGAAACTATCGACTACAATGGATTAGCAAGAAATTCATCGCAATCTCGGCCATGACCAGCATTTCCCCTCACAACGGCAACTCTCTTTTCCCCGCTCATACACAGGTTCCCGCCGTTCAGCGCCTACGCGCCGTTTTTCGCGACGATGTCGTTCCGCTGAGCACCGTCGCGGCCATCGATCTGTTCGAGCGGTTATGGGCGCTGCACGAAACCGCCCGCCTCGATCATTTTCTGCGTCAGAAAGCCCCGATGCGCCGGTATGGAAAGGGACGCGGGCCTTTCCGCAAGGTGCTGCCTGCGCATATACCGTTGTGCGGCTTCAGCTTGCAGCAATTGGCCCTTATCAAGCTCTATTGGCCCGAACCCTGGCCGATCCCTGACCGGATCGAACGATCTCCTGCGCGGTTGGTCAGAGGCGCCGCCATCATCCGCAAAGCCCTCTATGATTTCCTCGACGATGGAATGTTTCCACGCGAGCGCGCCATCAAACAGGAACTGGAACGACGGTTCGGTGCGCCAGTTGCCAGCCCGGTGGAGCCGGATGCGTTCGCGTTGATGATGCGCGGGTCGGCACAGGAGCGGTTTGAGGGGATCAACCACTATTATGAGCAGAAGCGCAAGAAGGGGCCCGCATTTGCTGCGGGGCCGTTTCAGCAACGGTTCAAGGAGTGGCGTGCGACACCGTCTTACGATGCCTGCGCCGTCCTGAGAAACGTCGAACGCGAATTGGCGAACCCACGATACTTTTCGCCTGTCGATATTCAGAAGCTCGAACAGCGGTATAGCGTGGCATCTTTGCCAGCTTTTTCCACCTTGAAGGCAATCCAGTCACGCACCGCCAGACTGGCCGTTTGCATCGAGGCCGCCGTGCAGATTGGGACGAACAGTAAGCACCTTCGCCTGGATCTGAATTTGGCGCAGCAGGTTGCGCGCAAATACAACGCGTTTCTCATGTCCGAAACCGGGCCTCAAAAATCCACATCATCTAAGGAGTTGAAAATAAAGACATATCTCCGATACCTCCCAAAATAATACTCGATGATGATTTTGCGGGTCCAGGCGATCTTCTGGCTGTCAATCAAGACATACAGGAGAAACAAATGTCTGAAACTACACAGGAAAACATTGCGGCTGAAACCTCGGCGGCTCCGTGCAGCCTGGCCGAACAGATGCGGGCTGAAACGAGCCTGAAGTCCAAGGTCACCACGCTTCGCACCGCCCGTCAGGCGTGGGAGGCTGGCGAGGTTGCAGCGAGCAACCGCCGCAAATACGAAATCCTTGCCGAGACCTACCGGCTGTTGCTGTCCTCGACGCCAGATGAGCTGCGCGAGGTTGCGACCCTTTTCGACATCAGCATGAATGCGGCCACGCCCGCCGCCTCGATTGCCGTCAAGATCGTTTTCGGTGATACGGATCGCCGCCGCGCAAGTTCGCTCGGCAAGGTTCTCGAAGCTGCGCAGGCGAAGAAGAAGACGCCCGAAGACCTGGTCCAGTGGATCAAGGATGAAGGCGGCGTCGAGAACATCCGTCTCCAGAAGGCGAAGTCGTCGGACAAGAAGCCGGCCGAAATCGGCAAGGCGAAACTGCGCAAGCAGCTTAAGCCGGCTTTCGTCATCCCGGCTGCTCAGGCTGCCGAAATGAAGGATGGCGCCGATGGCTTCCTCGTCCATATCAGCCGGCGCAACCCGGATAGCGGCCACGATGTTCTGTTCACGCTGAACACGGATGCGGTTCTCAACGCTGTTTTCGCTGCCATCGCGAAGACCAGCGAGAGCGAAGACGCCGAGGCACCGGAAAGCGAGAGCAAGACGCGATCCATCGAGGTCAGCGGCGTTACGGCGACCGGCCTCAAGGCTGCGATGGAAGACGCCGTCCAGGCGTGACCTTACGGGGGTGGCTCAGGGCCACCCCACAATTCCCGAACATGGAGATTACGATGAATTATGCCGATACCTACGGACCGAAAGTGCTGTCCGACTTCCACCACTACGATCAGAAGCTTGCTGCCATGAACTATGTCGGCGGTAACAACACGCGACCCCTGCTGCTCTACGGTCCGGCTGGAACGGGCAAGACCGCTTTTGCGCGGGCGCTCGCCGAAAACCTCTGCGCAGATGTGTCGCAGCACGATATCCTGTTCATCAACGGCAGCATGGAGAATTCCATCGATACCGTACGCGAGAAAATTGCGACCTTCGCCTCGGTGACGAAGTTCAACGAGAAGCAGTTGAGCATCATCATCATCGATGAGGCGGATGGGTTTTCCGGTTCGGCGCAAAATGCACTCAAGGCCGAAATCGACAGGCTGATGCCCTATACGCTGTTCATCCTGACGACGAACCATCTTGAGAAACTGGCCGCGCCTATTCGCGACCGTTGCAAGGTCGCCCATTGTCCTTGGCCGATGCCTGGTGAGCTTCTGCCGCTGGCGCAGACGATTTTGACTGCGGAAGGCGAGGCGATTTCCGACGAGAAGCTTTTGCATGTGCTGGGTGCAGACTATGCCTATATCCGAGGGCTGAGCTATCGGCAGATGTTCCAGCGCCTTGAAGACCTAGTCGGCCTTCGCAGGATGCGCGGTATCAGCAAGGCCACCGCAGGGGCCTAATTGTCGTGGAACACGACAAATCCGGGGTGAGCCGGCCCCGGATTTGTCCTCATCAACGTCCATCCAGCGAATTCCAGTCGTAGTCGTCGTAGATCGTCCTGCCTCGCAGGTCCACCATTGCTGGGTTCTCCCGGCAGGCCTGATCGAAGACACTGGCAACCGCCTTCGATGACGGCGATATCGCGAGCCGGGGCACATGGCCGGTCAGCGGCAATTCGGCAAGCTCCGGCTCCTCGACAATCCGGGCCGTCATCGCGGCGGCTTCCAGATACGCGCTTATCGGCATAGTGGCTGAAAACGCCTCGTCGCGGACAAGCTCGGTGCCGAGCATCGGACGCAACGCCATGATGTCGGAAATCCACAAAGGCTGAAACACCGGGCCAGCATCGGTGAGATTGTGCAGGGCATCGACGGCGTGACCACAAACGCGGCTCCGGGTCAGCAGCATGACGGTCTTACCAAGTGGATCGTAGAGCCGAGCGACCGGCGGAAAATTCGCATCGGGCCGCGCATGCCATTGAAGACGGCGCAGCAGCGTATGTGGGAACAGCCGCCGATATCGGCAGGGCTGATCCATCTCGTGGATGGTTACGGATTTCCCTTCGGTCAGCGCAAACAGCAGGATTGCCCGCCATGACAACGCCGACAGATAACTGCGCTGGTGTAGTTCGCCATCGACCTCGTATCGCAGGTTCAGCGACGTGCCTTTGCGCTTGATCCTGTAGAGACGTTCGGACCCCACATGCAGGTCGGTCGAAAACAACATGGCGAGGTCGATTTGCGCTTGCTCGATCCATCCGCGATTGTCGGCGTCTCCGTCATATTGCTGGCTGTGCATTCTGTCCTCGCTTCGGTCTCGGCGGGAACAAAGTTCCAGATGATGCAAAGGTCGAGCGAAGAGTGCTGTCGGCGGGGTATTGGCCGGACACGCGCTGATCGACGCTGCTCCCAGCGGCAACGCGCATCGCGCAGATGCACAGGAGCGTCAAGGAACGCGGCGAAGAACAAATATGTATGCGACAGCGCGGAGACCCATACACGCGTCCGTGGCGCTCTTTGACAGCGTTCCGGCCCTGCCGGCACGCACGAAGGCCATGGGATCATATGATCCCATGGCCTTCGGATGCTTGTCCCGCGAAAACTGCGCGGTTTACTTCGACTTGCGCAGCGCCTGGCCGCGTTCGGCGGCAGCAGCGGTCAGTTGCGTGTCGAGTTCGCCAGCCCGGACAGCTTCGACCAGCGTGTCGATGACCTTCGGCAGTGCTGAAAGCTCGCCGGCCTCGATGGCGTTCTTGTCCTTTGCGAATTCGATAGCCTTGCCCGCATAGCGCAGTGCGAAAAACACCTTGCCGTTGCCATCGGTGAACCAGCCCTGACGCACGCGCTTAGGCGCTTCGACCTCGACGCGAACACCTTCCGCGTTCTTCCTGCGCACGACATGCGTCGGCGTGAACGCCTGACCGCCGATCTTCGCCTCGGCCATCTGCTTCTGCTCGATCAGCGCCGCGATCATCTTTTCCCGCGAACGCTGTACCGGATCGACGGCGGCGCGAACAGGAACTGCGGAGGTGAGCTTGAGAGCCTTGAGGTGGGACATGCTGTGATCCTTTCCGAAACCGTTGAACGTGTTTCCCGGATACAGCCGTCTGCCAAAAGGGCGAGTATTGATTTCTACCGACCCGAAACTGAATGCGTCACTCTAACGGTTCCCGGCCGAGCACGTCGGTACAACGGCATTAGCGCTTCAGGTTGACCAGCACTTCCATAAGCTCCGAACCTGTCTGAAACACCTTGGAGTTGGCCGTATAGTTCCGCTGCGCTTCGATCATGCTCGTCAGTTCCTCGGCGATATCGACGTTCGAATCCTCCAGCGCGCCGGAAAGGATCGCGCCGAAACCGCCGTTGCCGGCATAACCCATGACGACGACGCCCGACGCGTTGCTCTGGGTGTAGATGTTGCCGGGTAGCGTATTCAGCTTGTCGGGGCTTTGAACCGATGCCATGGCGATGCGGTACTTTGCCGAGAGCTCGCCATTGTCGTATTTGAGGAAAATAACGCCTTCATCGCTGATCTCGTAGCCGACGACCTTGCTGGCTCCATTCCCGTCGATCCTGCCGTTGGAAACGCCGAAATCAGCGGCAAGCTGCGTGGAACCGGATATGTCGATGTCGAGCGGATTGAGCACCGCGCCGTTATCCGTCAGCCCCAGGAGCGATAACGATGCGGGTGTGACGAGCTTGCCGCTTGCATCGAACTGCAACTCGATCCCACCCGGCATCGCCGGACTGCCGTTGAACGTCTGGCTGATGGTGGACGGTGCGGGAAGCGATGTCAGGCCGACCTGTGAAATCGTTATCGGGCCGAACAAGACGCCGCCGCCGAGGTCCATTTGAGGCAGCACGATATCCTCCGGATCGAGGTAGTCGCCGGCGGCGTCGAATTCGTCCGCATGCAGTTGATCCGAAAATAACACGTCTCCGGCATAGCTGACCGTGAACTCCCAGCCATCGGTGGTCATCACATAGTCGCAGTCGAGCACCTGCAACGCGCCATTCTGGTCGTAGAAGGTCGAAGGGGCCGAATAGGTCGTTCCGACGGGTGCGGAGGCATCCAGATTGCCGGAAACCACGGCAGTGCTCGATGGGACGACCGGTACGCCGCTGAGCGGGACGCCGGCATAGTAGACATCGACCGACCATGTGTTGTCGGCAATCTTCGTGTACGTGAAATCCAGCAGGCGCGTGTTACCCAAACTGTCGAAGGCCGTTAGCGACGTCGATTTCGAATAGCCGATTTCGGCATTCGCAGGCAGGTTCGCATCCAAGACGCCGCTTGTGGAGCCCGTTGCACTCAACGCCTGTTGCGCAAGGTTGATCTCCGACAGACCGGCAAAACCGTTGATGACGATGGTCGGGTCCTCGGTGGAGGAATATTCGTAGCCCATCAATGTGAACCCGGCGGAGTTCCGCAGCGTACCATCATCCATCGCGGTGAAGGCGCCGGCACGGGTCATGTATTCCATACCGTCGGTTCCCCTGACGATGAAAAAGCCTTGCCCGTTGATGGCGAGATCCGTTGCCGACGTCGTGTACGTGAAGGTGCCTTGCGCGGAAATCGAATAGCGTACGTCTGTTGTTACGCCACCGGAATTGTAGGCGCCGCCGGTCGTAGGCAGGATCAGCGAGGAAAACTGGGTAGAGGCCTTCTTGTAGCCTGTCGTGTTTGCGTTGGCGATGTTGTCGGCGACAGTGCTCAGGCGGTTCGCCTGTGCGTTCATGCCGGAAACGCCGGTGCGCATGGTTCCGTATAAGCTCATTCTGGTAGCCCCGCCAAGTCTTGCTTGCTTCCATCCGATAGTCCGCAAGCCACGCCTGTGTGCGTATGGCAGCCTTTGCGCTCGTGGAATTTAGCGGTTCTTTAATCGCTGGGGTTGCGCTAGTATTCGCTCGAATCGATGGCGATTTCTGCCATTTTTCCATGCAAGCCGCAGCCTTACACCGGTGCAGCCATTTGCACCCGGCACTCCCTCATGCTCGCCCGCCCGACAACCCCATGTTAGCGGATCGCAACACGAGGAGGCCGTCATGAGCACCGAAGATAGTAACAGCACCTTTCCGATCCGTGCTTATTCCTATGTCCGTATGAGCACCCGCAAGCAGCTTCGCGGGGACAGCCTGCGCCGACAGCTTGAGCGGTCGAAGGCGTTTGCGGACGAACACTCTCTGCTTCTGGACGACAGCTTGCAGGACTTGGGCGTCAGCGCATGGAAGGGCAGGAACTTCAAGACCGGCGCGCTCGGCCGGTTCCTTGCGATGGTCGAGAGCGGGCAGATCCCCAAGGGCAGCTATCTGCTGATCGAAAGCCTCGACCGGCTGTCGCGCGAAGCCGTGCCGGATGCGTTGACGCTGTTCATGGCGATCATCAATGCCGGCATCGTCATCGTGACATTGGGCGAGGATCGGCAGATTTACAGCCGTGACCGGCTCAACGGCGACTGGACCAAGCTCATCATTGGGCTTGCGGTGATGTCGCGGGGGCATGAGGAGAGCCAGACGAAGAGCGAACGCATCAGCGCGGTCGCGAAACGCAAGCGGGAACAGGCACGCGAAGGCAAAGGGCATATCACCAGCATCACGCCCGCCTGGATCGACGCCAAGCGGATCGATGCGAACCGCTACGAGTTCACGTTGAACCACCACGCGGAGACGGTAAAGGCCATTTACGAGATGGCGACGCGTGGGCTTGGCGCGACGGTGATCGCGCGCAAGCTCAATGCTGCCGGGGTGCCAGCGTTCAAGAGCAAGGATGGATGGTATCAGAGCGTCATCAAGGCGTTGCTCACCCGCCAAGATGTCATCGGCATGTTCCAGCCGCATCGGATAGCTGATGGCAAGCGCGTGCCGGATGGCGATCCGATTGCCGACTATTTCCCCGCTGCCATCGACAAGGATTTGTTTCTTCGCGTGCAGGCCCTACGGAGCAATCCGGGCAAGTCCGGCCGCAAGGGGAATACCTTCGCCAATCTCTTCACCGGGCTTTGCCACTGCGCGCATTGCGGCGGACCGATGACGATGAAGATAAGCCGGGTCAAAGGCAATGAAAACAGTCGCTATCTCGTCTGCGCGAACTATGTGCGGGGGCATCGCTGCGCCGATGGCAACCGGCATTTCCGGTATGAACCGCTTGAGGCCGCGATCCTCGACCACGTCAGGGAAATCAATCTGGCGGAGACCCTGCAAGCGGCAAGGTTTGACGGTGCTCGCCGGGAGCTTGATGAGACGGTTGCCGTGTTGACGCTGCAACTGGAGGAGCTTCGCAGAAAGGAGCAACGGCTTGCACAGGCCATCGAGGGCGACGGCCAGCCACTGGACGCGATCCTCGGGTTGCTCAAGACCCGGCAAGCGGAACGGCAAGCCATTGAGGCCGAGCTACGGCACCAGCAGGCAGAACGTCTGCGCCGGTCAATTCGGCACAATAGTCCCACGGCAACATGCGACCGCATCGGCAGGCTGCGTGCCGCGTGGGAGAAAGCCGACGACGCTGCCCGCTATGATCTTCGCTCGGAGGCACATGCTGCGATAAGGGAAATCATCACGGAAATCAGCTTTGACAGCGGCGATTGCTCAACCACGCTGATCGTAGAAAACGGCATCGTCGTGCATCGACTTTCCGGTGGTCGAGTCTCCTGCCGACATCAAATGTGGTCCGCAATGCCGGTCACGAAGACGCAAGCCGCCTGAAGCGCGTTAGATTATGCACGCCGCGCACCGTATCTTTGCGAAAGCTTGTCAGCGGTGCGCTCCGTTGTCGATCCGGCCTTCAACTCGGCCAATCGCTTCTCCAGGAGAGCGATTTCGTCGTAGGTCTCGTCATCGAGTAGCTTCGGTTCCTTCATCAAGTCTTCCTCGCCAGGACGGAGGAAGTCCTTGATCTGTTCGGTATTGACCTGAGCGTAGTGCTTGTCGATCATCGCGATCGAGGTGCGGGTATTACGGGCGACATGATGGATCGAGACATTGTTCGCGAGCATCTGTGAGATATAGAAATGCCGAAATGAATAGGCGGTTCGCTTGACGCCCCGCTGATCGCGTTCCAAGTCTGCCGCCTTGAGCAAAGCGTTCAAGCTACGCTGGAACGAAAGAATAGGCTTGCCGCTTGCATCCGCAAAGACAGGGTCGTCATCGGTGGGTTCTCGGCCGACTTCGCTGACGAAGACGTTCCACAACATATGAAGCGCCTGGATCGCGCCATGCAGTGGCACGGCGTCGCCATGTTTGCTCTTTCCGTGAACCTGCAGCCGTGCATCCTGTTGGAAGAGGGGCAAATCTTTCGTATCGCGATATCGGAGAATGTTGCTCCATTTGAGGTTCTTCGCCTCGGTGGGACGTAGACCCGAACTGGCCATGAATTCGATATAGGCATGCAGGCGAACACGATCCGAGCGTACGCGGCCAGTGAGAGTGCTTTGCGTCCAGACACGCCCGTCTTTCGCTTTGATGAGCCTGACCGACTGTTGAGGCTCGCTGATTCGTTCCAAGCTCTTGCCGAGCAGACGTTCGTATTCCTCCGGCGAGAACCCCGGACGGCGCGTGTCTGGTTTCTTCCGCGCTTTGACGGCCGGGATGATGATCGGCTTACAATAGCCCCATTTCGCCGCCTGTTCGAATATCTCGCGGATGATGACCATCTCGCCCTTGACGGTGCTCAAGGCCGCAACCTTGCGCGGTGCAGGGCGAATGAAAATCCGGCCATCTTCGCGCTCACATCGTATTTTTTGAATGTGAATGCCTGGGCCGTTCGTCCAATAGGTCTTACGCCATTCCAGATAGCGTTCGATGTCGGCAGTGGTGATCGTCTCGATGGCCCGATCCCCGAAGTAGCCGACCGGGAAACGGCGAATGATCGGCGGCCAATAGATCGGGTGGTATTTGCTGCGTTCGTCGCGCTCGGCCTCAGCCACTACCTTCTCAATGAACTCTTCCGCCACCTCGACAAAGGTTCGGCTGTCTAGCGACAGACCCTGTTTGTTGCGGAAGCTCTGTTCGTGCCAGATTTCGTAGGCCCGTTGCAGCGCCTCTTCCTCGTTCGCGGTTCCGAGGGTCTTTTTGTATTGCTTGCCGCCGAGCGAATATCGCATCGACCAGTTCCGCGTGCCTTCCCGCTGGAAGAGCGCGAACGGGGTGTTCTTCGTTGAGGCCGGGCTTTGCAGCATAACGTGGGGCACCTTTCGAGTTGCTATGGTCGGTGCGCTGCGCTGAAACTGCGCTAGCGACGTGTCCAAGCCCCGGAAAGCTACCTTGAAATCATTGAAGAATTCCCAAGCGCATGCGCTACTGGGCTAGGACTGAGCTAGCTTATTTCCAGCGCATGCGAGGACAAGAAAAAACTGATAAATCAATGAAATCAAGTAGTTAAATGGCGCACCCGGCAGGATTCGAACCTGCGACCTTTGGAATCGGAATCCAACACTCTATCCAGCTGAGCTACGGGTGCATCCAGGGCGATGAATCGCCTGTCCGATGAAGGGTTCTTAGCCCAGGTGGGGGCGGGCTTCAATCGGGAAATTGGAGAAAAGGTGAACTGATGGCTGGCTGTGGCGGCGAGGCGGAAGCCGCCGGGGGGCGGCTTCCGTTGTCGGGTGGATCAGGTGGTCTGCATGGCGCCGGGGCCGGGGATGGCCTTTTCGGGCACCTTGCCGAGGATGATCATGCCGAGCACCTCGTCCTTGGTGACGTCCTCGGTGCGGGCGTGTCCCACGACCTGGCCGTTCTTCATCACCGAGACGCGATCGGCGAGGTCGAAGACGTCGTGGATGTCGTGGCTGATCAGGAAGATGCCGATACCCTCCTTCTTCAGCTGCTTGATGAGTTCGCCGACCTGCGCGGTCTCCTGTGGGCCAAGCGCTGCCGTCGGCTCGTCCATGATGAGGATGCGGGCGTTGAACAGAATGGCGCGGGCGATCGCCACCGACTGGCGCTGGCCGCCGGAAAGCGCCTTTACCGGCTCCTTGAAGCGCTGGAAGTTCGGGTTGAGCCTTCCCATCACCTCGCGCGTCTTGGCCTCCATCGCCACATCGTCGAGCGTGCCCCAGGGGGTGCGCAGCTCGCGGCCGAGATAGAGGTTGGCGGCGGCGTCAACATTGTCGGCGACGGCGAGCGTCTGGTAGATCGTCTCGATGCCGTATTTCTTGGCGTCGCGCGGGTTGTTGATGTCGGCGGGTTCGCCGTTGATCAGGATGTCGCCGCTGTCGCGCTTGTAGGCGCCGGAGAGGATCTTGATCAGCGTCGACTTGCCCGCGCCGTTGTGGCCGAGCAGCGCCACGACCTCGCCGGGATAAAGGTCGACGGAGGCGTTGTCGACGGCGTGGATGCCGCCGAAGGAAATGGAGATGTTCCTCATCTCCACGAGGGGCGTACGAGTGTCCGTCATTGGTGCGGCTCCTTACTTGGCGCGGGCGCGGTAGACCGTGTCGAGCCAGACGGCGACGACGAGGACCATACCGACCACGATGCGCTGGAACGGGGTATCGATGCCAACCAGCACCATGCCCGATTGCAGCGATTGCATGACGAGGGCGCCGAGCATGGCGCCGGCGATTGTGCCCATGCCGCCGGCAAGCGACGTGCCGCCGATCACGGCAGCCGCGATCGTGTAGAGCTCGTCGAGCTCGCCCTGCGCGTTGGTCGCGGCATTCAGGCGGGCGGTGGAGATGGCGGCGGCGATGGCGCAGAGCATGCCCATCAGCGCAAAGATCTTGACCGTCACCCAGCGTGTCTTGATGCCGGCGAGCTCGGCCGCTTCCGGGTTGCCGCCGAGCGCGAAGACGTAGCGGCCGAAGCGCAGGCGCGTGGCGATGAAGGTCATGACGATGCCGACGATGATGGCGATCAGCACGGGAATGGCGATGCCGTGCGGAATGAAGAGCCCGCCGTCAGGCCAGGCGATGCCGTTGGCATCGGCATACTTGCGGGCGATGGCGACCGGCCAGGGATAGCTGTTGACGACGGCGATGGCGCCGAGCACCAGCGCGCAACCGACGGCGGTGAGGAAATATTCCGCCCACATCGGCCGTTGCGGGAAGCCGAAGCGCTGGCGCTGCTTGCGCGAATTGATGATGGTGGCGACGATCGCGATGCAGGCCAGCGCGCCGACGATCCAGCTTGCCGTGGCGCCGATCGAGCCTTCGGTGCCGCCGCCCATCAGGCGGAACGTGGCATCCATGGGCGCGACCGTGCGGCCGCTGGTGACGAACCAGGTGGCGCCGCGCCAGACGAGAAGGCCGCCGAGCGTGACGATGAAGGAGGGAACGTTGAGGAAGGCGATGATCGCGCCGTGCAGCGCACCGATGGCCGCGCCGAGCAACAGGCCCGCGAGAAGGGCGAGGATCCAGGTTGCCGGGTGGTTGAAGCCCAGCACCTGCGGCAGGATTTCGGCCTGCAGCACGCCCATGATCATGCCGACGAAGCCGAGGATGGAGCCGACCGAGAGATCGATGTTGCGCGTGACGATGACCAGCACCATGCCGGTCGCCATGACGGCGACGGACGCGGTCTGAACGGAGAGGTTCCACAGGTTGCGCGGTGTCAGGAACAGGCCGCCCGACAGGATGTTGAAGCCGATCCAGATGATCAGCAGGGCACCGACCATGCCGAGCAGGCGCGTGTCGATTTCGGTGGCGCGAAAGAAGCGCTTCACCGGGTTCTCGCTTGCCGATCGCGCGCGATTGGCGGCGGTAGTGGTGATGTCGGCCATGGCTTTGCCGTTCCCCTCATGTCTGTTGAACGTATCCGTCCGGGCGGTTTTTCAAGGATCGATTGCCGTCTCGTCCCGCGCCCGCTGCCGATCTCGCACAGGCGCCGCAACGTGTGGGTCGCGGCGCCTGGTCAATGGTCAGCTTGTTGCCCGGATGCGGGCGGTCAGTTGCAGGCCGCGACGGAGCCGGCGGCAACGCCCTGGCAGGCTGCTTCCTTGGAGATCCAGCCCGCGTCGATGACGACGTTCAGGTTGTCCTTGGTGATGGGCAGCGGTGCGAGGAAGACAGACTTCATCTCGACGCCCTTCGGGCCGCCGTTGAAGGTGGTGACGCCTTCGATTTCGTCCATGGTCTTGCCGCCGGCGAGCTGGGCTGCGATTTCCGCGGCGCGCTTGCCGAGTTCACGCGAGTCCTTCCAGACGGAGACCGTCTGCGTGCCGAGCGCGACGCGGTTGAGCGCGGCGTGGTCGGCATCCTGGCCGGAAACCGGAACGGAACCGGCAAGGCCCTGGGCTGCGAGTGCGGCAATCGCACCGCCGGCCGTGCCGTCATTCGAGGCGACGACCGCGTCGACCTTGTTGTCGTTCGCCGTCAGGAACTGCTCCATGTTCTTCTGGGCATTTTCCGGCTTCCAGCCATCGGTGTAGGCTTCGCCGACATTCTTGATCTTGCCGGCATCGATCGCTTCCTTCAGCACTTCCTGCTGACCGGCGAAGAGGAAGTCGGCGTTCGGATCGGCCGAGTTGCCCTTGATGAAGACGTAGTTGCCTTCCGGCTTCACCTTGAACACTTCGCGGGCCTGCATGCGGCCGACTTCCTTGTTGTCGAAGGTGATGTAGAAGGCCGAGGGGTTCTCGATCAGGCGGTCGTAACCGACGACCGGGATGCCTTCTGCCGCGGCCTTCTCGATGGCCGGGCCGATGGCGTCGCTGTCCTGGGCAAGCACGATGATGGCGTTGGCGCCCTGGGCGATCAGCGACTCGACGTCGGTCAGCTGCTTGGCTGCCGACGACTGGGCGTCAGCGGAAATGTACTTGTCGCCGGTTGCCTCGAGAGCGGCCTTGATGGCGGCTTCGTCGGTTTTCCAGCGCTCTTCCTGGAAGTTGGACCAGGAAACGCCGACCACGAGGTCCTTGGCGTGAACAGCGGAATGCATGGAAACGATGATGGCAGCCCCTGCCATCAGCTTCAAAACGGACTTCATAATATCCTCCCAAGTGAACGCCGGCCGCCGGGCGAACCTCCCGCCCCATCAACGACCGGTCACGAAAATACTGCCTCGATGCCCCTCCCGACAATGCCGGGACTTTTTTCTCGACAGTCGAGAAAATAAATGTCAGAAGTTTTCCAGGCTGTCAACCAGGGCGTGAAGGCCTTGAACGACAGCGTGACAGATGCTTTGGGAGGAGCATGTGTTGCCGCCTGAAAGAGCGAATGGAATCGAAAGATGCTGACAAAATCGAGCACGGAGCTTGTGCGTCAGCAAAACAGCGCGCTCGTTCTGGCATCGCTTCGCCGGCATGGCCCGCTCGCCCACACCGACATTTCCCAGCATACCGGCCTGGCATCCGCCACCGTCTCCGCCATCACCGCGGATCTGGAGAGGGCGGAGGTTCTGGAGCGCCGCGAACAGCAGGCGGCGGCCTCGCGCGGACGTCCCCGCGTCATCTTCGGGCAGCGACGCGAAGCCGGTTATCTCATCGCCGTGCGCATCTCGTCCGATATGGTGCAATATTCGTTGGCCGACTATGGCGGCACGCTGCTCGACCGTTTCGAGGAGCCGCGCAATCATGCGGATGTCTCGACCGGGCCGTTCGCGGCCTCCTTTGTGGCGGCGCTTGAAAGGCTGGTGGAGCGGTCGCAGATCCGGCGCGACGATGTGCTCGTCGTCTCCATCAGCAGCAAGGGGCTCGTGGATCCGGCATCGGCGCGGCTGGTCTGGTCGCCGGTCTTCGGGGCGCAGCAGGTCGATTTCGCCGCTCTGCTCCAGCCGGCCTGGCGGGCGAAGATCCTGCTCAGCAACGAAACGCTGCTGGTGGCCCATGCCATGGCCTCGCGCATGGAAAAGGCGCGCGTGAACGATCTGCATGCCGTGGCGGCCCTGTCGCTCGGGCACAGTATCGGACTTGGCATCGCCCGTTTCGATCACATGGGCGAACTGAGCGTCACGGCGCCGAATTTCGGCCATATGCTCAATTCGGCGGATGGCAAGCTCTGCCGGTGCGGCGCGCAGGGCTGCATCGAGGCCTCCGCGGGCTTTTACGGCATCCTGCGCACCGCGTTCGAAGTGCCGCCGGATACCATCCCGGCCAAGTTCGTGCCGCTCGCGGAAATGGACAAGATCGCGCTCAGGGCCCGCCAGGGCCACCGCATGTCCGAATACGCTTTCCGCCAGGCGGGCCTTGCGCTGGGGCAGGGGCTGTCGCGCATGGTGAGCCTCTACGAGACCATGCCGATCGCCATCACCGGGCCTGGCACGCGTTACTTCGATCTCATGCAGCGCGGCGTGGAGGAGGGGCTCGCGCAATCGCAGCAGGTCCGCCTTTTCGGCGCGCCGCCGATCTCCATCGTGCCGGAGGAGGCAACGCTGGCGCTGGAAGGGCATCTCGCCCGCGCGCTTGCGGAGATGGATCACGACATCATCGCGGCCAAGGCCGCGGAATGACGCCCGACAAAAAAGGCCGGACGACGAAGCGCCCGGCCAGTTGCTTGGGAGGAGACGGCCGTCAGGCGACGGCGATCTGCCGTTTCTCTTCC
Source organism: Shinella sp. AETb1-6 (assembly GCF_009826875.1). NCBI lineage: Bacteria > Pseudomonadati > Pseudomonadota > Alphaproteobacteria > Hyphomicrobiales > Rhizobiaceae > Shinella > Shinella sp. AETb1-6. Next base: position 636,683 of record NZ_WUMM01000001.1, on the reverse strand, counting down.
ACGGATTTCACGGCGGCATCGGCGAGCAGCAGGGCCGCAAGGCCATCGGCGCCGGACGGCGTGATCGTGGCGCCCTTCTCGATTGCAGCAATGAAGCTCGCGATCTCGTTGGCATAGGCTTCCGTGTAGCGGGTCATGAAGAAGTCGTGCAGCGGCGGGCGCGTATAGCCGTCGCCATTGGCGATCTCGATGGAGACCGGGCGCTGGTTTTCGGCCGAGACGACGCCCTTGGAGCCGTGCACCTCGATGCGCTGGTCGTAGCCGTAGGTGGCGCGGCGCGAGTTGGAAATGATGGCCTGCCTGCCGGACTTCGTCTGGAGGATGACGGAGACGCTGTCATAGTCGCCGGCCTTGCCGATTTCCGGATCGACCAGCACGGCGGCAGTTGCCGAAACCGTTGCCACCTCTTCGCCGAGCAGGAAGCGCGCCATGTCGAAGTCATGGATCGTCATGTCGCGGAAGATGCCGCCCGACCGCTTGATATAGTCCACCGGCGGGGCGCCCGGGTCGCGCGAGGTGATCGTCACCATCTCGACGTCGCCGATGCGGCCGTCGTCGATAGCCTTGCGCACGGCCATGAAATGCGGATCGAAGCGGCGGTTGAAGCCGACCATCAGCTTGCCCTTGGTCTCCTCGACCACCTTCATGCAAGCCCTGACGCGCTCGACCGAGAGATCGATCGGCTTTTCGCAGAAGATGGCCTTGCCGGCGCGCGAGAAGCGCTCGATCAGATCGGCATGGGTGTCCGTCGGCGTGCAGATCACGACGGCATCGATGTCGCTTGCTGCCTCGATGGCCTCGATCGTGCGCACGTCGCAGCCATATTGCTGGGCGATGGCCTCGGCCGCCGCCGGGAAGGCATCGGCGACCGCGACCAGCCTGGCGTCCGGATTGCCGGTCACGGCCTTGGCATGGACCTTGCCGATACGGCCGGCGCCGAGAAGACCAAATCTTACAGTCATGTTGTCCTCATGTGAGTGAGTAGCGAGTGGGGAATAGCGAATAGTTTTTGAAAAGGCATAGCTATTCGCTACTCCCTATTCGCTCTTTTAAATCACGTCTTGCGCTTCTTCTGTCTGTAGACGTCGACGACCACGGCGGCCACGATGATCACGCCCTTGACGATTTCCTGATAGTAGGCGTCGACGCGCAGGAAGGTAAAGCCCGAGGTCATGACGCCGAGGATGACGGTGCCGATGACCGTGCCGGTGATGCGGCCGACGCCGCCGGCAAGCGAGGTGCCGCCGATGACGGTGGCCGCGATGGCGTCGAGTTCGTACATCACGCCCATGCCGGCCTGGGCCGTCTGGGCGCGCGCCGCCGTGACGACGCCGGCGAGGCCGGCCAGCGCGCCGGCGATGGCATAGACCTTCACGAGATGCGATTCGACATTGATGCCGGAGACGCGCGCTGCCTGCACATTGGCGCCGATGGCATAGGTGAACTTACCATAGCGCGTGTAGCGCAGCGCGATGTGGAAGATTACGGCGACGACCAGGAAGATGACGACGGGCCAGATGCCGGTGCCGATGAAGGTGAACTGCTCGGTGAGGCCCGAGACCGGCTGGCCTTTCGTGTACCACTTGGACATACCGCGCGCCGACACCATCATGCCGAGTGTCGCGATGAAGGGCGGGATCTTGGTCCTGGCGATCAGCTGCCCGTTGATGATGCCGGCGAGCAGGCCGACGCCGATGCCGACGGCGAGCGGCACGATGACCGGCAGGTCGGTCAGCGAGGGATAGAGCGCGCGCGGCCAGGTGGAGGCCTGGGCGAGGGAGGCGCTGAACATCGCCGTCATGCCGACGACCGAGCCCGACGACAGATCGATGCCGCCGGTGATGATGACCTGCGTCACGCCCACCGCGATGATTCCGATGACCGCGACCTGGAGGATGATGATCGTCAGGCGCTGGGTGTTCATCAGGAAGCTCTGGCCGACGAAGATCCAGCCGAGGACTTCATAGACCAGCGCGATGCCGATGAGGACGAGAAAGATGTTGAGTTCCGGCGGGAGCCGGCGGGCAGATTTCTGCGCTGCGGCCTGTGCCTGCGCTGCGGAATTCGTGCTCATGATTACCTCCCTGGTGGCCGTTGGGCCTGAATTTACTGGGCTGCCAGTTCCATGACCTTGATCTGCGTCGCCTCGGCGCGGTCGAGGAAGCCCGTGACGCGCCCCTCATGCATGACCATGACGCGGTCGCTCATGCCGAGAACCTCGGGCATTTCCGACGAGATCATGATCACGGCCACGCCATCGCGCGCGAGCTCGGTCACGAAACGGTGGATTTCGGCCTTGGCGCCGACGTCGATGCCGCGCGTCGGCTCGTCGAGGATGAGAATGCGCGGATTGGTCAGAAGCCAGCGGCCGATCAGCACCTTCTGCTGGTTGCCGCCCGACAGGTTCTCGATGCGCTCCGACAGGTTCGGCGTCTTGACGCGCAGCTTGCGGCTCATCTCCTCGCAGACCTTCGCCAGCTCTCCCTCGGAAACGAAGCCGCCCTTGACGAACCGGTCCTGGAGAACGGCGATCTGCATGTTCTCGAGGATGTCGAGGATCAGCAGGCAGCCGGTCTCCTTGCGGTCTTCGGTCAGGAACGCCATGCGGTGCCTGATCGCCGTGTTCGGGCTGTCGATGTCGACTTCCTTGCCATTGATCGAGATCGTGCCCGACGTGGCCGGCACCACCCCGAAGATCGCCTCGGCGACATTCGAGCGGCCCGAGCCGACGAGCCCGGCGATACCGAGGATTTCGCCGGCGCGCACATCGAAGGACACGTCGTGGAAAACACCCTTGAGGCTCAAGTCCTTCACCGACAGGACGACATCGCCGATCGGTACGTCTTCCTTGGGGAACATCTGCGTGATTTCGCGGCCCACCATCATGCGGATGATGTCGTCGCGGGTCACGTCGCTGGAGGCGTGCGTGCCGATATACTTGCCGTCGCGGAACACCGAGAATTCGTCGGCGATCTCGAACAGCTCGTTCATCTTGTGGGTGATGTAGACGATGCCGATGCCCTGCGAACGCAGGTCGCGGATGATCGTGAAGAGGTGGGCCACCTCGCGCTCGGTCAGCGCGGAGGTCGGCTCGTCCATGATGAGGACGTCGCTTTCATAGGAGACGGCCTTGGCTATCTCCACCATCTGGCGGTTGGCGACGGAGAGGTCGCGGACCTGCGTTTCCGGGTCCATGGTAATGTTGAGACGCTTGAACAGCGCGGCCGTCTTGCGGTTCATCTCGCCGTGGTCGACGAAGCCGAAGCGGTTCTTCGGCTCGCGACGGATCCAGATGTTTTCAGCGACCGTCATGAAGGGCATCAGGTTCAGTTCCTGATGGATCATGGCGATGCCGTTTTCCAAGGCGTCGAGCGGTGATTGCAGGCGGATCTTCTGGCCCTTCAGCAGCACCTCGCCCTGGTCGGGCGTGTAGATGCCGGCAAGGATCTTCATCAGCGTGGACTTGCCCGCGCCGTTTTCGCCCATCAGCGCATGCACCGAGCCACGCTTGAGCTTGAATTCCACGTCGTCGAGCGCGACGACACCTGGAAATTCCTTGCGGATGCCCTCTGCGGACAGCAGGTATTCGGCATTCGGAATGGCGCCGCTTGCGCGAACCGCGGCCATGGTGGTCGGACTGACCATCGTCCTCTCCCTCCCGGATCGACCTGAAACCGGAGGACCGCGCGCGAAGGCGCGGCCCTCCCTGTCATGGGCTTTCGATGCCCTGTTCGATCAGTTCTTCTGCTGGTAGTCGGCGATGTTGGCGGGGGTCACGAGCTGGAAGGGGATGTAGACCTTCGCCTCGACCTTCTCGCCCTTGGCAAGCTTGATCGCCGCGTCGAGCGCGCCCTTGCCCTGGCCGGCCGCGTCCTGGAAGACGGTGACGTCGAGATCGCCGGCTGCCATTGCGGCGAGCGCGTCCTGGGTGGCGTCGACGCCTGCGATGACGACGCTGTCCATCGAGCGGCCGGCGGCCTTGAGCGCCTGGACCGCGCCGATCGCCATCTCGTCGTTGTTGGCGATCACGGCGTCGAATTCGACGCCGGCAGCCAGCCAGTTGGTGACGAGGTCCTGGCCCTGCGTGCGCTGCCAGTTGGCGGTCTGTTCCTCGACGATTTCGATGCCCTTGCATGCGTCGGTGGCGAGAACGTCATGGACGGCCTTGGTGCGCATACGGGCACCCTGGTTGGAAAGCTCGCCCATCATGACGACGGCCTTGCCCTTGCCGTTGAGCAGGCGGCAGACTTCCTGCGTTTCCAGCGTGCCGGCGACGGTTTCTTCCGAAGCGACGAACGCCTGCTTTTCGGGAAGCTGGTCGACATTGACCGGCTCGCGGTTGACGTAGACGAGCGGAATGCCCGCATCGGCCGCGGCCTTCGACATGGCGGCGGTCGCATCGGTGTCGACCGCGGTCACGATGATGGCATCGACGCCGGAGGCGATGAAGTTCTGGATCTGGCTCTGCTGCTTGGCGACGTCGTTCTGCGCGTCCTCGATCTGCAGCTGCACGCCGTCCATCGTCTTGGCGTAATCGGACATGCCGTTGCGCAGAACGGTCAGGAAGTTGTCGTCGAACTGCGCCATCGTCACGCCGATCGTCTCGGCATGGGCGGCGGTGGACATCATGACGGCAAGCGCCGAGCCAAGGATGAATCTTTTCATGTCGTATCCTCCTCAAGGTGGTGTCCGGCGCACCACAGACATATCCGGATGGTCGGCCCTTGCGGGCCCATGACCTTCGCTCCTCCCAGGATGCAAGGATCAAAACAGAATAAACAAACCGCAAATTTCAAACTTCGGAATGTTTATTCCATTTTGTGCGCATGGCGTCAAGTCTGTTCCATTGCAGTCCGGGTTCGACATGAGGGGCAGGGATAAGCAGCGGCGGGACGTGTGGTCCGCTTCGTGCGCTCAGACGGTTTCGCGAAGGAAAGCCATGCTCCGGGCGATGGCGGCCTGCGGGTCGGGCAGGTCATGGACGGCGGATGCGAAGGGTTCGAAGGAGAGCGGCCCAGCATAGCCGGCGGCAACCAGCGCCTTGATCTGCTCGATATTGCCCAGCCTGTCGCCGGGGCCGACCAGCACCCGGTGGCCGTCACGCATATCGCCGATGGAAATGCCGCTGTCCTCGACGCCCGAGATGTGGACGAGGCCCGTCAGGTCCGCAAAGAGCGCGGGTTCACCGGCAAGGTGATGATGGAACGTGTCGTGCACGAGGCGGAACGTACCGGCACCGCCAACGGATCGGATCGCCTCAGCGGCTTCCCGCTTCGAGCGAAGCGAGCAGGTTTCGAACCCGAGCGGTTCGACGAGCCCGATGATGCCGGCCTCATCCAGCAGCGGTTTGAGTGCCGTCAGGGCCGCGCGCAGATGGGTCTGTCGTTCGCCGTCGGCTTGTCCGGTGCCGTCGTTCGTCGGCACGAGCACCAGCGCCTGCGGGCCGCAGGCGGCGGCGTAGTCGATGAGCGAACGCGCTTCGGCCTCACGGTCGGGCGACCATTCGTTGAAGCGTTGCAGGGCGTTGATGGAGACGATGGTGAGGCCGTGACGCCGCGCCGCTGCCTTCACGTCGGCGGGCGTCGTGCCGTCGAGAATGGCGTTGCCTGGCAGGTCGTTGCGGATTTCGATCGCCGCGATCCCAAGGTCGGCCGCCAGGGCGAAAAAGCTTTCGAGCGGCAGGGTTGGAGCGGTCATGTGGTTGAGGGCAAAGGTCAGCTGCGGCATGAATGGTTTTCCTCCGGTCCGTGGCACCGCCGAGCGGCGGTCTCGCATGCACGCACGATGATCGGCAGTTCAGGAGGGGGCGTCAAAGCCGATTGTTGCGACGCTGCCTTTGGGTCGCAGGCGAACGCAAAGCCGGTTTCCTAATGCCGGAAAACCGCCTATGTAGGCGCGAGAGGCCCGAGGAGACGTTCATGAAAATCATCGACACCGACCACCCGTTCTACCGTCCGCTGTGGCGGCGGCTGCTGCTGGTCGCGGTGTGCGCCGCATGGACGGCTGTGGAATTCTACAACAACGAGCAGACCTGGGGCACGATCTTCCTCGTCGTGACCGCCTATGTCTTCGCCAACCTAATCCTCTTCTTCAAGCCGTCCGCCGCCGCCGAAAAATCGGCGGAAGAGACTGGCGAAACAAAGAGCTAGCGCGATAGGCCGAGGCTCTTTTCCACGTTGATCCGCCGGATCGTTTCGTCGATCAGCATGTTGGCGATCTTCATGCGCAGAGTGGCGTTGGCGCGCATGGCCGGCGGGGCCTGGTCGGGATGGTTCTCGCGTGCGAAACGCCGGCGCAGCCCGACGAGATCATCGACGCTTTCCGTTCCATCCAGCGCCAGATCGTCGGCCACCTCCTCGGGCGTGGTGCGCAACAGATGCGGCGGTGGCGCCGGGGGCGGGGGAGACGGTGCGGGCTCGACGGGCTCCGGCGGAGTCGTCTCCTCGTAGAGATCGAGATAGGCGGCGGCCGCCTGCGAGCCGGAAACGAAGGCGTCGTTGCCGCCGGGACCGGTAAAGCCGCTGGTCAGGCCGCGGATCGTCGGAACCGGCGCAATCGGCTCGGCGTCGTCTTCCGGCTCGGCCTGAAGCGCCTCGGCCTTCAGCCTTTCCAGTACCGATTCGAAAACCGTCATGCCGAGCATCGTGTGTCCTTGCTCATTCCGGCGAGAGCGTCTGGCTGCGCTGCCAGATCAGATCGTAGAGCAGTTTGGCGCTGGGTGGCAGCGCCCGCCCTTTGACCGAGATAAGGCTGTAAGGCTTGATGTCAATCTCGAAATCTGTGTTGAGAATGCGGATTTCGCCGGCCTGCGCGCCGACATCGGCGATGAAGGTCGCCATGTCGCGCGCGACGGGGGCAATCGCGTTCGAGCCGTGCACGATGGCGGTCGTGAGCAGGATCGACGAGGTGTTGACGACGGTGGACGGCAACGGCACGCCGGCGGCGATGAACAGCTCCTCGATGCGCCGGCGCAAAAGCGTGCCGGCGGACTGGAAGACCCAGTCGTAATGCGGCAGGTCGGTCAACTGGACGACCGGCTTTTCCGTCAGCGGATGCCCCTTGCGCACGATGAGGCAGGCCTTCTCGATGCCGATCTCGGTGACGTCGAACAGACGCGGATTGAGGTCGTCGGGCACACGGGCGATGATGAAATCCTGTTTCGCGTCAAGCAATTCGCGGGCGAGAACGTTGCTTGTTTCAACGCGCACATTCACCTCGATGCCGGGATAGGCGGCGCTGACCTGCTTGATGGCGGGCACGGCCAGGCTGATGGCCGGTGCCGTCACCGAGCCCAGAAAGACCGAGCCGCCGGTGCCGGATTTCAGCGCCGAAAGCTCGCGGTCGACCTCGCGCAATTCCAGCAGGATGGCGCGGGCGCGCCGCGCGAGCGCCCGGCCCGCGGCGGTGAGCGTGACGCCCCGCGCCGCGCGTTCACAAAGCTGTGCCTTGAGAATGGTCTCCATGTCCGTCAGCATGCGGGAGGCGGCAGGTTGCGAGATGTTGAGGACGTCGGCGGCGGCGCTGACCTGCTTGTGCTCCTCGATGGCGAGGATCATGCGCAGGTGGTTGAGCTTGAGGCCGCTGCGCAGCAGGCCGACATTCTGCAGGGCATCGGCGCCCTCGTCGATGAAGCCTGGATCGTCTCTTGTGTCATCGGAGCGCATTGCGATCGCTTTTCCTAAAAATAATATATATCGGCTTTTATATATCAATTTTGATATCTCTTTAGAAGCTTATTGCATTTGACAGTTATGGCAATTCCGTGGATTTTTTGCGGAATGTGCGCTGGGCTCTGGGGAGGGGAACGGCTGGACGAAGTATCCGCCAGTCTGGACCGCCGTCTGAATGCGGCCCATCGCGCACAGAACAATGCCTGGCTGGAAGTTCGGGCCAGTGCGCAAAAGGGAGAGACCTTTCAATGAAAATGATCACTTCGCTGCTCGCCGCCGCTGCCATGAGCGTCGCGTCGTTCGTGGCGCCGTCCTTTGCCCAGGATAAGGGCATGGTCGGCATCTCCATGCCCACCAAGACGTCCACCCGCTGGATTTCCGACGGCGAGACGATGGAAAAGCTGTTCAAGGAAGCCGGCTATACCCCGGACCTGCAGTTTGCCGACGACGATATCCCGAACCAGCTGGCCCAGATCGAGAACATGGTCACCAAGGGTGCCAAGGTTCTGGTCATCGGCGCCATCGACGGCACGACGCTGTCCGACATTCTCCAGAAGGCTGCCGATGCCGGCGTAAAGGTCATCGCCTATGACCGCCTCATCCGCGACTCGGGCAATGTCAGCTACTACGCCACCTTCGACAACTTCCAGGTCGGCGTGCTCCAGGCCACCAGCCTCGTCGACGGCCTCAAGGCGAAGTTCCCGGACACCAAGCCGTGGAACGTCGAGCTCTTCGGCGGCTCGCCTGATGACAACAACGCCTTCTTCTTCTACGACGGCGCGATGTCGGTTCTCCAGCCGCTGATCGACAAGGGTGACATCGTCATCAAGTCCGGCCAGACCGGCATGGAAACCGTCGGCACGCTGCGTTGGGATGGCGCGGTCGCTCAGGCCCGCATGGAAAACCTGCTGTCCTCGACCTATACCGATGGCCGCGTCGATGGCGTTCTGTCGCCCTATGACGGCCTTTCCATCGGCATCATCTCGGCCCTGAAGGGCGTCGGCTACGGCTCGGGCGACCAGCCGATGGCCATCGTCACCGGTCAGGACGCCGAACTGCCGTCCGTCAAGTCGATCCTCGCCGACGAACAGTATTCGACGGTCTTCAAGGACACGCGCGAACTCGCCAAGGTCACCGTTGGCATGGTCAACGCGATCATGGAAGGCAAGGAGCCGGAAGTGAACGACACCAAGACCTACGACAACGGCGTCAAGGTCGTTCCGTCCTACCTGCTGAAGCCGGTCGCCGTGGACAAGTCCAATGCCGAGAAGATCCTCGTCACGGACTCGCACTACTACACGGAAGACCAGATCAAGAACTGATCGTTCTTTTGTTCCCGGGGGTTCGCGCGTCGCGTGCGGACCCTCTTTTCTCCGGATCGCAGAGCGAATAGGCTCGGTTCCCCCGCCGCCCGGTGGGGATGACCGCTGGAAACTTTATATGAGCAAGACCCTTCTCGAAATGCGTGGCATCACGAAGACGTTCCCGGGCGTGAAAGCGCTCGACAACGTCAACCTGAAGGTCCGCGAAGGCGAGATCCACGCCCTTGTCGGCGAAAACGGCGCCGGCAAATCCACCCTGATGAAAGTGTTGAGCGGGGTCTATCCGGCCGGCTCCTACGAGGGTGAAATCCATTTCGACGGCGAAGTCCGCCGTTTCTCCACGATCTCCGACAGCGAGCATCTGGGCATCATCATCATTCACCAGGAGCTGGCGCTCGTGCCGCTGCTCTCGATTGCCGAAAACATCTTCCTCGGCAACGAGGTCGCGACCAACGGCATCATCGACTGGAAGAAGGCGTTCCGCCGCACACAGGAACTGCTGGACAAGGTCGGCCTCAAGGAATCGCCCGGCACGCTGATCACCGATATCGGCGTGGGCAAGCAGCAGCTCGTCGAGATCGCCAAGGCGCTCTCCAAGAAGGTGCGCCTGCTCATCCTCGACGAGCCGACGGCCTCGCTCAACGAGAAGGACTCCGATGCGCTCCTGAAGCTGCTCGTGGAGTTCCGCGCCCAGGGCATGACCTCGATCATCATTTCGCACAAGCTGAACGAGATCAAGAAGGTCGCCGACCAGATCACCATCCTGCGCGACGGTGGCACGGTCGAGACTCTCGACTGTCATAACGAGGACATCTCTGAGGACCGCATCATCAAGGGCATGGTCGGCCGCGAGATGGAAGACCGCTACCCGCCGCGCGAGCCCAAGGTCGGCGAGACGCTGCTGGAGGTGAAGAACTGGAACGTCTTCCACCAGCATCACCGCGACCGGCAGTTCCTGCACGATGTGAACTTCACCGTGCGCGCCGGCGAAGTCGTCGGCATTGCCGGCCTCATGGGGGCAGGGCGGACGGAAACGGCGATGAGCCTGTTCGGCCGCAGCTGGGGCCACAAGATCACCGGTGAAGTCACCATGCGCGGCAAGCCGGTCGATGTCAGCACGATCCCCAAGGCCATCGACGCCGGCCTCGCCTATGTGACTGAGGACCGCAAGCATCTCGGCCTCGTGCTGATCGACAACATCATGCACAACACGACGCTCGCCAATCTCGGCGGCGTGTCCAAGGGCACTGTCATCGACAACCACGAGGAAGCGAAGGTCGCCTCCGGCTATCGCCAGAAGCTGCGCATCCGCTCGCATTCGATCTATCAGGAAGCGGTCAATCTTTCGGGCGGCAACCAGCAGAAGGTGGTTCTGTCGAAATGGCTGTTCACCAATCCCGAGGTGCTGATCCTCGATGAACCCACGCGCGGCATCGATGTCGGCGCCAAGTTCGAAATCTATACCATCATCAACCAGCTTGCCGCCGAGGGCAAGGGCATCCTGATGATCTCGTCGGAGATGCCGGAACTGCTCGGGACCTGCGATCGCATCTATGTCATGAACGAAGGACGCATCGTGGCCGAGCTTTCCAAGGCGGAAGCAAGCCAGGAATCCATCATGCGCGCCATCATGCGCTCCGGGGAGAAACACTAATGGCCACCGATACAGCGACAAAGACGACCCAGCCTTCGGTGGGGGATTATCTCAGGAAGAACATCCGCGAGTACGGCCTGCTGGTCGCGCTCGTCGTCATCATGATCTTCTTCCAGGTCATCACCAACGGCGTTCTCTTCCGTCCGGTCAACATCACCAACCTCGTCCTGCAGAACTCGTTCATCGTCATCATGGCGCTGGGCATGCTGCTGATCATCGTGGCGGGGCATATCGACCTGTCGGTCGGCTCCATCGTCGCCTTCATCGGCGCGATCTCGGCGATCATGCTGGTGAAATGGGGGCTGCCGGCCATCGTCGTGGTGCCGCTCTGCATCCTGGTCGGTGCCGTCATGGGGGCCGCACAGGGCTACTGGGTCGCCTACCAGAAGATCCCGTCCTTCATCGTGACGCTCGCCGGCATGCTGGTCTTCCGCGGCATGACCTATGTCGTGCTCGGCGGCCGCCCGGTCGGTCCCTTCCCGAAGGACTTCCAGATCCTCTCGACGGGTTTCGTGCCGGATTTCCTGTCCTTTACCGATCCCGCGACGAGCCTGATCAAGAACTACTTCGCGTTGGTCATGGTCGTGCTGCTCGTGGCCTACGCCATCTATGCCGGCCTGCGCGAGCGTCGCCTCAATGCGCTGCATGAGACCGAAAACGAGCCCTTCGCTTTCTTCGCCGTGCAGATGCTCATCATCGGCGCCGTGGCGATCTTCCTCGGCTTCCAGCTCGCGACCTATCGCGGCCTGCCGAACGTTCTCGTCGTCATGGGCGTGCTGATCGCCTTCTACACCTTCGTGACCACGCGCACGACGATCGGCCGTCGCGTCTACGCCATGGGCGGCAACGAGAAGGCGGCGAAGCTTTCGGGCATCAACACCGAGCGGCTGACCTTCTACACCTTCGTCAATATGGGCGCGCTTGCAGCCCTTGCCGGCATGATCATCGCGGCCCGCCTGAACTCGGCCACGCCCAAGGCCGGCGTCGGCTTCGAGCTCGACGTCATCGCGGCCTGCTTCATCGGCGGCGCCTCGGCGTCGGGCGGCGTGGGCAAGATCACGGGCGCGGTCATCGGTGCGTTCATCATGGGCGTCATGAACAACGGCATGTCGATCATGGGCATCGGCATCGACTACCAGCAGCTCATCAAGGGCCTGGTGCTGCTCGCCGCCGTGTTCTTCGACGTCTACAACAAGAACAAGGGCTGACCGGGGAACCGGCCAGGCCACACGGGTTGCAAGCATGTTTGACCGGCCGCGCCTGCGGCCAGTGCGGTGGCGTGTGTCCGCCGCAGGTGCGAAGCCTTGGCTGATGCCGGCTTGAGGAAGGAAACGGAAATGCTGATTTCGCAGGTATCCAACGCGGACGGTTCGATCACTGTCGTGGCGCGTGAAGAGGGCGGCAAGGGCCGCGCGGTCAAGGGTGCTGAAAGCGTCTATGCGCTCGCCATGGAAGCCGCCAATGCGGGCACGTCCCTGAAGGCCGTCATCGACGGCAAGGGCCTCGGCGACGAAGTCGATCTCGAAGCCGCCTATGCCGCGGGCCGCCTGCTGCCGCCGATCACCCATCCGGACGCCGCGCATCTGCATCTCACCGGCACGGGCCTCACCCATCTCGGTTCGGCCGCCACGCGCGATTCCATGCACAAGAAGACGTCGGAAGCCGACGAGGAATCGCTGACGGATTCGATGAAGATGTTCCGCATGGGGCTTGAGAACGGCAAGCCGAAGCCCGGCGAGAAGGGCGTCCAGCCGGAATGGTTCTACAAGGGCAACGGCACGCAGGCCGTCGCGCCCGGTGCCGCGCTCACTTCGCCGTCCTTCGCGCTCGATGGCGGCGAAGAACCAGAAATGGCCGGCATCTACGTCATTGCCGCCGATGGCTCGCCGTTCCGCATCGGCTTTGCCGTGTCGAACGAATTCTCCGATCATGTGACGGAGCGCATCAACTATCTCTATCTCGCGCATTCGAAGCTGCGCCAGGCGAGCTTCGGCCCGGAAATCCGCGTCGGCGCCGCGCCCGATGACATCAGGGGTTTCTCGCGCATCGTCCGCGACGGCAAGGTCCTGTGGGAAAAGCCCTTCGTTTCCGGTGAGGCGAACATGTCCCACACCTTCGCCAATCTCGAATACCACCACTTCAAATACGGCCTGTTCCGCGTGCCGGGCGATATCCATGTCCATATGTTTGGCACGGCGACGCTGTCCTTCGGCGATGGCATCCGCACGCAGGAAGGCGATGTGTTCGAGATCGGCGCTGACGGGTTCGGCCTGCCGCTGCGCAATCCGCTCGCCATCGCCAAGGAAGAAGAGATCGAAATCCGCCAGCTCTGAGGCTGCGGACTGGAGGCTGAGACCATGACGATCCACCAGAACCTGATTGCCGGCGAATGGGTCGGCGCGGACGGGGTCGAGAACATCAACCCGTCGAATACCGGCGACGTCGTCGGCACCTATGCCCGCGCCTCCGCCGAGGACACCAAAACGGCCATCGCGGCGGCCAAGGCGGCGTTTCCGGCCTGGTCGCGCTCGGGCATTCTCGAGCGCCACGCCATCCTGCGCAAGGCCGCCGACGAGATCCTTGCCCGAAAGGAGGAGCTTGGCCGTCTCCTGTCGCGGGAGGAGGGCAAGACGCTGGCGGAAGGCATCGGCGAGACCGTGCGTGCCGGCCAGATCTTCGATTTCTTCGCCGGTGAATGTCTGCGCCTTGCCGGCGAGGTGCTGCCGTCGGTGCGTCCGAATATCGGTGTCGAGATCACCCGCGAGCCAGTCGGCGTCGTCGGCATCATCACGCCCTGGAATTTCCCCATCGCCATTCCCGCCTGGAAGATCGCGCCCGCGCTCTGCTATGGCAACACGGTCGTCTTCAAGCCGGCCGAACTGGTGCCGGGCTGCTCCTGGGCCATCGTCGATATCCTGGTGCGCGCCGGGCTGCCGAAGGGCGTCTTGAACCTTGTCATGGGCAAGGGCTCGGTTGTCGGCCAGACCATGCTCGACAGCCCGGATGTCAACGCCATCACCTTCACCGGGTCTACGGGCACCGGCAAGCGCGTGGCCGTCGCCTCCGTCGAGCATAACCGCAAGTACCAGCTCGAAATGGGCGGCAAGAACCCCTTCGTCGTGCTCGATGATGCCGACCTCGACGTGGCCGTCGAAGCCGCCGTCAACTCGGCCTTCTTCTCGACCGGCCAGCGCTGCACGGCCTCCTCGCGCGTCATCGTGACGGAAGGCATCCATGACCGCTTCGTCGCGGCCGTGGGCGAGCGGCTGAAGAGCGTCGTCGTGGACGATGCGCTCAAGGCCGGCACGCATATCGGCCCGGTCGTGGACGAAACGCAGCTCAAGCAGGACACCGACTATATCGAGATCGGCCAAAAGGAAGGCGCAAAGCTTGCCTTCGGCGGCGAGCTCCTGAAGCGTGACACGCCCGGTTTCTACCTGGCGCCGGCGCTCTTCACCGAGGCGACGAACGAGATGCGCATCTCGCGCGAAGAGATTTTCGGTCCGGTTGCCGCCGTCATCCGCGTCAAGGATTACGAGGAGGCGCTGGCGATTGCCAACGACACGCCGTTCGGCCTCTCTTCGGGCATCGCGACGACCAGCCTCAAGCACGCCACGCATTTCAAGCGCAATGCCGAGGCCGGCATGGTGATGGTCAACCTGCCGACGGCGGGCGTCGATTTCCATGTGCCGTTCGGCGGCCGCAAGGGATCGTCCTTCGGCTCGCGCGAGCAGGGCAAATACGCCAACGAATTCTACACAACCGTCAAGACCGCCTACACCCTGGCGTGAGACAAAGGCCGCTCGGGCTTCCGGGCGGTCCCTTCAAGGACTGGAAAGATGACGAAGAAAGCGGAATGGCCGCGCAGGCTGCGGTCGCAGGAATGGTACGGCGGCACGAGCCGTGACGTGATCTACCATCGCGGCTGGATGAAGAACCAGGGTTATCCGCACGACCTGTTCGACGGGCGCCCGGTGATCGGCATCCTCAACACGTGGTCGGACATGACGCCGTGCAACGGCCATCTGCGCGAGCTTGCCGAAAAGGTGAAGGCCGGCATCTGGGAGGCCGGCGGCTTCCCAATGGAAGTGCCCGTCTTCTCCGCCTCTGAAAACACCTTCCGCCCCACGGCGATGATGTACCGCAACCTTGCGGCGCTTGCCATCGAGGAAACCATTCGCGGCCAGCCGATGGATGGCTGTGTCCTCATGGTCGGCTGCGACAAGACCACGCCGTCGCTGATCATGGCGGCCGCCTCCGTCGACCTGCCCTCGATCGTCGTCACGGGTGGGCCGATGCTGAACGGTTACTTCCGCGGCGAGCGCGTCGGCTCCGGCACGCATCTGTGGAAGTTCTCCGAGATGGTGAAGGCCGGCGAGATGACGCAGGAGGAGTTCCTCGAGGCCGAGGCTTCGATGAGCCGCTCGTCGGGCACCTGCAACACGATGGGCACGGCCTCCACCATGGCCTCCATGGCCGAGGCGCTCGGCATGGCTCTGTCCGGCAACGCCGCCATTCCGGGTGTCGACAGCCGCCGCAAGGTCATGGCGCAGCTTACCGGCCGGCGCATCGTGCAGATGGTCAAGGACGACCTGAAGCCCTCCGATATCATGACCAAGCAGGCCTTCGAGAACGCCATCCGCACCAATGCGGCGATCGGCGGCTCGACCAATGCCGTCATCCACCTGCTGGCCATGGCCGGCCGCGTCGGCATCGATCTGACGCTGGACGATTGGGACCGCTGCGGCCGCGACGTGCCGACGATCGTCAACCTCATGCCGTCGGGCAAGTACCTGATGGAGGAGTTCTTCTATGCCGGCGGCCTGCCGGTCGTGCTGAAGCGCCTCGGCGAAGCGGGCCTCCTGCACAAGGACGCCATCACCGTTTCCGGCGAGACCGTCTGGGACGAGGTGAAGGACGTCGTCAACTGGAACGAGGACGTCATCCTGCCGGCAGAGAAGGCGCTGACGCAATCGGGCGGCATCGTCGTCGTGCGCGGCAATCTCGCGCCGAAGGGTGCGGTGCTGAAGCCTTCGGCAGCCTCGCCGCATCTTTTGACGCATCGCGGCCGCGCCGTGGTGTTCGAGGATATCGACGACTACAAGGCCAAGATCAACGACGACAATCTCGATATCGACGAGACCTGCGTCATGGTCATGAAGAACTGCGGCCCCAAGGGCTATCCGGGCATGGCCGAGGTCGGCAATATGGGCCTTCCGCCGAAGGTGCTGAAGAAGGGTATTACCGACATGGTGCGCATCTCGGACGCGCGCATGTCCGGCACCGCCTACGGCACCGTCGTCCTGCACACCTCGCCGGAAGCCGCCGTCGGCGGTCCGCTGGCCGTGGTCAGAAACGGCGATATGATCGAGCTCGACGTGCCGAACCGTCGCCTGCATCTCGACATTTCCGATGAAGAGCTGGCGCGCCGCCTTGCGGAGTGGACGCCGAACCACGAGTTGCCGACGTCGGGTTATGCCTGGTTGCACCAGCAGCACGTACAGGGCGCCGATACCGGCGCCGACCTTGATTTCCTCAAGGGCTGCCGTGGCAGCGCGGTGGGCAAGGACAGCCACTGAACGTCTGCGGGCGCGGTTCTGTGAATCGCGCCCGTCCTGTGTCATTTCGATACAGTTCGGATGACGCCTCGACCCGCTGGCAACAATTTTTTTCCCTTCGTCAATTTTTTCTACAGTCGCACGGAACCGGCGAGGGCGGGATCTCCTTTCAACTTGCGATATCGGTCCAATTCCGGCCCGGTCGCTGAAGGGAGGTTCCCCATGTTTGAAAGATCACAAGGCGTATCGATCCCCAGAATAACGGGCGTATTGCTGGCCGCGGCGGTTCTTGCCGTTCCAGTTCATGCGCTCGCCCAGCAGAAAAGCCGTAGCGGCGGACTGGGTGTTGGCGTTGGCGTCAGCGTCGGCGGTCTGAATGCCGGTGTCGGTGCGAAAGTTGGAGGCAGCGGGGGGCTTGCAAACGTTGGCGTTAATGCCAGTGTCGGCGGCTCCAACGGTATCAATGCACGCTCGAACACAACGGTTGGCGGCTCGCGCGGACTGGCGGATTCCCGCACGACCGCATCGATCGGCGGCCGTAACGGCGTGAATGCCGGCGTAAATGCGAATGTCGGAGGCTCGCGCGGATTGGTCGATGCCAATGTGAATGCGCGTGTCGGCGGTTCGAACGGCCTGCGTGCCAATGTCGGCGCCAATGTCGGCGGGCGCGGATTGGTCGATGCGAATGTCGATGTCGGCATCGGCGGCGGCACGGGTACCAACCCGGGCACGGGCGTGAACCCCAGCAATCCGGGTGGCGGCGTATCGACCGGCCGGGATCGAGACGTCGTGCGGCAGTTCTCGCAGATGTCGCGCGGCGAACGCATGCAGCTCATCAAGCGCTGCCGCAGCGTCAATAGCAGCGGTTACGATGCGAGCCTCGTGTCGCTCTGTCGTCTGCTGGAAACGGCATCCCGCTGATATGAATGGCGTGGCGGTCTTTTCGGGGCCGCCACGCCTCAACTCTGGCTCTGCGACTGGCTCTGGCCGGCCGTCTCCACGCGGATCGCAACGTTCATCGTCTCGGCAGCGTGCCCAACCACCATCCCGGAAACGGGTGCGGCGTCCTTGTAGTCGAGGCCCGTCGACAGGCGCACATAGCGGTCGTCGGGGCAGATCTTGTTGGCTGCATCGAACCCCACCCAGCCGAGGCCCTGCAGATGCACCTCCGCCCAGGCGTGGCTCGCCGTCTGCGCCGGCTCGTCCATCAGCAGGTAGCCCGAGACATAGCGCGCTGGCAGGCCGAGGTAGCGTGCGGCGGAGAGGAAAATATGGGCATGGTCCTGGCAGACGCCCTGCTTCTTCTCCAGCGCCTGTTCGGCCGTCGTGTCCGGTGCGGTCTCGCCCGGCCGGTAGGCCACCGCCGCGTGCAGCTTCGCCATCAGGTCGTGCATGCGCGAAAGCTCGCTGTCGCCGGAAGACGCCCTGGCCAGTTCACGCACCAGCTTGCCCGGCCTGGTGAGCGGCGTCTCGCGCAGGTAGAGCCAGAGCGGCACGAAGCCCTGATGCGGACCGAATACGCCGGCCCGGTCTTCCGTCTCCACCTCGCCTTCGGCGACGATGCGGATCGTCACCTGCTCGGCCTCGGTGCTCACGAGATCGACATGGTTGCCGAAATGGTCGGTATAGCCCGCCTCCAGATGGGCGCCATGCACGGTTGTCTTCCAATCCCGCACCGTCTGGCCCGGATGGTTCCTGGGCGTCAGCCGCAGCCGTTGCAGCGAATACTGCACTGGGTCGGCGTAATGATACTCGGTCGTGTGGCTGATCTTCAGTCGCATCCTTTGTCCTCGTCCAGCCACTAGCGATAGAAACGGTAGCCTTCGGAGATCTCTTCCCCGAGGCGGTTGTTGTGCACGATGAATTCCTCGATGAATTCGTGCAGGCCCTGTTCCATGATGTCTTCCATGGCGCGGCTGCGCAGCAGCATCATGGTCGACGACGCCGTGT
This sequence comes from Shinella sp. AETb1-6, assembly GCF_009826875.1. NCBI lineage: Bacteria > Pseudomonadati > Pseudomonadota > Alphaproteobacteria > Hyphomicrobiales > Rhizobiaceae > Shinella > Shinella sp. AETb1-6. The sequence continues at coordinate 618,529 of NZ_WUMM01000001.1, read as the reverse complement.
CATGGGCGGCATGGTTCTCGCCGTAGAGCTTGGCGAGGTAGCCGAGATTGGTGACGATCTTGTCGTAGCTATAGGCCAGCGAGCGCGGCATGCGATCGTTGAGGATCAGGAAATCCGCGATATTGGCCGGCGAGTAGTCGCCGTCATAGACCCAGCTGTAGGAGCGGTGCGCCGAGACGGAGCGCAGGATGGATTCCCATTGCTTGTTGTCGAGCGAGGAACCGACCTTGGCGATGGCCGGCAGCAGCACGTAGTACTTGACGTCGAGGATGCGCGCCGTGTTGTCCGCCCGCTCGATGAAGGTGCCGATGCGCGAGAAGTTGTAGATGTCGTCGCGCAGCATGGTGCCGTGGAACGCGCCGCGGATGAGGCCGGTCCGGCGCTTGATGACGTCGATGATCTCGGGCATGTCGGCCGGCTTCGCGCGCCTGGACAGGAGCTGCTTGAGCTCGATCCAGCATTCGTTGGTCGCTTCCCATGTCTCCCGGGTCAGCGCGGTGCGCACCATGCGGGCGTTGTTGCGCGCCGAATCGATGCATGACATCACGCTCGAGGGATTGGCGCGGTCGCGCAGCAGGAAGTCGATCGCATCCGCGCTTGTCAGCGTGGCGTGCACGGCGTCGAAATCCTCTCTCACGCCGGCGCTTTGCAGCACGCCGTCCCAGTCCTCGTCGGAGGAGCCGGAGCGCGTGAGCGCCATGCGCAGGCCCGCGTCGATCAGGCGGGCAATGTTTTCAGCCCGCTCGATATAGCGGAACATCCAGTATAGGCCGTTTGCAGTGCGTCCCAGCATCGGCTCAGTCCTCCAGTACCCAGGTGTCCTTCGTGCCGCCGCCCTGGCTGGAGTTGACCACCAGAGAGCCTTCTTTCAGCGCCACGCGGGTCAGCCCGCCGGGAATGATCTGCACCTTGTCGGACACGAGCACATAGGGTCGAAGGTCGACGTGCCGCGGCGCGATGCCCTTGTTGACCATGATGGGAACGGTGGAAAGCGACAGCGTCGGCTGCGCGATATAGTTGGAGGGCCGGGCCTTCAGCTTTTCGGCGAAGGCCGCGCATTCCTTCTTCGAGGCGGTGGGACCGACCAGCATGCCGTAGCCGCCGGAGCCGTGCACTTCCTTCACGACGAGTTCGCTCAGGTGTTCCAGCACGTATTTCAGGCTGTCCTCTTCCGAGCAGCGCCAGGTCGGCACGTTCTCCAGCATGGCCTTGCGGCCCGTGTAGAACTCCACGATCTCGGGCATGTAGGAATAGATCGCCTTGTCGTCCGAAATGCCGGTGCCGGGCGCGTTGGCGATGGTGATGTTGCCGGCGCGGTAGACGTCCATGATGCCGGGAATGCCGAGGGCGGAATCCGGCCGGAAGGTCAGCGGATCGAGGAAATCGTCGTCGACGCGGCGGTACAGCACGTCGATGGCTTCATAGCCGCGCGTCGTGCGCATCTTCACCTTGCCGTCGACGACGCGCAGGTCCGACCCCTCCACCAGCTCCACGCCCATCATGTCGGCGAGGAAGGCGTGCTCGTAATAGGCGGAGTTGAAGATGCCGGGCGTCAGCACAGCCACGCGCGGCTTGCCCGAGCAGCCGGGAGGGGCGAGCGAGGCAAGGCTCTGGCGCAGGAGTTTGGGATAATCCTCGACGGGCCGCACCTTGTTGATGTGGAACAGCTCCGGGAACATCTGCATCATGGTTTCCCGGTTTTCCAGCATGTAGCTGACGCCGGAAGGGGTGCGGGCATTGTCTTCCAGCACGTAGAACTGGTCTTCACCCGTGCGCACGATGTCGGTGCCGACGATATGGGTATAGACGCCGCCCGGCGGCTTGAAGCCGATCATCTGCGGCAGGAAGGCCTCGTTGCGCTCGATCAGCTCGCGGGGAATGCGGCCGGCCTTGATGATTTCCTGCTTGTGGTAGATGTCGTCGAGAAAGGCGTTGAGGGCGATGACCCGCTGTTCGATGCCCTGGGCGAGCTTGCGCCATTCGCGGCCGGAAATGATGCGGGGAATGATGTCGAAGGGAATGAGCTTTTCGGAGCTGTCTTCGTGCCCGTAGACCGCGAAGGTAATGCCGGTCTTTCGAAAGAGGTTTTCGGCTTCCTTCGATTTGGCGATCAGGCGGGCCCGATCCTGCCCCTCGTACCATTCATGATAGTGTTCGTAAGGCTGGCGCGGGTTTGAAGCCGCATTCATCATTTCGTCAAATGCCAAAGGCGTGTTCCCCTTTTTTCCCATTTGAGTACAACACACGGGGCAATGCAAGAACCATGCTCAATTAGCGATGAAGAATTCGCGTGAGGGTTGGCGCGCCGGCGAAACCGTCCTGCTCGGCCCTTCGCGGCCGCGAAGGAGGCCGGCTTGCGTGGGCGGCGGCGGGGCCGGGCTGAGTGGTTGCTCAAAAAAGCGGCAGTTGCCGCAGGGCTGATCGGCGACATTTTTTGCTGAACCTAAGCTTCAGGGAAATTCCTTTGACCGGCACGCGGGCGGGCCTTATCGCTCGCGCACGATTGTTCTCCTGACGGTACTTCCATGTCGCTCGACCGCCTGGCGCCTGCCATCTTCGTTCTGCTCTGGTCGACCGGCTGGGTGGTCGCGAAATATGCGACCATCGTCTCCGAGCCGTTGACCTTCCTCGGCGTCCGCTATCTCGTCGCTGCCGTGCTGTTTGCCGGCCTGTGCCTGGCATCGGGCGTATCCTGGCCGCGCGACGGGCGCACCATTGCCCACGCCGTCATCTCCGGCGCGTTCCTGCACGGTTTCTATCTCGGTGCACTGTGGTGGGCGATCGGGCAGGGGGTTCCGGCGGCACTTTCCTCCATCATCGCCGCGCTCCAGCCGCTGATGACGGCGCTCGCCGCACCGTTCTTCATCGGCGAGCGGCTGAGTAGGGCGCAGAAGGCGGGCCTCGGTCTCGGCTTTTCCGGCGTGCTGCTTGCCGTCGTACCGAAGTTCTTCGGCCATGGCGCGTCCGAGATCCCGGCCTTCGCCATCGTCATCAACATGCTCGGCATGGCGGCCGTGACCTATGGAACGATCTACCAGAAGCAATATCTGCGCACGGGCGACATCAGGGCGATCGCCACGCTGCAATATATCGGCGCGCTGATCGTGACCGTGCCCTTCGCGTTGGCGCTCGAGACGCAGCATATCGATTTCGGCTTTGCCTTCGTCGCGCTGGTCGCCTGGTCCGTCCTGGGCATTTCGATGGGCGCGATCCTGCTGCTGCTCTATCTCCTGCGCCGCGGCCAGGTCTCGCGCGCCGCGTCGCTGATCTATCTGGTGCCGCCGCTCGCAGCCCTTCAGGCGGCCGCGGTCTTCGGGGAGGAGCTGACCGTCCCGATGATCCTCGGCACGGCCATCGTGGTCGTCGGCGTCTATCTTACCAACCGCAAGGACGTCGCCCAGGCTGCGTGACGCGACGCCGGCTGCACGGCCCTCAGTAGTCGACGAGCTCCAGTGGATTGTCCGTCGTTCCGAACGTGGGGTGTACGCCGAGCAGGGCGGCCGAGCGCGCGATGATGTCCTTGGTGATGGGTGCGGCGGTCGAGGCCGCGGTGCGCCCTCCGTTCTCGCCGGTCTTCGGCGCGTCGACGAAGGTCAGTACGACGTAGCGCGGCTTCGCCATCGGGAAACCTGCAATGAAGGCATTGAAGTTGATATCCTTGGCATATCGCCCGTTGATCACCTTGTCGGCCGTGCCGGTCTTGCCGCCCACGTCGAAGCCCTCGACCTGTGCGGAGCGGCCGGAGCCGTTCATGCCGTTCCAGCGGTAGAGGAAGCGCATGTCGTCGCTGGTCTTGTCCTTCACCACCGCGCGGGCGATCTCGGCGGCCGCGTCTTTCGACCGGGGAAGGAAGGTCGGGTTGATGAGGTTTCCGCCATTGATGAGCGCCGCCGCCGCGACGGCCGTCTGGAGCGGCGTCGTGGCGACGCCGTGGCCGAAGGAGATGGTGACCGAGTTGATCTTCTTCCATGTCCGCGGCTGGGTGGGTGTCGCGACGCCCGGCATCTCGGTCTCCATCTTCGACAGCAGGCCAAGCCGGGTCAGGAATTCGCGATGCCCGTCGATGCCGACCCGGTCGGCGACGGCGGCCGTGCCGATATTGGAGGAATACTGGAACACCTCCGGGATGGTGAGAGGCCGGTTCTTGCCCCTGAAATCGCGGATGGTGAAGCCGCCCATGCGGATCGGGCGGGAGGCATCGACCACCGAGGACAGCGTGATATGTCCCGCATCGAGCCCCATGGCGAGCGTGAAGCCCTTGAAGGTCGAACCCATTTCGAAGGTGGCGTTGCTGACCCGGTTGAACCAGCCCTTTTCGTAGTCCCGGTCGATGCTGCCGTCGGCCAGCGTGCGCGACGGCTGGTTGGGATCGTAATCGGGCACGGAGGCCATGGCGAGCACCTCGCCGGTCTCGGCATCGACGATGACGGCGCCGGCGGCTTCCGCCTCGTACTTGGTCATCGCATTCTGGACGACATCGCGGACGATATGCTGGACGCGCAGGTCGATGGATAGCCGCACGGGCTCCATGCGCGTGTCGTTGGTCAGGCCGGCGGCCCTGAGATCGGCATAGCCCTGCTGGTCGATATAGCGCTCCATGCCGGCCAGGCCGAGATTGTCGATGTTGACGTGGCCCACGACATGGGCAGCGGTTGGCCCCCCGGGGTAAAAGCGCCGTTTTTCCGGGCGAAAGCCGATGCCGGGGATACCGAGTGCGAGAATGTCGGCCTGCTGCCGCGGCGTCAGCTGGCGGCGCAGCCATTGGAAGGCCGACTTCGATTTGAGCCTGCGGTGCGTTTCGCTCCAGTCGAGGTCGGGCATGACGGTGGCAAGCTTCTCGACGACCTCGTCGGCATCGATGACCTTGCGCGGCTCGGCATAGAGCGAGACCGTGTTGATATCCGTCGCCAGAAGCTGCCCGTGGCGATCGAGGATATCGGGACGGGACGCGACGGTGTGCTGGTTGACGTTGATCGCGCCCGCCGTGAGCGTGTCCGTCAGGCCGTACTGCACGAGGCGCGCGCCGACGCCGGCATAAAGCATGACGAAGCCGGCGATGAGCAAGGCGATGCGCCGGCGCGGATCAGGCCGCGAAAGCAGCACGCCGCGGTTCGCCTTGGCCCGGATGGTGAAATGGGCGCGGCTCCTCAGCCTGACGATGAAGGATATCATTCGGGCAAAACTCGCGCATGAAACGAAGCGCAAGCCTGCCTGCCGCCGGCCCGAAAGCCAACCGACGGCCGGGCAAATGGCCGTATGTCGTTAAAACTGCATTAATATACATTTAAAATTGGCAAAGACGGCTTAACGCTTTCGCAGCGGTGAAGAGCCGCCTTGCACATACGAAAACGGCGGGCCGAGGCCCGCCGTCTGCATTGATCTGTCGTGGGTTCAGGCCTGTTCGCGGCGCTGGCCTTCCGGCCGGCGCGGCTTGCCCTGACGCTGCGGACGGCCCTGGCCGTTGCCGCCGCCATGGTTGCGGTTCTGGCGTTCGCCCTGCTTCTGGGCGGGGCGGCCGTGCTGCGGACGCTTTGCGCCCGAAGGGGCCGCACCTTCCGCCGCCTGCGCGCCATCGCTGAAGGGCTTGCGGGCCGGGCGCTGGCCGGCGCGGCCGCTGCCGTTGCCGCGACCCTTGCGCGACTTGCCGCCGGGGCCGGCGGTGATGACGGCAGGTGCTTCGCCGCTGGCGACGGTGATCTGGATGCCCATCAGCTTCTCGATATCGCGCAGCAGGTGCGCTTCGTCGGGCGTGCAGAAGGCGATCGCGATGCCGTCGCGGCCGTTGCGGGCCGTGCGGCCGATACGGTGGACATAGGCGTCCGGCACTTCCGGCAGGTCATAGTTGTAGACATGCGTGACGCCGGGAATGTCGATGCCGCGGGCGGCGACGTCGGTCGCCACGAGGACGCGGATCTCGCCGTCACGGAAGGCCTTGAGCGCGCGCTCGCGCTGGCCCTGGCTCTTGTTGCCGTGGATGGACGCGGCCTTGAAGCCGATATGGTCGAGATGCTTCATCAGCTTCTCGGCGCCATGCTTGGTGCGCGAGAAGACGAGCGACAGGCCATCCGGATTGTCGGTGAGCGTCTTGCGCAGGATCTGCGCCTTCTGGTCCTTGCCCGGAACGTGGTGGACATACTGCTCCACCTTGTCGGCCGCCTTGCCCGGAGGGGTCACTTCGACCTTCTTCGGGTTGACGAGATATTCGCCGGCCAGTTCGCCGATCAGCTTCGGCATGGTGGCCGAGAAGAGCAGCGTCTGGCGGTTCTTCGGCACCATCTTGGAAATCTTGCGCAGGTCATGGATGAAGCCGAGGTCCAGCATCTGGTCGGCTTCGTCGAGCACGAGATAGCGGGCCTGCGTCAGCGTCACCGACTTGCGCGCGACGAGATCGAGCAGGCGGCCGGGCGTGGCAACGAGGATGTCGGTGCCGCGGGACAGCATTTCCGACTGCTTGTTGATGGAGGCGCCGCCGACGACGGTGACGACACGCAGCGGCGTCTTCTTCACGAAGTCGCGCAGGTTGTCGGCGATCTGGTTCACCAGTTCGCGGGTCGGGGCGAGAATGAGGGCGCGGATGTTGCGCGGGTCGGGACGGCGGGCGTCGGCCAGCAGCTTCTCGATCATCGGCAGGCCGAAGGCGGCCGTCTTGCCGGTGCCGGTCTGGGCGAGACCGATCAGATCGGAGCCTTCGAGGACGAGCGGAATGGCCTTTTCCTGGATCGGCGTCGCTTTTTCGAAGCCGAGGGCGGAGAGGGTAGCGACGATGGTCTTCGAGAGGCCGAGGTCGTGAAAAGTGGTCAAGTCAAATACCTTTCGGGGCGCCAAACGACTTCCTAAGCAGTTCCGGACGCAAAACCGCGTCACACTTTTGCTGGAACTGCTTCAGGCCGGAACGCACCATGCGTTTCCGGTTTCGTTCGGCGTCAAGAACCCCGCGTGAATTGGGAACTTGTGGGTTGGTTGGCAGTCGTCTGCGCAGTCATCCGAAAAATGGGAGTCGGATCGTTCTCTTGCGCTTGTCCTTCTTAGCATCCCTCAAGCGGGAAATCGCAGGCTCGCTCACGCGGCGGCCGAAGGGCGACGCTGGGCCTCATGTCGTTGTTTTACGGCAAAAAGTCAAGTCCTGATTTCGCAGCTGCGAAAGCAGAGCGGTCATTCCATGCGCAGATCAAAGTCGGCCGACGCGGATATGGCGCCATTGATCAGCACCTCGATGCGGTGCGTTCCGGGATAGTAGACGCGCGTGGTGATCGCCCGGATGGCGTGGTCCCTGATGATCGTCTGGCGCGCGCCGGCGGGCAGGTCGAGCTGCTTCCACTTGAAAACCTTCGGCGCCAGCGTTCCGTTCGCCTTCACATGATGGATAGCATAGTCGATCATCAGCCGCTGCGGGGCCGTGTCGCCATTGGTGACGTCGATCGAGAAGCCCAGCTTGTCGCCGAAGACGACAACGGGCGTCGAGACCGCCAGCGTTGCCTCTATGCCCCTGGCGGCGGCGAAGCCGAAATTGGCGAGCGCCTTGGCATTCCCCTTCTTGAGAAGGGTGCGCGAGGCGTGGCGCAGCAGTTGCCGCCGCGCGGGCGACGCGCCCTCGATATGGCGCTCCACGAAATCGGCGACGAGGGCAGGATGGTCCTTCGCGATGTCGTTCAGGCTGTTGGCGACGGAGCGGCGCACATAGTCCTCGGGGTCGTCGAGAAGGGCAACCAGGATCGGCAGGATCGGATGAGGGTTCCTGACGAGACCGGGCAGGCGCATGGCCCAGGGCAGGCGGGGCCGGGTGCCCTCGCTGGCGAGCCGGCGGACATGGTGATTGGGGTCCGTCACCCAGCCGGAGATTTCGGCAAGCGCCCGGTCCTCATCGGCATGGATGAAGCGGCGGATGCCGAACTCGGCGGTGAAATGGGGCGTCAGCGCTTTCAGGAGCGCGAGCGACAGATCGAAATGCGCCAGGCCGTATTCGGACACGAACTGGTTGACCGGCAACAGCGCCCAGCCGGAGAGACCGGGCCTGCCTTCCGCCGGCAAGGCGCGGCGCAGGATGTCGGCGGCAGCGGGATAGTCGGCGGGAAGGGTTTGCGCCAGCGCCTGACGGATCCGGTCGGCCCGCTGCATCAGCTCGAGCGCATCCATGCCGGCGGTTGCCAGCCCGGTGAACCGGCCGCCATCGAAATCGGGCGCCGCGCGGGAGATATGCGTGGCCATCTCCTTCACGAGCCCGGGATGCAGCAGGTTCTTCAGCGGTTCGGCCATCGGTCTTCTCCTGTCGGTGGGCGAGTTTACCGGGCGTCTGCGCCACGGTGATAGGGGGCGGCACGGCTTTCCAACAGCTTCGTGCCTACCGCCACCCGGAACCGGAAAGGGCGCCTTGCGTTGGATGATACGTATCTGGCCACAATCATGTGGGATGCTTCTCGGTGCAGACGATCTGCACCGATGAACCTTGCTACGGGAGTGAAATATGACCGCTACGACTTGGATTCTCGCCGCCGACGGCAATCAGGCCCGCCTTCTCAAGGGCGTGAACCTGCTGAAGGACGAACAGCAGAGCCCTGAGCAGGAAGTCTTCCGCTGGGAGCCGAAGCGGGTGCAGGACATCATGGCCGACAAGCCCGGCCGCAGCCATTCTTCGGTCGGCCCCGGCCGCTCCGCCATGGAATATTCCAGTGATCCGGTGCGTGACGAACAGCAGAAATTTACCGCCGAGGTGGCCGGCCGTATCGATGATTACGCCGCCGAAGGCGCCTTCGACCGTCTGGTCGTCTGCGCCGCCCCGCAGACGCTCGGCGACCTGCGCAGCAAGCTTTCCGACAAGGCCCGTACGCTGACCATGGCCGAGATCGACAAGAACTTCTCGAACCTTCCGACGGAGAAGCTGATCTCCTCCGTCCGCTCGATCATGTTCAACGCCTAAGAAGCGGTCAGAGGCAGATTGAACGTGTGCCTCTTTCCCCTTCTCCCCGGTGGGGAGAAGGGCAGGCAACGGTATCCGACAAATCTAGAAATCCGTGGGAACGCCGCCCTCTTCCTTGCGCCTGGCGACGAACGCATCCAGTTCGTCCTCGATCGCCGGGTCGAGCGGCGGCCGCTCATACGCGTTGAGCTTTTCCTTGAAGACCCGGTTGGCGTGATCGTAGGTGGTCGGCCGGCCGGCTTCCGTCCATGTCTCGAAATTACGCCAGTCCGACAGGATCGGCGAATAGAACGCGGTTTCGTAGCGCGCCAATGTATGCGGCGTGCCGAAGAAATGCCCGCCCGGGCCGACATCGCGCACCGCGTCCACACCCAGCGCATCCGCGCTCACATCGAGCGGTGTCAGGTACTCGGCCACCATCTGCAGCATGTCCACGTCGAGGATGAACTTCTCGAAGGACGCCGTCAGGCCGCCCTCGGTCCAGCCGGCCGCATGCATGATGAAATTGCCGCCGCCCTGGGTCAGTGCCCACAGCGAGAAGGCGGATTCATAGGCCGATTGCGCATCGAGCGTGTTGGACGCGTTGGTGTTGGAGGTGCGGTAGGGGATGTTGTACTTGCGGGCGAGCTGGCCGCCGGCAATGACCGCCTTCATGTATTCCGGCGTGCCGAAGGCCGGTGCGCCCGTCTTCATGTCGACATTCGAGGTGAAGCCGCCATACATGACCGGCGCGCCGCGCCGCACCATCTGCGTGAAGGCGATGCCGGCGAGCGCTTCGGCATTCTGCTGCACCACCGCGCCGGCGACAGTGACCGGCGCCATGGCGCCCGCAAGCGTGAAGGGCGTGACCACCACGACCTGATTGCGCGACGACATCTCGATGATGCCCTGCAACATCGGCCCGTCGAGACGCAGCGGCGAAGAGGTGTTGATGATGGTGAAGAGCGAAGGCTCGCGTTCCATCTGCTCCATCGAGATACCGCGGCCTATGCGGGCGATCTCGATGCCGTCGAGATTGCGCTGCCTGCCGAGCGAATAGACGTGGAACACCTTGTCGGTGAGTTTCACGAGGTCGGACAGGCAATCGAGGTGGCGCACCGAAGCGTGGATGTCGACCGGCTCGACGGGGTAACCGCCCGTCGTGTGGATGATGTCGTACGACTGGGCGAGCTTCACCAGCTTGCGGAAGTCCTCCTGGTTGCCGGCGCGGCGGCCACCCTCGCGATCCGCCACGAAGGGTGCGGACGCGACCTGCGCGAAGACGAGATTGTTCCCGCCGATCTCGACATTGCGCTCGGGATTTCGTGCATGCATCGTGAAGCCCGACGGCACGGAGGCGATCATGTCCATGATGAGGCCGCGGTCGAAGCGCACCCGGTCTGTGCCGGGCGTGACGTCGGCGCCGGCCGCCTTCATGCGCTCGCGTGCTTCCGGCAGAATGATATCCATGCCGATCTCTTCTAGGATGGTGAGCGAGGCCTGGTGCACGGCCTCGAGCGCGTCCGCCGAAAGCACGGCCGACGGGGCCGTCGTGTTGACGAGGTTGAGATATTTCGCGGTGGCCGGCGGTCGTCGCACCCGTTCGGCGCCGCGTCCGCCGGTGCGGCGTCGGCGCTCCTGCGGCGCGTCGGACGCTTGATGGTCGAGATGGTTTTCGAGCTTGATGACGTCACCCATGCGGCACGACCCCGGTCTGTTCTGCCATTCACGCCTTTTCTCATATCTGCCGGCGACATGCGCAGCCATTTGCGACAGGCAAGTGCCCTGATGGAGAAGAGCCCCTCAAGTCATGGCAACGAAGTATTAACCATCCGTTCAAGGATTGGTGATACTCCCCGAGCTGTGTGAAACCTTCCTTCCGTGCCGCTTCGGGGAGTACTGGCATGGCCGAAACGCAAGACGAGTTGCTGGAAGCGGCCTGCGCGCGGGTCCGCGCCCATCCGCATCCGGCCTATGTCAAGAGCAGCGAACTGCGCTATCTCGCTGTCAACGCGGCCTATGCGGAGCTCATCGGCCTGGACGCTGCGGCGATGATCGGCCAGCGCAGCGACGAGATCGGCGAGGCTCCAGGCCTCGGCGATCGGGACGACCCGGAACGTCGTTGTCTCGTCTTCGGCAATCCCGAACAGGCCCGTTTCATCCATCCCTTCGGCAGCGGCAGTTTCGACATCGCGCTTCGGCGTGAGCGCCTTTCGCCGGCGCTCTCCATCCTCGTCGGCCTGTTCACGCCGTCGACCGCGGCCGCCGCGCCTCCTGCGGCAAACGGCAACGGAACGCTTCCTGCAAGCCCCGACAGCCGGGACGGGATCGTGGATGCGCTCGAAACGCTGGGCGCGGGCGTCGCCGTCTTCGGGGCGGATAATCGTCTGGCCTATGCAAACCGCGTGATGCGGGAATTCTACATGGGGCTTCTCGGCGACGCGGCGGATGGATCGGTCGATCTTGCCGCTGTTGCCGCCGCCCTTCACGACCTTGAGGTCGGAGAAAGGCCGCAGGCCGAGCGCGCGGCCTGGATCGCAGCGCGCCTTGCCAGTTACGACCTGCCGCTCTTCGAGACCACCGTTCGGGTCGGGGAGGAGTGGGTGCGCATCCTCACACAGCGCCGTCCGGATGGCGCGCTTGTGGTCCTGCGGATAGATGCGACCGCCGTGCGCGACAGCGAACATCGCCTGACGCAGCAATTGCAGGAGATCAGCCTCTACCGCGCATTGCTCGACGAGCTTCCCGTCGCCAGCTTCATGCGCGACGAAGAGCAGCGCATGATCTTCGCCAACCGCGCCTTCATCGAGCTGACCGGCCGGCATCCGGAGGAACTGCTCGGGCGAACCACGCGCGAGATGTATCCCGAACAGGGCGAGGCGTTTCACGAGCAGAACCAGTTCGTGCTCGACACCGGCGAACTCGTCGAAAGCGAGATCGAGTATCTGCGTGCGGACGGCTCCGCTTTGCCGACGATTTCGCGGCTCTACCGCGTCACGACGCTGGACGAAAAGCGCTACCTGATCGGTTCGATCACCGACACGACCGTGTTGATGAAGCGCGAGGCGCAGCTGATCGAGGCGCAGCGGCAGGCCGAAGCCGCCCGCGCGGATCTCGAAAGCGTGGTGGAATCGCTGCCCGTCGGCATCGTTGTGGTGGATGGCATCGGCGTCATCGAGCTCGTCAATGGCGCCTTCCAGTCCTTGTGGGATGGCGCCTTGCCGCCCATGAAGGGGCGCCCGCTCGGCCAGCTGATGCGGTTCCTGCGCGAGCAGGGCGGGGAAAGCGAAGGCGGCTGTGGCTCGAGCCCCGAAAGTCACGAGCAGGCGCTGTGTTCCATTCGGTCCGGCACCCGATCGGCACGCGAGGTCGCCTATGCGAACGGTCGTACGCTGATCGAAGCCGGCTGCACGATTTCGGGCGACCGCTGCCTTTTGACCTTTATCGACATCACGGACCGGCGTGAACGCGAGCGCGAGGTTCTTCAGACCCGCAGCGCCCTGGAAGAGGTCGGCAGCCTCATGAAGGACGCGGTTTCCTCGATGAGCCAGGGCCTGCTCATCGTCGAGGACGGGGCGGTCGTCCTGTCCAACGAGGCGCTGGCATCGATGATCGCGATGCCGCCGCACCTGCTGCAGTCCGGCGCGCGGCTTGAGGATCTGGTGCAAAGCTGCGTCGACCGCGAGATCGCCGGTTTCGTGGGAGACGAGCCGGTGGAGACCAGCGCGTTCGGGCGCATCCTCTTCACCGGCAAGCCGGCCACGCTCACCGTCTTCAGCGGGCACAAGCGCTGGCTGCGCCTGGATGTGACGCCGACAGGACGCGGCCGCTCGGTCATCGTCTTCTCCGACATCACGGACATCAAGAGCCGCGAGGACGAGTTGCGTCGGCTCGTCGCGCACGCCGAGATGGCCGACCGGGCAAAATCCGAGTTCCTGGCCAATATGAGCCACGAAATCCGCACGCCCATGAACGGCGTGCTCGGCATGGCCGAACTGCTCGCCAAATCGCAACTCGATACGCGCCAGAAGACCTTCATCGACATCATGGTCAAGTCGGGCAATGCGCTCCTGACGATCATCAACGATATCCTCGATTTCTCGAAGATCGATGCCGGTCAGATGACACTGCGCGACGTGGTGTTCAACCCGGTCGAGGCCGTGGAGGACGTTGCGACGCTGCTGTCGGCGCGCGCGGCGGAAAAGGATATCGAGCTCGTCGTGCGTGGCGCGGCCAACATGCCCGCCGCCGTGAGCGGCGACGCCGGGCGCTTTCGCCAGATCATCACGAACCTCGTCGGCAATGCGGTGAAGTTCACCGAGCGGGGCCACGTCCTCATCGACCTTGCCTCTCGCCCGACGGAAACGGGCGTGGAGATCGTCATCCGCGTCGAGGATACCGGCGCCGGCATTCCCACCGAGAAGATGGAATCGATCTTCGAGAAGTTCTCGCAGGTCGACAGTTCCTCGACCCGGCGCCACGAGGGAACGGGTCTCGGCCTCGCCATTACGGACGGGCTGACGCGCCTTTTCGGGGGCACGCTGGAGGCAAAGAGCGAGATCGGCACGGGCTCGGTCTTCACGGTGCGCCTGCCGATGGCGCTTGCCGCCGCACCGGTGCCAGACCGCATCGTGCCGGCCCGGGTGAAAACCGCGCGGATCGTCGTGGTCGATGCGCATGCGCTGTCACGCAAGGCGTCTCACGACATGCTGCTCGACTGGGGGTTCGACGCCACGGCGGTGGCCTCGGAAGACGAGGCGCTTGCGGTGCTCGCGGCGGCCGAGGATGCCGGTGTGCGGGTCGATGCCGTCATTCTGGATTACAGGCCCGATCATTCCCCTGCCTTCGTTGCGGCCCTTCGCAACCATCCCGGCACGGCGGCCATTTCGCTGATCGTGCTGACCTCGATGAACCTGTCGTCCGAAGACGACATGCTCGCCGGGCAGCATGTGCAGGCGCATCTCATGAAGCCGGTGCGCGCGGACCAGCTCCACGAGACCGTTTCGGAGGTGCTGCGTGCGGCACGCGGCGCCAGAAACCGGGGCGGCGCCGCACCGGCGGTGGAAAACAATATCCTGCCCCTGCGCCCCGTATCTTCACCCGCGACACCGGCAACGCAGGCCGAGGGCGAAACGCTCGATGTTCTTGTGGCCGAAGACAACGAGGTCAACCAGATTCTCTTCACGCAGATGCTCACCGCCGCGGGGCTGCGTTTCCGCATCGTGGGCAATGGCGAGGAGGCGGTCGCGATCTTCCGGGAAAGCCGGCCCGGCGTCATCCTGATGGACATTTCCATGCCGTTGATGAACGGGCTGGAGGCGAGCCGCGCGATCCGCGCGCTGGAGCGGGGCACCGGCAACCGCGTTCCCATCATCGCTGTCACGGCGCATGTGCTGCACGGCGACCGCGAGGAATGCCTTGCCGCCGGCATGGACGACTATCTCGCCAAGCCGATCAGCACCGAGAAACTGGAAGAACAGCTCGACCGCTGGCTGAAGCGCAGCAAGGCCGCCGCCGCAAACGGCAGGCAGCACTGAGCGTCAGGAAACGGGTTTTTCGCCGCACAGCATCTCGCGCTTGCCGGCAAAGCCGGGCCGCCGCTCGACGGTGAAGCCGGCCGCGGCGAGATTGCGCCGCACGAAGCCGGCTGCGGCATAGGTCGCAAAACGCCCGCCCGCTGCGGTGAGCCGGAAAACCGCCTGCATCAGCTCCGGCGACCACATGTCCGGGTTGCGGGACGGCGCGAAGCCGTCGAGATACCACGCGTCGAAGGGGTCTTTCTCGCCGTTCAGGCTGTCGAGTGCCGCGCCGCAGACGACGGTGAGGCGGACGCGGGGTTCAAGCGCGATCTCCACGCGTCCTGTCGGCGCATCAGGCCATTTTTCGGTGAGCAGGCCGCGTTCGCGGTCGATCTCCGGCCAATGCGCGAGCGCGCGGTCGATGTCGGCGCGGGCCATCGGGAAGAGCTCGAAGGAGGTGAAGTGAAGGCTTGCGCCCTCAGGCGCGCTTTCGCGCCATTGCCGCCAGGTTTCGCACAGGTTGAGGCCGGTGCCGAAGCCGAGTTCGCCGATGCGGAAGGTCCCGTCGCGCTGCCAGCGGCGCGGCAGGTCGTTGCCATCAAGGAAGACGTGGCCGCATTCCAGCCGACCGTCGCTGCGGCAATAAAAGTGATCGTCAAAGGCACGGGAATAGGGCATATCGCCCTCGTGCCAATCGAGGGCCGTTTCAACAGTCGTATTTTCAGGATCGTGATCAGCCATGGCGCATGCCGATAATCGCGGGAAGGCCGCCGGTCAACCGGGCGTGGACCTGCTTGTCGTCGGCGGCGGTGTCATGGGCCTGTGGACGGCGCTCCATGCCGCGCGCAGCGGCCGCTCGGTCACGCTCGTGGAGAAGCGCCGGATCGGCGCCGGTGCCAGCGGCGGCGTGCTCGGCGCGCTGATGGCGCATCTGCCGGATCGCTGGAACGCCAAGAAGGCTTTTCAGTTCGAGGCGCTCGTTTCGCTGGAGGCCGAGGTCGCCGCGCTGGAGGCTGAAACGGGCCTCTCGGCCGGCTACCGCCGCTCCGGCCGCCTCATCCCGCTGCCCAAACCGCACAACCGCGATCTCGCTGTGCGCACGGCCGGTGAGGCGCTGTCCCATTGGCGGACGCCGGATCGCGCCTTCGCCTTCGAGGTTCTGGATCGCGCGCCCGCGGCCGGCTGGCCGGCCTCTGCGGCCATGGCGCATGGCGTCGTACACGACCAGCTTGCAGCCCGTCTCTCGCCCCGCGCGCTTCTTGCCGCCCTGAGGGCTGCGCTTGGGCAACTGGCGAATGTCACGATCCGCGAAGGTGTCGGGGTCTCCGGTCTCGATCCTCATGCCGGAGCGGCGCGGTTCGACGATGGTACGGATCTCTCCTTCGGTCATTGTGTGCTGGCGGCCGGTGTCGAGGCGTTCGACCTGCTCGAATCCTTTTCTCCACCGGTCGCGCGTCCCCTCGGCAGTGCGGTCAAGGGACAGGCGGCGCTGCTCAAGGCATCGGTCGATCCGGCATGGCCGGTGATATTCGCCGATGGTCTCTATATCGTGCCGCATGACGATGGCCTCGTTGCCGTGGGCAGCACCAGCGAGAACGACTTTACCGATCCGCACGGAACCGATGGCCTGCTCGACGCACTGATCGAGAGGGCGCGCGTGACGGCGCCGGTCCTTGCCGACGCGCCCGTCGTGGAGCGCTGGGCGGGGCTGCGGCCCAGGGCGATCGGCCGCGAACCGATGGTCGGCCGCCATCCCGATCACGGCCGCATCAGCCTCATGGCGGGCGGCTTCAAGGTCAGTTTCGGCATCGCCCACCGCCTCGCCTGCCAGGTACTGAACGAGATCGAGGGCGGCACGCTCGACGTACCGCCCTCTTTCGCCGTCGCAGCCCACTTCGAGGAAGCCCGACGTCTCTAGTGTTCCTTACATCCAGTAGGGCGGCACGCCGTAGTAGTCGTGGATAACCTTGCCATTCTGGCGGTTCCACTCGTATTCCGCATCGCTTTCGTAGTGCGGCGCCTTCTCGACCTGGTCCTTGGTGACGTCGACGCGGTAGCCGCCGAGGCCTTCGTCATAGTTCAGCTTGCTCCAGGGCAGCGGATAGTGATCGCTGCCGATACCGAGGAATCCGCCGAAGCTGAGCACCGCGTAGGAAACATGGCCGCTTCTCTTGTCGAGGATCAGGCGCTCGACCGAGCCGATATGCTTGCCATCGGCACCGTAGACGCTCGTGCCTTCGACCTTGTCACTGGCAATGAGATCCTGGGTTTCGCGAATGTTTGCATCCTGCATGGCCATAGTGTTTCTCCTTGGTTGACATGGACAGAAAACGGTTCCCGACGCTAATGGTTCCTCTCAAGTGCCAGATTTCGTTCGACTTCGGGCAGTCCGGTGCTAGGGTGAGGCTCTCCGCGACGGAGGGCGCGAGGCGATGGCCAAGGAGGTGGAATGACGGACAAGACTTATGCACGCGACCTTGTCGGCTACGGCCGTAATGCCCCGCAAGTGCGCTGGCCGGGCGATGCAAACATCGCCGTGCAGTTCGTGATCAACTACGAGGAGGGCGGCGAAAGCTGCATTCTGGACGGCGACCCGGCCTCCGAATGCCTGCTGTCGGAAATCGTCGGCGCAGCGGCCTGGCCCGGCCAGCGCAACCTCAACATGGAATCGATCTACGAATATGGATCGCGCGCCGGCTTCTGGCGGCTGCACCGTCTCTTCACCAGCCGCAATGTCACGACCACCGTCTACGGCGTGACGCTCGCCATGGCGCGCAATCCCGAAGCGGTCGCGGCTATGAAGGAAGCCGGCTGGGAGATTGCCAGCCACGGCTATCGCTGGCTGGAATACAAGGATTTTTCCGAGGAGACGGAACGCCAGCATATCCGCGAGGCCGTGCGCCTGCACAAGGAACTGACCGGCTCGCATCCGCTCGGCATGTACCAGGGCAAGCCCTCGGCCAACACGCTGCGGCTTGTCATGGAGGAGGGCGGCTTCGTCTATTCTTCCGATTCCTACGCCGACGATCTGCCCTACTGGGTGCCGGGGCTCGACGGCGAGCCCTTCCTGATCATCCCGTACACGCTCGAAACCAACGACATGCGTTTCGCCACGCCGCAGGGGTTCAATACCGGCGACCAGTTCTTCACCTACCTGAAGGACGCCTTCGACGTTCTGTATCAGGAAGGTGCGGAAGGCAGCCCGAAGATGCTGAATATCGGCCTGCACTGCCGCCTCGTCGGGCGTCCGGGCCGTGTCGCAGCACTTGCCCGGTTCGTCGATTACGTGCTTGGCCACGAGAAGGTGTGGATCCCGCGCCGTATCGACATCGCCCGCCACTGGATCGAGAACCATCATCCGTCGAAGGGCCGGGGCGCATGATCGAGCGCGCGGATTTCCTTGCCCGTTTCGGCGGCGTCTTCGAGCATTCGCCCTTCATTGCCGAGCGGGCGCTTGAGGCCGGCACCGTGGCGGAGCCGATGACGGCGGCCGGCGTGCATGCGGCGCTGACCGAAGTTTTCCGCAAGGCGAGCGCGGATGAGCAGTTGGGCGTGCTGCGGGCACATCCCGACCTCGCCGGCAAGCTGGCGATTGCCGGCGGGCTGACGGAGGACAGCCGCAAGGAACAGGCCGGCGCCGGGCTCGACCGGCTGAGCGCCGAAGAACATGCCCGCTTCACCGCGCTCAACTCGGCCTATACCCAAAAATTCGGCTTCCCCTTCATCATCGCCGTGAAAGGGCTGACGAAGGACGATATTCTCGCTGCCTTCGAGACGCGGATCGACAACTCCGCGCAGGAGGAATTCGAGACCGCGAAAACCCAGGTGGAGCGCATCGCGCTCCTGAGATTGACTGCTCTGCTCCCCGGAGACTGACGATGCCCGATGACCCACGACCGCCCTTCCTCTCCCCGGGAGGGCTGTCCGATGGCTGAGACACTGACGATCCGGCCCCTGAGCCCAGACGCCTTCGCGCCGTTCGGTACGGTGATCGAAGCGGACCCCGCCACCATGCGCCACATCAACGGCGGTACGACCGAGCGCTATCACGCGCTCGCGGAGGCCGAAGCGACGGGCGAGGATGCGAAGGTCATCATCAACCTCTTTCGCGGCAGTCCGCGCACCTTCCCCTATGCGATCGACATGATGGAGCGCCACCCGTTCGGCAGCCAGAGCTTCTCGCCGCTGGACGACAGGCCCTGGCTGGTCGTGGTGGCCGAGGATGAGGGCGGCCGGCCCGGCCGGCCGCAGGTGTTTCGCGCGGGCGGGCGCCAAGGCGTCAATTACCGGCGCAATGTGTGGCACCACCCGCTGATCGCGGTGGGTGCCGTCAGCGATTTTCTCGTCGTCGACCGTCTCGGCGGAGGCGTCAATCTGGAAGAGCATTTCTTCGACACGCCTTACATCATCGAGAAACCCTGAGAGGACGCCATGAGCAAGCCCGGACGCCTCACCACCCATGTGCTCGATACCGCGCTCGGCAAACCCGCCGTCGGTTTGCGCATCGATCTCTACTGGATCGAAAACGAGGAGCGCCAGCATATTACCACCGTCACGACCAACGGGGACGGACGCGTGGATGGCGCACTTGTCGAGGGCGTCGGTTTCATGGCGGGTGTCTATGAGCTGGTGTTCCACGCCGGCGATTATCTGCAGGGCACCGGCGCCGATCTGCCGGATCCGGCCTTCCTCGACCGCATCCCGTTGCGCTTCGGCGTGGCGGATCCGTCAAGCCACTATCACGTGCCCCTGCTGCTTTCGCCCTACGGCTACTCGACCTATCGCGGGAGCTAGAGCACGGCTTTCATCGCCTTGCCCGCCACATAGGTCTCGCGCACCGCGCGGTCGTCGCCCATGGTCTGGAGCAGGAAAAGCTCGTCGGTGAGGGAGCGTGTGACTTCCATCTTCAGCGCCATGGCCGGGGTGGCGGCGGCGTCCAGCACGACGAAATCGGCATCCGTGCCGGCCTCCAGCGTGCCGATATGGTCGGATAGCGAAAGCGCTTCCGCATTGCCGAGCGTCATGTGATAGAAGCTCTCGAACGGGTTCAGCCGCTCGCCGAGCAACTGCTGGATCTTGTAGGCCTCGTCCATCGTCTTCAGCATGGAATAGCTCGTGCCGCCGCCGATATCGGTGGCGACGCCGATCCGCACGGGTTTTTCGCGCCGCGACAGCGCCTTCAAGGGGAAGAGGCCGGAGCCGAGGAACAGGTTCGAGGTGGGGCAATGCACCGCGACCGCGCCCGCCTCGCTCATGGCATCCGCCTCGCGCTCGGAGAGATGGATGCAGTGGCCGAACAGGCTTTTGGGGCCGAGCAGGCCATACTTCGCGTAGATATCGGTGTAGTCGATGGCGTCGGGGTAGAGTTCGCCGGTAAAGCGGATTTCCTCGTGGTTCTCCGACAGGTGCGTCTGGATGTGCAGGTCGGGGAATTCCCGGGCGAGGGCGGCCGTCATTTCCATCTGCGCCGGCGTCGAGGTGATGGCGAAGCGCGGCGTGATGGCCACATGGTTGCGGCCCTTGCCGTGCCATTCGGCAATGACGGCGCGTGTCTCGTCATAACCCATCTGCGGCGTGTCGAGCAGGCCTTGCGGGGCGTTGCGGTCCATCATGACCTTGCCGCCGATCATGCGCATGCCGCGCTTCAGGGCCTCGGCGAAATAGGCGTCGGCCGAGGCCTTGTGCACGGAGCAGTAGGCGACGGCCGTCGTCGTGCCATGGCGGATCATCTCGTCGTAGAAGTGCCTTGCGATACGGGCGGCGTGCTCGCTTTCGACGAAACGGCATTCCTCGGGAAAGGTGTAGGTGTTCAGCCATTCGAGCAGGTTTGCGGCATAGGAGCCGATCACCTGCATCTGCGGGAAATGCAGATGCGTGTCGATGAGGCCGGGCAGGATGAGATGCGGGCGGTGATCGATCTCGTCGGCATCCGCGGCGGCCTCGGCGCGCACGGCGCCGTAGGGGCCGGCCGCGACGATCGTGCCGTTCTCGACCAGCAGGCCGCCGTCTTCCTCGTAGCGATAGCTTTCCGTGTCGTCGATGGCCTGCGGGCGGCGCAGGAAGGAGAGCAGGCGTCCGCGAACGAGGGTTTGTGTCATGGCGGTCAGCTTCCTTCCGTTGATGTTTCGAACCACGCGGTGATGAGGGCGCGTTCCTGGGGCGTCATGCCGGTGAGGTTGCCCGGCGGCATGGCGTGGCTGCGCCCTGCCTGCAGATAGATCTCGCGGGCATGAAGGGCAATCTGCTTGTCGTTTTCGAACACAACGTCTTTCGGTGCAGCCCGAAGCCCCTCCCAGGCGGGTTCGACCGCATGGCACATGGAACAGCGCGTCGAGACGAGATCGCGCACCGCGGGGAAGTGGCCGTTGGCGGCGAAGCGCTGGGCGGTCGGGGGCAGGGCGGCATCGGCACTCTCGCCGGTCAGCACCTTCGGCACGGTGGAGAGCCACATGATGACGAGGAAGATGAGCGCCGTGACGAGCCAGGTCCAGGTCGGCCTGCCCTTGCGGGCGTGGGTGGTGTTGAACCAGTGGCGGATGGTGACGCCCATCAGGAAGACGAGGGCGGCGATGATCCAGTTGAAGGCTGTCGCGAAGGCGAGCGGGTAGTGGTTCGACAGCATGAAGAAGATGACGGGCAACGTCAGGTAGTTGTTGTGGGTCGAGCGCTGCTTGGCGATGACGCCGTATTTAGGATCGGGCGTGCGGCCGGCGATGAGATCGGCCACCACGACGCGCTGGTTCGGCATGATGATGAAGAAGACGTTCGCCGACATGATCGTGGCGGTGAAGGCGCCGAGATGCAGGAAGGCGGCGCGGCCGGTGAAGACCTGCGTGTAACCCCAGGCCATGGCGACGAGGATGAAATAGAGGACGATCATCAGTCCCCAGGTGTTTTTGCCGAGCGGCGACTTGCAAAGCAGGTCGTAGAGGATCCAGCCGAGCGCCAGGGAGGCGAGCGAGATGAGGATCGCCACCGGCGTTGAGACATCCAGCACGTTGCGATCGACAAGGAAGAGATCGGCGCCGCCGTAATAGACGAGACAGAGCAGCGCAAAGCCGGAAAGCCAGGTCATGTAGCTTTCCCATTTGAACCACGTCAGATGCTCGGGCATCGAGGCCGGGGCCACGAGATATTTCTGGATGTGGTAGAAGCCGCCGCCATGCACTTGCCATTCCTCGCCATAGGCGCCGGCGGGAAGATGCGGCCGTTTCACCAGGCCGAGATCGAGCGCGATGAAGTAGAAGGACGAGCCGATCCAGGCGATGGCGGTGATGACATGCAGCCAGCGGACGGCGAAGGTCATCCATTCCCAGGCAATGGCATATTCGTACATGCGACGCGTCCCCTTCTCGATTTGTCCCGCAGTGCACATTGCGCAAGAATCGACGGGGAGGGAAGGGCCGCATTGGCGAGACTGCCTCTGCCTGCGGATGCGGCACGCAAAACGTCGCCCTGAACGGAACCGGCGCGGGGCGCAGGGTATTTCCGTATCATGACCTATGAACTCTATTACTGGACCGGCCTTCAGGGGCGCGGCGAATATGTCCGCCTTGCGCTTGAGGCCGCCGGAGCACCCTATCGCGACGTCGCGCGCGAGAAGGGTGACGATGTCATCGGCAAAGTGACCGAGGAAATGGCCACTCCTTCCTTCGCTCCGCCTTTCCTGAGGGATGGTGAGGTGGTCGTCGGGCAGGTGGCCGCGATACTGCTCTATCTGGGAGACAAGCTGGACCTTGCGCCGAGGGACCCGAAGCTGAGGCTCTGGACGCATCAAATACAGCTTACCATCGCCGATTTCGTCCTCGAGGGCCACGACGTGCACCATCCGATCGGTGCGGGGGAATATTATGAGAACCAGAAGCCGGAAGCGCTGCGCAGGGCGCGGGAATTCCGCAGCGCGCGCGTTCCCAAATTCCTCGACTGGTTCGAGCGGATCCTGGAGCGAAACGAGCAAAGCTCCGAACATCTCGTCGGGAAAGATCTGAGCTATGCGGACCTGTCGCTCTTCCAGGTCATGGACGGCCTTACCTATGCCTTTCCGAACCTGATGGGTGACCTTTACGGAGACTATCCGAAGATCAAAGCGGTTTGCGCCGTTGTTGCCGGGCACCCGCGGATCCGGGCGTATCTGGAGAGCGAGCGCCGCCTTGCGAGCAATGAGAGCGACCTTTTCCGGCATTACCCCGAGCTGGACGCCGAGGCTTGAGCCCTACGCCTCCGCTGGCATCGTCGCGAGGATCCAGTCGCGAAAAGCACGTATTTTCGCGACGTTACGGCGGTTCAACGGATAGGCCAGCCAGTAATCCCGACCATCGTTGCAGGTAAGCTCGAATGGCTGGAAGAGCTGTCCGGCGGCGATCTCGGAGCGGAAATGGCCGGGATTGAGGATGGCGACGCCCTGGCCGGCGATCGCCACCTGCGCATCGATGGTCTGCGTGCCAAGTTCGTTTGGCGGGAAGCGTTCGAGGCCGGGATCGTCGATGCCAGCGGCGGAAAACCAGCTGCGCCACCAGTCGTCTCGCGCGCTGACGATCGGCAGTTTCAGCAGGTCCGAGGGCGTTTTCACGCCGCCGATCGTCTCGGCCAACGCCGGGCTGAGCATGGGCGTGAAGTTCATGCGCATCACGCGGTGGCAGTCGAGGCCGGGCCAGTCGCCTTTCCCCCAGCGGATCGCCACATCCGCCTCTTCCTTGGCGAAGTCGATCACGTCCTGCGAGGTGGAGAGGCGCACGGCGATGCTCGGGTGCTTCAGTTGGAAATCGCCGATGGAACGGCTTAGCCATTGCAGCGCAAAAGTGGGCGTCGAGTGTATGTGCAGTTTTTGCTCGCTCGCGCCGCGCAGGTCCCCGACCGCCTCGGCGAGCTTGGCGAGACCTTCCTCCACCTTGGGCCGCAGACGCTCGCCCGCTTCGCTCAGCACGACCTGGCGGGGCTGGCGCAGGAAAAGCGTCACGCCAAGCATCTCCTCCAGAAGCTTGATCTGGTAGCTGACCGCCGTCTGGGTCATGCCGAGCTCGTCGCCGGCGCGGGTGAAGCTGCCGTGGCGCGCGGCGGCTTCGAAGACGCGCAGCGCGTTGAGCGGGAGCGACCGGGACATCTTCAAGGCCAAGTTCTCTTTATGGATACAGATGAACGTTCGATTGGAATTCCAACATTTTCCGGCGCATCGTGCAATCCATCATTGGAATTTTCGAGGCTTAACCATGTCCTACACTGTTCAACGGGAGCCCGCCGGTACCCTGCCGTTTCGTGAACTCACCGTCTGGCAAAGGCTGTCCCATGGCATTTTCCGCCGGCGGCTGGCGGCCGTTGCGCGGCTCGACATAGCTGCGCTGTCGGACCACCTGAAGCGGGATCTCGGATTTCTTGACGGGCGCTGCTAGAGCCACCGTCTGGTGCCGCAGTTGATCCCGCTTCGGCTGCTTCAGGTCTTCGCGGCGAAGGCGACGAGCAGTTCGGCGGCGGTCATGGCGGCGATGACCTCCGGGCGCTTGTCGTTCACAACCGTTCCGCCGATCGGCAGCACGAGCCTGTCGGCCACGCTGCGGTCGATGCTGTCCTCATCCAGCGTGTGCAGGAAGCTGGCGCGCTTCGACTTCGAGCCGACCATGCCGATATAGGCGAGGTCGGTGCGGGCGAGCGCCTCGCGTGCGATCAGGAAGTCGAGCGCGTGATCATGCGTGACGATGACGACGGCCGAGCCCGGCGGAATATCGGCGATCAGCGATTCCGGCATGGCGCTCAGCCTGTGATGCACCTCCGAGGTCATCTGGTCGAGTTCGGTCTCGCGGGCTTCCACGACGAAGACCTTGAACGGCAGGGGCGTGAGCGCATCGGCCAGAGCGCGCCCGACATGGCCGGCGCCGAAGATCCAGACCTGCGGCTTGCGCCGCTCGTCCTCGGCCAGCCGCGCATCCAATGCGGCGCGGGCGGGCTCGTCCGCAAAGGTGAAGGACAGCGTGACGCGCCCGCCGCAGCACTGGCCGATTTCGGGGCCGAGCGGGATATCCAGTACCGCCTCGCCGCCGGCTCCTGCCAGCAGCTTGCGCGCGTTCTCGATGGCTTCATATTCCAGTTGCCCGCCGCCGATGGTGCCGTGGATATCGGCCGGCGCCACCACCATGAAGGCGCCCGCGTCGCGCGGGGCCGAGCCCTTGACCTCGGTGATGTCGACGATGATGACGCGGTGTTCCCGGGCGAGAAAACCCTCCAGGCTGTCCTGCAGAAAATTCATTGCTGTCTTCTTGTTCGCTTCTTATTGGTTGTTCTTCTTACTGGGCGGTCCAGCCGCCATCGACGGAGATATGGGTACCGTTGATCGATTTCGCCGCATCGGAGGCGAGGAAAAGCGCGATGGCCGCGACCTCGTCCGTACCGACGAATTCCTTGGTCGGCTGGAATTTCAGCATGACATCCGATTTGACCTCGGCCTCGCTGATGCCGCGGGCCTTGGCCGTGTCGGGGATCTGCTTTTCGACGAGGGGTGTCAGCACATAGCCGGGGCAGATGGTGTTGGCGGTGATGTGGTTTTCGGCGACTTCGAGCGCCACCGTCTTCGTGAGACCCATGACGCCATGCTTGGCGGCGACATAGGCGGCCTTGAAGGGGGAGGCGACCAGGCCGTGCGCGGAGGCGATGTTGATGATGCGGCCCCAGCCCTTGCGCTTCATGTGCGGCACGGCGTTGCGGATGGTGTGGAAGGAGCTGGAGAGGTTGATCGCGATGATCTGGTCCCACTTCTCGACGGGGAAGTCCTCGATCTTCTCGACGTGCTGGATGCCGGCATTGTTGACGAGGATATCGACGCCGTCGAACTGTTCCACCGCCGTCTGGATGAGGTCGGAAATCTCGTGCGGTTTGGTCATGTCGGCGGGATGGTAGAGCACCTTGCCCGTGCCGAGCCCGTCGAGCTTGGCGCGGATCGCCTCGATCTCATCGGCCGCGCCGAAGCCGTTGATGACGACATTGGCGTTGTTTTCGGCAAAGGCGGTGGCGATGGCGAGACCGATGCCGCTGGTCGAGCCGGTGACGACGACGCTTTTCATGTGGGCAATCTCCAGTTCATGCTCTGATGTGGCAGCCTACGCCCAAAATTCAAGCAATGACAATTGCGTTTTGCGCGCGGTACAGTCCCGCTGGAAGCGGAGCGGAAAGTGCGTTTTATTTTCCTTTGACATTCGTTTTTGTATCGTATTGAAGATTTCGAAGGGTCCTGGAGAGACCCGCAACGGGAGGGCGGAATGAGCGGATATGTTCTCGCGATCGATCAGGGCACGACATCGAGCCGGGCGATCGTCTTCGACGGCAAGCAGAAGGTCGTCGGTTCGGGACAGAAGGAATTCACGCAGATCTTTCCGCAGTCCGGCTGGGTGGAGCACGATCCCGAGGAGATCTGGGAGAGCGTCGTCTGGTCGGTGAAGGCCGCGTTGAAAAAGGCCGACGTCAAGGCTTCGGACATTTCCGCCATCGGCATCACCAACCAGCGCGAGACGGTCGTGGTGTGGGAGCGCGCGAGCGGCAAGGCGATCCACAACGCCATCGTCTGGCAGGACCGCCGCACGGCCTCCTATTGCGAAAAGCTGAAGCGGCAGGACCTGGAAAAGACCTTCACGAAGAAGACCGGCCTGCTGCTCGATCCCTATTTCTCCGGCACCAAGCTGTCGTGGCTGCTGTCCAATGTGAAGGGTGCGCGGGCGCGTGCGGCCAAGGGCGACCTGTGCTTCGGCACCATCGATTCGTTCCTGATCTGGCGGCTGACGGGCGGCAAGGCCCATGTCACCGACGCCACCAATGCCAGCCGCACGCTGATGTACAACATCGCCGACAACAGCTGGGACGACGACCTCCTCGACATCCTGCGCGTGCCCGAGGCCATGCTGCCCGAGGTGCTGGACTGCGCGGCGGATTTCGGCGTGACGGAGAAAAGCCTGTTCGATGCGGAAATCCCGATCCTCGGCGTGGCCGGCGACCAGCAGGCGGCGACCATCGGTCAGGCCTGTTTCGAGCCGGGCATGATGAAATCCACCTACGGCACCGGCTGCTTTGCGCTGCTAAACACCGGCACCGACATGGTGCGCTCCAAGAACCGCCTGCTCACCACCATCGCCTACCGGCTCGATGGCGAGACGACCTATGCGCTGGAAGGATCGATCTTCATTGCGGGTGCGGCCGTGCAATGGCTGCGCGACGGGCTGAAGGTCATCAAGTCGGCCGCCGATACCGGCGATCTCGCGGCCAAGGCCGATCCGACGCAGAATGTCTATCTGGTGCCGGCCTTCACAGGGCTCGGTGCGCCGCATTGGGACCCGGATGCGCGCGCGGCGATCTATGGCATGACGCGCAATACGGGGCCGGCGGAATTCGCCCGCGCCGCGCTTGAAGCCGTGTGCTACCAGACGCGCGACCTGCTCGACGCCATGCACAAGGACTGGAAGGCGAACGGCAAGGAAACGGTGCTGCGCGTCGATGGCGGCATGGTCGCCTCCGACTGGACGATGCAGCGCCTTGCCGACATCCTCGACGCGCCCGTCGACCGTCCGACGATTCTGGAGACGACGGCGCTGGGGGCCGCCTGGCTCGCCGGCCAGCGCGCCGGCGTGTGGCCGGACCGCAAGGGCTTCGCCAAGTCCTGGGCGCGCGATACGTGCTTCGAGCCCAAGATGGACGAAAAGACCCGTGCCACGAAGATCAAGGGCTGGAAGGATGCGGTGCGCCGCACGCTGAGCGCCGGCTGATATTCGTTTTCGAAGGGAGGGCGGTCAGCCGCCCTTCCAGTCCGCGCGGTTCAATTCGTACCACACCTCGCCCTGTTCGCAGCCCGGGAAGATGTCCGGGCCGGAGACGGCGACGGTGCGTGTGTGGCGCATGCCGAGCTTTTCCATGACGCGGCGCGAGGGATGGTTCACCGCCATGGTGCAGGCGGTGATGGTGTCGTAGCCGGCGCGTTCGAACCCCAGTTCACCAGCGCGGCAGCACTTTCCGATGCAAAACCGTGGCCCCATTCGGCCTGTCGCAGGCGGTAGCCGAGTTCGGCCTGCGTTGCCGTTTCCGGCCACAGGCAGATCCAGCCGACGAAGGTGCCGGTGGCCGTGCGGCGCACCGTCCAGACGTAGGGCTCGGTTCCGCGCGGCATGAGGAAGGTCGCATCCGGGTCGCTCTCCTCTTTTCCGACCGCGTGGCCGCCATTGAGAAAACGCATGACTGCGGGATCGCTTTCGAGCGCGATGAAATCGGCGCGGTCGTCGGGTGTGCACGGGGTGAGTGTCAGCTGCTTCGTCTGCAACACGGTCATCGGTGCGGTCCTCTTTCTGGCTGCGACTATGCCCCGGTTTTTCCGCTTGGCCAGTCCGTTCCGGCAGATCCATGCAGAAAAACGGTGCATGGCGGCGGGCGGGGCTGTATGGATCGGCCGTTTCGTCAAGGGAGATCGCCATGCCGCAGGCCGAAGACCGGTGCGCGCCGCCGATGCCCGCCACCGTGCCGGGCCGGGCTTGCGACAGTTGCACGCTCTGTTGCCGGTTGCCGGATATCGACCTGTTCGACAAGCCGGCCAATGCCTGGTGCACGCATTGCATCGAGCACAAGGGCTGTTCGATCTACGCGGCGCGGCCGTCCGTCTGCCGGGATTTCCTCTGCCTGTGGATGACGGACGCGACACTCGGCGCCGACTGGGATCCATCACGTTCGCACATGATGATCTACCGGCAGGGACCGCAGGTGACCGTCCTGGTCGATCCTGACCACGCGGATATCTGGCGGCGGGATCCGTATCACGCGCAGTTGCAGGCCTGGGCCGCCGAAGGGGCGCCTGTGGGCGGCTATGTCATCGTGTTCCAGCAGGACGACGTCTTCAAGATCTGACCCGGTGAAAATAATCCGGTGCGGCCTGTCGGCAGACGCGCTACCTCTACGTCTTCCAGCCAACGGGAGGTTTCCATGCTGTACGCTGTTCTCTGCTACGATTCCGAAAGCGAAGTCTGTGCCTGGTCGAAGGAGCAGGACGACAAGGTCATGGCCGATCTTGGCGCCGTCAACCAGCGTTATGCCGAGGCCGGCAAGCTGGGGCCCGTCGCCCGCCTGATGCCGACGACCGCGGCCGTGACGGTGCGCAAGGGCGCGACCGACGCCATCGTGATGGACGGGCCGTTTGCCGAGACCAAGGAACAGTTCCTCGGCTTCTTCGTGGTGCAGGCCGAGACGCTTGAAGAGGCGATCACCTTCGCGCGCGAGCTGTCCGCTGCCAATCCGGCCCACGGCACCTATGAAATCCGTCCGCTGCAATATTTCATGCCGGGAGTGCCCATCGCATGACGGACCCCGGCTGGATCGATCTTGCGCTCACATCGGCGCGGCCGCAGGCCATGGGCGCGCTTCTGCGCTATTTCCGTGACCTCGACCTCGCGCAGGAGGCCTTTCAGGAGGCCTGCCTTCGGGCGCTGAAGACCTGGCCGGAAAAGGGACCGCCGCGCGACCCGGCGGCCTGGCTGATCTTCGTCGGCCGCAACAGCGGCATCGACCAGGTGCGCAAGCGGGCGAAAACCCAGCCGCTGCCACCCGAAGAAGTGCTGTCCGACCTCGAGGACAGGGAGGCTGACATGGCCGACCGGCTGGACGGCGCGCATTACCGCGACGATATCCTGCGGCTGCTCTTCGTGTGCTGCCATCCCGAATTGCCGGCCACGCAGCAGATCGCGCTGGCGCTGCGCATTGTGTCCGGGCTTTCCGTGCGGCAGATCGCGCGCGCCTTCCTCGTCTCCGAAGCGGCGATGGAACAGCGCATCACGCGCGCCAAGGCGCGGATCGGCGCGGCGGGCGTTGCCTTCGAGACGCCGGACGCGGTGGCGCGGGCCGAACGGCTCGGCCGCGTCGCCGCGATGATCTATCTTGTCTTCAACGAGGGCTATTCGGCCGGCGCGCCGGAGAAGCTCGACACGCCGTTCTGCGCCGAAGCGATCCGGCTGGCGCGGCTTCTGCTCATGCTGTTTCCGGCCGAGCCGGAGATCATGGGCCTGACGGCGCTGCTGCTGCTCCAGCACGCGCGGCGCAAGGCGCGTTTCGACGGCGACGGGCAGATCGTGCTTCTGGAAGACCAGGACCGGTCGCTCTGGGACCGCGGCATGATCGACGAGGCGCTGGTGCTGATCGACAAGGCGCTGCGCCACCGCGCCCCCGGGCCATTCCAGATCCAGGCGGCGATCGCCGCGCTGCATGCCCGCGCGCCGACGGCGGCGCAAACCGACTGGCTGGAGATCGACCTTCTCTACCAGACGCTGGAACGGCTTCAGCCGTCTCCCGTCGTCACGCTCAACCGGGCGGTGGCGGTGTCTAAGCGGGAAGGGCCGGAAGCCGCACTGGCGCTCGTGGAGCCGCTTGCCGATGTGCTTTCGGGCTATTTCTATTTCCACGGTCTGCGCGGCGGGCTGTTGAAGCAGCTCGGCCGCTATGCCGAGGCCCGCGACGCCTTCGGCAAGGCGATCGCGCTGGCCACGAGCACGGCGGAAGCGGCCCATATCCGCCAGCATCTCGACAGCCTGCAACGCGAGATGGCGGCGGGTACGGCGCCTTCGGCCGCTCCGTAAACACACTGTTTCCCGCGCGGGGGTTTCAACTGCGTCGTCGACGCCATATTTCAGGGGAAATCCTCTCATCTGGAACATCCCATGGAACTTGGTCTCTATACCTTCGCCGATGTCGATCCCAATGCCGCCGACAAGGGACAGGAAGGAGAGCGGCGGCTGAAAGAGCTGTTGGAAGAGATCGAGCTTGCCGATCAGGTCGGGCTCGACGTGTTCGGGCTCGGCGAGCATCATCGTCCGGATTATGCGGCGTCGGCGCCTGCCGTCGTGCTGGCGGCGGCTGCGGCGCGCACGAGGACCATCCGGCTTTCCAGCGCGGTGACGGTTCTGTCGTCGGACGATCCGGTGCGTGTGTTCCAGCAGTTTTCGACCGTCGATCTCATTTCCGGCGGGCGGGCCGAGATCATGGCGGGGCGCGGTTCCTTCATCGAATCCTTCCCGCTGTTCGGCTATGCGCTCGACGATTACGACAAGCTCTTCGAGGAGAAGCTGGATTTGCTCGTGGCGCTCAACGAGAGCGAGACGGTCTCGTGGAACGGCACCACACGCGCGCCGCTGCCGGGGCTCGGCGTTTATCCGCGGCCGGTCCATGGCCGGCTGCCGATCTGGATCGCCGTCGGCGGCACGCCGCAATCGGTGGCGCGGGCAGGCGCCTATGGCCTGCCGCTGGCGCTTGCCATCATCGGCGGCACACCGGCGCGCTATGCGCCGCTCTTCGACCTCTACCGCGAGGCCGCGCGCCGCGCGGGCCAGGATGCGGCGGGGCTGAAGACGAGCATCAACGTTCACGGCTTCATCGCCGACACGACGCAGGAGGCGGCCGACACGTTCTACGGCCCGCAGGCCGCGGTGATGAACCGCATCGGCGGCGAGCGCGGCTGGGGACCGACCAGCCGGGCGCAGTTCGACCAGTCCATCGGGCCGGACGGCCATCTGTTCCTGGGCGACCCGGAGACGGTGGCGCGCAAGATCGTGGCGCATCAGCGGATCTTCCGCAACGACCGCTTCCTGTTGCAGATGGCGATCGGGCTAATGCCGCATGACCGGCTTCTGCGCGGGATCGAGCTTTACGGCACGAAGGTCGCGCCGCTGGTTCGCGAGATGCTGGCCGAGGAGAAGACGGTGGATGTGCCCGCTTCCGCCTGACAGCGGCGCGCGGTTGTGCTAGGACGCCCCGCGAAAGAGAGATGCGATGACCCTGGAGAATGACGAAGACCTGGAGGGCCTGAAAGCCATCGGGCGGATCTGCGCCAATGTGCTGCAGCATATGTCGACGGCCGCGCGGCCGGGCATGACCACCGGTGAACTCGACCTGATCGGCCGGCGCATGCTGGAGGAGGCGGGCGCCACCTCCGCGCCGGAGAGCTGCTACAAGTTTCCGGGCGCGACCTGCATCAGCATCAACGAGGAAGTGGCGCACGGCATCCCCGGCGACCGCGTGATCCGGAACGGCGATCTCATCAATATCGACGTTTCGGCGGTGCGGGACGGCTATTTCGCCGATACGGGCGCATCCTTCACCATGGGCCGGTCGTCGCCGGCGGTGGAGCGCCTTTGCCGTGACGGCAAGCGGGCGCTCTGGGTGGGGCTGAAGGAGGTCAAGACCGGAAAGCCGTTCGCACAGGTGGGCAACGCCATCGGTGAATTCGCCCGCAAGAACCGCTATACGCTGATCGCCAATCTTGCGAGCCACGGCGTCGGCCGGTCGCTGCACGAGGAGCCGGCGGAAATCGCGACCTGGCCCGACCCGCAGGAAAAGCGCCGCATGACGGAAGGGCTGGTCTTCACCGTGGAGCCGTTCCTGTCGCTCGGCGCCAACTGGGCGGGCAGCGGCGAGAAGGACGAGTGGACGCTCTACAGCGAGCCGAGCGCGCCGACCGTGCAGTTCGAGCACACGGTGGTGGCCACCCGCAACGGGCCGCTCGTCGTCACGCTGCCGGGCTGAGCCTTCAACGGCGCTGATCGACGGATCAATTTATCTCGTTTGTTCGCCTGCTGCCGCGGTGCCATGGTCGCATCATGATGCAGTGCACAAAATTCCTGTCCCGCGAGCCGGTCCGCGCCGCGCTATCCGGCGCGGTGGCGATGGCCGTTGCGATGGGCATCGGCCGGTTCTTCTATACACCCGTGCTGCCGGGCATGATGGCGGGGCTCGGTCTCGACGCGGCCCAAGCGGGCGTGATCGCCGCGGCGAATTTCGCGGGCTACCTGCTGGGGGCGCTGCTCGCCGCGCAAGGCTGGGCCGCGGGGCGCGAGAGGTATCTGGCGATCGGCGCGCTCGCCGCCACCGTTCTCTTGCTCTTTGCCATGGCGCTGGCGTCCGATGTCATCGTGCTCTCCGTCATTCGATTTCTGGCGGGGCTCGCCAGCGCCTTCGCCATGATCTTCACCTCCGGCATCGTGCTCTCCATCGGCCTCAGCCACGGCGATCCGCGTGTGCAGCGGGCGCATTTTTCCGGCGTCGGCTTTGGTATCGCGGTTTCGGCGGTGCTCGTCTATGTTCTTTCACTGGTTCCGCCGACGGCGATTTCGCCATGGCGCATCGACTGGCTGGCCGGCGGGCTTCTGGGCGCTGCCGGCCTTGCTTTGGTCGTGCTGCTTCTGCCCCGTCCGGCCGCGCAGAGCGGTATCGGGCGCGAGCCGCCTATCCGATGGACGCGGCCGCTCGTCGCGTTGACGGCGAGCTATGGGTTGTTCGGCATCGGCTATGTCGTCACCGCCACCTTCATCGTGGCCATTGCGCGCGAGGGCGCGCATGATCCGCTGCTGGAATGCCTCACCTGGCTGGTGACCGGGGCGACGGCGGCGATCTCCCTCTTTGCCTGGCGCCCTGCCGAGCGCCGTCTCGGTATCGCGGCGACCTATGTGGCGGCACTTCTGCTGGAGGTCGTCGGTGTCGCTGCGACCGTCGTGCTGCCGTTTCCGGCATCGGCCCTCATCGGCGGCGCGCTGCTCGGCTTCACCTTCATGATCGTGACGGCTTACGGGTTGCAGCTCGGCCGCAGGCTGGCGAGCGAAAGCCCGCGCCAGGCGCTGGCGCTGATGACGGCCGCCTTCGGCGTCGGCCAGATCGTCGGTCCGCTCGGCGCCGGCGTGCTGGCCGCGCACACGGGCAGCTACGTGTTGCCCAGCCTCGTTGCAGCCGGCATCCTGCTGATCGCCGCGGTGACGGCCGCCGCCGGCGGAACGCTTTCCATTAAATCTCCGTAATGCCGGCGCACGGGAATTGTTGCGGCGCGCAAACTCCTCTAGATTCAGGGTGAATTGGCGGTGCCGCTGCCGCTGAACGATCGAGAGTCTCGCCCTTGTTCCATTCCTTTTTCCCGCAGCCCAAGCTGTTCTTCTCGTCCTTCGTCGTCTGGTCGATCATCTGCATGGTGGTCTGGTATACGGTGGGGCCGCAAATGGGGGCGGCGATCGGCTTGCCGCCGCTGGCGCCCGGTGAGGCCGCGCCGCTCGGCTTCGCCTATTTCATATCGCCCGACAATCTCTGGTTCTACCTGTATTTCGCGATCTTCGTCGCGATCTTCGGCGGGGCCTGGAAGCTGATCGCGCGTGACCATCCCTGGACGAACTGGTCGATCTGGGGCACCGCGTTCCTCATCTTCATCGCCTATTTCACCGTGCAGGCCTATGTCGCCATCAACAACTGGCGCGGCCCGTTCTTCGACCTCTTCCAGAAAGGCCTGACCGGGCCCGGAAACGTCACCGCGACCGAATTGTGGGACATGCAGATCTACTTCCTGCAGATCGGTGCCGTCGCCGTCGTCATCAATGTCGTCACGGCCTTCTTCACCAACCACTACGTCTTCCGCTGGCGTACCGCGATGAACGACTACTACATGTCGCTCTGGCCGAAGCTGCGTCACATCGAAGGCGCCTCGCAGCGTGTGCAGGAAGACACGATGCGCTTCGCCAATATCGTCGAAGGCCTCGGCGTCGTCTTCATCAACTCCATCATGACGCTCGTCGTGTTCCTGCCGCTGCTCTTCAAGCTGTCGGAGCATATGGCGGATGTGCCTATTCTCGGCGCCATTCCGCATTCGCTGTTCTGGCTCGCCATCGGCTGGTCGATCTTCGGTACCGCGCTGCTGGCGCTCGCCGGCATCAAGCTGCCCGGCCTGCAATTCCGCAACCAGCGCGTCGAGGCGGCCTACCGTAAGGAACTCGTCTATGGCGAGGACGATGCGGACCGCGCACAGCCGGTCACGGTGCGGGAGCTGTTCAACAATGTGCGCAAGAACTACTTCCGCATGTACTGGCACTATTGCTACTTCAACATTGCGCGCTTCGGCTACAACCAGCTCGACGGCAGCTTCCTCACCTTCATCCTGATCCCCACCGTCGCGGCGGGCAAGATCACGATGGGCCTGTGGCAGCAGATCAGCACGGCCTTCGGGCAGGTGACGGATTCCTTCCAGTATCTCGTCAGCTACTGGTCGACGATCATCGAACTGCTGTCCATCTACAAGCGTCTGAAAGCCTTCGAGGCGGCCATCGACGACAAGCCGCTGCCGGAAATCGACCAGCGTTACCTGGAGCGGGAAGCCGCCGAAGGCGAGCTTGCGGCCAACCGGCCGTAAGGTCTCGGCTTTAACCCATCAGAAAAACGATCAGAGGGTGGCTCCGGCCGCCCTCTTTTCCGTCGCAAGAATGTCCAGCGCCTGCGCATAGCTGACGCAGGCGACATCCTCCTTGCCGCAGGTCTCGGTGAGGAAACGATCGAGCGCCCGCCAATAGGCGCCGGCATTCATCTCGACGAAGTGGAAGCCGAGCTGGAGGGGGATGCGCGCGCCGTCATATTGTCGATTGAAGGCGTCGCGGTAGGCCTTCAGCGTGCTGTCCTCGAAGGCCGCACTCTTATCCGGGTTCTCCTTGCCCTTGGAGTGGCGGACATAGAGATTGTAATCCATCGCGATGACGGGGCGCTGCGAGGCGCCTTCGGGAATGAGCGGCAGGCCGAAGCGGGCGATATCGCCGCTTGTGACCGGCATGGCCGGTCCCTTGGTCACGAGGCTTGCATCATAGGTGAAGCCCTTCGCCTCCAGCGCCTTGACGAGGCCGGGGCCGGCCGAGAGGTAGGGCGCGCGAAAACCCTTGATGTCCTCCGTCACGAAGCGCTGCCAGTCGGCGGGCTCACGCTCGGGCGCGCCGGCATTGCGCCAGCCGTTCTTCAGCGCATCGGCGAAGAAGGTGAATTCGGCCGTCCAGTCCTTCTCGCTCCATTTGCCGCCATCGAAATGGCCGCAGGCATGGCTGCCGATATCGTGGCCTTCCTCCTTCGCCATCCAGATTTCGCTCAGCCTGAGCAGCGTATCCTGCCTGTCGGGCGAGAAGCCCACATTCGAGCGGCCGCGCTTTTCATGCGGCGCCTGGTAGGTCGCGCGGTCCTCGCGCGGAAAGAGGAAGGTGCAGGAGAGGAAATAGGTGAAATGTGCGCCGGTGCGCTTGGCCATGGCGCGGCTCTTCTCCCAGAGCGCATTGTCATGCGCGCCGTCGAAGGAGACGATGACGAGCTGCTTGCGCTTGACCGTTTCGCCGGCCTTGTCCTCGGCGAGCGCCGGCGCGGCCGCCATGGCTGCTGAAAGGCAAAGAAGGACGAAACGAGACGAAAACAACGACAAGAGGACCACCCGCGACAATTTGCAAAGGGTTCGTCTTCGATTGTGAATGCGGCAATCCTTTGATCGGGCTGGCATTATCGCTCCGCGACGGATATTCCTGCGCAAACGGCCCTGCGCCGAACATTCTTCAAGGGGCATTATCATGACGCTGCTCGTCGCCGGTCTCGTTCTCTTCATCGCCACGCATCTGCTGCGGCCCATCGCGCCGGGGCTGCGCAATGCCGCCATCGCCGCGCTTGGCAAGCCGGGCTGGATGGCGCTGCACGGCATCGCCTCGCTCGTAAGCCTTGCGCTCATCGCCTACGGCTTCGTCGTGGCGCGCGAGAATGGCGGCGAGATGCTCTATTACCCGCCGACATTCCTGTCGCATATCGCGCTGACACTGATGCTGATCGCCTCGATCTGTCTCGTCGCCGGGTTCCTCCCGGCCGGCCATATCCGCACGAAGCTGAAGTTCCCCATCCTCGTGGCCATCAAGATCTGGGCGCTGGCGCATCTCCTCGCCAACGGCGAGAGCTATTCCGTGCTGCTCTTCGTGACCGTCCTCGCCTGGGCGGTGATCCTGCGCATCACGTTGAAGAAGCGCATCGCCACCGGCGAGACGAAACTGCCGGTCTTCGTGTCGGCGAAATACGATGCGATTTCCGTCGTCATCGGCCTCGTGCTTTACCTCGCGATCGTTTTCAAGCTTCACGAGTGGGTGATCGGCGTCTCTCCGCTGCCGTGATTGCGGGCTGAACCGGCGCTTTTCGCGCCTGCCCCCTTACAACGCGGCCAAAATGGAGTAGAAGGCGCGAACTCCAATCGTCAGCAAGAGCCGGGCAGGGAATGGTAAATCAGGACGACAGCTTTATCCGCGAGGTGAATGAGGAACTGCGCTCGGATCAGATGCGACTGGTCTGGAAGCGTTTCGGACGCATCCTCATCGGCATTGCCGTGCTCGTCGTTCTCGGCACGATCGGCAAGGTGAGCTACGAATACTGGCGGGATTCGCAAGCATCCGCCGCCGGCGACGAGTTCCTGGCCGCGCTGACACTGGCCCGCGACGGCAAGAAGGACGAGGCGCTCGCAGCGCTCGGCAAGCTCGAGCAGGAAGGCTTCGGCTCTTATCCCGTGCTCGCCCGCATGCGCTCGGCCTCGCTGCTCGCCGAGACGGATACGCAAGGCGCCGTCAACGCCTTCACCGCCATCGCCAAGGATACGTCCGTGCCGCAGCCGGTGCGCGACGCCGCCCGCCTGCGTGCCGCCTATCTGCTGGTCGATACCGGAACCTACGAGCAGGTTTCCGCCGAAGTCGAGCAGCTGACGACGCCGCAGAGCGCCACGCGCCATTCCGCGCGCGAGGTTCTCGGCCTCTCCGCCTACAAGCACGGGGATTATGCGCGCGCCAAGGAATGGTTCGACGCGATCCTCAACGACAACGAGACGCCGCGCAACGTCGCCAACCGCGCGCAGATGCTGCTTGACCTGATTGCGGCAAGCGGCAAGCTGTCCTCCTGATCCGGCGTTTGCCGGACACCGAAACGGAACTGATCCATGAGCTTCACCGTCGCCATTGTCGGACGCCCGAATGTCGGCAAGTCCACCCTGTTCAACAGGCTCGTGGGCAAGAAGCTTGCGCTGGTCGATGACACGCCCGGCGTGACGCGTGACCGCCGCCCGGGGGATGCGCGCCTCATCGACCTGAAATTCCGCATCGTCGACACGGCGGGCCTTGAAGAGGCCGCGCCGGACACCTTGCAGGGCCGCATGCGCGCCCAGACGGAAGCCGCCATCGACGAGGCCGACCTGTCGCTCTTCGTGGTGGATGCCAAGATGGGTCTGACACCCGTCGACCAGGCGCTTGCCGAAATGCTGCGCAAGAAGGGCAAGCCCGTCGTTCTCGTCGCCAACAAGTCGGAAGCCCGCGGTTCCGACGGCGGTTTCTATGACGCCTTCACGCTGGGGCTTGGCGAGCCGACGCCGATTTCGGCCGAACATGGCCAGGGCATGCTCGACCTGCGCGACGCCATCGTCGCCGCCATCGGCGAGGAGCGCGCCTATCCGGAAGACGACGAGGCCGTCACCAATATCGACCTGCGCGCGGAAGCCGCCGAGCAGGGCATCGAGCGCGATGACGATTACGAGCCGGAATATGACGAGACGAAGCCGTTGCGCGTGGCCATCGTCGGCCGGCCGAATGCCGGCAAGTCGACACTGATCAATCGTTTCCTCGGCGAGGACCGGCTGCTCACCGGCCCGGAGGCGGGCATCACGCGCGATTCCATCTCCGTCGACTGGAGCTGGAACGACCGCACGATCAAGATGTTCGACACGGCCGGCATGCGGCGCAAGGCGCGTGTGCAGGAGAAGCTGGAAAAGCTTTCCGTCGCCGATGGCCTGCGCGCCATCCGCTTCGCCGAGACCGTCGTCATCGTGTTCGATTCAACCATTCCCTTCGAAAAGCAGGATCTGCAGATCGTCGACCTCGTATTGCGCGAGGGCCGGGCTGCCGTGCTCGCCTTCAACAAGTGGGACCTGATCGACGATCCGCAGGCGGTGCTGGCGGATCTGCGCGAGAAGACGGACCGGCTGTTGCCGCAGGCGCGCGGTATCCGCGCCGTTCCCGTTTCCGGCCAGACCGGCCGCGGCCTCGACAAGCTGATGCAGGCCGTGATCGACACGGACCGCACCTGGAACCGCCGCATCTCCACCGCCAAGCTCAACCGCTGGCTCGATGCGCAGCAGACCCAGCATCCGCCGCCGGCCGTTTCCGGCCGCCGCCTGAAGCTGAAATACATGACGCAGGTGAAGGCCCGCCCGCCGGGTTTCATGATCTCCTGCACGCGTCCCGATGCCGTGCCGGAATCCTATATCCGCTACCTCACCAACGGCCTGCGCAACGACTTCAACATGCCGGGCGTGCCGATCCGCATCCATTTCAGGGCAACGGACAATCCGTATGCCTCGAAGGCGAAGAAGAAGCGCTGATTTTCGGATCGGGCCTGACGTGTCCGCGGATCGCGCTTGGCGCAAAGCCGAAGCGCGCGCGAAACCGCGCGGCAAAACGGGATTGCGATTCGTAGCCGACCGCCTCCGCGATGCGCAGGATGGAAAGATCCGTCGATTGCAGGAGCTGCATGGCGATGGACATGCGCACATCGATCAGCAGCGACTGGAGCGACCATTTTTCCGCCGCGAGCTTGCGCCGCAAGGTCGCCTCGCTGGCGCCGATGAGGCGGCAGAGCCGCGCGCTCGTCCAGTCCCCGTCCGGTTCATTCGAGATGAGGTCGCGGACGCGGTCGCTGAAGCCGGGCGGTCTCGGCGGGGCGAAGCGCCCACCGGCCAGATCGAGCCAGAGCAGCAGTTCGCCGAGGCGGTGGCGGGCAATCTCGACCGGGATGCTGCCCGGCTCGGTGATTGCCTGCGCGCAATCGGCGAAGGTATCATGGAACCGCTTGTGGGGGCTGTGGATCGGGAAAGCGCGGGGGAAGGGCCGGCCTTGTCCAGCCTTGGCGGCGAAGGCGATCACGGTATCCGGCTCGAAGGCGATCCAGCGCGCTTCATAGGCGTGCCCGCCCTCGGCCGCGTTCACCACATCGAAGGTCTCGCCCTGGGCGAGCGCGATGCACCCGCCGGCGGGCACCACCCATTCCTCCTCGCCGCTGCGCAGTATCTTCGTGCCGCGCTCGACCAGGATAAGGATCGGGCGATTGATCAGGATATTGGCATAGCGCAGACGGTTATACTGCACGATGCGCGCGGAAGCGCCGACATCAGGGCGTATGGCGATGCTCATCCGGTCCATCCTTGTTCCTGCCCGAGCCTAGAGCATTTCCGGTGAACTCCGGTTCACTGGAAATGCTCTAGATTCCTGTTTTTACCGCATTATCCGACGCCGAAGCGACTTCGCTTCGGCTGGAAATGCTCTAGCCTTTCGCGGCCGGGCCGGGCAAGACGCCGGCCGTCACCGCTTGCCCTTGGCGGAGATGGTCGCGGTGGCAAGCGCATTCATGTTGCTCACGAAGCCGACCATGGCGGGCGTCGCGTTGTCGGGCACCGGCAGCGTGTCGATGCCGAGCGCTTTCACGGTGATGGTGTAATCGTGCTCCGGTCCTTCCGGCGGGCAGGCGCCGAGGAAGCCGGGTGCCCCCATATCCGTCGGCGTCATGCGTGCGCCATCCGGTATCCTGGCTTTGCCGCTGCCCGCGCCGGCAGGGAGCGAGGTTGCGTCCGCCGGCAGGTCCACCACGACCCAGTGCCACCAGCCGGAGCCTGTCGAGGCATCCTTGTCATAGATCGTCACCACGAAACTCTTCGTGCCCTCGGGCGCGTTGGACCAGTGGATGTCGGGTGAGAGATTTTGCCCTGTGCACCCCATGATGTCGGAGAACTGTGCCGGCTGGACCCGGCCGGAGGCGAACGCCTCGCTGGCAACGGTGAAATCGGCCGCATGGA
Organism: Shinella sp. AETb1-6; assembly: GCF_009826875.1. NCBI lineage: Bacteria > Pseudomonadati > Pseudomonadota > Alphaproteobacteria > Hyphomicrobiales > Rhizobiaceae > Shinella > Shinella sp. AETb1-6. The sequence continues at coordinate 578,478 of NZ_WUMM01000001.1, read as the reverse complement.
CGGCGAGGGGGCAAAAGGCGAGGGCAGCGGCGAGGGTCGCCATGCAGCGGTATATGGTCATGGTCTTTCCTGTGTACCGTGGAGACAGGAAAAGTGTAGGCGCAGGCTGCACCCGCATCGGTGCGCGGCCGATCGATTTTGGCGCCGATCCGATCAATCGGCTGCCGGCAGCTTGTCCCTGGCCACCAATGCGCCATGGTGCTGGATGACGGCGGCGGCGACGTCTGCGGCGAAACGCGCGGCGTCCTCAGGGCTTGCGCCCGTGGCGAGGCGGGCGAGGAAGGCGCCGTTGAAACTGTCGCCGGCGCTGGTGGTGTCGACGATCGTCTCGACCTTGGCCGATGGGGCATGGCTGCGCTCCTCGCCGAAGACCAGCGTCGCGCCCTCGGCGCCGTCCTTCACCACCAGATCGGCCACGCCGAGCGCGCGGTAGCGGACGATGGTCTCTTCCAGCCCGGCATCGCCGAAATGGGTCGTTTCGTCGTCGAGGCTCGGCATGACAAGGGTGGCGGCGCGTGCGCCTTCGGTGATCGTGGCGCGCATGCGTCCGGCATCGTCCCACAGGCGCGGGCGGATATTGGGATCGAAGGCGATGCGCTTGCCGGCGGCGCGCGCCCGGCGCAGTTCGGCCAGCAGCGTTTCGACATCTTCCGGCGGCAGGATCGCCAGCGTGATGCCGGAGAAGACGATGAGATCGGAGGCCTCCATCGCCGCGCGCAGACGGTCGCCGTCATGCGCCAGCAGCCGGGCGGCGGAGGCGGAGCGCCAGTAGGAGAAGCTGCGCTCGCCATCCTTCAGATGGATCATGTAGAGGCCGGGCGAACGGCCCTCGATGCGGGCGACATGCGCCGTGCCGATGCCATGGCCCTGCATGAAATTGAGCATTTCGTCTGAAATCGCGTCCGTCCCGACGGCGGAGAGATAGTCGACGCTCCAGTCGGATGGCAGGTACTGGCGGGCATAATAGGCGGTGTTGAAGGTATCGCCGGCATAGCCCTTGCGCAGGAGCCCGCCGTCGGCCTGCATCAGCTCCACCATGCATTCGCCGATTGCAAGCAAACGCCCTGCCATGCCCTGTCCCTCCCGCCTAATTGCGTCGGAAAGAGGAAATACTGTCAAAGAGTTGGCGCGGCAAGACGATGCCCGCGCTTTCGGCGGCCTGTTGCCGCGAAAGGCGACCCAGGCCCGGCACATGGACACCGTAATCGCGGGAAAGCCGTTCCACCTGTGCTTCGAGACGGGCGGTGAAATCGTCGGCGAGAAGCTGCGGCGACAGGGCCAGCACGAAGAGGCCGGCGCCGGGCGACGCGTCTCCCGCCTGGAAATCCGGTGCGTCGAGCGACCAGTTCGCGCCGGTCAGGCCTGCCGCGAGGATTTCGACCATCAAGGCGATGTTGGCGCCGCGCGCGCCGCCGAAGGCGAGAAGCGCGCCCTGCATGGCGGCGAAGGGATCGGTGGTCGGCCGGCCGTCCTGGTCGAGCGCCCAGTCGCCCGGGATCGGCTCACCGCGCGCTGCGGCCTCGCGCACCTTCACGAAGGCGGTGGCGCTGGAGGACTGGTCCATCAATACGAAGCGGCCGTCAGCGAGCGGAGCGGCGAAGGCGAGCGGATTGGTGGAATAGACCGGCTGGGTGGCGCCGGCGCCGGCAAGCAGAGCCGGCCCGTTCGTCGCGGCGATGGCGACGAGGCCTTCCGCCGCGAGGCGTGCGGCATACCAGCCGAGTTCGCCCGTCGTGTAGCTGTTGTGCGCGGTGAAGATGGAAACGCCGAGCGCTCTGGCCTTCGTGACGAGCTCCTCCGACGCGATGTCGAAGCCATATTGCGCCACGCCGCCCATGACGTCGCATTTCAGGATGGCCGGCACGGGGGACGTGATGAGGGGCTCGGCGCGCCCGTCGATGCGGCCATCGACGAGGGCGTGGAGATAATCGGTGAGGTGCGCGAAGCCGACCGCGCCCTTGCCGGCGGCTTCGGCGTCCATCGTCGCGCGGGCTAGCGCAGTCGCCGCCGCCTCGACCATGCCGACGCGCATCAGCGCGGTTTTTGCAAGTGCGAGGGCTTCATCTGGCAAAAGGGTGACGTCAGCTGTCATGCGGTCAACCTGTCTTGGAAAATCGGGGCATCATCCAGACCCGCCGCTGCTTCGTCAACCTGCGAAAAATCCCGCCGCGCGCCGTTTACCCTCCACCGGGCGCGCGCTACATCTTGGCCGAAAGCAAACCAAGCCGGAGCGAGAACGAATGACCAAGCCCCCTGGGAAGGCCGACGACTGGTGGCGCGGCGCGGTGATCTATCAGGTCTATCCCCGCTCGTTCCAGGACACGACCGGGGATGGCATGGGAGACCTGCGCGGCATCACCCGGCGCCTTGGGCACATCGCCTCGCTCGGTGTCGATGCCATTTGGCTGTCGCCGTTCTTCAAGTCGCCGATGGCGGATATGGGCTATGACGTCTCGGATTACTGCGATGTCGATCCGATGTTCGGCACGCTCGCCGATTTCGACGCCATGCTGGCGGAGGCGCACCGCCTCGGCATGAAGGTCGTCATCGACCAGGTGATCTCGCACACGTCGGACCAGCATCCGTGGTTCATCGAGAGCCGTGCGAGCCGGGATAATCCAAAGGCGGACTGGTATGTCTGGGCCGACCCCAAGCGCGACGGCACGGCGCCCAATAACTGGCTGTCGATCTTCGGCGGCCCGGGCTGGGAATGGGACGGCGTGCGCAAGCAATACTACATGCATAACTTCCTGACCTCGCAGCCGGACCTCAACTTCCACAATCCGGATGTGCAGGACGCGCTCTTGAAGACCGTGCGCTTCTGGCTCGACCGCGGCGTGGACGGTTTCCGGCTCGACACCGTGAACTTCTATTTCCACGACAGGAAGCTGCGCGACAACCCTCCGCACGAGCCCGACCCCGAAGAGATCGGCCTGGATGCGCCCGACGTGAACCCCTACGGCATGCAATCGCACCGCTACGACAAGACGCAGCCGGAGAACATCGACTTTCTCAAGCGCTTTCGCGCGCTGCTCGACGAGTACGATGGGCGCATGACGGTGGGCGAGGTCGGCGACGGCGCGCGCTCGCTGAAGACGGTGGCCGACTACACGAGCGGCGGCGACAAGCTCAACATGTGCTACACCTTCGACCTGCTCGGTCCGGATTTCACCGCCGAGCACATCCGCAAATGCGTGCAGGCCTTCCAGCGCGCGGTAACGGACGGCTGGGTCTGCTGGGCCTTCTCCAATCACGACGTCAATCGCCATGTCAGCCGATTCATCAAAGGGCCGGAGGAGCGTGAGCGGGTGGCCAAGCTTGCGATCACGCTGCTGTCGACGTTGCGCGGTTCGATCTGCCTCTACCAGGGCGAAGAGCTTGGGCTGACGGAAGCGGAACTTGCCTTCGAGGACCTGCGTGACCCCTACGGCATCCGCTTCTGGCCCGCCTTCAAGGGACGTGACGGATGCCGCACGCCGATGCCCTGGCAGCACGAAGAGGCGCATGCCGGCTTCAGCACGGCCAAGCCGTGGCTTCCCGTGCCGGAGGACCACGCGCGCCACGCCGTCGATACGCAGGAAAAGATCGCGGGCTCGGTGCTCAACCACTATCGCGCGACGCTTGCCTTCCGCAAGGCGCACGACCTGCTGCATGACGGCGACATGGCCTTCGTGCATTCCAACCAGGACATCCTCGCCTTCACGCGCGAGAAGGGAGGCGAGAAGCTGCTGTTCGTCTTCAACCTGACGCGCGAGAAAGCCGAATTCGTGCCGGCAAAATCGCTGAAGCTCGGCGAGCCGGTCCCCGTTCCCGGCTTCGGCGCGAAGCTGAAGGACGGCACGATCGAGCTGGACGGGCTGGATATGGCGTGTGTGCGGGTATGACCCCTCAGGCGGCCGGGCGCTTCATCGTCTGGTCGCCACGGCCTGCCAGTAGGCCATCGACCGAAATGTCTTCGTCGAGAGCATCCCAATGGATGCCGCCGGGGCTGAGTTCGTAGTCGAGACGCGAGGCCTTGTCGGCTGAGAGAAGGCGTGGGAACCACGCGAGCGGAATTCCGAGCGTGCGGCCATCGTCCAGGTCGACCCACATCGTGTCGGCGTCAAAGCGAACATCAGTTGCCGAAATAGTCATGCCAGGTCTTCTCTATGATCTGCCGGTTTTCCATAACAAGGCGGAGGATAGCAGAGAGTTCCTTGCTGTTGAAGCCGCGACTTTCCGCGATGCCGATCGTCGGATGTAACCAGACTTTTGCGGAAGCCCCGGCGCTACGAACATGAACGTGCACAGGTTCGCGTGGATTTCCTTCGTTTGAGTAGAAAAAGAATTTCAGGCTCTGATGGCTGAAAACGAGAGGCATCGCGGTGTCTCCGATGGGGTCTGTCGTTCAGTTGTCAGGCCGTTTTCGGTGGGTTAACTGCGGATTAATGTCATTTGGTATAATAATCTATTTTTTTATTATTCATTTCGAATTGTCGCCTCCAAACTAAGTTATGTAGAATATAATTCTCAAATAAGTATGTTCGGTGCCGCTAACAGTAAATTTGGGAGCGTTACAAACATCACCCGATCAGCGCGAACCGATCCACATCCACCATGCCGCGGTCCGAGATCTTCAGGTGGGGGATGACGGGGAGCGGCAGGAAGGCGAGCTGGAGGAAGGGTTCTTCCAGCGTGGCGCCGAGCGCGAAGGCGGCCTGGCGGAGGTGGTGCAACGTGTCGCGCACGCTCTCATAGGGCTCCAGGCTCATCAGGCCTGCGACGGGCAGGGCGATCTCGCCGGTGACCACGCCATTCTCGACCACGACGAAGCCGCCCTTGATCTCGCTCAGCCGGTTTGCGGCGCGGGCCATGTCGTCTTCGTCGACGCCGACCACGCAGATGTTGTGGCTGTCATGGCCGACGGTGGAGGCGATGGCGCCCTTCTTCAGGCCGAAGCCCTGCACGAAGCCGTTGGCATGGTTGCCGTTCTTGCCGTGGCGCTCGATGACGGCGACCTTGATGATGTCCTGCGCCAGATCGACGGTCGTCTGGTTGCCTTTGGCGGGCAGGCGGTAGCGCCGGTGTTCGGTGATGATCTTGCCCGGCAGCACGCCGATGACGGGCGTCTCGGCGTCGGTGGCGGGCACGGCGAAATGGGCGGCCTCCACGACGCGGGCCTTGACGCTATCCAGCCCGACGGGCTCCACGGCGGCGCGGGTGGCGAAGAGGGCGTCGTCCACACGCCTGCCGGCGGAAAAGACCATCTCCGCCTTGCAGTTCTCCAGCGTGTCGATGACGACGAGGTCGGCGCGCCAGCCGGGGGCGACGAGGCCGCGGTCGCTGAGGCCGAAGGCCTTCGCAGCGGAAATGGAGGCGGCGCGGTAGACGGCGAGCGGCGCCCGGCCATGGGCGATCGCGGTGCGGATCATGTAATCGAGGTGGCCCTGCTCGGCGATGTCGAGGGGATTACGGTCGTCCGTGCACAGCGCAAGGAAGGGTGACAGGCGTTCCGTCATGATGGGCAGAAGCGCCAGAAGGTCCTTGGAAACGGAGCCCTCGCGAATGAGGATATGCATGCCCTTGCGGATCTTCTCCAGCGCTTCCTCGGCGGTGGTGCATTCATGTTCGGTGCGGATGCCGGCGGAAAGATAACCGTTGAGGTCGTTGCCCAGAAGAAGCGGCGCGTGCCCGTCGATATGCCCGCCCTGGAAGGCCTCCAGCTTGGCGAGACAGACCGGGTCCTTGTGGATGACACCAGGGAAATTCATGAACTCGGCGAGGCCGATGACCTTGGGATGATCGCGGAACGGCAGGAGCCGTTCCACGGGCAGATCGGCGCCCGATGTTTCCAGATGCGTGGCCGGCACGCAGCTCGACAGCTGCACGCGAATATCCATGATCGTCTGCATGGCGCTGTCGAGGAAGAACTGTATGCCCTCCGTGCCGAGCACATTGGCGATTTCGTGCGGATCGCAGATCACCGTCGTGACGCCGTAGGGCAGGACGCAGCGGTCGAATTCGTGCGGCGTCACCAGCGAGGATTCGATGTGCAGATGCGTGTCGATGAAGCCGGGCACGACGATGCGGCCGGTAATGTCGATTTCCGTCCTGCCCGTGTAGGTGCCGCAGGTGCCGACGATGCGGTCACCGCAGATCGCGATGTCCGACGCCACGAGTTCGCCCGTCACCAGATCGAAGAACTGCCCGCCCTTCAGGACGATATCGGCCGGCTCGCGGCCGGTTCCCTGGTCGATGAGGCGTTCCAAGTCGGTCATGGCGGGTCTCCCGAATCCTTTTCTGCGACTCTAGCGGGGTGCGCGCCGGAGGGAAGGGCTATGCCGGGAAAACCTCAGGCCGCAAAGGTCACGGAAAAGGCGAAGCGTTTCGTTTCGCCACCGTCCAGCACGCTGGTATAGGGCCGGTCCTTCAGTTCGGGCGACGCGCCGTATTCGGCCGCCGTGCCATGCCAGGGCTCGATGCACAGGAAGGGCGCGCCGGGCTTTGTCCACAGCGCGAGGTTGGGCAAGTTCTCGAAACGAAAGGCGAGGGACGGACCGTCCTCGGCGGCGTAGACGAGGCTGTCGCCGGCCCCTTGCGGGAAGACCAGGGCGTCGTTGGCGAACAGGTCGTGCGCGAGCACGAGGCGGCCGTGCTCGAAGGGGGATGGCGTGCGGCTCGTGGAGAGAAGGCCGTTTTCCAAGGGCTGGCGCAGCGGCTCGCCGCCGTTTGCAAGGGTCACCATATGCGGTTTTCCCGCGGCGCCCGGCAGCGGCCAGGAGAAGGCGGGATGGTAGCCGAAGCCGAAGGGCATCGGCTCGCCGCCCCGGTTTTCGACCATGCTGGCCACCGTCAACGTGCGGTTGTCGAGCCTGTGTTCGACGGTGAGACGGAAATCGAAGGGGTAGACGGCGCGGGTTTCGTCGGAGGCCTCCAGCGCATAGCGGCAGGCCGTGGCCGACGTGGTCTCGATGGTGAATTCCCGTCGCCGGGCAAAGCCGTGCTGGGCCATGGGATAGGGCCTGCCGTTGATCAGCAGCCTATCGTCCGGCGCCTTGCCGACGATGGGAAACAGCGCCGGCGAGCGGCCGGTCCAGAAGGCGGCGTCGCCGTTCCATAGCCAGCTGCCGCCATCCCCAGATGTTATGGACTGCATCTCGGCGCCGAGGGACGAGACCTCGACGGTCAGGAAGGCGTTCTCGATACGGGTGGTCGTCGGCATCGAATCTCCTTTTGCGGAAAGCCGGTCCTACTGTAGCGCAAATCTTAACGCCGCGTCTCGCGAAGGGCACGTTGCCGGCCGATCTGCAACATCGCGATGCTGGCGAGCACGAGGATGATGGCGGCGATTTCCAGCATGCCGACCGTTTCTCCGGCCGCCCAGCCGATCAGCAGGGCAACGTTCGGCGTGATGTAGGTCGCGCCAGAGGCGGCAACGGCGCCCAGTTCCTGCAACAGGTAATAATAGATCAGGAAGGCCATGCCCGTGCCGAGGATGCCGAGCCCCACGGCAACGCCGGCCGCCGCATGCCAGTCGCCGAGGATGGCCGTGATGCCCGTGCGGTCGGTGAGCGCCAGCAGCACGAGAAGGGCAAGCCCCGTCTGCCATGTGGCGAGTGCCAGCGGCGGCAGGTTATGGGGCGAGAGAAAGCGGCGCACATAGACATAGGAGAGACCGAGGATGCTCGTGGCGGCAAGCATCCACAGCACGCCGTCGATATCGATGCTGCCGCCCGACCGCTCCCACGGGCGGGCGATCAGAACGATGCCGGCAAAGCCCGTCACCACGCCGGCGAGCATCAGGGCATTGGGCCGTTCGGTGCGCAGCACCAGAAGCGTGGCGAGCGTGGTGAAGAGCGAGATCGAGCCGCCGAGAACGCCCGCAATGCCGGACGGCAGGCGCGCGGTGCCCTCCGCGATGGCGAAATAGTAGAAGGCCGTCGCCAGCACCGCCATGACGAGGAAATGCGGAAGGTGCCGTATCTGCTCCCTGTGGATCACGCCGTTCCGCCAGGCGACCACGGCAAGCGGCAGGAAGCCGAAGAAGACCCGCAGAAGGGTGATCTGCGCGGGTGTGATCAGCTCGGACGCCCATTTCATGTAGATGAAGTTCGATCCCCAGAAGAGGCCGAGCAGGACAAAAGCCAGATAGATCGATCGCATGGACGTGCTCCCACCATGCGGGCCTCCGCCGCCAAGGCGGAGCCGACCCGGATCACGGTACGGAGATGATGCGGCCCGCCGCGCCATCCCTGTGGGACCGGCGCGACGGGAAGTCGCCTGTATACGACCTGAATAGTCTCAGATGTTGTTCTGGAGCACGTCGCGCAGCTTGCCGAACAGCTCGTCGATATGGTGCTTTTCGATGATCAGCGGCGGCGAGAGCGCGATGATGTCGCCCGTCGTGCGTATGAGCAGGCCCTGCTCATAGGCTTTGAGGAAGGCATTGAAGGCGCGCTTGGTCGGTTCGCCGGCAATGGGCGAAAGCTCGATGGCGCCGATCAGGCCGACATTTCTGATGTCGATGACGTTGGGGCAATCCTTGAGCGAGTGCAGGCCGTCTTCCCAATAGGAGGCGAGTTCGCTGGCGCGGGTGAGCAGGCCCTCTTCCTTGTAGGTGTCGAGCGTGCCGAGGGCCGCCGCACACGCGATCGGGTTGCCGGAATAGGTGTAGCCGTGGAAGAACTCGATCATGTGCTCCGGGCCGTTCATGAACGTGTCATGGATCTCGGAGGTGACGAAGACGGCGCCCATCGGGATCACGCCGTTGGTGAGGCCCTTGGCGGTGGTGATGATATCGGGCTTCACGTCGAAGTACTGGGCGGCGAAGGGCGCGCCAAGGCGGCCGAAACCGGTGATGACCTCGTCGAAGATCAAGAGGATGCCGTGCTGCGTGCAGATTTCGCGCAGCTTCTGGAGATAGCCCTTCGGCGGGATGAGAACGCCGGTGGAGCCGGCCACCGGCTCGACGATGACGGCCGCGATGGTGGAGGCGTCATGCAGGGTGATGATACGCTGCAACTCGCTGGCGATATCGCCGCCATGCTCCGGCTCGCCGCGCGAAAACGCATTCTTGTCGGGGAAATGGGTGTGCGGCATGTGGTCGACGCCGGTCAGCAGCGTGCCGAACATCTTGCGGTTGGAGACGATGCCGCCGACGGAGATGCCGCCGAAATTGACGCCGTGATAGCCGCGTTCACGCCCGACGAGGCGGAAGCGCGAGCCGTCGCCCTTGGCGCGGTGATAGGCGAGCGCCACTTTCAGCGCCGTTTCGACCGATTCGGAGCCGGAATTGGTGTAGAGCACGTGGTTCATGCCCTCGGGCGCAATGTCCACCAGACGGTTGGCGAGTTCGAACGCCTTGGGGTGGCCGAGCTGGAAGGCGGGCGCATAGTCGAGTTCGCCTGCCTGTTCGCGGATCGCCTCGGTGATCTTGGGCCGGCAGTGGCCGGCATTCACACACCACAGGCCGGCGGTGCCATCCAGCACCTGACGACCGTCATGGGTCGTGTAGTACATGTCCTTGGCGCCGACGAACAGGCGCGGCTCCTTCTTGAACTGCCGGTTTGCCGTGAACGGCATCCAGAAGGCACGCAGATCGTTGGGGGTATTCAGGCGGTTGGACATGCGGTTCTCCATGGTCCCTAAAGTGCCCGGCCCCGCAGGGCGGTGCCGGCCGGCAGATGCTTGGCGATTTTTACCCGATGGTCAAACTATCAACGCGCCGGCCACCGTCAAGGCGTCGTACGGAGGAGCGCATAGCAAAGCGCCCCGGACTTTCGGCCGAGGCGCAGAGAGGCGGTTATCGGGTGTATCAGGCGATGCGCAGTTTCTTTTCCGCACCCGGCGCGGCGTAGATGCGGTCCAGCGAATCGAGGATCGTGAGAACGGCTGCGGACTTGCTGGAATAGTAGATCGTCTGGGCGTCGCGACGGGTCGTGACGAGGTTCTGCGCGCGCAGCTTGGACAGGTGTTGCGAGAGCGCAGACTGGCTGAGGCCGACCTTGGTGGCCAGCGCGCCGACGGCAATTTCGCCACCGACCAGAACCCGCAGGATCAATAACCGTTTGGGGTTGGCCATCGCGGACAGGAAGTCGGATGCAACTTCGGCCTGCGCGTGCTCAGCCTCTGAAATCTTATCCATCTGAAAACTCCTTCTGGCGTTTCCGCTTCAAATCATGACGTTTTAAGTTAATGCGCTTGTAAGCATATAAACAAAACCTCCTGCATCAAGGGCAAGAAATGGGGGTAGGAGTACACTCATAGCGCTAATATGAATGCGATATTCAAGTCTTGATGCTCGGGAGGTCGAGGTCGCTGGAAAGCTTCCGGCGCTGCTCAGCCAGATGCGCGCGCCTCCCGCAGCAGGCGGGCCAGTTCACCGCGCAGCGCGCCGGCATCCGTCAGTTCTTGCGGGAATTCGAGGCGCTTCAGCCGGTCGCCGCTGGCGAGATCGACACCGGCCGCATCCAGGCCGACGATGCTCCAGTTCCCCTCTTTAGCGCCGCAATAGTGGGCTGCGTAGACGCCGGCGGCCTCCGCATGGTCGCTGTTCATGTGGTCGATCGCGCCTTGTTCCATGGCTGCGAGCGCGGCACGGGCCGGCGAACGAATCAGGAGATCGTCCGCCGTCAGCACGAAGGCCTTGCCGAAACCGCCGTTGAGATGGGCACGCAGCGGCACGAGCCGGAAGAAGGCGAAGTCGGGAAAATCGACATAGAGTTTCGCCTTTGGGTGGCGGCGGATGAAGCGCTCGCGAAGTGCCGTGCGGGCTTCACTTTCGCGTGATACTTCCTCGGCCTCGCACAGCACGGTGAGGCGGGGATGGGCGAGCGGGTCGCCCTTGCCGGGTTCGCCCGCCAGCAGGGACGCGCGCGGATCGGCGCGCAGTGCCGTGGTGTGCACGGAGAGCGCCGAAACGAGGATGACAGGTGTTCCGTCCGTATCGGTGCCCGTCAGCGTGCGGCTTGCGAAGGGCGCGCCCGTTTCCGGCTCGAGCACGGCCAGCGCGCAGGAGCGGGCGGAACGCAGCAGCGTGCGGGCGAGGTGGCGCGCCTCGTCGTCGGTGTCGCGCAGAACGCTGGGCTTGTCCTTCTCGGTCATGGCTGGGCTCCATATCGGCAGAAAAAGGCGGCGCCCCGGGGAGCGCCGCCCTGTCTAGACCGAAGCGGGCCGGTTGTCAGCCGCGCCGGCGGTGGCGCGTCAATCCGCCTATGACGTCCTGCGCGCTGATCGTGCCGACGACGGTGCCGTTTTCGACGACGCCGACATTGCCGGGCGTGCGCGCCATGGCGTCGAGCACGTCGACCAGCGGCGTTTCCGGCGCGGTGGTGGCCGTGACGGTGCCGCTGTGCGAGGCGCCGGGCTGCATGACATCGTGCGCCGTCAGCATGTTGATCGGGTTCATGTTCTGCACGAAGTCCGCGACATACTGGTTGGCCGGGTTCTTCACGATCTCCTGCGGCGTGCCGCACTGGATGATGCGCCCGCCCTCCATGATGGCGATGCGGTTGCCGATGCGGAAGGCCTCGTCCAGGTCATGGCTGACGAAGATGATGGTCTTCTTCAGCCGGTGCTGGAACTCCAGGAGTTCGTCCTGCAGGCGGGTGCGGATCAGCGGGTCGAGCGCGGAGAACGGCTCGTCCATGAGCAGGATCGGTGCGCCCGTCGCAAAGGCCCGGGCGAGGCCGACACGCTGCTGCATGCCGCCCGAGAGCTCGTTGACCTTGCGGTTCGCCCATTTGGTGAGGTTGACGAGTTCGAGCTGCTCGGCGACCCGCGCCTTGCGCTCGCTGTCCGGCACGCCGGCAAGCTCCAGACCGAAGCCGACATTGTCGGCGACGGTGCGCCAGGGCAGGAGCGCGAACTGCTGGAACACCATGGACACGGTGTGCATGCGGAAATCGCGTAGCGCCTTGGGCGTTGCCTTGTAGGGGTTCACCGCGCCGGTGCCGGCCTTGACCGCCACATCGCCGCGCACGACGGGTGCAAGCCCGTTGACGGCGCGCAGCAGCGTCGACTTGCCCGAGCCGGACAGGCCCATCAGCACGAGGATTTCGCCCTCGTTGATCGACAGCGTGGCATCGGCAACGCCGAGGACGAGGCCCGTTTCGGCGCCGATCTCGTCACGCGACTTGCCGGCATCGGCCAGAGCGAGCGCTCTCTGCGGATTGTCGCCGAAGATGATGGATACGTTGTTGAAGACGACAGCGTCGGTCATTTGCCGTCTCCTTCGTCAGCGGCGCGGAAGAGGCGATCGAGAATGATCGCGAGGATGACGATACACAGGCCCGCCTCGAAACCCATGGAGATGTTCACGGTATTGAGCGCGCGCACCACGGGAACGCCGAGGCCCTTGGCGCCGACGAGGGCCGCGATGACCACCATGGAAAGCGACAGCATGATCGTCTGCGTGAGGCCGGCCATGATCTGCGGCGTGGCGAAGGGCAGCTCGACCTTGCGCAGCACCTGGCCCGGTGTCGCACCGAAGGCCTGTGCTGCTTCGACCAGCGCGGGCGGCGTGGAGATGATGCCGAGGCGGGTGAGGCGGATCGGCGCGGGGATGGCGAAGATCACCGTCGCGATCAGGCCGGGCACCATGCCGAGCCCGAAGAGGATGAGGGCCGGGATCAGGTAGACGAAGGTCGGGATCGTCTGCATGAGATCGAGGATCGGCCGCAGGATGGAATAGAACCAGGGGCGGCGGGCGGCCGCGATACCGAGCGGCACGCCGACGATCATGCTGACGCCGGTCGCCGCCAGCACGAGGGCCAGCGTTTCCGTGGTTTCCTTCCAGTAGCCCTGGTTCACGATGAGCAGCAGGCCGAGAAAGGTGAAGAGCGCCACCCCGACGGACCGGCGGAAATACCAGCTTGCGGCCGAGACGAGCAGGATGAGGGCAATGGAATAGCCGAATTTGCCGCCGGCGCTGGCGAACGGGCCCTGCAGCACATAGAGCACCGCATCGATGCCGGCCTGCAGGAAGACTTTCAGGAAATCAAACAGTCCCTTGCCGTTCGTCGTCAGCCAGCTGACGGCCTCTTTGGCGATGGGTCCGATCGGAATTTTGGAAACGGTAAGCCAATCCACGAGAATAGGTCCCTGGCTGGAGTGCGAATATTGGCAGCAAGGCGTCCGCAGGCGCAGGCGCAAAGCCGCTCGGATATGTCTGAAGCGCCAGCAGTATCCGGCGGCAAGAAGGGCGGGAAAGTTTCCTCCCCGCCCGATTCTTGTCTGTTAGAGACCAAGTGCGGTTTTCACCGCCGGCAGGGCCTCGCCGCTGCCGTCCTTCGTCGTGACGCCGGCGAGCCACGGCTCGATGGCGGCGGGGTTGGCCTTCAGCCACTCGGTCGCTGCGGCTTCCGGATCCTGACCGTCGTTCAGGATCTTGCCCATGATCTGGTTTTCCATCTCCAGCGAGAACTTGAGGTTCTGCAGGAACTTGCCGACGTTCGGGCACTCGGTCGTGTAGCCCTTGCGCACGTTGGTGTAGATCGTCGCGCCGCCGAAATTGGGGCCGAAGACATCGTCGCCGCCGGTGAGGTAGGTCAGCTTGAAGTTGGCGTTCATCGGGTGCGGCTCCCAGCCCAGGAAGACGACGGGCGTACCTTCCTGCTCGGCGCGGGCGACTTCGGCCAGCATGCCCTGCTCGGAGGACTCGACCACTTCGAAGCCCGAAAGGTCGAACTTGTTGCCCGACACCATGTCGATGATCAGGCGGTTGCCGTCATTGCCCGGCTCGATGCCGTAGATCTTGGAGCCGAGCTCGTCCTTGTGCTTGGCGATGTCGGCGAAATCCTTGATGCCGAGTTCCGCACCCTTGGCATTGGTCGCCAGCGTGTACTTGGCGCCCTCGAGGTTTTCGCGAACGGTCTCGACCGAGCCGTCCTCGCGGAAGGGCTTGATGTCGGCTTCCATCGTCGGCATCCAGTTGCCGAGGAACACGTCGATGTCCTTGTTCGACAGCGAGGTGTAGGTGACGGGAACGGACAGCACGGTGACTTCCGTCTCGTAGCCGAGGTTCTTGAGGATGGTCGTGGCGGTCGCGGTGGTGGCGGTGATGTCCGTCCAGCCGACATCCGAGAAGCGGACCTTGCCACAGCTTTCGGCTTCGGCGGCGGATGCGCCGGCCACGCCCAGCGCGATGACCGAGACGGCGGCGGCAAGCAGTGTCTTGAATGGTGATGCAGCGTTCATTTTATGGCTCCCCTTATAACTGGTGTATTAGACAATCATCAAAACAATGGGCTTTCAAGCCGTCTGAACTAGCCGGAAGCCCCTGAAAGGTCCAATAAATTTCGGGCCTGTTCGCAATTAAACACATTGATGTCGCACTGGATGGGCCCCGGTGTTTTCTGTGGTTTTCAGCCGTTTGCGGCTGGAAAATCGCCCCCTGACGGGCCATGAGGCGGGGACGGAGAAATTCATGGCCAAACTCTATTTCAGCTATGCGACGATGAATGCGGGCAAGTCGACGCTCCTGCTTCAGGCATCCTACAATTACCGCGAACGCGGCATGCGCACGGCGATCTTCATCGCCTCCTTCGACGACCGCGCCGGCACCGGCCGCATCTCCTCGCGCATCGGCCTCTCCGCGGATGCCATCGCCTTCGACCAGAGCGACGATCTCTATCGCCATATCGAGGACCTGAACGGCAACGGCGAGGGGCCGATCGCCTGCGTCTTCGTCGACGAGGCGCAGTTCCTGACGGAGGAACAGGTCTGGCAGCTCGCCCGCGTGGCCGACCGGCTGCATATTCCCGTCATGGCCTATGGCCTGCGCACGGATTTCCAGGGCAAGCTGTTTCCCGGTTCGAAGGCGCTGCTCGCCATCGCCGACGAGATGCGCGAGGTGCGCACCATCTGCCATTGCGGGCGCAAGGCCACGATGGTGGTGCGGCTCGGCGCCGACGGCAAGGTGGCGAAGCACGGTGCGCAGGTGGAAATCGGCGGCAATGACAAATATGTATCCTATTGCCGCCGGCACTGGGACGACATCATGAACGCCGACTGATATCGGCGCCGGCAGAGGAGCCCTCCGATGAAGCCGCTTGCCGCACTGGCCGCCTTGCTCTGTCTTGCCACCCCGGCGCGCGCCGACGGGGACGCTGCCGCGGGTGCCGTGGTTTTCCGCAAATGCCAGGCCTGTCACTCCACCGAACCGGTCAATCGCGTGGGTCCGACCCTTGCCGGGATCGTCGGCCGGCCGGTCGCGTCCGTGGCGGATTACACATATTCGCCCGCCATGGCGGGCTTTGCCGAGGGCGGCAAGGTTTGGGACGAGGCGCTCCTTGCCGAATATCTCCTGTCGCCCAAGGCGATGGTGCCCGGCACGCGCATGACGTTTGCCGGATTGCGCAAGGCGGAGGATATCGCAGATCTTATCGCGTTTCTGAAAGCGCCGCCGGCTCCTTAGCGGGCGCGGAAAAATTTTCCGTGCAGCCTTGCGGCGCGTCCGGCCTGTCCCACATGTTCTGCGGGAAAACCCGCAGGCAGGTTCCTATCTGTCTGAAATCGTATAGTGTTGCGACGGAATAAATCGGGGGGCGAGGACGTCTGCCGTGGAGAGCTCAAGGGGATAGAGGCATATGGCCACACTTCAGAACTTCGATACGGAAATCGAGAAAACCCGCTCGGTCGTCGACCAGATGCGCGGCAAGCTGGAGCAGTCCGGCATCGTGCTGGAGCAATTCGCCAAGGCGGATACCAAGCTCGGCGACGTGAATTTCGATATCGAGAACGCCCGTATCCAGGACGTCATCAACCAGCAGAAGGTGATGGAGGGCAATATCGCCGACCTCATCATCGGGCTGGAGGATGCGACCAATATCTTCGGCACCGAATTCGAGAGCATGAAGAGCTACACGGGCTACGAAAAATTCATCGGCATGTTCTCCAAGCAGAAGATGCAGCGCATGCGCACCGACCGCGTGCGCAACATGTCGCTCGCCGGCAACCTGCAGGAGCTGCTTGCGAAATCCGACACGATCGTCGGCATCCTCAAGGAGCAGAAATCGATCCTCGAACAGCGCTACAAGACCTCCGAGGCGAGCCTGATCAGCGTGATCGAGCGCCGCAAGGGCACGATGACCAATCTGGAGGCCACGCAGAAGCGCATCGAGGAATTGAACCCGCTCCTGATGGACCTCGAGAACCGCATCGCCGCCTCCACCGACCAGCGTGCCCGCACCGACCTCGAAGGCGAGCGCTCGGCACTGGCGACCGAATACAACCAGATGCAGGCGAAGGAACAGGAGCTTCTGGCGGAGAGCCAGACGCTGGAGCGCTACACCTCGATGTTCCAGACCTTCGTCGATTCGCTCAACAACCAGATCGCCGCCCAGAACACGCTGATCAATAAGCTGACCATCGATACCGAGCAGCGCATCGTGCTCTACAAGGCGCTGGAAGACTCGCTGAAGACCGCAGCCCAGCAGGACGTGGCGCACAAGATCAACACGCTCGGTTCGCAGGTCGATACGGCGGCCGAGGAGACGATGGCCGGCATCGGCTCCGCCTCGCAGCGCCATATCGGCGACCTCCTGGAGATGCACGAGAAGAACATGCTGGCGACGCAGGACATCCAGCGCCGCAAGAAACTTGCCGACGACGCCTTCGCCCGCCGATTTCAGGCCGTCATGGACAAGCACAACGCCGCGAACTACGTGAAGTCGTGATGGTATTGGCCGTGCATTTCTTTGCCGGTGCTCAATTGCCCCTCACCCTAACCCTCTCCCCGCAAGCGGGGAGAGGGGACGTGCCCCACGCAGGGGTGAAGATTGGGGAAACCAGCGCGGCATATCTCCTTCGCCCCGCTTGCGGGGAGAAGGTGGCCGGCAGGCCGGACGAGGGGCCATGCTCTTTTTACAAGGGCGTTGTCCGATGAACGCCCCTGCCGACAGCGCCATCGCGCAATATTTCTCCACCATCCGGTCCGCCCTCGGCGGCCTCGAGATCTTCCTGGGCGACCGCAACTCCCCGCTCTACCGCAATTCCGTGGTGGGCGAGGTGATCATGCCCTATCTCGCGCGGCTGAAGGCGTCCTTTGCCTGCTGGGAGAACCGCATCGGCTTCGTCGACCAGTTCCGCGTGTCGCGCGCCGAAAGCGGATTTCCGGTGTTCCAGAACGTGCTGGAGCTGGAAAACGACCGGCAGAGCGCGGAAAAGCGGCTTGCCGCCATGCCGAATGCCGACCAGCTGCGCACGGAAATGGCGGATTTCATTCTTCGCCAGAAGGCATTCCCGAGCGACCTGCAGGCCCGCATGGCCGAACGGCTCTATCTGGAGCAGATCGGCAAGGGCGACATCTTCTCGCCCTTCGTGCTGCCCGAGACCATTCGCGTCGCGGTCAATCCCAAGACCATGCGGCCCTATTACGTGGTGTGCTGGGGGGCATTCGACGGCTCGGCGACGCTGCCGATGGTCTATATGGCGATGATCGAGGATTCGAGCGACAACGTCGTGAAGATGCTCGTGACGAAGGACGGCAAGCTCAATCCGGATGTCGACATTCCGCTGCCCGTCGGCGGGCTGCTGAACCCGGAACTCGCCAGCCGCTTCGACGATTTCGCGCTGAAGAACAGCGCCTATTCGCTGACGCCGGTGACGATCGCCACCAACCTCGACAAGGATTTCCCCACGCTGCATCCCAAGCAGCTGCGCCGCATCGTGCTGGGGCCGTTCTATTCGGCCGGCATCACGGAGAACAATGCGCGTATCAACGACATCCTCTCCAAGGTGCGCCGGCCGGAAAATGCCTGGCTTCTGACCTGGACGGTGCAGGAGGTGTTTTCCAAGGCGGAGCGCCCCGCCCAGAAGGGGTTCTGGAGCTCGACGCCGGCGCAGGAGGAATTCCACATCGAGACCAGCGATCTCGAAGCCACGCGCATGGGCGTCAGCGCCTATGAGAAACATGCGCTGGTGCCGCATGATGCCTATCAGGCGCTCTACGCCGCCGGCGAGACCGAAGGCATTTTCGGCGCCTACAAGGTGCATGTGATTTCAGGAAACCAGGTGATCAGCGAGGTTTGAGACCAATGGTCTCGGCCCGCTGTTCCCGGATTTTGCATAAGGATTCCCGATGAGCCTCAACGCCGGACTGACGACGATCCACGAAGACGACATTGCCAAACACCAGGCCGCCGCGCAGAGCCTCGTGTCCAAGCTCGTCATTCTCGAAAGCGACGACGGCCAGAACGGAACCGCCCTTGCCGGCACCGGCCGTCGTTTCGTCTCCACCGTCTCGACCGCCGGCGCGCGGCGCACCCGCGAGGTGGAACTGGCAAAGACCATCCAGGCGGTGCGGGCCGGCGATCCGCTGCTGTCGCCGCAGCAGCACGCCGTGCTGTACCGGGCGCGGCGCGGGCTGCAGGTGGCGCTTGCCGTGACGGACGCCTTCTCGCGCCAGACCAACCTCGAAGGGCTGCAATCGCGCAATCTTGCCGCGCCGCTTTCCGGTGACGAGGCCAATCAGTTCAAGGCGCTGCTTGCGGCCTCCGCCTATATCGCCGCCTTCACCTTCGCCGCCTATCTCGGCGCGACGCTGCCGGGCGAGGGCGAGCCGGTCGAGGATGGCGGGGAGCCGGACTATCTGTTCGACACGCCGCAGGATGCGCTGAAGAGCATGGTCTCGGGGCTCGACCGCACACTTGCCGGCGCGCCCGACGATGCCGCGCTCGTCAGCCGTGCGCGCGCCTTTTCGCGCGTCGCCATCGAGGGACTGATCTCGCGCCGCGCCCGTTTCACGGGGCTCGCCGGCTTCGAGAACGCGCATATCCGTATCGAGCAGGACGATTTCACGCTCTCCGGTTTCGACGTGGCGCCGGGCCAGAAGCGCAAGCCGCTGTCCATGACCTTCAAGAAGCCGAACGAGATCATCGGCAACCACATCGCCAAGTATCAAGCGATGAAGCTTGCCAAGATGCTGGTCGCCTACGATTTCGAACGGCAGATGAACCCGTTCGTGGAACTCGGAGGCTTCCTCTTCACCTTCATTGGCGATGGCATGCCGGGCACGGGCAAGACGATCCTGATCCAGATGCTGGCCGGCCTCGTCAACGATTACTGCCAGACCGCCGGCTATGCTTTCCACTACGAGAATTTCGGCGTCGACCAGATCTCGTCCTACCAGGGCAAGTCCGGCCAGAACTGCAAGGAGTTCGTCACCAACGTCATGAACCCGAAGGCGATCGGCTTCGGGACCATCGACGATGTCGACCAGGTGGCCGCCAAGCGCTCCGATGACCGGGCGTCCGCCGGCCAGCACGAAGTGACGGCTGTGCTGATGGAAAGCTTCGCCGGCGCCTCGACGGTGGTGCGCGGCAACTGCACCTTCGGCATGTTCTCCAACTATCCGGAGAATGTCGATGACGCGCTGCGCCAGCGCGCCGGCGCCCGCTGGCTGGTGGATGGGCCGCAGACCGAGGACGACTATATCGACATCTTCGCCATGCTGGTCGGCAAGAACCATTCGATCCCGCTCGGCGAGCACACCTTGTTCGAGGGGCAGGAGATCAAGCGTGCCGTCTCGACCTCCTACGGGCAGCACGCCAGGCCGCAGGAAGAGGGGTTGCTTGCCGTGTGGGAGGCACACGAGAAGGAGCATGGCGCGATCCGCTCGCTCGCCGATGTCGGCGGCTATCTTCACCGCATCAAGGTCGCCGAGCCGCGCTTCACCGGCCGCGCGATCAAGAACATCACCGACGCGATCAAGATGCGCGCCATGGACGTGGACCTGCCGGACGACTGGTTCGCGGACGCGGGCACCTTCATGCACAAGAGCTACGACGAGAAGAAGGCCATGATCGAGGAACTGCGCGGGCCGATCTCGATGGACATGGTGCTGCAGGAGATCAACCGCTACGCCGACTCGGAATTCCGCTACACCGACAAATCCGACGACGCCGCCGTCTCCGACATCATCCGCCGCGAGCGCCAGCGCGAGAAGGCCATCCGCGAAATGGAGAAGATGAAGGCGGAGGGGCGGTGGTAGCGGCCTTGTTGGAAAAGTCTTGGCACAGATGCTATATGTTCGGGATGCATGTACCCCAAGGAGGATGGCATGGCGAGACAGACGGCAATCCGACTTCCTGACGAAACCTATGAGCGGCTACAGGCATTGGCCGCGCGGACTGGGCGCACAGCGACATATTATATTCGCGAGGCCATTGAACAGCATATCGAGGATCTCGAGGACATTTATCTCGCGGAGCAGGAACTTGAGCGCGTGCGGCGTGGCGAAAGCCGTGTCTATTCTCTGAAGGAGGTTGAGGACGAGCTTGGCCTGGGCGATTGAGATCACCGAAGGGGCTAAGAAAGAGCTCGATAAGCTCGGTCATGTCGAGGCAAAGCGCATTCGTAATTTTCTTGTCACGAAGCTCGCTTCCTCCGAAAATCCCCGTTTGCTCGGGAGCGCTTTGCAAGGCGCGCGGCTGGGAAGCTATTGGCGGTATCGCATCGGCGACTATCGGGTCATTTGTGACATCCAGGACAACAGGCTTGTCGTGGTCGTCGTTCGTGTAGGACATCGGCGTGAAATATATTCCTGAAGCTTCCGGTGTCTCGGCATGAAACTCCTCCTCGAAGCCGAACTGATCTATGGGCGTTTGCTGCCGATCGATGAGCCGCATCTTGTCGAGCGCTACAACAAGGCACTTGACGGGTTCGGCATGCGGCGTACGCAGCTTTCGCGTTTCCGCATCGACATGACGGGCTTTTCGCCTGAAATCGCTGATGAACTGGGCGACCGGGATTATCTCGATCCGAACCGCGTCAACCGCCGCTTCATCATCATGACGCCGGAGCAGGTGAACCTGCCGGTGGTGCATACGAGCTTTTCCAATACCGCCGCACTGATGCACGAGTTCTTCTCGGCCAATGCACGCGCGATCAACGCGATCACCATCCGCGATGCGCTCTATGGCGAGATCGAGGACTCGGTGTCTGTCGTCAACGATATCGACGACCTGCTGTCGATCAACGAAGTGCGCTTCAAGGTGCTGTCGGCGGAGGACATGCTCGGCAAGGCGGCGGAGCTGCGCGGGCTGGTCGACCGGCTGAAGACGGTGCCGAACGCCTGGTCGGACGATGCGATGCTCAACCGCATGGTGGACCTCGCCAAGCAGACCGGCGACATCAGGCAGAACGCGCTGGTGCCCGACCAGCTCGTGTTTCGCCATGATGCCTATTGGGCGAACCATTTCGGCGGCGTCTATGTCTTTCTCGACGACAAGACGACGACGGTCATCTGCGATCCGACCGTGCCGGGCTTCCGCCGTTCGCGCCCGTGGCAGGTCAGCTATATCGCGCTCGACGACCACAAGCGCATCTTCGATTTCCTTGCCTCCACCGGGAGGCTGGAACTGCCGCGTGCCTCCTGGGTCGAGCCGTCCGGGCTCTTCCAGCACCGGGCGGACATGACGATCGTGAACCTCGTCAACCAGGCCGATCCCACGACCGATCTGGAGAAGATGGACCGGATCTGGCTGCAGACCTGGATGCACCGCAATGCCGGTCTCGTGGCGCGCGACGGAACCTATCCCTTCCTGCAGGAAGCGATCCGCACGGTAGCGGCGACAGGCGAGATCAAGATTGCCGACGTCGCGCCGGAGCGGCGGTTCATGCTGGTGCGGGCAGCCCCGGCGCATCCCGATCAGTGGCTGGTCAACCGTCTGATTTCACAGATGGTTCCTTACGACTTCGTGTCCCGCTTCGTGTTCGACAAGCAGGGTTTCTACACCGCCTACGATCAATACAGCGAAAAGTTCCGCGCCTATGTTGTTGCAACGTTGACGCGGACCTATCTGCAAGACAAGGCTGCCTTCCGCAGGAAACTTTACGGCATCAGAGAGGATGACCCCTATGCTTGATCCGGTCGTCGCGTTCTTCCAGCGCATCTTTTCGGCCATCGGCCGGGGCATCGGCACGGCGGTCGCCTGGCTGCTCTGGCCCTTCGTCACCGCCACCAACTGGTGCCGGGAGCGCAGCTGGATCATCAAGGGACCGATCGGTATCGGCGTGCTTCTACTTGTGGGCTTCTATGCCTATTTCATCTGGCAGACGCAGGTGTGGAGCGGGTTCAATCCCGACTACGTCAACGCCTACAACCTCGCGCAGCGCAAGCAGGATGCCGGGGTCGCATCGGGTACCGCCGCCACCACGCCGGCAACCGGCGAAATCGCAGAGCCTGCGCCAAAGACCTGCGTGCGCTCGGCCATCGTCGACGTGACGGCCGATCTCATCGATTATAACGTCAACCAGAACGCCTGGATTTCCTCCATGCTGCTCTACAAGCTCGGCCTGTTCGGGCTCGACTGGGACAGGACGCCGTGGTTCGACAACAAGGCGGCCTTCCAGCGCGGCGTTAACCAGACCGTTCGCCGGACCGCCGTCGAGCTTGTGGACGCGCTCGGCCGCGTTCGCGGTACTTCCGGCATCAATGCCGATCTCCAGCGCGCCCGCGGTAACATGCAGTTCGACGAGGAGACCTGGTATTTCAGATCGAATTCGATCCTGCCCACGACCCCGACGCCGAACTATTATCGTACCGCCATTGCGGACCTGCGCAAGTTCAACGCGTCGCTCGAAGCCTGCGATGCGATCTTCGACGGCCGCTCCGACAACCTGATCGAGTTCCTCGACCGCATTTCGAACGACATCGGTTCCACCTCGGCCATCATCCGCGAGCGCTCCGAGTTCCACAACGGTGGCTGGTTCGATACGCGGGCGGACGATCGCTTCTGGTTCGCTTATGGCCAGCTCTACGGCTATTACGGCATTCTCTCCGCCGCCGGTGCGGATTTCGACGCCGTGATCAAGGCGCGCGGCATCGAGCCGCTGTGGACGGAAAGCATCAAGCAACTGCGTTCGGCGCTCAACATCCAGCCGGCGATCATCTCCAACGGCCGCGAGGACGGCTGGATCATGCCGACGCATCTGGCCACCATCGGCTTCTACATCCTGCGCGTGCGCTCCAACCTCGTGGAAATGCGTGACGTCCTGGCACGCTGATCGCCGATCCATTCCGGACGGCACGCATCCTTCGATGCGTGCCGTTTTCGTTTAGGCGCAATTTAAAAGCCGCATGTCGCTTCTGGTGTATCGGGCGGCAAATTCCGGCGTGGCATCGCGCACGGCTTCACGATGAAATGACGCGTCAGGACAAGAAAGTGCCGCTGCGGGAGAGGAGCCCGTGGTAGCCAGAACGCTGAAGAGGGAGCGACACCGTATGGCCGATGTGAAGTCCGATATCGAAATTGCCCGCGCCGCGAAAAAGAAACCGATCGTCGAGATCGGGGCGAAGCTCGGCATTCCGTCCGAACACCTGATCCCCTATGGCCACGACAAGGCCAAGATCGACGCCGCGTTCATCGCCGCGCAGAAGGGCCGCAAGAACGGCAAGCTTATCCTCGTCACCGCCATCAATCCAACACCGGCGGGCGAGGGCAAGACGACGACCACGGTCGGCCTCGGCGATGGCCTCAACCGCATCGGCAGGAAGGCGATCACCTGTATCCGCGAGGCGTCGCTCGGGCCATGCTTCGGCGTGAAGGGCGGGGCAGCTGGCGGCGGCTATGCGCAGGTCGTGCCGATGGAGGACATGAACCTCCATTTCACCGGCGATTTCCACGCGATCACCTCGGCGCACAACCTTTTGTCCGCCCTGATCGACAACCACATCTACTGGGGCAACGAGCAGAATATCGACATCCGCCGCATCGCCTGGCGTCGCGTGATGGACATGAACGACCGGGCGCTGCGCCATATCGTCGGCTCGCTCGGCGGGGTCGCCAACGGTTATCCGCGCGAGACGGGCTTCGACATCACGGTCGCCTCCGAGGTCATGGCGATCCTGTGTCTTTCGGTCGATCTCAAGGACCTCGAAACGCGCCTCGGCAACATCATCGTCGGCTATCGGCGCGACAAGTCGCCGGTTTTCGCGCGCGACATCAAGGCGGATGGCGCGATGACGGTGCTGTTGAAGGATGCCATTCAGCCGAACCTCGTGCAGACGCTGGAAAACAATCCCGCCTTCGTGCACGGCGGTCCCTTCGCCAATATCGCGCATGGCTGCAACTCCGTCATCGCCACCACGACGGCCCTGAAGCTCGCCGACTATGTGGTGACGGAAGCCGGCTTCGGCGCGGACCTCGGTGCGGAAAAGTTCTTCGACATCAAGTGCCGCAAGGCCGGGCTGAAGCCCGATGCTGCCGTCATCGTCGCCACGGTGCGCGCGATGAAGATGAACGGCGGGGTGAAGAAGGACGATCTCGGCCGCGAGAATATCGAGGCGGTCAACAAGGGCTGTGCCAATCTCGGCCGGCACGTGCAGAACGTCAAGAAATTCGGCGTTCCCGTCGTGGTGGCGATCAACCACTTCACCACCGACACGGATGCAGAAATCCAGGCGGTGAAGGACTATGTCGCGACGCTGGGTGCAGAAGCCGTTCTGTGCAAGCATTGGGCGGAGGGTTCGGCCGGTATCGAGGAACTGGCGCACAAGGTGGTGGAACTCGCCGAATCCGGCCTCGCGCAGTTTTCCCCGCTCTACCCCGATGAAATGTCGCTTTTCGAGAAGATCGATACCATCGCCCGCGAAATCTACCACGCCTCGGAGGTCACCGCCGACAAGAGCGTGCGCGACCAGTTGCGGGCGTGGGAGGAGCAGGGCTACGGGCACCTGCCGGTCTGCATGGCCAAGACGCAATATTCGTTCTCGACCGATCCGAACCTGCGCGGCGCGCCCTCCGGCCATGTCGTGCCGGTGCGCGAGGTGCGGCTGTCGGCCGGCGCCGGTTTCGTCGTCGTCATCACCGGCGAGATCATGACCATGCCCGGCCTGCCGAAATCGCCATCGTCGGAGCGGATCCGCCTCAACGAGCAGGGCCAAATCGAAGGCCTGTTCTAAAGGCTGAAAGGGGCGCCGCAGGGCGCCCCTTTTGCTTTCGCTGAAAGTGGCGGCTACGCGCGGCCGAGATAATCCAGCTTGCCCACCGGCACGCCATTGTGCCGCAGGATCGCGTAGGCGGTCGTGAGATGGAAGTAGAAGTTCGGCAGCACGAAGGTCAGCAGATATTCCTTGCCGGTCGACGTGTTGTCGCCGCCGCGCGATTTCACCGTGACCATGCGCTCCATCGCGTCCTCGAAAGCGGCCTGCGGCACGGACGCGAGGTATTCGGTGGTCCTGGCGATACGGGCGCGCAGGTCGGCAAGCGTCTTCTCGTCGTCCGCGAAGCTCGGCGCTTCCGTGCCGGTGAGACGTGCGGCGGCGAACTTCGCCGTGTCGCTCATGCGCTGGACCTGGCCGGCCAGAGACAGCATGTCCGGCGCCAGCCGCGCTTCGACCAGGACCTCCGGCTTGATCTTGCGTTCCGCCGCAAAGGCCTCCGCCTTGTCGAGCAGTTTGGAGAGCACGGTAAAGCCGCGCTGGAAGGCGGGCACGGAGATTTCGTAGGGCGTGATCGACATGAAGGGACCTTTGCGAATAAAGCGGGTCCGGGACAGATAGGTGGCGTGACCGGTCTTTTCAGGGGGACCGCGCAATTAATCCGCGCCTACCAGCAATACCGATAGCCGCCGCGCCGTTCCTTCACGTCGAGATGCAGATGGTTCTCGTGGGCGGCGTCGCTGCCGGGATCGAGCACCGTCGTGAAATAGAGGCAGGCGGCCTCCGTGATGGCGCGCTGGAACGCGCCTTCAAGGGACGGGTCCTTGTCGGCCGGGCGGATGGTGATGGTCTTGCCGCTTTTCAGCGTGAAGCCCGCGATATCGATGGCGTTGCCGAAAGCATGCTCGGAAATCCGCCCCGTCTCGGCATTGTTGCGATTGCGGCAGACATAGGCGGATGCCTGAGAGACTTGACTGACCGTCTCGCCCGGCATGGCCGTCGACAGCGCTGGCGCCACCGAGCCTTCCACCCAGCGGGCCAGCTGGAGCGCCGTGTCGCAGCGCACCGTGGCGGGCGGCTCGACCTTCACGCCGTCCTTGAGCGCACTGAGGAGGAGCGGCTTGTCGATGCCGCAAGCCTTGCCGTCCTCGATGGCCGGCACCTCCTTGAAGACGGCGCCGATCTTCTGCAAGGCAACCCGGCACGCCGCCTCGTCGGCAGCGCTCTCCTTCGGCCGCTCCGCAGCCTTCTCCTCCTCTTCAGCGCTCTCCTTGTCCTTTCGTACCGCCTTGTCCTGTTCGGTGGACTTGCCCTCGCCCTCGCGCTTGCCCTTGTCGGCCTCGGCGGCAGCGCCCTCCGGCGCGGCCTTTCCCTTCTCAGGCGTCACCATTTCCTCCGGCCGCGGAACCGGTCGAGGCCCGTTCTCCGGCAGCTCGGCGACGCCGGTGAGGGTGAGGATGGCCGCAAGAAGCGCGATGCGAGAAATGGTAGCGATCGGACCCGTCTCCTACGAAAGAGCAGGTTGAAAACGCGGTAGGACCGATTTTGTTGCCGTAACCGGCCCCATAAATGCAAAAGCCCGCCTGATGGCGGGCTTTCTCAGGTTCTGCGATCGATCAGAACTTCTTCGTAATCGAGACCTTGAACGTCCGGCCCGGTTCGCTGAAATAGTCTCGGGCGGCAAGCGCCGTGTCCGCCGGCACATCGAGAGCATTCCAGTACCGCTTGTTGAAGACGTTGAAGACGCCGGCCTGGACGCGCAGGCCGCTCAGATCGGTGTCGCCGATCTTTTCCGGCTGCCACCAGACGGTCGCGTCAACGATGCCGTAACCCGGGGCCTCGAAGCCCTTGCCCGTCACCTGGCCGTTGCTGGTTTCGCCGCGGCTGACCTTGTTGCGAGCCGACGCCATGCTCAGGGAGAGATCGCCGCCCCATGTCTCCGTTGCGTAACCGAGACCGACAATGGCGCGCAGCGGAGCGACAGAGTTGAGGTAGTCGTCCTTCTGCGTGTCCTTGCCATGAGACCAGGCGACCGAACCCCATGTGCGCCAGTTCTCATGGAAGCGCCATTCGCCGCCGAGCTCGACACCGTAGATCCGCACCTTGTTGCGATTTTCGTAACCGGTGATGCCGCCGACCGGATAATCGCCGCCCGGGGGAGCGATGACGACGGTGTCGATGAAGTTGCGGTAGTAGTTGTTGAAGACCGTGGCGGACAGTGTGTAGTCGTCGCTCTCGTACCGGGCACCGGCTTCAAAGCCGTTGCTGGTTTCCGTATCCAGATCCGGATTGCCCAGGCGGGCATACGAGCCGGGCGCGCCGTAGTTCTGATAGAGTTCGGTCACTGTCGGCGCACGGAAGCCGCGGGCGTACTGGGTGAAGAGTTCCAGTTCCTCGGTTGCCTGCCATGCAAGGCGCAGCTTGGGCGAGATGCCGAAGTCATCGGCCTTTTTCATATAGGCCGGGTCATAGTTCGGGCTGCTTTCGAAGGTCGCCGTCCGCTGAGGCGAATGGCTGTACCAGTCCAGGCGCACGCCGGGCGTAACGGTCAGGCGGTTGTCGAAGAACTTGATGTCGTCCTCCAGAAACAGGCCTGCCACGCTGCTGTCCACATCCGGCATGTCGGATGCGTTGGTGTGCAGCATGCGGCACGACTGCGGGCCGAATGGCTGAGGAATGCCGTTCCAGTTGATCGTCGGGCAATTGTCCTTGCCTGCGGAATACTGATGGGTGTCCTGCCAGTAAATTTCGCCGCCGAAGCGGAAGTTATGAGTGACGCCGCCGAGTACCAATTCCTTCGAAGCATTCCCGGTCAGGCCGTAGGAGGACTGCTCGAGCATGTTGTCGCGCATGTAGTCGCCGGTCGGGAAACCGTACCGGAAGGGGTCTCCGGGGATGATGTCGGCGCGTGCGTCGCGGAGACGGAAGCCGTTCGTCGTGCGGTTGAGGGTTTCCTTTTGCCAATAGGCGGTGAGGCTTGCCTTGTCGACGATGTCCGAACCATCGGGGGATTCGAAGTCGTAGCTTGCGGAGAGACGCTTGCGATCGACTTCCTCGCCGGTCTTCAGCGTGCCCGGCCGATAGCTGGCGGTCGTGCCACGCCGATCGTCGATGTCCTCGTCGCGGTTGTATAGGTCTGCCGTCAGGCCGAGACGGTGACCGCCTTCGAGATACTGATGGAATTTGACGAGGAGGTTTCTCTGTACGAAGTCGGACGGATTGGCTTCCGTGCGGGTGTTTCCGTAACCACCGATTTCACCGCGGTTCTTCGTTTCGTGGCCTTTCTTGTAACCACCCTGCACGAGAACCCAGGTATCGTCATAACGCGCGGCAACGGCGGCATTGCCTCCCGTGCTGCGGTCGGTGCTGTCATATCCGCTCTTCACGAGGCCGCCAAAAGCCTTGCCGTCTTCGATGAGGTCTTCCGGATTGAGCGTGCGCAGTTCGACGACGCCGCCGAGCGCACCCGAACCGTACTTGCTCGAATCCGCTCCCTTGGTGATGTCGAGCGAGGACAGGCTGTCGAAATCGAAGGCGTTGACGCCGCCCTTGGCGCTGTCGCGCGGGTCGGTCAGCCATGGCAACCGGATGCCGTCGATCGTCGTCAGGACGCGGTTATCCTGAAGGCCGCGCAGGTTGACGCTCTTGCTGGTGCTGTTGAAGTTCACACCGGCGTCGACACGGCGGGAGAAGTCGTTGAAGTCGGTGACCATTCGTTGGTCGAGTGTGGACCGTTCAGTCGTCTTCGTCAGGGGTGATTGTGCAACGCGCGCCTGCTTCTTTCCCTGGACCGTGATGGTTTCGAGTTGCGTCTCGGTGGTCGTCGCCTGCTGGGCGAGGGCGACCGGGGGCATGCAGAAGATGAGGGCGACCGATCCACTCAACAGACGTAGACGCGGCGATTGGGACCAGCGCATGAAGGCTCCTTGGCATTTTGCAATTGGGCGGAAATGTGGCTACTAAATGTTTCCTCAATGAGTCAAGTTTGAATATGATTTTTTTAATCATGTTTTTTCGGCGTTGCGCTTTTGCGACATGTGAGGAAATGCCCTGCCTGCGCATGCGGTGGTCTTGCGCTGTTGCGCATCTCGCGCTAACAATCCCGCCATGACAAACATGAACATCATCGCTGGCTGGTGGTGGGCTCGCTGAGGCGGCCTTGACCAGTCATGCGTGATTGAGACGACAAGCCGCCCGGAAAATTCGAGGCGGCTTTTTTGTGTTTTGGGCCGCCTTCTCGAAGACCGGGCCTGAAAACGGAGTGGGGAATGGCGACGAAAGTTCTGGATGACGGCAGCGAGGCCTATGAGACCAAGGGCGGGGTGACCGTCACGCGGCGGCGTCGCGCGGCAGATTACGCCAATGCGATCTCGATCTATGTCGATAAGCTCGACGAGCGGCGCGGCGCGGTGTTCTCGTCGAACTACGAATATCCGGGGCGCTATACGCGCTGGGATACGGCCGTCGTCGATCCGCCGATCGGCATTTCCTCCTTCGGCCGCGCCGTCTGGATCGAGGCCTATAATGCACGCGGCGAGGTGTTGCTCGCCTTCATCGCCGACCGTCTCGCCGCTGTGCCGGAACTGGCGCTCGGAGCCCGTTCGGCGACCCGCCTCGATCTCGACGTGAAGATGCCCGACCGGGTGTTCACCGAGGAAGAGCGCTCGAAGATGCCGACGGTCTTCACGGTGCTGCGCGCCGTGACCGATCTCTTCCATTCCGATCAGGACGCCAATCTCGGTCTTTATGGCGCCTTCGGCTACGATCTCGCCTTCCAGTTCGACGCCATCGACCTGAAGCTCAAGCGGCCGGACGACCAGCGCGACATGGTGCTGTTCCTGCCGGACGAAATCCTCGTCGTGGATCACTATGCCGCCAAGGCCTGGATCGACCGCTACGACTTCGCAAAGGATGGGCAGTCGACCGAGGGCAAGGCCGAGACGATTGCGGCCGAGCCGTTTGAGACCGTCAATGTCATCCCGCCGCATGGCGACCATCGCCCGGGCGAATATGCCGAACTCGTCGTCAAGGCGAAGGAAAGCTTCCGGCGCGGCGACCTTTTCGAAGTGGTGCCCGGCCAGAAATTCTTCGAGCGCTGCGAAAGCAAGCCCTCGGAAATCTCGCGCCGTCTCAAGGCGATCAATCCGTCGCCCTATTCCTTCTTCATCAATCTCGGCAACCAGGAATATCTCGTCGGCGCCTCGCCGGAAATGTTCGTGCGCGTGTCGGGTCGGCGCATCGAGACCTGCCCGATATCAGGCACGATCAAGCGCGGCGACGACCCGATTGCCGATTCGGAGCAGATCCTGAAGCTGCTCAACTCGAAGAAGGACGAGTCCGAGCTCACCATGTGCTCGGATGTCGACCGCAACGACAAGAGCCGCGTGTGCGAGCCCGGTTCGGTGAAGGTCATCGGCCGCCGGCAGATCGAGATGTATTCGCGCCTCATCCACACGGTCGACCATATCGAGGGGCGGCTGCGCGACGACATGGATGCTTTCGACGGCTTCCTGTCGCATGCCTGGGCCGTCACCGTCACCGGTGCGCCGAAGCTCTGGGCGATGCGCTTCATCGAGGCGCATGAGAAGAGCCCGCGCGCCTGGTATGGCGGGGCGATCGGCATGGTCGGCTTCAACGGCGACATGAACACGGGTCTGACGTTGCGCACCATCCGCATCAAGGACGGCATTGCGGAAGTGCGCGCCGGCGCCACGCTGCTCTACGATTCCAACCCGGACGAAGAAGAAGCCGAAACCGAACTGAAGGCCTCCGCCATGATCGCAGCCATTCGTGACGCAAAGTCCGGCAATGCCGCCAAGGTCCAGCGCGATGTCGCTTCGGTCGGGGCAGGGGTGAAGATCCTGCTCGTCGACCACGAGGACAGCTTCGTTCACACGCTCGCCAACTACTTTCGCCAGACCGGCGCGGAGGTGACGACCGTGCGCACACCGGTGCCGGAAGAGGTGTTCGACCGCATCAAGCCAGATCTCGTCGTGCTGTCGCCCGGTCCGGGCAACCCGAAGGATTTCGACTGCAAGGCGACGATCAAGAAGGCGCGCGCCCGCAGCCTGCCGATCTTCGGCGTCTGCCTGGGCCTGCAGGCGCTGGCGGAGGCCTATGGCGGGGAGTTGCGGCAGCTCGCCATTCCCATGCACGGCAAGCCCTCGCGCATCCGCGTGCTGGAGCCGGGCGTCGTGTTTTCCGGGCTGGGCCGCGAAGTCACGGTCGGCCGCTATCACTCGATCTTCGCCGATCCCTCGACCCTGCCGCGTGATTTCATCATCACGGCCGAGAGCGAGGATGGCACGATCATGGGCATCGAGCATGCCAGCGAACCCGTCGCCGCCGTGCAGTTCCATCCGGAATCGATCATGACGCTCGGGCAGGATGCCGGCATGCGCATGATCGAAAACGTGGTGGCGCATCTTTCCAAGAAGAAGGACGCCAAAAGCAAGGTGGCCTGACCGACCGTTTGCCGCGCCCGTCCACGGGACAGGCGCGGCGCAGCCGGAGATGATGGAATGATACAGTCAAAGCGAATGATCGCCGTGATTTTTGCGGCTCTCGGCCTGTCGGCGGCAGGGGCCCACGCGGCGGACGAGCGGGAGGCGGCGGCCAGGCCCCTCGTTACGGCCAGCCTGCCGGTCTGGCTGGCGCAGGCCGGCGCCTTCACCGCCGATACGACGGCGATCAAGACGGCGACCGAACGTTCCGCGCATGGTCTGGCATCCACGCTCCCCGAGACCTGCGACGTGGCGCGCATGAACCGCGACCTCTGCGGCGTGAAGCTGGTGCGCATTCCGTCCTTGTCGATGGCGCCGGGACTACTCGAAAAAGACACCGTCGCCGTGCTGCAAAAGGATTTCGGCGCCGTCCGCCGGGGCGATGTCCTCGTGCACAATGCGATGTACCAAGGCGCTGCCTCGCTGGGCATAACACGGGTCATCGGCATGCCGGGCGATACGGTCGAGATCCGGGCGGGGGACGTGCTTGTCAACGGCACGCCGTTTGCCCGCGAGGCGACCGGCGAGACCTATGGCGACGACATCTTCTCCGCTGCCGTCGTGCGCGAGACGACGCCGGAAGGGCGCAGCTACACGATCGCCATGCCGGACCCGCGTCCGCAGACCCAGGCGGACAATTTCGGGCCGGTGACGGTGCCGGCCGGCAAATATTTCGTCATGGGCGACAACCGGTACAACTCGCTCGACAGCCGGTTTCCCGACATGTTCAACGAAGACGGCTTCGTCGCGCAATCCGACGTCGTCGGCATCGCCGCCTCGGTTCTTGCGGCCAACGACCATGCGCGCATAGGCCTGACGCTCCGTTGAGACGCCGAAGGCCGTTTGCGGTTTTGACAAACCCGCCCGTCTGCTCTAAACGCCATCATTATCAAACCGCCTGCGCGACACACCGCGCGGGCGGTTTTGCGTTGATGGGCCAGGCTTCTTGCAACTCGGTTGCATGCGCATGGAGAGCGGCATGGAAAAATCGGATATCAGGACGGTCCAGCGGCTGGCGCTGTGGGGCATTCCCTTCGCATTCTTCGTGATGGGCCTGAAGCTCGTCGCCTGGTGGGTGACCGGTTCGGTCGCGCTCCTGTCGGATGCGATGGAATCGAGCGTCAACGTGATCGCCGCCATCGTGGCCTTCGCGGCGATCAGCTATGCGGCGAAACCGGCGGACAAGACGCACCCTTTCGGCCATCACAAGGCGGAATATCTTTCGGCGGTGCTGGAGGGCGTGCTGATCGTCGTCGCAGCACTCCTCATCGTGAAGGAGGCGCTGCCGGCGGTCTTCGCCCCGACAAGGATGGATGCGCCGGCGCTCGGCCTTGCCATCAATTTCGCGGCCGCTGTCTGCAATGCGATCTGGGCGACTGTGCTCATTCGTGCCGGCAAGCGCTACCGCTCGCCGGCGCTGGCGGCTGACGGGCAGCATATCCTTTCGGACGTCGTGACATCCGTCGGCGTGCTTGTCGGCCTCGTGCTGGCGATCCTCACCGGCTATGCGGTGCTTGATCCGCTGCTTGCCGTGCTGGTCGCGCTCAACATCCTCTATCAGGGCTGGAAGGTCATCACGCATTCGGTCGACGGGTTGATGGACCATGCGGTGGAGCCTGAGGAGGCCGAGGCGATCAAGGCGGCGATCGCGGCCAATGCCACGGGTTCGCTCGGCGCGCACGATCTCAAGACCCGGCGTGCGGGCGCGGCGACGTTCGTGGATTTCCATCTGGTCGTTCCCGCGACGATGCCGGTCGGGCAGGCGCATGATATCTGCGATCGCCTTGAAGATGCCATCCGGGCGGTGCAGCCCGGCGCACAGATCGCCATCCATGTCGAGCCGGAAACGGAGCAGGCGCATGGCATCAAAGTCAAGATTGAAAGGATCATACGATGAGCAAGACAGACGTTTCAGGCCTTTCCCAACTGGGCCAGAAGGTCGATCTTCCCGCAGATCCGGACGCGGCGGTGCTGGAAAGGGTGCCAAGCAGCCATGCCGGCACGGATTTCGTGGTGCGTTTCACCGCGCCCGAATTCACCTCGCTCTGCCCGATGACCGGTCAGCCGGACTTCGCGCATATCGTCATCGACTACATTCCCAACGGCTGGCTGGTCGAATCGAAGTCGCTGAAGCTCTACCTGCATTCCTTCCGCAACCACGGCGCCTTCCATGAGGACTGCACCATCGACATCGCCAAGCGGCTGGTCGACCTCCTGGAGCCGAAATGGCTGCGCATCGGCGCATACTGGTATCCGCGCGGCGGCATTCCGATCGACGTTTTCTGGCAGACCGGAGATGCGCCGCAGGGCGTGTGGATTCCCGAACAGGGCGTGCAGCCCTATCGCGGACGCGGCTGAAGCGGTTCAGCCGAAGGCAAGCGCGAGGCCGGCCAGTGCCGTCAGGCCGCCGATGATCCGGGCCACGATGCCGTTGCCCGAAAGCCGCGCAATGCCGAGACCGAGCCCGATGCCGGCGGCATGCAGCAGGGCCGTCGCGATGACGAAGCCGACGCCGAAGGGCAGGGCGCCCGCAGCACCGAGTTCGCCGCCATGGGCGTGGCCATGGAACAGCGCGAAGACCGCGACGATCGCCATCGACATTGCGGTATCCAGCCGGACGGCCATGGCCACAAGCAAGCCGAGCGCCACGACGGAGGCGAGGATGGCGGGCTCGACGAAGGGCAGGCCGATGCCGGCTATGGCGAGGCCAAAGCCCACGGCCATGGTCGCGACGAAGGCGAGCGGCACGCGCCACAGGGCATTTCCGCCGATCTGCGCTGCCCAGAGGCCGACGGCGACCATCACGAGAATGTGGTCGAGGCCGAAGAGCGGATGCGAGAAGCCGGCCATGAAGGAGCCGTGTTCGGCCGGGTTGAGATGGGCGAAGGCGGGTGCGGTGGTGGCGGCGAAGGCGAGGGCCGCCAGCGCAAGGATCCTGATCATGATGTCCCCTGTCTTCCGGCCCCGGGAGCGGGCCGGGCATCGATTTATCACCGTGCCATCCTAGGGGCAGCGCGGCGGCCAAGTCCATACGCAATTCATGCAGGGTCGGGTCATGCAGGGTCGGGCGTGACCGTTGTCCGCCCGCACGGCGTTTACCCTGTTTTCCGGTGTCGCGGCGAGGCTCTATCGCGCCTTATCCGTTTTGTTGCATTGTCTTGGCGGGTGAGTCGCATTATCTGACAGCGACACGACTATTGACGAGCAATCCGGAGACTTTGGATGAGCGACGAGGACGACAAGAAGACGGAACTGCCCCTGGGCAAGGAAACGGAGGCGAACCTTTTCAAGTCGCGTTCGATCTTCATCTACGGGCCGATCAATCAGGAACTGGCGCAGAAGGTCTGCTCGCAGCTCGTGGCGCTTGCCGCCGCCAGCGACGAGGATATCCGCATCTACGTCAATTCGCCGGGCGGCCATGTCGAATCGGGCGATTCGATCCATGACATGATCAAGTTCATCAAGCCGAAGGTCTGGATGATCGGTACGGGCTGGGTGGCCTCCGCCGGCGCGCTGATCTATGTCGCCGCTCCCAAGGAGCAGCGCCTTTGCCTGCCCAACACCCGCTTCCTGCTGCATCAACCGTCGGGCGGCACCCGCGGCATGGCGTCGGATATCGAGATCCAGGCCCGCGAAATCATCAAGATGAACGAGCGCCTGAACAAGATCTTCGCGGATGCCACCGGCCAGCCGATCGAGAAGATCGCCAAGGACACGGACCGCGACTACTGGCTCTCGGCTGAAGAGGCCAAGGGTTACGGCCTCGTCTCGCGCATCGTGACGTCTCAGGCGGATATCTGAGCGGCCTTGCCCCTCATCCCTATGCCGGGACCTTCTCCCCGCAGGCGGGGAGAAGGGGCAGAACGGTTAAGCCCATCGCTCCTCTCCCCACATTCGGGGAGAGGATGCCGGCAGGCAGGTGAGGGGCATCTGCTAAAAATTTCATCCCCCGCTTGCCCTTTTATCATTCAAAAGTTATAGACGCCTCATGTTGAAGACCGGCGCACAGATCATCGAACGAGTTTCCCGCGGCAGCGCAGCTGTACGCGAGCGTTCGCGCGGCTTCTCCTCGCTTCTTCTTCTCGGCCTTACGCGCGGTTGCCGGGTTCGTTGAGGAGCGCCCGGCGGCCGAAAAGCCCGCCCAGGCCATAGCTCCTCGTTTCACCCCTATGCATTCATTCCGGTTCTGGCCGCCATGGCCACATTCGCCGTCGCAAAATGCGCATGGTCCTTGCTACAGCGGCCTTTGCACGTCATGAAATGACGTGCGGCGCTGGAGAGCTTGCGCTAAGACGCTTTCGCGAATGCCGGGACGACGAAGAGACGAAGACGATGATTTTGAAGACCCATACGCCCAAGCAGGGCATGCCCGAAGCCGCCGCCAAGTATCAGCCCTATCCCGCCATCAACATTCCCGACCGCACCTGGCCGGGCAAGGTTATCGACAAGGCGCCGATCTGGTGTTCGGTGGATCTGCGCGACGGCAACCAGTCGCTGGTCAACCCGATGGGCCACGACCGCAAGGCCCGCATGTTCCAGCTGTTGCTGGACATGGGCTTCAAGGAAATCGAGATCGGTTTCCCGTCGGCATCGCAGACCGACTTCGATTTCGCCCGCTGGTGCGTCGAGCAGGGCAATGTGCCGGAAGATGTATCGCTGCAGGTGCTGGTGCAGTGCCGGCCGGAGTTGATCACCCGCACCTTCGAGGCGCTGGAAGGCGCACAGAACCCGATCATCCACTTCTACAACTCGACGAGCGAATTGCAGCGCCGCGTGGTGTTCGGCAAGGACGTCCATGGCATCAAGCAGATCGCGACCGATGCCGCCAAGATGATCACCGATATGGCCGCCAAGGCCGGCGGCGGCTACCGTTTCGAATATTCGCCGGAAAGCTTCACCGGCACCGAGCTGGAAGTGGCGCTGGAGATCTGCAACGCGGTCGTCGAGATCGTGAAGCCGACGGCCGACAACAAGCTGATCCTGAACCTGCCCTCGACCGTCGAGATGGCGACGCCGAACGTCTATGCCGATCAGATCGAGTGGATGTGCCGCAACATCGACAACCGCGAGAATGTCATCATCTCGCTGCATCCGCACAACGACCGCGGCACGGGTATCGCGGCCACCGAACTGGGCCTGATGGCCGGTGCCGACCGCGTCGAAGGCACGCTGTTCGGCAATGGCGAGCGCACCGGCAATGTCGACGTGGTGACGCTGGCGCTCAACATGTACACGCAGGGCGTCGATCCCAAGCTGGACTGCTCGGATATCGAGCGCA
Source organism: Shinella sp. AETb1-6 (assembly GCF_009826875.1). NCBI lineage: Bacteria > Pseudomonadati > Pseudomonadota > Alphaproteobacteria > Hyphomicrobiales > Rhizobiaceae > Shinella > Shinella sp. AETb1-6. The sequence continues at coordinate 541,835 of NZ_WUMM01000001.1, read as the reverse complement.
TCAAGTCGGTCTATGAATATTCCAACGAGATGGTCATTCCCGAGCGGCACCCCTATGTCGGCGAACTGGTCTATACGGCCTTCTCCGGCTCGCACCAGGATGCGATCAACAAGGGCATGAAGGCCATCAAGAAGGCCAACAAGTCGCTGTGGGAAGTGCCCTACCTGCCGATCGATCCGCAGGATGTCGGCCGTTCCTACGAGGCGATCATCCGTATCAACTCGCAGTCCGGCAAGGGCGGCATCGCCTATATCCTGCAGGAAGACTACGGCATCAACCTGCCGCGCAACCTGCAGGTCGAGTTCCGCGACGAGATCCAGCGCATCACCGACGAGGAGGGCGTCGAGCTGCCGGCCAAGCGCATCCACGAAGAGTTCATGCGCACCTATGTCACGCAGCCCGACACGCGCCTGCGCTTCGTCGACCATCACACCTATCCCGATACGAACGGCAAGGGTGGCCGCATCGTTGCCGCCGAGATCACAGACGGCGGCGAGACGAAGCGCATCGAGGGCAAGGGCACCGGCCCGATCGACGGCTTCATTCATGCCCTGTCGATCTACCTGGGCATCGACATGTCGGTCGCCGACTATTCCGAACACTCGCTGCAACAGGGTTCTAATGCCGCGGCCATCGCCTATGTCGAGGTCGTGCATCCCGGCGGCAAGCTGTTCGGCGTCGGCATCAACACGAATATCGTGACCGCCTCGCTCGAGGCGATCGTGTCTGCCGCCAACAGGGTGCTCACGACACGCCGCTGATCGGCCGTCATCAGACATAAAAACCCGGCAATCGCATTGCCGGGTTTTTTGTTTTGGGTCTGTCGGTCTGGCCGAATGCCGTTCGTCTTCCAGATATCGATCAACCAGGCCACTGAAGAGAGGATCATGTCATGGCGAAGAACACCATCTGCATCTGGTACGACAAGGATGCCGAGGCGGCCGCACGCTTCTATGCGCAAACCTTTCCCGACAGCTCTGTCGGCGCCGTCACGCGTGCGCCCGGCGACTATCCCAGCGGCAAGGAGGGGGAGGTGATCGTCGTCGCCTTCACCGTGGCGGGTGTTGAATGCATCGGCCTCAACGGGGGCCCGATCTTCAAGCACAACGAGGCCTTCTCCTTCCAGATTTCCACGGAGGACCAGGAGGAGACCGACCGCTACTGGAACGCCATCGTCGGCAATGGCGGGCAGGAAAGCGAATGCGGCTGGTGCAAGGATCGCTGGGGCATTTCCTGGCAGATCACGCCGCGTGTGCTGACGGAGGCGCTTGCCGCAGGCGGCGCGGAAGCCAAGCGCGCTTTCAACGCGATGATGACGATGAAGAAGATCGACGTGGCGGCGATCGAAGCGGCACGGCGCGGCTGAGGCCGGAGCCTTTCCATCCGGCGCGGAATCGCTTCCGCGTCGGACGATTCGGCAGAACGAAAAACTCAGATCGTCGTGGAGACAGCCTCGGCGATACGCTCGAGATCCGGGTCGGCGGACGGGCCGACGACCACGAAGGAGGCATCGCCCTTCTGCCAGGAAATGAGTCCGACATCGTTGCGCATGCTTTCCACCATCGCGGTGGTCCCCTCGACCGGGTCGCTCTTCAGGAAACAGATCGCGAAGATCTCGTTTTCGGCGTCCCGGTAGAGCAGTTGCGCCGTCGGCTTGCCGTTGGCGACCAAGAGACGTGCGCCTTCGAAGGTCAGCTTCTGCGCCGTCAGGTCGGGCACGGTAAAGGCCACGCCGGTGCTGGCCGAGAGCCACTCCGCGATATGGTCCTTCTCGCTTGCCGGCACTTCCACGAGATGACGCGCCTGCCGCGCATAGATGCGGTGATAATCGGCGATATCGTCGAGCCAGGTTCGGGCGGGCGTGAATTCGTTTGCGGCGGACTGGAACGAGGTCTGCTTCTGCTCCGAAATCAGGTAGCCCACGGCGCCGCCGGCGAGAAAGATCACCAGCGAGGCAGCCAGCGCCTGCGGCCAGAAGGCGCTCCGGCGCGGGGCGCGGGTTTCCGAAATCGGGATGGCGGCAAAGCCGAGCGAGGACGACGTGTCGTCATCGCCGCCGCGGGCTTCCTTGATGTTGCGCACCAGATCGAGCGGGATCGGCTCCTGCAGCATCCTCTCGAAGGCGCGGGCGCCGAATTCGCTGCCGAGCTTGAGCTTTTCGTAGACGGCGCGTGCGGCGGCATCCTCGGCGAGGATCGCGTCGATTTCGGCCACTTCGTCCGCCGGCAACTGGCCGTCGAGATAGGCGGACAGGCGGACTTCCAACGGGAGACCCTGCGTACTTCCAACCATCAGGCCCTCCTTTCCGTCTGCTCGGAGATCATGGCCGACAGCCTGATGCGCGCCGCCGAAAGCCGGCTCATCACGGTGCCGATCGGTATGCCGAGAATATCGGCCGCCTCGCGGTAGCTGTGGCCTTCGACATTCACCAGAAGGAAGACGCTGGACAGGCCTTCAGGCATCGTCATGATCAATTTGTGCAACTGCTTGGCATAGACCGCCTTGTCGGCCGACGCCTCGATATGCAGGCTATCCTGCTCGGCCACGTCTACCGTGCCGGACCCTGTGCGGACCTTTCGCTTGCGGATTTCGTCCACCCAGAGATTGCGCGTCATTGCATAAACCCAGCTTTCGAGCCGACCCTCACCGTTCCAGAGATGGCACCGCGTGATCGCTCTTTCGCACGCCTCCTGCACGAGATCGTCTGCATCGCTGCCGTTGCGCGTCAGGGTCATGGCGAAACGACGCAGTTTCGGCAGCAAATTGACCAGTTCTCGCCGGAACTCATTCGATTCAGCCGTCGGACGCATTGCTTTTCCAGGGAAACGTTTGGGATCAAAGCTCTATTCGCCGCCGCGATGACGGCGAATGCCTGATATGAAACATTCTTCCACTGGTCTGCAAGCATGAACGGCACCCGGATGAGCAGTTTCCTGCGTTCCCGTCTGGATTGTCTGTCGGTTTCCGGCGTCGTCAGCGTCCTGGGGCACGCATGGCCGATGTCAGTAGGCGGTGCGTTCGCCGCCGAGCGATTGCAGGAGCGCGCGATAGGCCCAGGTGTTTTCACCGCCGCGGTCGCGAATCTCGACGAGCTGCACGCGGGCACCCTCGACATCGCCCTGCTCGAGCAGCGCCTGGCCCATATAGGAGCGGGCGAGAATGTAGTTCTCGTCCTTCTGGAGCGCGCGCTTGTAGTAGGTCATGCCGAGCTCGATGTTGCCCAGCTTGCGGGTGTTGTAGCCCATATAGTTGAGGATGCGCGGATCCTCCTGGTCATAGGCGGCGCGCAGCGCGCGAAGCGCATTTTCATGCTGGCCGGCATAGGCGAATTCGCGCGCGGCTTCATAGAGCTTGTCGTCGATGCGGCGCTCGCTCTTTTTCTGTTCCTCTTCCGTCGGCTTCTTCTCGGCGGGCTTCAGGTCTTCCGGCGCGACGCATTCCTTCTTCTCGTCGCTCCAGATCTTGCCGTCGGTGCAGGTCGTCGTGGTCTCGGTCGCGACAGGGGGTGTCGTCGTATCGGACTCTGCGGCCCGCGCCGGCAAGAAGGCCGCAAGCGAGACGGCGGCGCAGAGTGAGAGCAGCAGTTTATGGCGGTGAATGGTCATGGGTTCCCTCCGAACGTCTCGACTGCCGGGTGCTGGCAGTCAGGGAAACGGGCCCGTCCGATGTCGTCGCATCCGCCGGGGCTGTCCAAGAAATCATGACGGATCAATGGTGTGATTTATTCGGACGATTCTAGAATTTTGTCATTTCCGCAAGGGCCAGGCTTTGTGCATCCGGCGTCAGCGCGTAACGTTCGCGCAGGATGTTCCAATCGCCCGGCGAACCCGAGATCGAGAACAGATTGTAGCCCGCCGGCGGCTTGTGCCCGCCCGGCCCCTGCGAGGCGGAGGCGATGCCGACGACCGGCACGGGCTTCGTCTGGCCGGGCAGCCAGTGCACGGTGTCGAGATGGGTATGGCCGTGCAGCACGAGCTCGGCGCCGCCGCTGGTAATGGTCGCGGCGAAGCGGCGGATGCCGATCATGCGCTTGTGGAAGGCGGTGGCGCCGCGGATGGGCGGATGGTGGATGAGCACGACGCGGAACAGGCCGGCTTCGCCCGCCGCCCGCAGCATGTTGACGGTCTCGCGCGCCTGCCGCCTGCCGAAATAGCCGGAGGCGGAGAAGGGCGGCGTCGCGACCGCCGTCGAGCAGCCGATGATGGCGACCGGCCCGCGCACGCGCATATAGGGGAAGACATGCATGTCCTCCTGCCATTCCACCGGGGCAGCGTCGCCGCGCATATAGGGATACCAGGCGCGCGTCGATTTCTCGTAGGCGCCGCGCACATAGGCGTCGTGATTGCCCGGCACGACCGAGACGTTCTCCGGCTGACCGGCCTCGGCGAGCCAGTGGCGCACGGCCGCAATCTCCAGCCGCGAAGCGAGGTTCACGAGGTCGCCGGTGATCGCCAGGTGATCGGGCGCCTGCCGCTCGATATCGTCGAGCACGAGGTCGAGCGTGTTGGTGAAGAGATGCCGGCGGCGATTGCGATGCCAGTTGACGAAGCCCGTGATGCGCTTGGAAAACAGTTCCACGAAGGTGAGGGCGGGCAGCGGCCCGAGATGGACATCCGAGATATGGGCAAGTCTGAACATACCCTTCCTTAGAGCATAAGGTCGTTAAGGGAAACGCAAGGCGTGGATATTCCGGCCCGTGCGATCACGCAGGCTTGATTTGCGGACGGCGTTGCTGCGAAGTGCCGGAATGGAACAGGACACGCTGCCCGATTTTCCGACGCGAAGCCTTCAGGCGCGGCTCCTGACATGGGTGCTGCACCGCTATTTCGCATGGTCGCGCGGCATGACGATGGGCGTGCGTGCGGCCTGTTTCGATGCCGATGGCCGTGTCTTCCTCGTGCGCCACAGCTACGTGCCCGGTTGGCATCTGCCCGGCGGCGGGATCGAACGCGGCGAGACCGCGCTTCAGGCGCTCGCCAAGGAGATGCGCGAGGAGGGCAATCTCGAAATCGGCGCCGCGCCGCGCCTGCTTCATGTCTATTTCAACCGGCGGACCAGCAAGCGCGACCATGTGCTGTTCTATCGCTGCGACGGCGTGACCCAGACCGCCCCGCGGCTCAAGGACCGGGAGATCGTCGAGGCGGGGTTCTTTTCCCCCGATGCGCTGCCGGCCGCAACGACCGTGGCCACCCGGCGGCGGCTGGAGGAAATCGCCGGCCGCGCGCCGTTTGCGGATATCTGGTAGGTCAGGCCGCCTTCAGCTTTTCCCTTCCATGCGGCGCGCTCAGGTCGATGGCCGGTCCGACCGGGACGATGCCCGTCGGGTTGATCATGGTGTGGGAGCGGTAATAGTGCTCCTTGATGTGGCGCATGTTGACGGTCTCGGCGACGCCCGGCACCTGGTAGAGCTCGCGCAGGTAGCCGTATAGGTTGGGATAATCGGCGATCCGGCGGATGTTGCATTTGAAGTGGCCGACATAGACCGGATCGAAGCGCACCAGCGTCGTGAAGAGCCGCCAGTCTGCCTCGGTGATGCGGCCGCCCGTCAGGTAGCGGTTCTTTTCGAGCCGGTCCTCCAGGCTGTCGAGCGTTTCGAACAGCGTGGTGACGCTGCCCTCATAGGCCTCCTGGGTGGTGGCGAAGCCGGCCTTGTAGACGCCGTTGTTGACGGTGTCGTAGATCCGGTCGTTCAGCGCGTCGATTTCGGCGCGCAGCATTTCGGGGTAGAAATCGTCGGTCGAACCGGTCAGGTGGTCGAAGGCGGAGTTGAACATCCGGATGATCTCGGCGGATTCGTTCGAGACCATGCGGTTTTGCTTCTTGTCCCACAGGACCGGGACGGTGACGCGGCCGGAATAGTGCGGATCGGCCTTCAGATAGATCTCGTAGAGCGCGGAGGCGCCGAACAGGGGATCGAGCGTGCCGCCGTTCTCGCCCTTGAATTCCCAGCCCTTCGATAGCATCAGCGGATCGACGACGGAGACGGTGATGAGGTCTTCCAGCTTCTTCAGCGTGCGGAAGATCAGCGTGCGGTGCGCCCAGGGGCAGGCCAAGGAGACATAGAGATGGTAGCGGTCGGCTTCGGCCGCAAAGCCGCCTTCGCCGCTCGGGCCCGGCGCACCATCCGGCGTGATCCAGTTGCGGAACTGCGAAACGGAGCGCTTGAAATGACCCTTGGTGGCCTTCGTGTCGTACCAGACGTCGTGCCAGACGCCGTCAACCAGCATGCCCATGATCTTCTCCTTCTGATCGGCCCGGCGGCCGTGAACTTGGGTTCATAGATAGCGCATGGGTCCGCACTGGATAGGCGCAATTTCGTGAACAGTGCGTTTTGCCCTTTGACGAAAGCAAATTTTCTGCTATCGGCGCAATCCAGCACCGGCACTCAGGCCGGCGAGGAAGACGAACGCATGTTCCATACGGGAAACCCACGACGACGCTGATGCTCCTGCTGCGCCCCCTTCGGCGGCGGCGCGATAACCCGCATCCCCAAGCTTCGTATCCGGTTTCCTATCGCCATGAACATGCTCAAGCACGATCTCGTCTACCTGACGGAAGATGTCTCCCACGACGCCGCCATCGAACTCATCAATGAAGAAGCCTTCGGCCCCGGCCGCCATGTGCGCGCTGCCGCGCGCATCCGCGAGCAGGGCCCGCACGACCTGTCGCTTTCCTTCGTCTGCACGGATGACGGCGAGACGATCGCCTCGGTGCGCATGACCCCGGTTCTGGCCGGCGGCGTGAAGGGCCATCTGCTCGGTCCGCTTGCCGTGCGGCCCTCGCACAAGAACCAGGGTATCGGCCGCGAACTGCTGCGCATCGCCTGCGCTTCCGCCCGGCGGAAGGGCTCTGAAGCCGTCATCCTGGTCGGCGACCCGCCCTATTACGGCCCGCTCGGCTTCGAGAAGGTCGCGTGGAATGCGCTTTCCTTTCCGGGGCCGGTCGATCCGGCACGGGTGCTGGTCATGCCGTTTGCGGCGGATACGCACGAGCGGCTGAAGGGTGTGATCGCCTGGCGGGGGTGATGAGGGGGCTTCTCGACGCCTCAATCCTTCACTTCCATGAAGCGGATGCGGTTCTGGAACGGGTCCGTCACCGTCACTTCCAGACGCGAGCCTTCATCCTCCAGCCCGGGCTTCATGTAGCGATAGTCCTTGTCGATCAGTTCCTTCTGGAAGGCGCGGATGCTCTTCATGTAGACGACCATGTTGCCGCCGGGCGTGGCGTCGCCCGCATGTTCGGAGAGATGCAGCCTGAGGCCGCCGCGCGAGACCTGCGTGTAGAGCGGGAAGTTCTCGCCATAGCGATGCTCCCAGTCGACCGAGAAACCCAGGAAACCGAGATAGAATTCATGCGCCTTCGCAACATCGAAGATGCGCACGATCGGCACCGCCTGCTCGAAGGCGATGCCGCGCTCGGCGGGCTTTGCCTCGATCCTGGCGGACAGGATGTTCCAGGTGTCCGCGCCGAACTGGCGGGCGACGATTTCTAGCGCTTCACTGTGGGTGATCTCGATCTTGCGGGCGGCCAGCATGTCCCGCATGGCTTTCGCCATGGCCTTGGCATCGCGAAAATCGCGCATGTCTGTTCCTCGTCTTCCGGCGAAGTCCCCGTCAGTGCCCGCATTGCCGACGCCTTCGCCCAACGATGAACGGTGGAGAAAGGTTCTGGTGGAGGCGTTCGCCATACCTTGGGGAAAGGCGCGGGTCTGCCGGCCGCCTCCGGCCGTGCGGCAAGTCTAGCCCAGGCCGGCGTGGCCCGCCAGCGCTATTCGCGCTAGCGGCCTTCGCGATACCACATGGCCGAGAAGGCGAGCAGCAATAGCCCGGCACCGGCAAAGCCGGCGAACAGCGGCAGGGAATTGATGCCCTTCAGAACGGTCTCGTCCGTCATGCGCAACGACAGGCGGCCTTCATCGACGGTGCGGACCTGCCCGGAGACCGGCAGCAGGGGCGGCAGCGAAACCGCGTCGCCCTCGGCGTCCACCAGCCGGCGCACGGTGCCCTTGGTGGCATCGGCAAGCGGCTTCAGCGTCTGCGTGGTGGAGATCGTCGCCTTGAACTCGGGCGCATCGACCGCGCCGACATGGACGAGGGCGTTGAGATCGCCGTTGGTGATCTCGTAGAGGCCGGTTTCCGTGGTCTGGACCTCGGCGCGGTAGAGGCCGGGTTCGGCCTCTGTGAGCGCGACCTGCTGCGTTGCGCCGGATGGCAGCTTGAGCGTCGCCTCGCCGGGCGCATCGCCGATGGTCTGTCGGTTGATCTGCAAGGTGCGGCCGAAGGTTCGCGCCGTCAGCGCCTCCTCCTCCAGCGCCGGCTCCTGCATCAGCCAGTGCGCGGTGCGCCGGTAGAGCGAGACATGCGGGCCGCCGCCTTCGAAGCCGCGTGCCCACAGCCAGCCCTGGTCGGAGAGCAGCATGGCGACGCGGCCCTTGCCGGCGCGGTTGAGCACGAGCAGCGGCTTGCCGTCATTGGCTTCCATCACGACGTTGCCCTCGGGGCGCTGCACGTCCACGGTGCGGAACCAGCGGCCCCAGTGCGGCGGCTCGTCGTTGGCGCCTTCCAGGCCGCGCGTCACGGGATGTTTCCTGCCCTGGTCGGACAGCCGCGGATAGAACGGCGTATCGTTCATCGCGCCGGTCGGGGCGGCGGGCAGCACGACCGAGAGCGGCGTCAAGGCGATGGAATCGCTGCCGGCATGTTCGGGACCGGCGGCAATCAGCAGGGCCCCGCCGTTTTCCACATATTGCGCGATGTTGTCATAGTAGAGGATCGGCAGCACGCCGCGGTGCTGGTAGCGGTCGAAGATGATGAGGTCGAACTCGTTGATCTTGTCCACGAACAGTTCGCGCGTCGGGAAGGCGATGAGCGAGAGTTCGTTTATGGGCGTGCCGTCCTGCTTTTCCGGCGGGCGCAGGATGGTGAAGTGCACGAGGTCGATGGCGGTGTCCGACTTCAAGAGGTTGCGCCAGGCGCGTTCGCCGGCATGCGGCTCGCCTGACACCAGGAGCACGCGCAGGTTCTCGCGAATGCCCTCGATGACGTGGACGGCGCGGTTGTTGGCCGTCGTGATCTCGCCTTCGACCGGCGCCACCTCGAATTCGAGGATGTTGTTGCCGCCGCGCGGCACGGTGAATTCGAGCGGCTGTTCGGTGCCGGGCGTGGCATTTTCGGCCGCGATCTCGTTGCCGTTGAGGCGCACGGTGACACGCGCCGTGCCGCCGGGGCCGGCACCATCATCCACCACACGGAACTTCAGTGCCTGCTTTTCGCCGACAATGCCGAATCGTGGGGCGCTGACCACCTCGATCCGGCGGTCGAATTCGTCGGGACGCCCCGTCACGAGCGCGTGCAGCGGCGCGTCGAAGCCGGTGAAGGCGGCGGCGTCGGGAATGTCGTGCACCTGCCCGTCGGTGATCATGATCGCGCCGCCCACCCGCGAACGCGGCACATCGGCAATGGCGGCATTGAGCGCATCGAACAGGCGCGTCGAGGGCGTGTCCGAGGTGCCGTCGTCGCGGGCTTCGACGATGCGCGGCTCGATGCGCGGATAGCGGGCGAAGCGCTCCTTCAAGCCCTCCAGCGCGGCATCGGTCTGGGCGGTGCGGGTCTCGTTGTCCTGGCTCTGGCTGCGGTCGACGATGACAGGGACGATGGTGGACAGTGCCTCGCGGTCCTCCTGAAGGAAGACCGGATTGGCGAGCGCCAGGACCAGAAGCGCGAGCGCCAGCGCCCGGATGACGGAGCCGCGCAGGCCGCGCCAGAAACCGAGGGCGGCAAGCGCAAGGCCGACGAGGCCGATGGCAGCGATCGCGATCCAGGGCAGGAAGGGGGAGAACTGAAGCGTCATGTCACTGCCCCAGCCGTTCGAGGAGGGCGGGCACATGCACCTGGTCCGCCTTGTAGTTGCCGGTCAGCATATACATCATGATGTTGACGCCGGAGCGGAAGGCGTGTTCGCGCTGCATCTCATCCGGCGGCACCGTCGGCAGCAGCGCCATGCCGTTGGTGTCGATGGCCCAGGCGCCGGCGAAATCGTTGCCGGTGATCATGATCGGCGAAACGCCGTCGCCCGCGCGCGCCGGCCGCGCAGGGTCTTCCGCGCGGTCGAGCTCCGCTTCGATCCACAGCGGGCTTCCGGCATAGCGGCCTGGAAAATTCGCCAGCAGATAGAAGGATTTGGTGAGCACATGGTCCGCAGGCACGGGTTCCAGCGGCGGAATGTCGAGATTGGCGAGGATCGCCTGCAGGCGCTCTGTATTGGGGCTCGTCGCATTGCCGTCGAGCGTCACGAACTGGTCGCGCGTGTCGAACAGCACCGTGCCGCCGTTGCGCATATAGGCGTCGATGCGGCTGATCGCGGCGTTGGACGGCATGGGCGCGGTGGCGCTGACCGGCCAGTAGATGATCGGGTAGAGCGCCAGTTCGTCCTTCTCGATGTCGATGCCGACAGGCTCGCCGGGCTCCAGCGTCGTGCGGTAGGTCAGGAACTCCGTGAGGCCGGCAAGCCCGCGTTCGGAGATGCGGTCCACCTCGCTTTCGCCGGTCACGACATAGGCGAGATGCGTGGTGTCGAGCCGTGACAGGATGGTCTCGTCGCCGGGTTTGCTATCGGCCGCATGACCTTGCTGCGGCACCGCCATCAGCGCGCCCGCGCAGAGGGCGAGCAGCACGGCGGCCGTCGCACCGCGGCGCGGCACGTGGCGGGCGGCAGCGGCAAAGGCGCCGCCCATCAGGAGCACGATGGCGCAATCGAGGATCAGCAGCAGGGCCGCGAGCGTGAAGAGATAGGGTTTCAGCGACCAGGTCTCCTTGCCGGCAAGCGGCTCGCGCAGGATACTTGCGCCTTCGGGCAGGACAAGCGGGCGGATGGCGTATTCCGGCGGGAAGAGGTTGCGCGCGACATAGCCATCCTCCGAGCCGTAGAGGCCGGGGGGATTGTCGAAGCTCGCGACGACCTTCGATCCATCACCGGCCGCGAGCGGCTTGGCCTCGCCGGTTGCGGCGGCAAGCGTACCGCTCGCCGTCATCAGTCGGTAGGGGGGAAGGCCCGCCGCCGCCTGGCCGCCTTCGGTCGAGACGCCGCCGCCGCGCGACAGCTGCACGGTGCGGCGGAGCATTTCCACGAAATCGCCCGACAGCGGCAGGTTCGACCAGCCGGTTTCCGCACTGATATGGAAAAGCACGATGCGGCCGGAGCCCAGTGGGCCCGTCGTGACCAGCGGCGTGCCGTCGGCAAGGCTTGCCCAGGTGCGTTCGGCGAGGTCGGGCGTCGGCTCGGCAAGCACCTGCCGCTTGATCAGGATGTCCTGCGGCGCGCGCATGCCGAAGAACGGGCTGTTTGCCGGATAGGCCGACAGCGGCTGCGGCTCGGACCAGGACAGCGCGCCGCCGAGCGCGCGTTCGCCCTTGCGCAGCACGACAGGCACGAGCGGATCGTCGCCCGGAGCGGCTGCAAGGCGCGGGCCTGCGAAGCGGATGAGCATGCCGCCGGCCTCGATCCAGCGCTGGACCTCGCCTTGCACGTCTTCGGGAAGGCGGCCGATATCGGCCATGATCAGGACGGACGGGTTCTGCTCGAGAATCTGGGGAATGGCGACGGAAAGGTCTGCCACACTCGGTTCGATGAGATCGGCATAGGGCGCAAGCGCCCGGTTGATGTAGTGCAGCGGCGACAGCAGCGGCTGGCTCGCATCCACCACCTCGCCGGACAGGAAGGCGACGCGCCGACGGCGGAAGCCGTCATCGAGCAGGTAGGCACCGCCGGCATTGGCGAGGCCGTCGATGCTGATGCGGGCAAAGTCGTTGCGCAGCTCGAAGGGGGCCGTGATGGTCCCGGTCGTCGTCGTCGCGCCCGCCGCGAAGCTCGCGGTGCCGGTGGCGATGGGGCGGCTGCGCGAATCGAATGCCGTCAGCGGCAGGCTGCGCGCCGGGCCGCCATCGAGGCGGGTCAGGGTGACGGTCAGCGCATCCGCGCCGTTCACCGCCGACGTGATGGCGACGGCGGCCGCACCGTCGCCCTCGATCAGGCGGAAATCGGCAGGCGAGAGCCCTTGCAGGGCGGCAACGGTTTCGTCCGTTTCGCTGCCGGCCATGCCGTCGCTGATGAAGGCGAGCGTGCCGGGTGCCGCGCCGTCGAGCGCGGTGCGCAGCGAGGCGATGGCGGCGGTGCGGTCGGCGGGCAACGGGCGCGGTTCGGCGGCGGCAAGGCGGGTGCGCGCGGTCGCGGCATCGACCGGCACCGCATCATGCTGACGGTCGGCGGTCAGCACCAGCGCGATGGGCACGTTGCGGCTTTCGGCGTCGTCGATCAGCGTGGCGGCGGTGTCCACACGGTTTTGCCAGTCGGTGGCCGAGGCCCAGGTGTTGTCGACGACGAGCGCGAGCGGGCCGCTCGATGCGAGCGTGTTGGTGCGCGGGTTGAAGACGGGGTCGGCGATGGCGAATATGACCGCGGCCGCCATCAGCATGCGCAGCAGCGTGAGCCACCAGGGGCTCTGCGCCGGCGTCTCCTCGCGCTTCAGGATCGAGGCGAGAATGGCGAAGGGCGGGAAGACCTCGGCCTGCGGCTTGGGCGGCGTGAGGCGCAGCAGCCACCAGATGACGGGCAGCAGTACGAGCGTGGTCAGCACGGCGGGAAAGGCGAACGCGAAGGCGCTCATCGGCCGCCCTCCGCCCGCATCGCCGGCATGCCGGAGAGATACATGTGAACGGCGACCAGCGCTTCGGAGGCGAGACGATCGGTCCGGTGCGGCACGAAGCTCCAGCCGAGATGGCGCAGGCTTTCGGCCAGCGTCTGACGGCGCGCGACATAGGCGCGGGCGTAGTCGTCCTTCAGCGTCTCGGCACGGCCGGCGGTGATCTTCTGGCCGCTTTCGGGATCGGTGAATTCGGTGCGGCCCGTATAGGGAAAGGTCTCTTCCGCCGGGTCCGCGACCTCGATGACGTGGCCCTTGAGGCCGCGGCGGGCAAGCGGGCCGAGACGCGCCATGACGTTTTCGACCGGATCGAGGAAATCGCCGATCAGCACCACATCGCTGTTGCCGCGGATCATGCCGGTGTCCGGCAGGCCGCCGGTGGCGGGATTGTGCATGAGCGCGGTGGCAAGGCGCTCGGCGGCGTTGCGCGCGGCGATCGGCTCCATGATTCCAGGGCAGCCGATGCGTTCGCCCGAGCGCGCGAGAATTTCGGCCAGCGCCAGCATGATGACGAGCGCGCGGCTCTCCTTCGAGACGGTGCCGAAGGTCGACTTGTACATCATCGAGGGGGAAAGATCGGCCCAGACCCAGACGGTGTGAGCGGCCTCCCATTCACGGTCGCGCACATAGGTATGGTCGTCGCGGGCCGAGCGCCGCCAGTCGATGCGCGACAGGCTTTCGCCGTCGACATAGGGGCGGAACTGCCAGAAATTCTCGCCGATGCCGCGCTTGCGGCGGCCGTGCCAGCCGGCGATCACCGTGTTGGCGAGTCGCTGGGCTTCCACCATGCAATCGGGAATGAGGGCGGCGCGCGCCTGTGCGCGCGAAAGCACATCGCGGGTCGGTGTTGGCTCGACGATCTGCCCGACGGAGGCCATGCGCTTTCTCCGCTCAGCCGCCCGCCTGCCGGACGAGATCGGCAATCACATCCCGAACCGACATGCCTTCGGCGCGGGCGGCGAAGGTCAGCGCCATGCGGTGCTGGAGCACGGGTTCGGCAAGCGCCAGCACGTCGTCGACCGAGGGTGCAAGGCGGCCTTCATAGAGCGCGCGGGCGCGGGCGCACAGCATCATCGCCTGGCCGGCGCGCGGGCCGGGGCCCCAGGCGACATGCTTGTCCGTCGAGGCGATGCCGTTGCCGGGGCGGGCGGAACGCACGAGCGAGAGGATCGCATCGAGCACCTTTTCGCTGACCGGCATCTGGCGGATGAGGGTCTGGATTTCCACCAGCCGCTCGGCCGAGATGGCGGCCTCGGCCCGCGTCTCGCTGACGCCGGTCGTTTCCAGCAGGATCTGCCGTTCGGCGGCAAGCTCGGGATAGTCGACATCGACCTGCAGCAGGAAGCGGTCCAGCTGCGCCTCGGGCAGGGGGTAGGTGCCTTCCTGCTCCAGCGGGTTCTGGGTCGCCAGAACGTGGAAGGGCTTTGGAAGGTCGTTGCGGGCGCCGGCCACGGTCACATGGTATTCCTGCATGGCCTGGAGCAGGGCGGACTGGGTGCGCGGCGAGGCGCGGTTGATCTCGTCGGCCATCAGGAGCTGGGTGAAGATCGGACCGGGGACGAAGCGGAAGGAGCGCTTGCCGTTCTCGTCCTGGTCCATCACTTCCGAGCCGAGGATATCCGACGGCATGAGGTCGGGCGTGAACTGGATGCGGCTGGAAGCCAACCCGAGCACGGTGCCGAGCGTGACCACCAGCTTCGTCTTGGCGAGGCCCGGCACGCCGACGAGCAGCGCGTGGCCGCCGGAGAGCACGGCGAGCATGGTCTGCTCGACCACGCTTTCCTGGCCGAAGATGACCTTGGAGACTTCCTTGCGAATGACGGCGATATCCGAAAGCGCCCGTTCCGCCGCCGCGATCACCGCCTTTTCGTCCAGGCCTGCCTCGTGGGAATTCTGAACGCCCATGCTCATCTCCAGTGCCGGTAAAGGATATCCGCGAATCGTGGTCCTGCCGCGTCCGCGTCCTACATAAAGACCTTATTAGCGTAGCCGTGGCTGACAAGCGGCCACGAAATGACTATCTCGTGAGTGTATCCACCCTTTCCTCGCGGGAAGAACGGTCTCTTGTCGAGATAGGGGTGAACCGGGACGGAACAATGGCAACGGGTGAAATTCGCGAAAGCACGGATGCGGCGGGACTGGCCGCCCTGATCGCGCGCGCCGGCGCGGAGACGGGCGGACGCGGCCTGCCGCCGGTCGAACGCTGGAATCCGCCGTTCTGCGGCGATATCGACATGGAAATCCGCGCCGACGGCACGTGGTTCTATCTGGGCACGCCCATCGGCCGCGCGCCGCTGGTGCGCCTCTTTTCCACCGTCCTGCGCAAGGACGAGGACGGCCGGACCTATCTGGTGACACCGGTCGAGAAGGTGGGCATCCGCGTTGTCGATGCGCCGTTCCTGGCGGTGGAGATGAATGCGAGCGGGAAGGGCGATGCGCAAACGCTCACCTTCCGCACCAATGTCGGCGACGTGGTCGAGGCCGGGCCGGAGCATCCGCTGCGTTTCGTGATCGCGGGCGAAAACAGCGAATTGAAGCCCTATCTGCTCGTGCGTGGCCGGCTGGAGGCGCTCGTCTCGCGCGCCGTGATGTACGATCTGATGGCGCTTGGCGAAACCATCGCCATCGACGGTGTCGACATGTTTGCCGTGCGCTCGGGCGGCAGGGTCTTTCCCGTCATGCCGGCCGCCGAGCTGGATGCGCTTTCACGATGAGTTCTGCGCCGTACAGTGCCGCGGAGTTCCGCCGCCGCGCGGGCGAGCAGATGCTCACCATCGGCGACGAGACCTGGCGCGAGCATGGCGACAGCCTGCTCAATCCCGCCGTCATTCCCCATCTGGAAGGCATGAAGCTGCGTGATGCGGCGGTGCTGATTCCCGTCGTCGACGACGGCGAGGAGGCGCGGGTGATCTTCACCCAGCGCACGGCGACCCTACGCAAGCATTCCGGCCAGATCGCCTTTCCGGGCGGGGCCGTGGATGACGAGGACGCGGATGTGGAAGCGGCCGCCCTGCGCGAGGCGGAGGAGGAAATCAGCCTCGACCGCCGTTTCGTGGAGCCGGTCGGCCGCCTGCCGCAATACAAGGCGCTGTCGGGCTTTTCCATCACGCCGGTGCTGGCGGTGGTGCAGCCGGGTTTCGAGCTCGTTCCCAACCCGTCGGAAGTCGACAAGGTCTTCGATGTGCCGCTGTCCTTCCTGATGGATCCGCGCAATCACGAGCGGGGCAGCGGCGTCTGGCTCGGCAGCGAGCGCCATTATTATCGCATGCCCTATGAGGGGCATAACATCTGGGGCATCACCGCCGGCATCGTGCGGGTGATCTATGAAAGGCTTTATGCATGAGTTCGGTTGCGGGCGAGGCGTGGTTTTCCGATCCGGCGCTCGTGCGGGTGCTGTCGCTGCTGAACAGCGACGGAGGCGAGGCGCGCGTGGCGGGCGGCGCGGTGCGCAACAGCCTGATGGGCCTGCCGGTCGCCGATATCGACATCGCCACCACTCTGCCGCCGCAGGATGTCGTGGAGCGGGCGAAGGCAGCGGATATCAAGGCGGTGCCGACCGGCATCGAGCACGGCACGGTTACGCTCGTCATCGGCGGCAAGCCCTTCGAGGTGACGACCCTGCGCCGTGACGTGGCGACAGACGGACGCCATGCCGAAGTCATGTTCGGCACCGACTGGCAGACCGATGCCGAGCGGCGCGACCTGACCATCAACGCGCTTTACGCGACGCAGGACGGCACGGTGATCGACCTCGTGAACGGCCTGCCGGATATCGAAAGCCGCACGGTGCGCTTCATCGGCGACGCGGCAAAGCGCATCGCCGAGGATCACCTGCGCATCCTGCGCTTCTTCCGCTTCTTTGCGCTCTACGGCAGCGGCCGGCCGGATGCCGAGGGGCTGAAGGCCTGCGCGCGGGCAAAGGACAAGCTCGGGCGGCTGTCGGCCGAGCGGGTCTGGTCCGAGACGAAGAAACTTCTAGCTGCGCCCGATCCGGGCCGTGCGCTGCTGTGGATGCGGCAGGCCGGCGTGCTGAGCGAGATCCTGCCCGAGACGGAGAAATGGGGCATCGACGCCATCCCCGGGCTGATCGAGGCCGAAAAGGCGTTCGGCTGGCAGCCGGATGCACTGCTCAGGCTGGCGGCCATCGTGCCGCCGGATCGCGAACGGCTAAAGGCTCTTGCCGAGC
The DNA here is from genome assembly GCF_009826875.1 of Shinella sp. AETb1-6. Classification (NCBI taxonomy): domain Bacteria; kingdom Pseudomonadati; phylum Pseudomonadota; class Alphaproteobacteria; order Hyphomicrobiales; family Rhizobiaceae; genus Shinella; species Shinella sp. AETb1-6. Next base: position 524,952 of record NZ_WUMM01000001.1, on the reverse strand, counting down.
GGCTGCGTCTCTCCAAGGCGGAGGCCGCGGTTCTCGACGGTTGGGCGGCCGCGCCAGAGATCGCGCCGAAATTGGCGGAAACCGCCTTCGACCGGCTGCTCTACCGCAATGGCCCGAAGGGACTTTCGATGCGGTTGAGGCTTGCGCTTGCCTCGGCCCGCGCGCGCGGGCTTGGCGATGCGGATGCACTTGCCTTCGCCGGACTTTGCCAGCGGCTGTTGGCGCGGGCTGACAAATGGCAAAAGCCCGCTTTCCCACTCACGGGGGCGGACGTGCTTGCCACCGGTGTGCCGGCCGGACCGGACGTCGGTACGATGCTCGCGCGCATCGAAGATGAATGGGTGGGTGGGAATTTCCATGATGACCGGGCAAGGCTTCTTGCCCGGCTGAAGGCGCTCGCCGGGGAGGGCTGACCCTCCCGTCATTCCGCTTCCGCCGTCAGGCGGCGTCGGCGGTGTTTTCGTCCACGATGCGCTGCTTGATGTTTTCCACCATGTTTTCGCGGATCGTGGTTTCGCCATGGGCTGTGCGCATGTGCTCGACGGCGCGGCGCACGACTTCGGCGTCGTCGCTGGCGCGTGTGTGCCATTCGCATCCCGGGACAAGTGAACCGCATTCAAAAAGTCTCATGACTATCTCCTGTCGTTTCAACGGGGGCAGTTTAGCAGACAAGGCCCCGAGGACCAAATCCGCAGAGCTGGGCAGGGTTCCGCCCGAGGCTTCGAAATCAGCCGTTGTGGCCGGCCTTCGCCCAGGCGTCGAAGCAGGCCGAGGTCTCCGGCTTGGCCGGTTTGGCGGCCTTGCCGGACAGATGGTGGACGCCGCCACCGGAAAGGCGCATCCGGGCTTCCGCGACGAAATAGTCGTGCGGAAGATCCACGCCGCTTTCGGCGCGCATGGTTTCGGCGAACTGATTGATAAAGTCGACGGACTGCGGGCCGTGGCCCGGCTGCAATCCGGTCTTTGCGGCATTGCTCATGACTGTCTCCTCCACGAGTACGTCAATGGAGGTAGTGTACCATGCAAAAGGATCAAGTGCCGATCACAACACCGCTAGCGGTGAAGATCGTGTACAGGCAAACGGTGAAACGTCAGGGCCAGCGCACCACGGGCGGGAGCGACGACAGGATGGAATCCACGTTGCCACCGGTCTTCAGGCCGAAGAGCGTGCCGCGGTCATAGAGCAGGTTGAACTCGACATAACGGCCGCGGCGCACGAGCTGTTCGTCGCGGTCCTCTTCCGTCCAGCCCTTGTTGAAATTGGAGCGCACGATACGGGGATAGACCATGGCAAAGGCGCGGCCGACATCCTGCGTGAAGGCGAAATCCGCGTCCCAGCCGCCGAGCTCTTCCGGCGAATGCAGCCAGTCAAAGAAAATGCCGCCGGTGCCGCGCGGCTCGTTGCGGTGCTTCAGGAAGAAGTATTCGTCGCACCATTCCTTGAACTTCGCATGATCGGCGACCGCATGGCGGTTGCAGGTGATCTCCATCGCCTTGTGGAACAGCGCGGTATCAGGATCGCTCATCACCCGGCGACGGTCGAGCACCGGGGTCAGGTCCGCGCCGCCGCCGAACCAGCGGCTGGTGGTGACGACCATGCGCGTGTTCATGTGAACGGCGGGGACATTGGGGTTGACCGGATGGGCGATCAGCGAAATGCCCGAGGCCCAGAAGCGTGGATCTTCGGCCGCGCCCGGAATCTGCTCGCGGAATTCGGGGGAGAATTCGCCGTAGACGGTGGATGTGTGGACGCCGACCTTCTCGAAGACGCGGCCTTCCATCATCGACATGCGGCCGCCGCCGCCTTCGCCACCCTCGCGAAGCCAGTCCTTGCCGACGAAACGGCCGGGCTGCATGTCGGAGAGGGGGCCTTCCAGGTCGTCCTCGATGGCTTCGAAGCTCGCGCAGATCGCGTCGCGCAGATGCTCGAACCACGCACGGGCAGCGGCCTTCTTGTCCTCGATGTCGTCGGGCAGGCCTTTCGGCAGGTCTGGTCGTTCCATGATGTTTCCCGCTGACGGCCGCGCCGCCGAATCGCATTTCGGTCACACTCCTTAACTTTGCACCATTTGGCAACAAAGCGGGGCATTTCCGCTGGGGACGGCGGGACTCGCAAAACGGGCGCAGCCGGCCTATATTGAGCGTATAGAATGTGCTGCCAGGAGGAAACCTGCATGGCGCGTGTTCCAGGACCGCCGCCCCTCGACGGGCTCCGCCGCCATATCGAGCGCAGCAGGCTCGCGAAAGGCGCGAGCGGAGGGCATTTCGTGCGCGAGACCTTCTGCATGGAGCGCCAGGACGCCCGGGAAAAGGCCCGGGAGTGGTTCGACCAATGGCCGAAGGCCGCCTACTGGACAGAGGTGGAAAGCTGGCGGGCGCTGGACGGCGACCGTATCGAGTTCACCATGCGCCGGCTGCCGAGCGCCGATTGAGGCGCTGCTGCAGGGCGTGATGGAGCGCCGTACGTGCAAGCTTGATTGACGGCGGACCGCGGCCCCCCTATTTTACCGCTATCGTCATCAACAGAAAGGCGCCGTTGCGGTTCTCAAGCACGGCTCATAGTCCTTGTTCGAACTCGCGATTGCTGTCTTCCTTATCCTCTTCAACGGGGTTTTTGCCCTTTCCGAACTTTCCATCGTTTCCGCCCGCAAGCCCCGCCTGAAAACCATGGCGGCGCAGGGCGTGCGCGGCGCGGCGACAGCGCTGCGACTGGCCGAAGACCCCGGCAAGTTCCTCTCCACCGTCCAGATCGGCATCACGCTCATCGGCATTCTCGCCGGTGCGTTCTCGGGTGCCGCGCTCGGTGGCCGCCTGCGCGATATCCTCGCCGCCGAGGGCGTGCCGGACTGGCTGGCCGACCCGCTCGGCTTCGGTATCGTCATCTTCATCATCACCTATCTGTCCGTCGTCGTCGGCGAGCTGGTGCCCAAGCAGATCGCGCTGCGCAATCCCGAGCGCTTCGCCTCGATGGTGGCGCCCTCCATGTCGCTTCTGTCGAAGATCGGCGCGCCGGCCGTCTGGGCGCTCGATGCCTCGACACGGCTGATCTTCCGCCTCATGGGGCAGCACGCGGCGTCGGAAACGGTCGTGACGGATGAGGAAATCAGGACCATCGTGGCCGAGGCGGAAGCCGCCGGCGTCATCGAAGGCGGCGAGAAGCTGATGATCGCCGGTGTCATGCGCTTTTCGGACCGCGAGGCGCGTGGCCTCATGACGCCGCGCAACGATGTCGACTGGGTCGACCTCGGCGACACCATCGAGGAAATCCACCAGCAGCTCGTCGAAAGCCAGCATTCGCGCCTGCCGGTCGCCGATGGCGGACCGGAAACCATCGTGGGCGTTGTGCAGAAGCGCGAGTTGCTTTCCGCCCTTCTGAGCGGCCAGCCCCTCGACATCCGCTCCTTCGTGCGCCCCGCGCCGATCGTGCCGGATACGATGGATGCGATGCGCGTTCTGGAAACGCTGCGCAATTCGGAAGTGCCGATCCTGCTCATCCACGACGAGTACGGCCACTTCGAGGGCGTCATCACGCCCGCCGACGTGCTGGAAGCGATCGCCGGCGTGTTCCGCTCCGATATCGAGGAGGGGGACGACGAGTACGCGGTCCAGCGCGACGACGGTTCGTGGCTCATTTCCGGCGCCATGCCGATCGACGAGATGGCCGACCGGCTCGGCCTGTCGCTTCCGGCTCGCCGCAGTTACCAGACGGCCGCCGGCCTGGTCATCGAATCGCTGCAGAAGCTGCCGAAGACAGGTGAGGTCACCGAAACCCAAGGCTGGCGCTTCGAGGTGGTCGATATGGACGGCCGCCGCGTCGACAAGCTGCTGGTCACCCGCCTGGACTGACCTCGGCTAGACGGCATCGGGCTCGAGCAGTCTCGGGCCCGGGCCTTCCGCGCCAAGCGTATCCATCGGGTTGCGCAGCGGGCATTCCTGCATGGACAGACATCCGCAGCCGATGCAGCCGTCGAGCTGGTCGCGCAGCCGCGTCAGCCGCTCGATGCGCTCGTCGAGCGTGCGGCGCCAGGTCCTGGAGAGCGCGCTCCAGTCCTTCACCGTCAATGGCCGGTCGTGCGGCAGCACGGCCAACGCTTCAGCGATTTCGGCAAGCGGTATGCCGGTGCGTTGCGCCACCTTGATCACCGCGACGCGCCGCAGGATGCTGCGTGGGTAGCGCCGTTGGTTGCCGCGGTTGCGCTCGCTGCGGATCAGCCCCTTCTCCTCATAGAAATGCAGGGTGGAAACCGCCACCCCGCTGCGTTCGGCGACCTCGCCGACGCTGAGTTCCCGGGACATCACGCCGTTGGGACATTTTTCCGTCATGGTGTTGACCTCAAGTTTGGTTGAGGTTTTATACCACGCGCTCCCAGTTTTCAAACGGAGCCCAAAACACATGACGACACGACTGACCATCGCCCTCATCTATGGCAGCGGCCGCGAGGGGCGTTTCGCCGATACGGTCGCGGGGTGGCTGGAACCGGAGCTCGCCGGCTTTTCGCACTATGATATCGTGCGTATCGACGCCGCCGAGCTGGCCTTCACGCCCGGCGGTCTTGACGAGGCGTCGGCGGCGCTGGTGGAAAGCCGCATTTCGCAGGCGGACGCCTTCCTCATCGTCACGCCCGAATACAACCACGCCTATCCGGCGGCGCTGAAGGCGATCATCGACAGCTGCTTCCGCCCCTGGCATGCCAAGCCTGTCGCCTTCATATCCTATGGCGGCATCTCGGGCGGCCTGCGTGCCGTCGAGCAGTTGCGGCTGGTCTTTGCGGAACTGCATGCGGTGACCATCCGCGAAACGGTCAGCCTCGCCCATGCATGGACGCAGTTCGACCCCGCCGGCAATCCGTTCCGCCCCGGCATATTGAACGGCCAGCTCGCCATGCTGATGTCACGCCTTGCCTGGTGGGCGCATGCCTTGAAGACGGCGCGGATCGCAACGCGCTACGACGAGGTGGCGGCATGAGACCGGCCAAAGCCGCGCAGATCGCGCATTCGCCGCAGGACTATCGGCGCAACACGACGATGCTCCTGGTCAGCACGCTCACCATCATGTCGGGCGCGACGATTTCCGCCTCTTTGCCGGGCATCGCTGCGCGTTTCGCCGATGTCGATAACGTGGCGCTGCTCAGCCGGCTGGTGCTGACGCTGCCGGCGGCGTTCATCGCGCTCTTTTCGCCAGCCGCCGGTTTTCTGGTCGATCGTTTTGGCCGCAAGCCGCTCCTGCTCGCCTCGCTTCTCCTCTTCGCGCTGGCCGGGGCGTCTGGTCTCTTTGCCGACACCCTGCCGGGACTGCTGGCGGGGCGTGCCATGCTCGGTATCGCGGTCGGCGGCATCATGACGGTGATGACGGCGCTTGTCGGCGATTTCTTCCAGGGAGCCGCACGCGATCGCTATATGGGTTTGCAGCAGGCCTTCGTGGGGATCGGCGGGACGATCTTCCTGACAGGCGGGGGCTTGCTGGCGGAGGTTCACTGGCGGGGGCCGTTCCTCATCTACACGGTGGCGATCCTGCTTTTGCCGGCGGCCGTCGCCTTCCTGCCGGAGCCGCGTCGCACGCCGGCGAAGGGACCGGTCGAAGGCGCGGGGCGGCTTGGCGAGCGCGAGGTGGCGTTGCTCGCGCTGCTGTTTGGAGCGGCGATCATCAACATGATCGCGTTCTACATGATCCCGACGCAGCTGCCGTTCTATCTGGCGCATCTCGGTTTTGCCGCGCCGAGCCTTGCAGGGACGGCGATCGGCGCCGGCCAGCTTGTCGGGGTGGTCTGTGCGCTTGCCTTCGCGCCCGTCCGGCGCGGGCTCGGCATCATGGGCGTGTTCGGCCTCGGCTTCGTTTCGGCCGGGCTCGCCTTCCTTCTGCTGTCGAATGCCGAAAGCTATGCCGGGGTGCTGGTCGCCATGGCCGTCTCCGGCGTTTGCATGGGCACGATCATGCCGAATTTCGCGGCCGCCGCGATGGTTCTGGCGCCGCCTGCACTGCGCGGCCGCATCTCCGGCCTGCTGGTCGCGAGCATCTTCGCGGGCCAGTTCCTGTCGCCTGTGGTTTCGCAACCGCTCATTTCCGCCTCGGGTTTCGAGGGTGCCTATGCTGTTGTCGGAACCATCGTTTTGGTCGTCGGCATCGCGGCCTTCGCGGCCCGGCTTCTGCTTCGGAGACAGGATGATAGGAGTGCGCGGGCACGCGGCGAGCATGCCTAGCGATCTGTCGGAACGCGCTTCAGGCGAAACCGGTCTGGCGCAGCGCCTCACCGCAGATCATCGCGGCGGAGAGGGCGACGTTGATGGAGCGCTGGCCCTCGACCATGGGGATGAGGACGCGCCCGTCGGCGATGTCGTGCACATGGTCCGGCACGCCGGCGCTTTCGCGGCCGAAAAGCAGGATGTCGTCGGGGCGGTAGGCGAAGTCGGTGTAGAGGCCTGCGGCCTTGGTGGAGGCGAGGATCAGGCGGCGGCCGGTCTCATTGCGCCAGTCCTCGAACCTGTCCCAGCTGACATGGCGCGTCAGCGTCACCGCGGCGAGATAGTCCATGCCGGCCCGCTTCAGGCTGCGATCGGATATGTCGAAGCCGGCCGGCTCGATGATGTCGACGGAAAGACCCATGCAAGCGGCGAAACGCAGCATCGTGCCGGTGTTGCCGGCGATGTCGGGCTGGTAGAGGGCGATGCGCAGTGCAGACATGCGCGCTTCGCTACAGCAATTCACGATCCGATGCGATGCCGTTCTGCAAGCCGCGCGGCGAAATGGTGGGAGACACAGCGCCTGGGGGAGGCGGGGCCGATGGATGTGGCGGCAGGGCAACAGGATTGGCCGCAGATGGGAAATCGCGCCGAAGCGTCTGGAAAATTGCATCGTTTCGGGTTAATCACGGCACATCTGAAACGCGAGAAAGGGAGGAACATGATGATTAATGCCCATCGGCTGCGCCTCCCGGCTGGAATCACGCCTCTTCTCGCTTAGGCATTTCGCCGCCTCCATTTCCTTCGTGCCTGCATATCAATTTGCCGTGTGACGCTTTCGTCGCCCCGCGGCACACCAAGCGGAATCCCGCTCCCGACTGCGCCCCTTTGCGCCGTTCGTGCCGGTTCCGTCCCATATTACGGAGAAAGCCATGTTCGGCTGGTTCGAAAGACGTTTGAATCCTTACCCCTCGGCGGCGCCCTCGCTGCCGCCCAAGGGGATCATCCCCTTCGTCTGGCATTATACGCGCCCGGCGGCACCCTGGCTTGCGGTGCTGGGCTTCTGCTCCATGGCGCTCGGCATCGCCGAAGTGCTGCTGTTCCAGTTCCTCGGCAACATCGTCGACTGGCTCTCGGCCGGTGACCCCGGCACGTTCCTCGCCCGCGAGGGCGGCACGCTGATCTGGATGGCCGTGCTTCTGCTCGTGCTCATTCCGCTTTTCGGCGCGCTGCACACGATGACCATGCACCAGGCGCTTGCGGGCAATTTCCCGATGATCGCCCGCTGGCAGATGCATCGTTATCTCATCCGCCAGAGCATGACCTTCTTCTCCAACGAGTTCGCCGGCCGCGTCTCGACGAAGGTGATGCAGACCTCGCTTGCCGTGCGCGAAACGGTGATGAAGATCATCGACGTCTTCATCTATGTGGTGAGCTATTTCGTCTCGATGATCGCCATCATCGCGTCGGCCGACCTGCGCCTCGTGGTGCCGCTGCTCGTGTGGTTCGTCGTCTACATCTGCATCCTGCGCTACTTCGTGCCGAAGCTCATGCGGGTTTCGCGCGAGCAGGCGGATGCGCGCTCCATGATGACGGGCCGGATCGTCGACAGCTACACGAACATCGCGACCGTGAAGCTGTTCTCGCATGCCGGCCGCGAGGAAACCTATGCCCGCGAAGGCATGGACGAGTTCCTGCAGACGGTGCACAAGCAGATGCGCTTCATCACGGCCTTCAATATCGCCATCGACGTCAACAACGTCATCGCGATGTTCTTCACCACGGCCATCGGCATCTACTTCTGGATGTCGGGCGACGTGACGGTCGGCGCCGTCGCGGTGGCGGCCGGCCTTGCCATGCGCATCAACGGCATGTCGCAGTGGGTGATGTGGGAAGTGACCGCGTTGTTCGAGAATATCGGCACGGTCTATGACGGCATGGGCATGATGACCAAGCCCCACGACATCAAGGATGCGCCCCAGGCGCCGGCGCTGCCGGCGGCGAAGGGCGCCATCACCTTCGATCACGTCCGCTTCCACTACGGCAAGAACAAGGGCGCGATCGAGGACCTGTCGCTCGACATCGCCGCCGGCGAGAAGGTCGGCCTTGTCGGCCGGTCCGGTGCCGGCAAGACGACGCTGATGAATGTACTCCTGCGCTTCTATGACCTGGAGGCCGGCCGGATCACGATCGACGGCAAGGACATCGCCACGGTCACGCAGGACAGCCTGCGCTCGCAGATCGGCGTGGTGACGCAGGACACGTCCCTGCTGCACCGCTCCATCCGAGACAACATCGCCTATGGCAAGCCGGATGCGACCGATGCCGAGATCATCGAGGCGGCCAAGCGGGCCAATGCCTGGGACTTCATCGAAAGCCTGAGCGACCACCAGGGCCGCAGCGGCCTCGATGCCCAAGTCGGCGAGCGCGGCGTAAAACTCTCCGGCGGCCAGCGCCAGCGTATCGCTATCGCCCGCGTCTTCCTGAAGGACGCGCCGATCCTGGTGCTGGACGAGGCGACCTCGGCGCTCGATTCGGAAGTCGAGGCGGCGATCCAGGAAAACCTCTTCGCCCTTATGCAGGGCAAGACGGTGATCGCGATCGCCCACCGCCTGTCCACGCTGACGGAGATGGACCGCCTCGTCGTGCTCGACAAGGGCCGCATCAGCGAGATGGGCACACATGCCGAACTGGTCGCCCGGGGCGGCATCTACGCCGACCTCTGGACCCGCCAATCCGGCGGCTTCATCGCCGATGACGCAGCCGAGACCGAGGCGGCGGCGCAGTAGCCATGGATATCCCGGCCAAAAGCCGGGATATTTCATATCTGTTCTTATCTATTGGGAAGATCAGGCAAAGCTGCTATCTTGGAAAGACAAGGAGCTTCCCATGGCAACGATCACCATTTCCCTGCCGGATACCCTCAAATCCTTCGTCGACAGCCAGATGGAAACGAAGGGTTATGGCAATGTCAGCGAGTATTTCCGCAGCCTCCTGCGGGACGCGCAGGAGAAGGAAAAAGAGGCGCGGCTGGAATCGCTGTTGCTCGAAGGCCTTGCTTCCGGCAAGGGCGAGGTGGCGGATGCTGCCTTCTGGTCTGATTTGAAGGCTGAAGCGGCAGCGCTTCTTGCCGCCCGGTCGCGCAAAAGTGGTGCGCGTTGAAGCCGGTCGTTCTTCCGGCGGCTCGTGCGGATATCCTGCGGCAGGTGGTTTATCTCAGGGAAATCGGGCAGGAGTTCGTGGCAGAGCGCTTCTTGGCCGCCGCGCAAGAAGCGATCACTGCGCTTTGCCACACACCGAGTGCAGGCCCGCCGCGCCCGCTGCGGAATCCGCGTCTGGCGGGACTGCGAACGTGGTCTGTGGAAGGCTTCGAGGATATCAAGGTGTATTATCTCGTTGTGGAACGTGAAGTCAGGATCGTGCGCATCCTTCACGGGCGAAGAGATATTGACCGTATCCTTGAGCGATAGCCCGTTTTTCCTTTCCGAACTTTAATTTGCCGCCCGGCCAAAACGGCCTATATCGGGGGCATGATCTTGCGGCCGCTTTTCGCCTTCTTCGAGACCTGGATAAAGCCATTCGAGCGGCGCGATGACCTGCGGCCGCCGGCGGGGCTGTTTGCCTTCGTTTGGTTCTACGTGCGGCAGGCCAAGGCGCCGTTTGCGGCGCTGCTGGTGCTGGGCGGCATCACGGCGGGGATCGAGGCGGCGACCTTCTGGTTCGTCGGACGCCTCGTCGACATGCTGGCGACGGTCAGGCCGGGCGAGGGGTGGGGCGGCCTGCTTGCCGCCCATGGAACCGAACTGCTGCTGATGCTCGGCCTCATCGGGATCGTGCGCTTCGTCGTGGCGTTTCTCACAGCGCTGGTGGACCAGCAGGTCATCACGCCGGGCTTCTACAATCTCGTGCGCTGGCAATCCTATGTGCATGTCGCGCGCCAGTCGCTGTCGTTCTTCCAGAACGACTTCTCCGGCCGCATCGTCACCAAGGTCTGGTCGGCGGGGCAGGCGACGGGCGACGTCATCACCTCCTTCATGGAAAGCATCTGGTTCGTGTCGATCTACACGGTCTCGACGCTCGTGCTGCTCGGCCAGCTCGACTGGCGGCTGGCGGCCGTGCTGTTGGCCTGGCTTGCCATCTTCGCCGTGCTGGCGCGCCATTTCGTGCCGCGCATCCGCGAGCATGCCCGCCAGTCGGCCGAGGCCGGGTCGATGATCAGCGGCCGCATGGTCGATGCCTATTCCAATATCCAGACCCTCAAGCTCTTCGGCCGCGACGATGCGAACGACCGCTACATGCGCGATGGCTTCGATATCTTCCAGGCGACGATCCTGACATTCACGCGGCTGCTGACGTCGCTGCGCGCGTCGCTTGCCTTCCTCTCGGGCCTGATGATCGCCGGCATGGCGGTGCTGTGCATTCACCTCTGGCTGACCGCCGTCATCAGCTCGGGCGCCGTCGCCTTCACCATGGCGCTGGTGCTGCGCCTGAACTTCCTGCTCAACCGCCTGATGACGCAGCTCAACAGCATCATGCGCAATGTCGGCACGATCCAGAATTCCGCAGACCTGATCTCCCAGCCCATCGGCCTCGTCGACAGGCCGGATGCGACGGCGCTCAAGGTCGTGAGCCCCGATATCCGTTTCGAGAACGTACGCTTCCATTATGGGCGCCAGTCCGGCGTCATCGACGACCTGACGCTGTCCATCCGGCCGGGCGAGAAGGTCGGCATCGTCGGGCGCTCGGGGGCGGGCAAGTCAACGCTCGTCAACCTTCTCCTGCGGTTCTACGACCTGGAGGGCGGCCGCATCCTGGTCGGCGGACAGGATATTGCCGCCGTCACCCAGGAAAGCCTGCGCGCCAGCATCGGCATGGTCAGCCAGGATACGGCGCTGCTGCACCGCTCGCTGCGCGACAACATCCTCTTCGGCAACCCGGATGCCAGCGAAGAGCAGATGATCGAGGCCGCCAGGAAGGCGGAGGCGCACGATTTCATCCTCCAGCTGGAGGACCAGCGCGGGCGCCGGGGTTATGACGCCCATGTCGGGGAGCGCGGCGTGAAGCTGTCGGGCGGCCAGCGCCAGCGCATCGCGATTGCGCGCGTCATGCTGAAGGATGCGCCCATCCTCGTGCTGGACGAGGCGACCTCGGCCCTCGATTCGGAGGTCGAGGCGGCCATCCAGTCCAATCTCGAGCGGCTGATGCGCGGCAAGACCGTGCTGGCGATCGCCCACCGCCTCTCGACCATCGCCGCCCTCGACCGCCTGATCGTGATGGATCGCGGCCGGATCGTGGAGGAGGGCACGCATGGCGAGCTCGTCGCGCGCGGCGGGCTTTATGCGGACCTCTGGTCACGCCAGTCGGGCGGTTTTCTCGGGCAGGCGGAAGCGGCGCAATAGGGCCGCCGCGTGGTCGTAAACAGGCACGCCTTTGTGCCTTGAAAGGGTTGCGCTTTCCGGCGCCGTCCTGATCGATGTCAAGCCCTTACGGTTTTCCCGCGACAATGTGCCCACCTCCCCTTGCCAAGGCTGGACATAATTTGCGATCAAGCATAGAACGCGCCGGATTGACGGGGAATCTATGGCCGTATTGTGTCCGGATATTGCCGGTTCCCAGGGGGCGTTGCGGTTTTCCGCAGACTTTGCGTGAGAGGATGGTTTAGCCGTGAGCGAACACGAGACAACAAGCGAATCCCATGGCGAGCCCACTCGCCGCGATTTTCTTTACCTGACCACCGGTATGGCGGGCGTCGTGGGCGGCGTCGCCGTCGCTTGGCCGTTCATCGACCAGATGCGTCCGGACGCGTCCACGCTGGCGCTCGCTTCCATCGAGGTCGACGTCTCCAGCCTGACGCCGGGCATGTCCCTGACTGCCAAGTGGCGCGGCAAGCCGGTCTTCATCCGCAACCGCACGGACCAGGAAGTCGAGGAAGCCAAGGCCGTCGCGCTCGCTGACCTGAAGGACCCGGTCGCGCGCAACGCAAACATCGCGCCCGACGCCCAGGCGACGGATATCGACCGCTCCGCCGGCGAAGGCAAGGAGAACTGGATCGTCATGATCGGTTCGTGCACGCATCTCGGCTGTGTTCCGCTCGGCCAGGCCGGCGATTTCGGCGGCTGGTTCTGTCCCTGCCATGGTTCTCACTACGATACGGCCGGCCGTATCCGTAAGGGTCCCGCCCCTGAGAACCTGGCTGTGCCGACCTTCTCGTTCGTATCCGACACAGTCATCAAGATCGGTTGAGGGGACACCTGATAATGAGTGCTGAACATTCCACCTACCAGCCGACGACTGGCATCGAAAAATGGGTCGATTCGCGCCTGCCTCTGCCGCGCATGATCCATGACAGCTTCGTTTCCTACCCGGTACCGCGCAACCTGAACTATGCCTACACCTTCGGCGCCATGCTGTCGGTGATGCTGATCGTGCAGATCGCCACCGGCATCGTGCTGGCCATGCACTACGCCGCCGAAACCACCGTCGCGTTCAACTCGGTCGAAAAGATCATGCGCGACGTGAACCACGGCTGGCTCTTGCGCTACATGCACGCCAACGGCGCGTCCTTCTTCTTCATCGCGGTCTACCTGCACATTGCCCGCGGCCTCTACTACGGCTCCTACAAGGCGCCGCGCGAAATCCTCTGGATCCTCGGCGTCGTCATCTATCTCCTGATGATGGCAACGGGCTTCATGGGCTACGTTCTGCCCTGGGGTCAGATGTCCTTCTGGGGCGCGACCGTCATCACCGGCTTCTTCTCGGCGTTCCCCTGGGTCGGCGAATGGATCCAGCAGTTCCTGCTCGGTGGCTTCGCCGTCGACAACCCGACGCTGAACCGCTTCTTCGCGCTGCACTACCTGCTGCCCTTCATGATCGCGGGCGTCGTTGTCCTGCACATCTGGGCGCTGCACGTCACCGGCCAGACGAATCCGACCGGCGTCGAGGTGAAGTCCAAGACGGACACGGTTCCCTTCACGCCCTATGCGACGCTGAAGGACGCCCTTGGCGTGTCGGTCTTCCTGATCGTCTTCGCCTGGTTCATCTTCTACATGCCGAACTATCTCGGCCACCCGGACAACTACATCCCGGCTGACCCGCTGAAGACCCCGGCCCACATCGTTCCGGAATGGTACTACCTGCCGTTCTACGCGATGCTGCGCGCCATCACCTTCAACATCGGCCCGATCGACTCCAAGCTCGGTGGCGTCCTGGTGATGTTCGGCTCGATCATCATCCTGTTCTTCCTGCCGTGGCTCGACACCTCCAAGGTTCGTTCCGCCGTCTACCGTCCGTGGTACAAGCTGTTCTTCTGGATCTTCGTGGCCAATGCCATCATGCTCGGCTGGCTGGGCGCCATGCCTGCCGAAGGCATCTACGTCATCCTCTCGCAGCTCGGCACGGTCTATTACTTTGGCTTCTTCATCATCCTCATGCCGTTGCTCGGCCTGATCGAGACCCCGAAGCGCATTCCGAATTCGATCACGGAAGCGGTTCTGGAAAAGAAGAACGCCAAGGCGGCCAAGGCCTGAGACGGGCGACGAAAGGAACCATGACAATGAAAAAGCTTGTTGCAGGCATTCTGTCGCTCGCCCTCGTCGCCGGTCTGGGCGTCTCCTTCGCTACGGCGGAAGAGGCAGCGCCCGCAGCCGGTGCGGAGGCCGAACACGCCACGCCGCACTATCCGTTGCATAAGCCCAAGCAGCAGGACTGGTCCTTTGCCGGTCCGTTCGGCAAGTACGACAAGGGCCAGCTTCAGCGCGGCCTGAAGGTCTACACCGAAGTCTGTTCGGCCTGCCACTCGATGAACCTCGTCTCCTTCCGCACGCTGGAAGGGCTTGGCTACTCCGAGGCCCAGGTCAAGGCCTTCGCAGCGAACTACGAAGTCCAGGACGGCCCGAACAGCGACGGCGAGATGTACATGCGGAAGGCCGTGCCCTCCGACCACTTCCCGTCGCCTTACGCCAACCACGAGGCGGCTGCCGCTTCGAACAACGGTGCGGCTCCGCCGGACTTCTCGCTGATCGCCAAGGCGCGCGGCATCACCCGCGGCTTCCCGCAGTTCGTCTTCGACATCTTCACCCAGTACCAGGAAGGTGGCCCGGACTACATCTACTCGCTGCTGACGGGATATGAGGAAGAGAAGCCTGCGCATCTCGAAGTTGCCGAAGGCACGCACTACAATCCGTACTTCGCCAATGCCGCGGCACTCGCCATGGCAAAGCCGATCTCCGACGATCAGGTCACCTATGACGACGGTTCGCCGCAGACGGTCGACCAGTACGCACATGACGTCGCCGCCTTCCTGATGTGGGCCGCCGAGCCGCATCTGGAGGAGCGCAAGCGCACCGGCTTCATGGTCATGGTCTTCCTGCTGATCTTCACGGGCCTGATCTATCTGACGAAGAAGTCGGTCTACGCGAGCAAGGAACACTGAGCGATCCCGTCGCCCGGTTCGAAAGGCGGCCTTCGGGCCGCCTTTTTTGTTGTGGGGCGGTGCTGCACCTGCAATAACCGGTCCGTCTTCCGCAGCCGGGAAATTCCATGTCTACCGTTGAACAAGAACTCGTCGCCGCGATCCGCAACATTCCGGACTATCCGAAGCCCGGCATCATGTTCCGCGACATCACCACGCTGCTCGGCAATCCGCGTGCCTTCCGCCGCGCCGTGGACGAGCTGGTACACCCTTACGCGGGCATCGGCATCGCGAAGGTCGCCGGCATCGAGGCACGCGGCTTCATCCTCGGTGGCGCCATGGCGCATCAGCTGTCGACCGGTTTCGTTCCCATCCGCAAGAAGGGCAAGCTGCCGCACGAAACCGTGCGCATCGCCTACAGCCTGGAATACGGCGTGGACGAGATGGAGATGCACAAGGATGCCATCAAGCCGGGCGAGAAGGTGATCCTCGTCGATGACCTGATCGCCACCGGCGGCACGGCGGAAGCCGCCGTGAAGCTGCTGCGCCAGATGGGCGCCGACATCGTCGCCGCCTGCTTCGTCATCGACCTGCCGGAAATCGGCGGCCGCAAGAAGCTGGAAGCGCTCGGTGTGGAAGTGCGAACGCTGGTGGCCTTCGACGGGCATTGAGGCGGGCCAGAGGGGGGTAACTCCAGGCCCCTTGTTAAACGAACTCCAGCACCGTGCTCTCGAACCGGATGACCGGCTCGCCGTTCTGGTTTTCGCCCGCGCAACGGATCGTGTTGAGCACCCGGTCCTTGCGCGTCGCCAGTTCGCGCGAGGCGAGCAGCGTGACCGAATAGCTGATCGTATCGCCGGCGAAGACGGGCCTGAACCACCCGAGCTTGGTGAAGCCGGGCGAGGGGCCGAGCTTCGGCGGCGCGATGCCCTCGGCGGCCAGACGCCGGCATTCGGCGGTCCAGAACGCGACGAAGCATTTCATCCAGCCGGCGCTGGTGTGCCAGCCCGAGGCGCACAGGCCGCCGAACAGGCTTTGCCGGGCGAGCTCGGCATCCAGGTGAAAGGGCTGCGGATCGAAATCCCGGGCGAAGCGGATGATGTCTTCCGCCGTGAAGGTGTTCGAGCCGATCGCGACCGTCTCGCCGAACGGATAAAGCTCAGCCATCCGCATGGGCGGCATCCTTTCCGGCAAGGCGCATCATGTTGACATATTCCGAGATGGCGACGATCTCGCCGCGCTGGTTGGTCACTTCGGCGCGCAGCCGCACGATGCCGATGTCCGGCCGCGAGCGTGAGACGCGTGCCTCCAGCACCTCGCAGTGGCCGCCGAGCGTGTCACCGGCCAGCACCGGGCGCTTCCATTCCATCAGGTCGACGCCGGGTGAGCCCTCGGAGGTGGAGCCGTCGATATAGGCTTCGCAGAGCATGCGCATCATCACCGCGCTGGTGTGCCAGCCGGAGGCGGCCAGTCCGCCGAGAATGCTGGCACGGCCGGCCGCTTCGTCGAGATGCATGGGCTGCGGGTCGAATTCCCGGGCGAAGGCGATGATCTCGTCTGCCGTCAGCGTGCGCTCCCGGAAGGTGAAGCGGTGTCCGGGTGTGAAATCTTCAAAGCTTCTGTCGGCCACGATCCGTTTGTCCTGTTGCGGGCATGAGAATGGCGGTCATGACATTGTTTTGCAAGACTTGTCAGGGGCAGGCGCGGCGCTATGGTGCGCGGGCAACAGGAGACGACGCGCGATGCAGACTTTGAAATCGGTTCTCGACGGTGCGGCCGGCGAGGGCATCATTTCCGGCGAACAGGCCGGTGTGCTCCTGCCCTATATGGAAGCGCGCGGCGTCGGCCTACATGTGCCGGCGCGTGCCGATGCGCTCGATATCGGCGGGCCGGCGGAGGATCGGGCCATCGCGCCGGTCGAGGATACCGAAGCGCCGCGCTTCATTCGCGGTTTCCACGATGTGCTGATCACCATCGGCGTCGCCATCGTCATGGCGGGCGTCTGGGGCATCGGCGCGTTTCTCCTGGCGTTGCCGGCCATCATCATCCTTGCGGAAATTCTCGTGAAGCGGCAGCGCCTTGCGCTTCCGGCCGTGCTGCTGACGGCGCTCTACGTGCACTGGATCCTCACGACGTCGCTCCTGATGCAGGAGGATGCGATCAACCAGCAGGATGCGATCGTCGGCTTCCTGCTGACGGTGGCGCCGCTCTGCGGGCTCCTGCCGCCGTTCTACTGGCGCTACCGTATCCCGCTGTCATTGAGCCTCTGGTATCTGTCGCTGGCGGCTCTGGCGCTCGGCATCGTCTTCCTCGTGCTCGGGCGCATGCTTCATAGCACCGACCTCTTCACCGAGCACTCGACGCTGTGCGCCGGCATCTTCCTTGTCACGGCACTCGCGCTGTTTGCCGTGGCGATGCGCTATGATCTGTCGGATCGTTTCCGTGTCACGCGCCGCTCCGATATCGCCTTCTGGCTGCATCTCGTCACTGCACCGGCGCTGCTCTATTCGACGCTCAGCTTCGTCTTTCTCGGCGACTTCGCGAACAACACACTGTTCAGTGGTGACAAGGGCCTGCCGGATGCGCTGGTCATCGTTGCGATCGTCGTCGTGCTCATGGGCATCGGGCTTGCCATCGACCGCCGCGCCTTCGTGACCTCGGGCCTGCTGTCGCTCGGCATTGCCACGGCAAGCCTGCTTCAGCGCACCACCGCTGCCCCGGAAACCTATATCTTCCTGTCGCTGCTGATCGTCGGGATTGTCGTCTTGACCATCGGTATCGGCTGGCCGCATTTCCGGCGCTGGGTTTTGACGCCGCTGCCGCTCGCGCTCAAAGAAAAACTGCCGCCCCTCCGGTGAGGGACGGCAGTTCGAAAGTCGTCGGTCCGGCGCGGCCTTACGTGTTGAAGCGGAAGTGGATGACGTCGCCGTCCTGCACCACATATTCCTTGCCTTCGTCGCGGCCCTTGCCGGCTTCCTTGGCGCCGACCTCGCCCTTGTAGGCGATGTAGTCGTCATAGGCGATGGTGAAGGCGCGGATGAAGCCGCGTTCGAAATCCGTATGGATGACGCCGGCGGCCTGGGGCGCCTTGGTGCCGCGCACGATCGTCCAGGCACGCGTTTCCTTGGGGCCGACGGTAAAGTAGGTGATCAGGTCGAGCAGGTGGTAACCGGCCCGGATCAGGCGGTCGAGGCCGGCTTCGTCGAGGCCGAGCGCGGAGAGGAATTCCGTCGCTTCCTCTTCCGGCAGCTGCGCGACCTCGGCCTCGATCGCAGCCGAGATGATGACGCATTCCGCACCCTGTTCCTTCGCCATGGCGGCGACGGCTTCGGTGTGCGCGTTGCCGTTCACCGCATCGCCTTCGGCGACGTTGCAGACATAGAGGACCGGGTGGGAGGTGAGCAGGTTCAGGCCCTTGAGGATTTCGATCTCCTCCGGCGCCAGCGTCTTGAGGAGAAGACGCGCCGGCTTGCCCTCGTTGAGCAGCTTCACCACGGCTTCCATGATCGGCAGCTGGGCAAGCGATTCCTTGTCCTTGCCGGTGGCGCGCTTGCGGGTCTGCTCGACGCGGCGCTCGAGGCTTTCGAGGTCGGCGAGCATCAGCTCGGTCTCGATGGTCTCGGCATCGCCGACCGGATTGATGCGGCCTTCGACATGGGTGATGTCGTCGTCCTCGAAGCAGCGCAGCACATGCACGACGGCATCGACTTCGCGGATATTGGCGAGGAACTTGTTGCCGAGGCCTTCACCCTTCGATGCGCCGCGCACGAGGCCGGCGATATCGACGAAGGAGATGCGCGTCGGGATGATTTCCTTGGAGCCCGCGACGGTGGCGAGCGCCTTCATGCGCGGATCCGGCACGGCGACTTCGCCGGTGTTCGGCTCGATGGTGCAGAAGGGATAGTTCGCCGCCTGGGCGGCAGCCGTCTTGGTGAGTGCGTTGAAGAGGGTCGACTTGCCGACATTCGGCAGGCCGACGATACCGCATTTGAAGCCCATGGAGATGGTCCATTCGTCTTGATAAAATCGTTGCCACCGCTATGGGGGAAGGACGGGGCAGGGTCAAGACCCGGACGGCGCGGGGCCTTGAACTCCGCCCGCCTGCGGTGCACAATGAGCGCACACTGCTCGAAGCCAATGTCGTGAGGAGCTTCCGATGAGCAATGGCGACACCATCCTCGACCCGAAAACCACCACCAAGCCCAGGCTCGAAAGGCCGAAGCTCTACAAGGTGCTTCTCGTCAACGACGACTATACGCCGCGCGAATTCGTCGTGCTGGTGCTGAAGGCCGTGTTCGGCATGGCGGAGGAGACCAGCTACCGCGTCATGATGACGGCGCACAAGATGGGGACCTGCGTGGTCGTCATCTGCGCCCGCGATATCGCCGAGACCAAGGCCAAGGAGGCGACGGACCTTGCCAAGGAGGCGGGCTTTCCGCTGCTCTTCCAGACCGAGCCGGAAGAATAGGTTTTCGCGCCTGTTCGGCCGGGACGTCAGTCGCCCTTGTTGCCGAACAGCTTCTTCAGCATGTCGGCCATCGGGCCGCTCGTCGGCAGCGCCTTCGGCTGGGCATGGTTGCGCGCGGCGCGGATATGGGACTGGGCGGCGGGTTTCTTGGCCGGTTTGTCCTCCTCCGGCTTGCTGCCGGTGGCGAGCGCCAGCTTGTTCATCAGTTGTGAGTCTTCGCCGCGCACCAGCATGTCGGCGTGGATCGCAAGCTCGTCGAGCAGCGGATCGAGCCAGGCGTGATCGGCCTTGGCGAAATCGCCGAGCACATGGTTGGTCACGAGTTCCTTGGCGCCGGGATGGCCGATGCCGAGGCGCAGGCGGCGGTAATCCTTGCCGCAATGGGCATCGAGCGACTTGATGCCGTTATGCCCGCCATGGCCGCCGCCAACCTTGATGCGGGCCTTGCCGGGCAGCAGGTCCAGTTCGTCGTAGATGGCGACGATATCCTTGGGCGCGAGCTTGTAGAAGCGCATGGCTTCGCCGACGGATTCGCCCGACAGGTTCATGAAGGTCTGCGGCTTGACCAACAGGACCTTGTCGCCGGCAAGCTCGCCCTCGGAGATTTCCGCCTTGAACTTCTTCGACCAGGGCGAGAACGGGTTCTTGCGATGGATGGCATCCAGCGCCATGAAACCGATATTGTGGCGGTTGCCCGCATATTTCGCGCCCGGATTGCCGAGGCCTGCGATGATCAGCATGGATTGCTCCGCCAAAGCATGTCGTTTCGCCTTCACCACCGCGAATGCGCGCGGAAGTCAACCATGAGCGCGCATTATTTGTGGGCGCGGGTCTGGGACGTGCGCGGGTTCGGCGGCAGGCCGTAGGCCGCAAAGATGCGATCCTGCTCTCCGCTGACGATCAGCTTGTCGAGCTCGGCCTGCATGCGTTCGACAAGATCAAGGGGCGTATCCTTGTTGCAGGCGACGCCGTAGACCTGACCGGCCAGCATCATGGCCTTTTCCACGGGAACGCCATCCAGCCGCATCTTCTCATAGGTCTTGACCGAGGTCGGCATCAGGTCGATGCGGCCGCTCAACAGCTTGCGCAGGGTGACGTCGATATCGGCGGCAAGATCGATGTCATGGAAGCCGATCTGCTCCAGCGCTTCCACCGCGAAGTCGCCGCGCTGCGAACCGACCCTGAGCTCCCGTGCCTTGACGATGGTGAGGTCGTCATAGACGGCATGCTGCCGTTTGAGCATGACCATCTGGTCCTTCAGCAGCGGCTTGATCCAGAGGAAACGGGTGGCACGGTCGCGATTGTATCCCGTCGTGAAGACACAATGCATCGGCTGTTTTTCGGCGAGGGTAAAGGCGCGCGCCCAGGGCATGATCTCCAGCGTGTAGTCGATGCCGGCGCGCTCTGCGACGAGCGTCATCTGGTCGACCGAGATGCCGGTGATCGCGCCGGCTTTTGTATAGTTGAAGGGCGCATATTCCTCGGTGAGGAGATGGATGGTCTGGCCGCAGGCGGACGAGAGCGGTGCGAGTGAGAGGCCGAGCAGCAGAAAGAGTGTCTTCATCATCCTGTTCCCGGCTGCTTCCTCAGGAGGCTACTTTTTGCGTGTGTGCGTCCGATGGCGGCAGTTCGTCCAGTTTGGCGAGAAGCGCTTCGAGCGGCAAGGGCCGGCTGAAAAGGTAGCCCTGGCCGAACTCGACATTCATGGCCTGGAGCATGAACCATTGCTCCTCGGTCTCGATGCCCTCGGCGACGACTGCGCAGCCCATCTGGTGCGATATGGTGCGGATGCCCTCCACGAGCATGCGGCTCTTGCGGCGCACGTCCTGCTGCTCGCTTGTCAGCGAGCGCGTGAAGGACTGGTCGATCTTCACGATATCGACCGGGAAGCGGTTGAGATAGCTCAGCGACGAGAAGCCCGTGCCGAAATCGTCGAGTGCGATGCGGCAGCCCAGGCCGGAGAGCGCATCGAGCACGGAGCGCACGACGGGATTGTCGAGCATCAGCACCGCCTCGGTGATTTCGACGACGATGCGCGAGGGCGGGAGGCCGGCCTCCATCAGGAGCGCTGCGACGCGCGACGGCAGCGCCGGTTCGAACTGCAGCGGAGAGAAGTTCACCGCGAGATAGCTTTCGCCCAGCCCTTCCAGCTTCGAGATGGCGGACAGATGGGCAATGGCCCTGGAAAGAATGCGGTCGCCGATCCGGCCGATCGAACCGTTTTCCTCCGCGATGCCGATGATGTCGGCAGGGGAGAGCAGGCCACGTTCGGGATGGTTGAGGCGCATCAGCGCCTCGAAACCGGCGACGCGCCCGTCCGATAGCGCGACGATGGGCTGGAGGTAAGCGTCGAACCAGTCCTCGCGCAGGCCCTGCTCGATGAACTGTTCGGTTTCCAGCCGCTTGCGGGCGATATCCACCATGTCGTTGTCGAAGAGCTGGACGCCGTTCTTGCCGCCGCGCTTGCGGGCATACATGGCCATGTCCGACTTCTGCAGGAGGCAGGCGGCCGTCGTGGCGTGATCGGGATAGACGGCGATGCCGATGCTCGCGCTGACATTCAGCTCCGCGCCGTTGATGATGAGTGGCGCGCGCATGCCTTCGACCAGCCGTTCGCTTATGTCGGTGGCGAGCCGGCAGGCGTCGGGCGCGCAGAGCAGGATGGCGAACTCGTCGCCGCCGAGGCGGGCGATGACGTCGTTGCCGCGCAACTGGCCCCGCAGGCGCTCCGCCATTTCGCGCAGCACCGCATCGCCTGTCGCATGGCCGAGATTGTCGTTGATCGACTTGAAGCGGTCGAGATCGACGAAGATGCAGGCGAGTTGCTGGCCCAGCCTGTCGGCATCGCCGATCAGGTCGTCCAGCACGATTTCGAAGCCCTGGCGGTTGAGCAGGCCGGTCAGATGGTCGGTGATGGCCTGCCGGTGATTGCGGTTTTCGGCGTCCTTCAGGCTGGTCACATCGGTCATGACGGAAAGCGACAGCGACGGCCGTTCGTCGCCTGTCGCCATGTCCGTTTCCAGGATGAGAACGTCGATCACGCTGCGGTCAGCGCGCCGGAAGCGCAGGGTGACCTCGCAGATGCCATTTCCTTCCGTCTGCGCGAGATGGCGCTGGTTATAGGTGTCGCGGCAATCCTCGACGAGGAAATCGGTGAAGGCGCGGCCGATCACGTCGTCGCGGGTATAACCGGTGGCCGTCAGCCAATAGTCGCTCACGGCGGTGATGCGGCCTGTCGCATCGATGGAGAACAGCATGGCCGGGGTAAGATTGTAGATTTCTGTCGTCCGTGCGTGGGCAAGCTTCAGCTCGGCGTCCTCACGTTCGAGTTGGCTCTGCATCTCGTTGAAGTTATGCGCGAGTGCCCCCATCTCGTCCTTCGAGGTCCAGTCGACATGATGGCGCGAGCCAAGGCGGCGCGTCGCTTCGATTGCCGCCGTCAGGCGCATGAGCGGGCGTATGATGGTGATCCGGTTGCCGATGATGGCGGCGGTGAAGAGCGTCGCGACGGCGAAGAAGAAGATGGCGAAGATCGCCATTTCGTCCTTGCTGAAGCGGGAAAGCAGGCCCTGCTTTTCCAGCCAGATTTCCGCCGTGCCGACCTTCTTGATGCCGTCGCTGGCCCGGTAGAGGATGTCCGCATTGACGACGGAGCGCGCGTCCTCGATGGCGGGACGGTCCGCGGGCCGGCTGATGTCGATCATCTCGCCGGTGTCGCGCACGCGCACGAAGCTGATGTCGGTATTGCCTTCCAGGGATGCGACGATCTGGGCAACGCTGTCGAGATCGAAATCCCACACCGGCTTTCCGAGCGTTTCGACATTGGCCCTGAGCAGGGCTTCGGTGCTTTCCGTTCGTTCGCGGGCGACGCGGTCGGACGACAGGATGAGAAAGAGGACGAAAAGCGGTGCGACGAAAACCAGGAGCGCACCGATAACGATGGCAATGAACCGGCTCTCCACCGAATGCATCTTCATGCCGGTTGCTCCCCCGCCGGTCTGCGAAGCCCGCCCGTTATGTCTTTGGCTTTCGTCATGCCGGTCAGCGTTTCACCAAAAACTTAAAGGTTGCTGAAATATCCGTCAGTAAAAGTGCCGATAATTCAAACTTGCCAGATGTTTGGGCCAAAGAAAAACCCCGCCTCCTGGGAGACGGGGTTTTCTATTAGAGGCTGCTTCCGAGAAAAGCTTATTCCTCGGTCGCTTCCACTTCTTCTTCTTCTTCAACGCCGGCAGCCGGGACAGCGATCGTCGCGATCGTGAAGTCACGGTCGGTGATGACGGGGCTCGTGCCCTTCGGCAGCTTGATGTTGGAGATGTGGATGCCATCGCCGACCTTGAGGCCGGTGAGGTCTGCCGTCAGCGAATCCGGAATGTTGCCGGCCAGAGCATGCAGCTCGACAGCGTGGCGAACGATGTTCAGGACGCCGCCGGCCTTGATGCCCGGGGACTTCTCTTCGTTGATGAAGTGAACCGGAACTTCAACGACGACGTGGGTGTTGCCCGAGACGCGCAGGAAGTCGACATGCATGGTGAAGTCGCGGACCGGATCGAGCTGGTAGTCCTTCGGGAGAACCTTGATCTTCTCGCCGTTGACGTCGATCGTGGCGACGGTCGTCTTGAAGCCGCCGGCGTAGATGCGCTGGGTGACTTCCTTCGTGGAGATGGCGATAGCGAGGGGGGCCTGCTTCTCACCATAGATGACTGCCGGGATGAGACCGTTGCGGCGAAGTTCACGGGAGGACCCCTTACCAACCCGTTCGCGCGTTTCGGCCTTAAGCTCGTAGGTATCGTTGCTCATGGCAAAACCTTTCATGTGTTACTGGAGAGTTTTCCCCGGCAGGCGTCTTCGCCGGCCGCGCAAAACTTGAGGATTTCGTGAAAGCCTCATCCGCGTTGCCTCCAAGGGTGTCTACGCGGACGGGGGCTCGATAAACGAGAATCCCCGGAAATGCAAGGCCGCGACCGGATTGACACATCCCCGCAGTATATGGAAGTTCCGCCCAGTTCGTTTTTGGCAAGGAGACCATGATGATAAGACAGACCCTGATGGCTTCGGCCGCCGTTGCGCTCGTTTGCGCAGGCACGGTCCATGCCCAGGAGGTTTCGGTGTCCGAGGCCGCAAACATCCAGAAGCGCCTGACGCATTACCTGCCGAAGGACCTGGTCGATGCCGGCATGGTCACGGTCCGGGCCGCGACGTCTTTCTACGAATTGCGCTTCGATCCCGCGCCGCTTTTGGCAAAGGCGAAGAACGGGGCGCTCAATGTCGAAGGCCTGAAGCCGATGGTTTCCCATCTGCGGCCGATGCCCGAGGGGACCTACCGCATCGAGTCGAACGACAGCCTCGACATCAAGGGCACGATCGACACGCCGGCGGACGCCACGTCCTTTTCCTACGTGATCGACTCCATGAAGCTCGACGGGATCTATGACCCGGAGATCCTCTACTTCACCTCGGCCGACTGGTCGGCCAACAAGATCGCCTTCTCCAGCATCACGCCCAAGGAAAGCGTTTCGGCGACCTTCGGCCAGTCGGTGATGTCGGTGGCGACGGAGAAGAAGACTGCCGATACGCTCGACATTTCCACGAAGGGCGTCATGCAGGCCTTTGCGGAGACCATCACCAGCAAGGATTCCGGCAAGGTGGATATCAGCGCCGACAAGGTGGATATCGACGTCAGCATGGACGGTGCACGCTACAAGACGGTGCAGGACATTGTCTTCTTCATCCTCGACAACATCGACAAGCCTCAGCTCGACCCGCCTGAAACCGCGCGTCTCAAGCAGCTCCTTCGCGATTCCCTTCCGGTCTTCGACAATCTGAAAGAGACGATCCACGCTTCCAATGTTGCCATCGGCACGGACAAGGGAAATTTCGGCGCCGATGGTCTCGTCTATAACATCGACATGAACGGCGTCGCGCATTCGACGCGTGTCGGCTTCGGCATCGATATCGACAAGCCGAAGCTTCCCGCCGGTGTGGTGCCCGCGGCCTTCGAGAGCGCGGTGCCGGAACACGCGACCTTCAAGATGGCCGTCGCCAATCTCGATCTTGCCGGCGCCGTCACCTACATGCTCGACCATGGCGACTTCTCCAAGAAGGAGCCGTTCACCCCTGAGCAAAATGCCGAACTCGGCCGCATCGTGCTGCCCGACGGCATGATGACGTTCGAGCTCGAGGATGTCTCGGCCGTTTCGCCGATCTATGACGTGCGCCTCACCGGGACGATGCAGGTCCATATCGAGGACAAGGACCGCCGCAAGGCCGACCTGACGCTGACGATGCGCAAGTTCGACGAGACGGTTGCCTACCTCCAGAAGAATGCGGCGATCGTTCCGGAATTCGGCCAGGCCTCCTTCGGGCTCCTGATGATGAAGGGTCTGGCGCGCGATGCGGGCGACGGGGCGCAGGCCTGGGATGTCACGGTCGGCGAGGACGGCAAGGTGCTGATCAACGGCCGCCCGTTGCCGTTCCAGCCGTAATTAGCGCCGGCGCCGGGCCATGAGATGGGCGAGGCCGAGCATCAGCCCGCCCGCCAGCAGGCCCCAGAAGGCGCCGGAAATGCCGAGGAACGACACGCCGGAGGCGGTGACGAGGAACGTCACCGCCGCGGCTTCGCGGCCCTCCGGCTC
Source organism: Shinella sp. AETb1-6 (assembly GCF_009826875.1). NCBI lineage: Bacteria > Pseudomonadati > Pseudomonadota > Alphaproteobacteria > Hyphomicrobiales > Rhizobiaceae > Shinella > Shinella sp. AETb1-6. Next base: position 499,262 of record NZ_WUMM01000001.1, on the reverse strand, counting down.
GCGGAAGGCGTTGAGCGCGGAAGCGGCAAAGGCGCTGATCAGCGCAAGGCCGGCGACGGCCTGGATGAGGATCGGCGGGGCCAGCGCGACGAAGGCCGTGACCGCACCGGCCGCCAGCCCGAAGATCACATAGAAGACACCGGCATTGATCGCCGCCCAGTAGCGTTTCGCCGGGTCCGGGTGCGCATCGCTGCCCGCGCACATGGCGGCGGTGATGGCGGCGAGATTGACGGCATGGCCGCCGAAGGGGGCGGACAGCAGCGAGAACGCACCCGTCACGGCAAAGAGCGGCCCGGGTTTCGGCTCGTAGCCGTTGACCTTCAGCACGGCGATGCCGGGAATATTCTGCGAGGCCATGGTGACGATGAAGAGCGGCAGGGCGATGCCGACCAGCCCGGCCATGGTGAAGGATGGCGCGACGAGTTCGGGTTTCGGCAGCAGCGATGCGGCAAGGCCGCTCAAGGCGCCGTCCGGGATGTCGACGCCGAAGGCCAGCACCGCGATGAAGGCGACGAGCGCGGCCGGCACGGCGTAAAGCCGGTTGATGCTGCCGACGATCGCCCAGGCGAGCACGATCGGCAGGCCGAGCAGCGGATCGAAGGCGATGGCCTTCACCGGGGCGAAGCACAGGCCGATCAGCACGCCCGCCAGCATCGCATTGGCGAGCGTTGCGGGAATGGCGGCGACCATGCGGCCGAGCGGCTTCCACAGGCCGGCGATGACGATCAGCAACGCACAGATGATGAACCCGCCCACCGCCGTCGAGAAACCGCCTTCGATGGCGCCTGACGTCGCGAGCAAAGCGGCGCCGGGCGTCGACCAGGCGATGGATACGGGCAGCCTCGTCGCGACGCTGAGCACGATGGCGCACAGGCCCATCGAGACGGAGAGCGCCATCAGGCCGGAGGCGGCTTGCGCCTCGGTGGCGCCGACCCCGGTGAGACCATGCAAAACGACGGCGAAGGAACTGGCGAAACCGACAAAGGCAGTGAGAAGGCCCATGAAAAGGGCTTGGGCGGAAAAATCGCGAAACATGGCAGGATCGATGCTGGAAAAGGATATGCACTGGTAACAGGCGGCGGGACGGTTGGAAACAGCCTTGTTGTGCGGGTCCCCGCTGCCCATATCCGTGTTGAACCTTCGTTCCGCTGGACCTTTCGCTGCGAACGGTTCTATAGTTCGCGGCATTGTATTCCAGTGCGACGGTCGGTCGGAAGCTTTCGGGAGGAGAGCCGATGCCTGTGCGTTTCGATCACGCGGATCATGTCCAGACCGTGGTGGCCCATGCCTCGGCGGCTGCCAATTCACCCGTTGCGGCGTCCTGGCGGCGTTGCCTGACGCTGCATGGACTGTCGCCGGAAGAGGCGCGCGTACCTTGGCGGCTGACCGAGAGCGAGTTCCGGCAGGCCCGGTCCCGCTCCAGCGATCTCATCGAGGAAGCGCGCGGCGAAATCGACCGCCTGTTCGCCACCGTCGGCAAGGCCGGCTGCTGCCTGCTCCTGACCGACGAGAACGGCATTGCGCTGGAACGGCGCGGTGCCGCCGGGGACGACCGCGATTTCCGCGGCGTCGGCCTCTGGTCCGGCACGGTGTGGAGCGAGGCGAGCGTCGGCACCAACGGCATCGGCACGGCCCTTGCCGACGAGCGCGCGGTCCTCATCCTGCGCGACCAGCATTTTCTGTCGCAGAACACCCGGCTTTCCTGCACCACGGCGCCGATCCGCGACCACACGGGCCGCATTGCAGCCGCCATCGATATTTCCACCTGCCGCGACGACGCCAATGAGATGACCATGTCGATCCTCTCGCAGGCCGTGCGCGATGCCGCCGCACGCATCGAGGCCGGGCTGTTCCGGCGCGCCTTCTCCGCGGCCCGCATCCTGCTCGTGCCCGTGGAGGGCAGGGCCTCGCCGGCGCTCCTGGCCGTCGACCGCGACGATCTGGTGCTCGGCGCGACACGCGCGGCCCGCCAGGTGCTCGGGCTCGACGACCGGCGCATCGCCACCGGCATTGCCGCCTCCGACCTTCTGAAAGAGGATCGCGTGGAGGAGGGCCGGGATCTCGACGATGCCGAGCGCGCGGCGCTTCGCCGCGTGCTGACGCGTGCCGGCGGCAATGTCAGCCATGCGGCCGATCTGCTTGGCATCAGCCGGGCGACGCTCTACCGGAAGATGAAGAAGCTCTCGATCAACTGATGCTGCGGCGCAGCACAGCCTGCCGCATTGCCCTGTCTCAATTCTGAAACAGTCGCGCCGGCCATCGGCGCCGTCTCCCTATCGCGAAAGGGCAAAGCACCGCACCATTCCTCCCACGGCCCATCCGGGCCCTTCATGGGAGGAATGACAATGCTGCATCAGAAGATCGTCGAGAATCCGTACAAGGCGAAGTACGGCAATTTCATCGGTGGCGAGTGGAAGGAGCCCGTCGCGGGCCGCTACTTCGACAACATCACGCCGATCACCGGCGGCAAGCTCTGCGAAGTCGCACGCTCCGACGCCGCCGATATCGAGCTGGCGCTCGACGCCGCCCACGCCGTCAAGGACAAGTGGGGCCGCACCTCTTCGACGGAGCGCGCCAATATCCTGATGAAGATCGCGCAGCGCATGGAGGACAACCTCGATCTGCTTGCCCGCGCCGAGACCTGGGACAACGGCAAGCCGCTGCGTGAAACCATGGCCGCCGACATTCCGCTCGCCATCGACCACTTCCGCTATTTTGCCTCGTGTGTACGTGCGCAGGAAGGCACGATCGGCGAAGTCGACCACGACACGATCGCCTATCACTTCCACGAGCCGCTCGGCGTCGTCGGCCAGATCATTCCCTGGAACTTCCCGATCCTGATGGCCGCCTGGAAGCTCGCGCCGGCGCTTGCCGCGGGCAATTGCGTGGTGCTGAAGCCCGCCGAGCAGACGCCGTCCTCGATCCTCGTCTGGGCCGAGCTGATCGGCGATCTCCTGCCGGCCGGCGTGCTCAACATCGTCAACGGCTTCGGCCTTGAGGCCGGCAAGCCGCTCGCCTCCAACCCGCGCATCGCCAAGATCGCCTTCACCGGCGAGACGACGACCGGCCGCCTGATCATGCAATATGCCAGCCAGAACCTCATTCCGGTCACGCTGGAGCTGGGCGGCAAGTCGCCGAACATCTTCTTCGCCGACGTGATGAACGAGGACGACGACTATCTCGACAAGGCGCTGGAAGGCTTTGCGATGTTCGCGCTCAACCAGGGTGAGGTCTGCACCTGCCCGAGCCGCGCGCTCGTGCATGAAAAGATCTACGACCGCTTCATGGAAAAGGCCATCAAGCGCGTCGAGAAGATCGTGCAGGGCAATCCGCTCGACACGGCGACGATGATCGGCGCGCAGGCGTCGTCCGAGCAGCTGGAGAAGATCCTGTCCTATATCGACATCGGCCGGCAGGAAGGCGCGGAAGTGCTGACCGGCGGCGGCCGCAACGATCTCGGCGGCGATCTGGCCGGCGGCTACTACGTGAAGCCGACCGTCTTCCGCGGCAACAACAAGATGCGCATCTTCCAGGAGGAAATCTTCGGGCCGGTCGTATCGGTGACGACCTTCAAGGACGATGCGGACGCGCTCGCCATCGCCAACGACACGCTCTACGGCCTCGGCGCCGGCGTGTGGAGCCGCGATGCCAACCGTTGCTATCACTTCGGCCGCGACATCCAGGCCGGCCGCGTGTGGACCAACTGCTACCACGCCTATCCGGCGCATGCCGCGTTCGGCGGCTACAAGCAGTCGGGCATCGGCCGCGAGACGCACAAGATGATGCTCGACCACTACCAGCAGACCAAGAACATGCTGGTCAGCTATTCTCCCAAGGCGCTCGGCTTCTTCTGAGCCGCCGCCGGCCTTCTCCTATCCCCCCGGGGAAGGCAACCGCAGGGCAGGGCGCTTTCTCCGTAACCTGCCTTCTCCCTCTCTCCGGGTTTCCGGAGGGAGGGAAACCTGTTTCGGGAGGTCACGATGACAGACATGCCAGAAGCCATCACGCAGCCGCGGGTCGTTGCGACCGACGCGGCGCTTGCGCTCATCCGGGAAATCCAGGCGGATTATCCCGATATCCTCTTCCACCAGTCGGGCGGCTGCTGCGACGGCTCGTCCCCCATGTGCTATCCGGCTGACGACTACATCGTCGGCGACCGCGACGTGAAGCTGGGGGAGATCGGCGGCGTGCCCGTCTATATCAGCGAGAGCCAGTTCGACGTGTGGAAGCACACGCAGCTCATCATCGATGTCGTGCCCGGGCGCGGCGGCATGTTCTCGCTCGATAACGGACGGGAGAAACGCTTCCTCACCCGCTCGCGCCTGTTCGACGGTGGCGAGGCCTGCCCGCTGCCGCCGCGCTGAACACAAGAAAAAGCCCCGCCTTGCGGGCGGGGCGTGCTGTCTGTCGCGTCAGGTCGTGATCAGTAAGCCTGGCATTCGCCGGGCCGGACCACGCGATAACCTGCGGCATCGGCCGAGCAGGAATTGCCGAAGGTCTTCAGGTCGCGGCCGCGCTGAGCGCAGACCGGATTGTATTCCATCGTGCACATGCGCTGGCCGCCGCCGACATTGCCACCGCCCCAGTCGTTGTCACGATCGCGGTCACGGTCACGATCGCGGCCCGGGCGGTCGCGTCCGCCGCCGTCGCCCCGCTGGTCGCCCGGCCGGCCGAACTGGCATTCGCCGCGGCCCATGATGTCATAGCCGCTCTTGCGCGCCTCGCAGGCGTTGGCGAAGGTCTGGCGATCGCGTCCGCGCGCGCCGCAGACCGGTGCATATTCGCGCGTGCAGGCACGATCCGGATCGGGATAGGGCTCCGGACGGCCGCCATCGCGACGGCACTCGCCGGGGCCGGCGACGCGGTAGCCGCTTTCACGTGCTTCGCAGGCATTGGCGAAGGTCTGGAGATCGCCGCCGCGTGCGCCGCAGACCGGGCGGTACTCCCGCGTGCAGGCCTGCGGGCCGGGGCGGTAACCCCCGCCGCCCTGATCGACGTCGACCTGGCAGGCTGCGAGCGTGCCGGCCGCAAGAAGAATGGCGATGCGTCCGGCAAGCCGGCGAAGGAAAGGCGACGTCACGGTCATGGACTCCTCCTGTGAGACTGATGGAACCTAGCGCAGATTCGGCGGACGCAAAATCGGGTTCTGCGCGCAAAGACGCCGGAGACGAAAAGGCCCGCGCAACCGGATGCCGGTGCGCAGGCCTGAAGGGGAGAGGGGAACCGTATCAGTCGAAGAGGCTGGAAACGGATTCTTCAGCGCTCGTGCGGTTGATCGCCTCGCCAAGCAGGTTGGCGGTCGAGATGACGCGGATATTGTGCGCGGACTGCACGGCCGTGGTCGGCTGGATCGAGTCGGTGATCACGAGCTCCTTGAGCTTCGACGAGGTGACGCGGGCAACCGCGCCGCCCGAGAGCACGCCATGTGTGATATAGGCGGTGACGCTGGTCGCACCGTTCTTCAGCAGCGCTTCGGCCGCGTTGCAGAGCGTGCCGCCGGAATCGACGATATCGTCGATCAGCAGACAGTCCTTGCCGGTCACGTCGCCGATGACGTTCATGACCTCGGACTCGCCGGCGCGCTCGCGGCGCTTGTCGACGATCGCCAGCTGGCAATCGAGCCGCTTGGCGAGCGCACGCGCACGCACCACGCCGCCGACGTCGGGCGAGACGACCATGACGTTTTCGAGATTGTAGTTTTCCTTCACGTCGCGCGCCAGGATCGGCACGGCGTAGAGGTTGTCGGTCGGGATATCGAAGAAGCCCTGGATCTGGCCGGCATGCAGGTCCAGCGTGAGCACGCGGTCGGCGCCGGCTTCGGTGATCAGGTTGGCGACGAGCTTGGCGGAGATCGGCGTGCGCGGACCCGGCTTGCGGTCCTGGCGGGCATAGCCGAAATAGGGGATCACGGCCGTGATGCGGCGCGCCGAGGAGCGGCGCATGGCATCGATCATGATCAGCAGTTCCATCAGGTGGTCGTTGGTCGGGAAGGAGGTGGACTGGACGACGAAGACGTCCTCGCCGCGCACGTTCTCCTGGATTTCAACGAAGATTTCCTGGTCTGCGAAGCGTCTGACCGTGGCGCGGCCAAGCGGAACATTCAGATAATTGCAGATCGCTTCGGCCAGAAGCCGGTTCGAATTGCCCGCGAAAACCTTCATTTATGGTCCGCCTGTTATTCTGCTGATGGGGGGCCTTTAAGCGGCAAAAACTGCGAATGCAAGGCCCCAAGCGGCTTGAAAAAGCGATTCTTCGCATTTCGCTGTGATTTACCGTTTCGAGGGTCTTAACCGGGCGCGGCGTTGCGCCAGTCGAGATACTGGCGAATGGTTTTCTGCGCGATGGCCTCCATCGTCCGCGGGGGGACAGCCGCCCAGGGATCGGATTGCGTGCCATCGACGCTTTCCTGGCCCTGGATGCGATGCAGCCGCGCGCCGGAGCCGTCCAGTACGTCCCAGACATAGATGACGGTGGTCTTGCCGGCGTCGTTCATCGCCGAGAAATAGCCCTTGAGGATATGGTTTGCGGAAGTGTCGGAGGCGCTGCGGATCGTCAGCCCGCTGGAACGGGCTTCCGTCCCCAGCCGTTTGGAGAGCGGCGTCACGGCCTGCACCGGTGCGCCGATGATCGGCAGGAAACGGATCGTCTCGCCGCCCGCGGCCTTGGCCGGCGGAAGCGCCGCAAGCTCTTCCGCGCCTTCGGATGTCTCCGCCGCGAGCGAACGCTGCGCGGCCGTGCGGCTCAGTTCCGCTTCCGTCGTCGAGACGCTTGCGCCGCCCTGGTTGCGCGCAAGCGCATCGGCCTGGCCCTGAAGGGTGCCGGCGGTATCCGCGCCGGTCGAGCCGCCGCCGATGCCGGGCGAGGCGAACGCCGTTTCCGCGGATGTGCCCGCCACCGGGCCGGTATCGGCGCTCATCCGGTCGAGATCGCTCTGGGTGACCGGCGGCGAATTGAAGTTTCCCCCGACATCGGCGCGCGGGATCAGCGCATCGGTGCTGTTGCAGCCGGCCAGGATTGCCATGAGGCCGATCAGTGCCAGCCGCTTGTTCAGCTTCTGCATCGTCATCGTCCGTGTCCTGCGGAGGTGGTGCCCTCCGTTCCCCGCATCGAGTTATGCGGGATGGCTCCGGGCCCTGTCAATTACAGGATGTTGCCGGTGAAAACCCCGTCAGACCTCGATGAAGTCGAGCCCGTAGCGCGACAGGGCCTTCGGCGTGTCGGTCGTCGTCAGGTATGTCTGGCCGAGCGTCATCGCGGTGCCGCTGTCGGAATCGAACAGCAGCGTGTGCACGAACAGCGACATGTTCGGCTCGATCTCCTGCGGATTGCCGAGCAGGAAGGACTGATGGTCCATCCAGGAGGGGGCAAAACGCGCGCCGACGGAGTAACCGCACGTGTTGAGCCGGTGGCGCGCAAGGCCGCGCTCGTCGATGAGCCGGGTGAAGGTCTCGAAGACCGTGCCGAAGGTGTTGCCGGGCCTGAGCACCATTTCCATCGCCTGCAAGGCCTCGCGGCAGGCGCTGTAGAGTTCGCGGTGGCGGCTCGTCGGCTCGCCGACGATGGCGGTGCGCATCATCGGCGCATGGTAGCGTGCGCTCACACCGGACCATTCGAGCGTCAGCTGGTCCTGCGCATCCAGCCGGCGCCGGCCGGATTTCGACCGGCAGAGCAGGGCGTCGGCGCCCGAGCCGATGACGAATTCGTTGGCGGCATAATCGCCGCCGCCGGCCAGCACCGCATTCTGCAGGGCGGCGAGGATCGCCGCCTCGTCGGCGCCGGCGGCGATCAGCGGGCGCGCGGCATCGAGCGCATCGTCGGAGAGGGCTGCGGCGCGCTCGACATAGGCGATCTCCGCCGGGCTCTTGATGAGACGCAGGCGGCTGACGATGCCGGACGCATCGACGATCTCGCCGAAGCTCTGGAGCTGGTTGTCGAGCAGGCGGGTGTTGCGGCCCGTCAGCCCGTGCGTGTCGTATTCGATGCCGATGCGGCAGCCGAGCAGGTCGAGATCCGAAAGCAGGTTCTTCAGGTCCATCGTCGGGTCCGCATTGACGCGGTCGACCCAGATCTCGATCTTTTCGATATTGGAGGTGTGGCGGGCCTGGCGCAGGTCGGCCGAGCGCGTCAGCAGCACCATGCTGCCATCGGCCTTCACGACGAGCGTCTGGAAGAAGCAGTAGCCGAAGGTGTCGTAGCCCGTCAGCCAGTACATGCTCTCCTGCGCAAAAAGCAGGACGGCGTCGAGCTTGTCCTCCCGCATGCGTGCGGTGAGCCGCTGGAGCCGGTTGGCGTATTCCTCGCTGTCGAAGTGAAGTGCCATGGCGGTGTCTCCCTCGTCTTCGTCTGTTGTTTGCGCTTCAGCCCGCGATCATGATCGCCGAAATCTGGCGGCCGTAATCGGGCTCCTGCCGGTGCGTGGTGCGCCGATAGGAGAAGAAGCGATCTTCGTCGGGATAGGTGCAGATGTCGAGATTTTCGGCCGTCACGCCGGCGTCGTTAAGGCGCTGCGTGGTGAAGGCCGGCAGGTCGAACATGCTGTGGCCGGGTTTCTCCGAAGGCGTGAAGTAGCGGCCGTATGCCGGATCGACGGCCAGGAAGCGCTCCACGAATTCCGGGCCGACCTCGTAGTTTTGCCGGCCGATCGAGGGGCCGAGGCTGGCGACGATGGCGTCACGGCGTGCGCCGAGCGCCTCCATGGCGGCGATGGTGTTTTCCAGCACGCCGAAGAGCGCGCCCTTCCAGCCCGCATGCGCGGCGCCCACGATGCGGGCCTCCGGATCGCAGAACAGGATCGGGCCGCAATCGGCTGCGAGAACGCCGAGCACGACGCCTGGCGTGGCCGTGACGAGCGCATCGGCTTGCGGGCGGCTGCCATCATAGCCGGCATCGACGGTCACGACATCCGGCGAGTGGACCTGGTGCACCGTCGCGAGCCGGTCTGGTTCGACGCCGAACCAGCGGGCGACACGGGCGCGATTCTCCTGGACGTTCTCTCGCGCGTCGTTCGAGCCGAGGCCGACATTGAGGCCGCGATAGATGCCTTCCGAGACGCCGCCGGCGCGCGTGAAGAAGCCGTGGCGCACCAGGTCTCCGGCGCGTTCGGCGATCAGCGGGCTCTGGATCGGGGAGGGAAGCGCTTGGTCCTTCATGGTCTCTCGGCTGGGCTTGGAGGGGCCGCCAGGCAAGGAACTCGGCCGGGGCATGCGGGGTGCAAATCGGGCCGGATGTTGTCCGCCCGAGGCCGGCCTGTCAATCCGGCTGGCGGAACGGAAACAGTGCAAGCGGTTCGCTGCCGACCGCCAGGACCTTGAAAAGATCGCCCATTCGGCCTGCGCCGGAACCGGCGAGACGAGCAACATCGTTCAGAATCTGCTGCTGCGCCGCCTCGTCGCGATTGCGCCCGAGCGCGGAGGCGCGCTCGCCGATGCCGAGGCCGACGAGGAAATCCCCCTGGTGCAACATGCCGTGAATGTGGAGGCCGGAGGCCGCCGCGGCAGCCGCCAGACGCTCGAAATCCACGTGGCTCGTCAGGTCCGCCTCGCCGGGATGGGCAAGCGGCGGATCGAAATCGTGCTTGAGGACAGCCTGCAGCGTATCGCCGAATCCGCTGACGAAGTGACCGTAGTCGATGATGAGGGCGGTGCCGCCGAAGCGGGCGATGCGCTCGCCGATCGTCGCCATCACCGCCTCGCGCGCCGGGGCGATCTCGAAGATCGTGCCGTTCGCGACCGTCTTGTGATTGTCCGGCAGCAGCGCGGGGTCGATGCCCGCGACGCCAGCGGCAAAGGTGAGTTCGTCTTCGGCATCGAGCCCGACCAGGCGTTCGCGGAAGCCGGTGGGCGTCTTGACGAACTGGCGGATGGGAATGGCGTCGAACAGCTCGTTGGCCGCGAGCAGAACGAAGCCGTCGGGCAACTCCTCGAAACTGTCGTGCCAGCTGACGCGGCCGGCATGAAGCCCAAGCGTCTCCTGCTGGATTTCGCGCAGCCTGGGGCTCGTCTCCACGAGGTGGAAGGTCGCGCTCTCGTAGAGCTGCGGCGCCAGCTTGGCGACGACGCGCAGCATGTCGGACATCATGGTGCCGCGGCCGGGGCCGATCTCGGCGATGCGCACCCGTTCCGGCCCGCCATGCTTCTGCCAGGCATGCACGAGGAAGATGCCGAGCATTTCGCCGAAGAGCTGGCTGATTTCAGGCGCGGTGACGAAATCACCGGCGCGGCCGAACGGGTCCCGGGTGCGATAGTAGCCATAGTCCGGGTCGGCGAGGCACAGCGCGAAATAGTCCGTGATGCTGATCGGACCGTTGGTGTGGATCAGCGCCTTGATCTTGCGGGCGAGCGGTGTCGGCATGGTGTTGATCCGTTCAGGCGCTGGCCGGCTCGGCCGGGCGCGCGCGCAGGATGGCCCAGATGCCGAGCGCCAGCATGGGCAGCGACAGCACCATGCCCATGGTCAGCCAGCCGCCGAAGAGATAGCCGAGCTGCGGATCCGGCTCGCGGAAGAATTCGACCGTGATGCGCGACAGGGCATAGCCCGAGACGAAGATGCCGGTCACGAGGCCCGGCCGCTTCAGCGCGCCGAAGCGATAGATCGCAACGGCGATCACGGTAAGCAGCACGATGCCCTCCAGCCCGGCTTCGTAAAGCTGGCTCGGATGGCGGGCGAAGGGACCGGCCTCCGGAAAGATCACCGCCCAGGGCGCATCCGACAGCCGCCCCCAGAGCTCGCCGTTGACGAAGTTGGCGATGCGGCCGAAGAACAGGCCGATCGGCACGACGGCGGCGACGATATCGAACAGGCTCCACAGCGGGATCTTGTGACGCCGTGCGAAGAGGATCATGGCAAGCGTCGTGCCGGCGAAGCCGCCATGGAACGACATGCCGCCTTTCCACACCTGAAGGGCGCGCAAAGGGTCGGCCGCGACATTCGGGAAATCGTAGAACACGATATAGCCGATGCGCCCGCCCAGAATGATGCCGACGGCGGCCCAGACGAGGAAGTCGTCTAGCTGGACGCGGGTGATCGGCGCTTCGCCCGCCCACAGGCGCGGCGTTTCGATCAGCCTGCGGGCATAGAGCCAACCCAGCATGATGCCCACGACGTAGGCGATGCCGTACCAGTGCACGTCGACCGGGCCGATGGAGAAGGCGATCGGGTCGATTTCGGGATAGGGCATGATGGCAAAGAGCTGCGCGATATTGGTCAAGCGTGGAACATCCTCGTTTCGGGCGGAAGATGGCGAGGCGTTGCGGCAGGGTCAAGGCGGGAAATGGCGATTGCCGGCGCCCGTCCCGTCCCTGGCAGAGCGATCCACCGGAATCCGCTTGCAAGCGGCGGTCCAAGACCCTACCTCAAAGACAGAATGCGGGCGCGAGCGCCTGCCGCAACCATCGACACCCGAGGAGGGAAGGCCCATGACCACCGGTGCGAACCGCATTTTCGACGATTTCGCCAAGCTGATGACCGATGCCGCTGGAGCCGCCCAGGGCATGCGCAAGGAAGCCGAAACGATGTTCCGCGCGCAGGCCGAACGCTTCATCAACGGGCTCGACCTCGTCAAGCGCGAGGAGTTCGAGGCGGTGCGCGAAATGGCCATCAAGGCACGCGATGAAAACGACGCGCTTTTGAAGCGGCTCGAAGCCCTGGAAGCGCGCCTCAACGCGGGCAACTGAACCGTTTCGCGACAGGTTTCGACAGCACGGACTCGGTTGGCGTGATTCACATCGCGCCAACCGTTTTTTTTAATAAAATTTTTACCCCTGTGGACACTTGCGAAAAGCCCTTTTGGCAGAGTCTCTTAAGCGCTCGACCTGAATCTTTTTCGGAGCCGCTTTCCACAACCGTCCGGGGAAAACAGGTGCTCAGGGGCTGGCGTCGTGACTCCGCCGTTATACACTGATTTTAAATGATGATTCGAAACAGGCGGCGCAAGCTTCGGACAGGGTAGGTCGTCCAGTCTGCGTGCAGTGCCTAGCAATCATTCAGTGTTGTATCCGGAGTAAGGTTTGCCGCGTCGTGTGTGTGAGCGCGATGATGCATGCCTGCCGGCCTTGAAGGTGACGCATGAGCCTTATGGAATTGGATATCGGGCGCCAGTCCAACCCGGTCGACATGATCGAATTCGTCGCGGCGAACAACGACTGGACGTTCGAGCGGTCGGGCGAAGACGAGATCGCGATGACCGTCGAAGGCAAGTGGACGGACTACCACGTCTCCTTCTCCTGGATGGAGGAATTCGAGGCGCTGCACCTGGCCTGCGCCTTCGACATCAAGGTTCCCGAGAGCCGGGTCAACGAGGTCATGTGCCTTCTCTCCCATGTCAACGGACAGGTGCTGATGGGGCATTTCGACCTCTGGCGTCGCGAGGACGTGGTGATCTTCCGCCAGTCGCTGCTGCTTGCCGGCGGCGCGGAGCCCACCAACCAGCAGGTCGAGGTGCTGCTCTCCAGCGCGCTCGAATCCTGCGAAGCCTATTTCCAGGCCTTCCAGTTCGTCGTGTGGTCGGGCATGGATGCCCAGTCCGCCGTCGACGCCGTGCTGTTCGAGACGGTCGGGGAGGCCTGATCATGAGCGTGGCCGCGAGCGGACCGATCGTTCTCATCGGCGCCGGCAATATGGGCGGCGCCATGCTCGCGGGCTGGCTGAAGAGCGGTATTTCCGGCGCGTCGGTCATCGTCATCGATCCCGGCCCGCAGCCGGCCATGGCCAAGCTGATTGCCGATAACGGCGTGCGCCACGAGACCGCGGCCCCCGGGGGCGTCAAGGCCGGTGTCGTCTTCGTCGCGGTCAAGCCGCAGGTCATCGATCAGGTTCTGCCGCCGCTCAAGGGATTGGTCGGCCCCGAGACGGTCATCGTCTCCGTGGCCGCCGGCAAGACCATCGCCAATCTCGAAAGCCATCTCGGCGAGGCCGCCACCGTGCGCGCCATGCCGAACACGCCGGCCATGATCGGCCGCGGCGTGACGGGCGCCTACGCCAATGCGCGCGTGACCGATGTGCAGCGCGATTTCGTGCATGCCCTGCTCAAGGTCAGCGGCCCGGTCGAATGGGTCGCCAGCGAGGGCGATATCGACGCCGTCACGGCGGTTTCGGGCAGCGGCCCGGCTTATGTCTTTTATCTCGTCGAGTGCATGGCAGAGGCAGGCCGCAAGGCGGGCCTGCCGGCGGACCTCGCCATGCGCCTCGCACGGGAAACGGTCGCGGGGGCTGGTGAACTGCTTCACCAGTCCCCCGACGACGCCAGCCGCCTGCGCCAGAACGTGACCTCGCCGGGCGGCACCACCGCTGCCGCCCTTTCGGTGCTCATGGCAGACGACGGCATGCAGCCGCTGTTCGACAAGGCGATTGCGGCGGCGCGCAGGCGCGCGGAGGAACTGGCGGGTTAAGCCGTTTTCCTGAATCGCGGGAATCGGTTAGTCCGTTCTTTTCATCCGGTTCCTTGCGGACTTCATGTTCCCCGGGAATTGCACTGAACGATTGCAGGATCTTTCTCCATGACCGAGACCATTGCCTATGCCGATTTCGAGCGGGTCGATATTCGCGTCGGCACCATCATCGAGGCGCTGCCGTTTCCCGAGGCGCGCAAGCCCGCCTACAAGCTGACCATCGACTTCGGCCCTGAAATCGGCACGAAGAAATCGTCGGCCCAGATCACCGTGCATTACACGCTGGAACAGCTGGTCGGACGCCAGGTGCTTGCCGTCGTCAATTTCCCGCCGCGCCAGATCGGGCCCGTCCGTTCGGAGGTCCTGACACTCGGTTTCGAGGATGAAGCCGGCGCGATCGTTCTGGCCGGCGTGGACCAGCCGGTGCCGAACGGCAAGAAGATGTGCTGACACCGTTTTAGTGAATGTCGCGTGAGAGCGGCGGGCCCAGCCGGAAATCCGTGAACGCGGCTTCGAAGCCCTCGCGCTGCGGCGAGCAGGCCGTGACGCCGACCGAGAGATCGGCATATTCCACCGGGAAATAGGCGAGGCGGGCCATCCGCCATTCCACCATCGCGTCGGTCCTGTACTGGATGAAGAGCGCATCGCCATTGCGCGTGACGCGGACGGAAATCAGGTCGAAATCATCTTCGATGCGGAAGGCCGACCAGTCGGAATGGCCGCGCGTGACGACGACGCTGAAATGCTTCGCGCCATCGGTGAACTCGATGCCGCATTTCACCCAGGCCGTTTCATCGTGGCGGATCATCAGGCCGGCCTGGTCGTAGAGCGTTTCGTAGCGGCCGCGAAAGGTTGTTTCCAGGGTGAAGTCGCCGGACCATCGGCGGTGCAGGAAATGGCCGCTGTCGGGCTGGAATCCGTAGTAGGTGCGCTGCCAGAAGTCCGTCTTGAGGCCGGTGCGTACATGCAGGCTGCCCTCCCGCACGTCCGCGGCGGGCGGCGGATTGAGCCAGACGAGATCATCGAACGGGGCTTTGCTCATCGGGTCTTCCTGTCAAACGGGAACGCGGATCGTCACGCGCAGCCCGCCCAACGGGCTGTCCGAGAGCGTGACATTGCCGCCGTGGCTGCGGGCGATATCGAGCGCGATGGCAAGGCCGAGACCGGTGCCGGAGGCATCGAGGTTGCGGGCCTCATCGAGGCGGAAGAACGGCTTGAAGACGTCCTCGCGGACGTTTTCCGGAATGCCGGGGCCATCGTCGTCGACGGTGATCGTCAGCCATTTCGCGCGATGGCGCGCCTCGACATGCACGGTCTTCGCATAGCGCAGCGCGTTGGAAACGACGTTGCCGACGAGGCGCGTGAAGGCATTGGGCCGCACCATGATCTCGTCGTCGCCGTCGATCGCGCTGGAGAAGGCCCGCTCATGCAGTTCGGCTTCGAGCGATAGCCGATCTATGAGGTCGGAGAGGCGCAATTTGCCGACATCCTCCTCCGCGTCGCCGCGCGCGAAGGAGAGGTAGCCTTCCAGCATGGTCTGCATGTCCTCGACATCCTTGCCCATCCCCTGAAGCTCGGGTTTGTCGCCGGCCAGCGCCAGTTGCAGCTTGAAGCGCGTGAGGATCGTGCGCAGGTCGTGGCTGACGCCCGTCAGCATGGCGGTGCGCTGTTCGATCTGGCGCTCGATGCGTTCGCGCATGAGAATGAAGGCGAGGCCGGCGCGGCGCACTTCGTCGGCGCCGCGCGGCGCGAAACTCTCCGGCATCCTCTGCCCCTTGCCGAAGCTTTCGGCCGCCTGCGCCAGGGCGAGGATGGGACGGATCTGGCCGCGCAGGAAGAGGATGGAGATGAGGATCAGCACCAGCGACGCCCCGACCATCCAGAGAAGAAAGATATGGGTGTTCGACGCGTAGGCCTGGTTTCGCCGCGCATAGACGCGCAGTATCTTGTTGTCGAGCAGGATGCGGATCTCGACGACCTTGCTTTCGCCGACGGTGTCGATCCAGAACGGACGCCGGATCTGGCGGACGATCTCCTCGCTCAGGATCTCGTCGAGGATGTTGAAGAAGGGCTTGCTGCGCGGCGGCGGCAGCGTCGTGCCCTGCTCGACGGAGATGATCAGCTCCAGTCGCTCGCGGGCGATGCGGGTGATCTCGGCATAGTCGTCGTCCTGCGGATAGGTCTCGATCAGGTCGATGATCGCGGCAATGTCGCGGGTGACGGCCATGGAGAGGCGCTGCGTGACGAGCTGCCAGTGGCGTTCCATGAACACGAAGGCGACGACCGCCTGGAGAAGCACCATCGGCAGGATGATGATGAGCAGCGAGCGGGCGTAGAGGCCGGTCGGCATCTGGTGGCGCAGCCAGCGCGTGAAGCGCTTCCAGCCGGCGGACGGCGCACGCTCGATATCCCGCCGGAAAGCCGAAAACAGGGTCATGTGGCCACACTCCCCGACGGACCGCGCACGGTCAACCCTGCTCCACGCTCAGGCGATAGCCGATGCCGCGCACGGTCTGGAGCCAGACCGGATTGGACGGGTCTTCCTCGATCTTGCGGCGCAGGCGGTTGATCTGTACGTCGATGGTGCGCTCGCCCACCTCCGTCTCCTCGCCGATCAGCTCGTGGCGCGGGATCGTTTCGCCGGCGCGCTGGGCAAAGAGCAGCATGATGTCCTGCTCGCGGTCGGTGAGGCGGATGGGGTCGCCGCCGCGCTTCAGTTCCTTGCGCACGATGGAGAAGGTGTAGGGGCCGAACATGACCTGCTCGATCTTCGGCCCGGCGGGGGCCGCATTGCGCTTGAGGATGTTGTTGATGCGCAGCACGAGTTCGCGCGGCTCGAAGGGTTTGGACAGGTAGTCGTCCGCGCCGGCTTCCAGACCCTCGATGCGCGCGCGGGATTCGGCGAGCGCCGTCAGCATGAGGATCGGCACGGGCCGGATCTCCCGCAGGCTCTTGGTGAGCGACAGGCCGCTTTCGCCGGGCATCATCACGTCCATGATGATGAGGTCGAAGTCGAGGCCGCGCAGCTTGCGTCGCGCCTCGTCGGCATCTGCCGCCACGGTGACGCGGAAACCCTGCTCCACGAGGTAGCGGCCGAGAAGGTCGCGGATGCGGGTGTCGTCATCGACGACGAGAAGGTGGGAAGCATCGTCGGAAGGCGCGCCGGCAGCCGTCATCGTCTTCAATCTCCTGAAACCGGTCAGTCGCTCTTGGCATTCTGCATGCCGGCGAGGAACCGGATTACGGTGCGCCGATCGTCCGGCCCCATTTTCTCGAATGCACGGGCGATGCGGCGGGATTGCGGCTCGGCCAGTGCCAGCGCCAGTTCCCGCCCGGTGCGGGTGGGGTAGAGCTTGCGCTGGCGGCGGTCCTCGGGGCCTGCCACCTGGTGGATATAGCCGGAATCCACGAGCTGCTTCAAGACGCGGGCCAGGCTCTGCTTGGTGATCTTCAGCGTGTCGAGGAGATCGGCGACGGTCATGCCGGGCTCGCGGTTGACGAAGTGCACGACGCGGTGATGGGCGCGCCCGAAGCCGCTCTTCTCGAGAATGGCGTCTGGATCGGAAACGAAGTCGCGATAGGCGAAGAACAGGCCTTCGATGATCTCCATGTCGATGCGGCCGTCGCCGGTCATCGCGTCCTCGTGCAGCTCGTTCTTGCCGTCTTTGTCCGGCATCTGTCGGGCCACGGTGTCATTTCCTTTCATGTCGCCTCACCCTTGCGTAATATTCGGCAAGATATGTCAGCTTTGTTGACATATTTTTCCGCGATTGCTAAGGGTTCCCATCGTTTTTGCGGTCCCGGGGCACCGTTGCGCGGTGTTTGCCCGATTCTCAATCTGGACTACCTTTCCACTCAGGTAATCCCGCCGTTTCTGGTTAGACCGCAATTGGCGAAACAATCAACAGAAAGAATGGCGTGAGAGCGCCGGAGGATGACACGATGGCAGTTCCCTTCGATCAACTGGATGGACAAATCTGGTTCAACGGTGAGTTCGTCGACTGGAAGGATGCAAAGATCCATGTGCTGACGCATGGCCTGCACTATGCAAGCGCCGTGTTCGAGGGCGAGCGCGCCTATGGCGGGCGCATCTTCAAGCTGACCGAACATAACCAGCGCCTGCACGCCTCCGCCGAAATTCTCGGCTTCAAGATTCCCTATTCCGTCGAGGAGCTCGATGCCGCAAGCGTGGAACTCCTGAAGCGCCAGGGTTTCTCCGAGGCCTATGTCCGCCCGATCGCCTGGCGCGGATCGGAAATGATGGGCGTTTCGGCGCAGAACAACCGCATCAACGTCGCCATCGCCATCTGGCAGTGGGGCAGCTACTTCAATCCGGCCGAAAAGCTGAAGGGCATCCGTCTGGACATCGCCGAGTACCGCCGTCCCGACCCGCGGACCGCGCCGTCGAAGTCGAAGGCGGCCGGCCTCTACATGATCTGCACCATCTCCAAGCATGCCGCCGAGGCCAAGGGCTATGCGGATGCGATGATGCTGGATTATCGCGGCCAGGTGGCCGAGGCGACCGGCGCCAATATCTTCTTCGTCAAGGATGGCGTCATCCACACGCCGACACCGGACTGCTTCCTCGACGGTATCACGCGCCGCACGGTCATCGGACTGGCCAAGCGCCGGGGCTATCAGGTCGTCGAGAGGGCGATCATGCCGGAAGAGCTGTCGGACTTCTCCGAATGCTTCCTGACCGGTTCGGCCGCCGAAGTGACGCCGGTTTCCGAAATCGGCCCCTATCGCTTCACGCCTGGCACGATCTGCGAAACGCTGATGAACGACTATATGAAGGAAGTCTATCCGGTCGCTGCGGCTGCCGAGTAATCTTTCAGCCAGTCATCGCATGCAAGTCGGCGGCCCCTGCGGGCCGCCGTTTTCTGTTCTGCGCTCAGGCCGCTTTCTTGCCGAGAACCGCGCCGACGATCGCGGTGAGCACGCCACCCCCGACCAGGCCGCCGATACCGTTGGCGACCAGGCCGCTCAGACCTGCTTCGCCGCCGAGCAACTGCAGCAGCATACCGCCGCCGACGCCGCCGATGGCGCCGACAATGGTGCGAACGATAACGCTGACGGCCGCCTGCTTCAGGGCCGCACCGGCGGCGTTACCTCCGACGGCGCCGGCAATGAGCTGCGTGATAATGGGCATCAATGCTTCCATGGAATTCCCCTCCTGATCGTCCGCCGAGGGTTACCCCAGGCGGACAGGTTGCCCTCGGACCGCAGCCCCCTCGGGACGCGCCCCGCGCCGATAGACTCGGCAGTCGAAAGGTGCGGCCAATTTTGCGGCCTGTCAATTTATCCGTGTGAGCTGCATGGCGCATTCGCCGTGAGGTGCAGGGAAGATCCCCTGTATCCGCAGGAACAGGCACGTTTTGCGCATCGTCGTAAAGGACGGTGGAACAAAGATGCCGCACGGCTATTTCCTGAGCACAATCAAGGAGACGGACAATGCTTTCCAAGACAACGACGCCGCAGGATACGGTTGCCCGGGGGCTGCGGCCGGTGGTTTTCCTTTATGCCATGCTCAATATCGTTGTCGCCACGGTTCTGCTCTCGACCGTCTCGCTTTCGCCCGTCGCCGGCCCCGCCGAAGAAATGGCAAGCCTGCGCTGACGTCCCGCTTGGTGTGAAGCGCCCCTTCCAGCTATAGGTGGGGCAAGCGGCAACCAAGCGAGGACCCCATGGGCATGCTTCAGGCGGGCATCATTCCCGTCACCCCCTTTCAGCAAAACTGCACCATCCTGTTCGATACGGAGACCAAGCAGGGCGTCGTCGTCGATCCGGGCGGCGATGTCGATGCCATTCTGCGAACGGTCGAGGAGAACGGCATCACGCTGACGGCGATCTGGCTGACGCATGGCCATATCGACCATGCGGGCAGTGCGAAGGAACTCAAGGAAGCGCTCGGCCTCGACATCATCGGCCCGCACAAGGACGACCTGCCGTTGCTGCAGGCGCTGGAGACGCAGGCGCAGCGCTTCGGTGTGGAAATGAAGGTCTCGAACGTCGTTCCCGACCGCTGGCTGGAAGACGGCGACACCGTTTCCCTCGGGGAACACGAATTCGAGGTGTCCCACACGCCCGGCCATGCGCCGGGACACGTCATCTACTTCAACCGCAAGCAGCGCTTTGCCCATCTCGGCGACGTGCTGTTCCAAGGATCGATCGGCCGGACGGACCTGCCGGGCGGCAACCATGAGCAGCTGCTCCAGTCGATCCGCGACAAGGTGCTCCCGCTCGGAGACGACGTCGGGTTCATGTGCGGACACGGACCGGGCGGCCGTATCGGCGAGGAACGACGGACCAACCCGTTCCTGCGCGGGCTCTGAAACGAAAACGGGCGCCGTCAGGCGCCCGTTTTTCTTCATGTGCGTGATGTCAGCCCGCGGTGCAGAAATGCTCGCGGCCGTCATAGCCGACGAAGGTGCCGCTCTGCGGGTCGAACGAGCGATAGCGGCGTGCGCAGTAATCGTACCAGGACCGGGTCCAGGGCTCGTAGCTCGGGGCCGGACGGTAGATCACGCGGCGCTCGGGTTCCGGATAGTATTCCGGCTCGACATAGCGGCGCTCGATGTAACGCGGTTCGTCGTAGCGGGGCTGGGAGGCGATCGCGCCGCCGATGATGACGCCGGTGGCAAGACCGAGCGCGCCGCCGATGAGGGCGTCGCGGTCACGGTGGCGGCGGTGTTCACGATAGCCGCCGTCGCGCCAGTAGCCGTCGCGGTCGCGCGCCTGGGAAACGCCGGCAGTTGCGGTCAGCGCCGTCGCGGCGACGGCAACGGACAGGACCAGGGCCTTCATTGTGTTCTTCATGGCATCGTTCCTTTGGACGCCGGCTTTTGCCGGTCGATGACAATACCAAACTAGACGATTTTGGCTGAACGCAGGCTGAACGAAAAAACCCGGCATCACTGCCGGGCTCCAACTCAAAAATCCTGAAATAACCGGTTCAGCCGGCAATCTCGAGGTTGACCGCCTTCGGGCCTTTGCCGCGGCGATCAGGTTCCGTGTCGAAGCTTACCTTCTGGTTTTCGGAAAGGCCGTTCAGGCCGGAAGCCTGTACAGCAGAGATGTGTACGAAAATATCCGCACCACCATTGTCGGGCTTGATGAAACCAAAGCCCTTCTCAGTGTTGAAGAATTTTACAATGCCAGTTTCGGCCATGCGTCAGGTCCTTTTCTCTCTGCCCGTATATTGGCGGCGGGCAGAACGTCAGTTTTGCCCCGAAGGGCGTTAGGCAGGCAGTTCTCGAGGTTGAGGAAAGGGTCCTGTTTTCACCGCAGCCAGCCAACCATATGACCCTGGGATCATCCAGATGTTGACTGCCCGGAATTATTTCGCGTCTCCGGCGCGCTTTTATTAAAGGTCTTCCCGTGTCCGCAAATTGCCCGAACAAAGGAAGATTGATGTGTTTGTGGCAAATTGGCAAGCAAAAGTTTTGGCGGGCATTTGACATGCCTCACTTTGGTCAAATTGCGGGCGATTGCCGAAAAAGTCGCCGCCTTCCATGATGGGGCAGGTTCCCGGCCAAATCTATATTGTGCGGCTGCGGGAAACCGCCGCCTCATACTTCGGCGGGCATGTCCCGGCGACGGTCGCGCAGAAGTTCCGGCACCAGTTCCACAGCAAGCATGGCGAGGAAGATGATGCCGCAGCCAATATAACCCGCCGTGCTGATGGTCTCGCCGAGCAACAGGACGCCGAAGAGCGCCGCGAAGAGCGCCTCGCTGGACAGGAAGATCGCCGCCTGCGGCGCGGTCGTGTAGCGCTGGGCAATGTTCTGCACGATGAAGGCGAGGCCGCTGGAGAACAGGCCGGCATACAGGATTTCCGGCAGCGCGCCCGTGATGGCGGCGAGGCTGATGGGCTCGAACAGCGCACCGACGGCGCAGCCCAGCGCCCCGCAGATGGCGAACTGGACGAGCGATAGCGCCAGCGGCCGCCCGGAGCGCCCGGCGAAGACGCCCACGCAGATCATCTGGACCGACCAGAGAACCGCGCACAGGATGGTCAGCATGTCGCCGACCGTCAATGCCGCAAGGGTGCCTCCCGACAACAGGAAGATGCCGACGGACGCCATGACGGCGGCCGGCCAGATGACCCAGTGCGGCCGGCGGCGCAGTATCAGCACGGTGAGAATGGGCGTGAAGACCACATAGAGCCCGGTGAGGAAGCCGGAATTGGTGACCGTCGTCGTGAGCAGGCCGACCTGCTGGGAGCTGGCGGCGGCGAAAAGCGCAAGGCCCGTCAGCACGAAGCCGGCCATGTCCCTGCGGCTGACGGGGGTCTCGGCGCGCATCTGTTCCCATCGGGCGAAGGGCAGGGCGACGAGGGTTGCCACCGCAAAGCGCAGGCCGATGAACCAGATCGGCCCCAGCGTCTGCATCGCGGTCGACTGGGCGATGAAGCCCGCGCCCCAGATGGCGCCGGCCAGCAACAGGAGAAGGTTCGCCTGAACGCGCGTCATGTCATTCCACCCTGATGGAGGTAACCGGCGCGGAAGGCGCCCTTCATCCTGCTAGCAGGCGCCCGTTTTTTGGGCAAGGGTGGTGGTTCAGTCCGTGGCTGCGGCTCGTGACACGCGCAGCAGGGCTCCGTCATCCTCGTCGGTCAGAAGGAGAAGGGCTCCATCCGGCGCGACGACGACATCGCGGATGCGGCCGAACTCCCCGCCGAACATGCGCTCCTCCGAGAGGATCGCGCCGTTTTCGTCGCGCTCCAGCCGGGCGACCAGCTGATAGGTGAGGGCGGCGACGATCAGGTTGCCGTCCCATTCGGGGAACATCGCGCCGCGATAGACGGCGATGGCGCCGGGTGCGATGGAAGGGTCCCAGTAATAGAGTGGCGGCTCGTAGCCGTTGGCCGTCGAGCCGAGCTCGAATTCCGCGCCGGAATAGTGCCGGCCGTAGGAGACGCGCGGCCAGCCATAATTGTATCCGGGCCGCGGATTGTTGATCTCGTCGCCGCCGCGCGCACCGTGTTCGGCGGTCAGCAGCGTGCCGTCCCTGGGATCGATGGCGATGCCCTGCGGGTTGCGGTGGCCCTTCGACCAGATTTCCGCCAGCCCGTCCGAGCTTCCGAGGAAGGGATTGTCCGCGTGGGGTGTGCCATCGGGATTGATATGCAGGATGGCGCCGGCATGGTCACGCGGATCCTGGGCGCGTTCGCCTTCGCCACGGTCTCCGATGCCGAAGAAGAGGCTGCCGTCGCCGGCAACCGCGATGCGCGAGCCGAAATGCTGGCCGCGCGTCGTCAGGCGGCTCATCTGGAAAATGCGGGTCGTGCCTTCGAGCCGGGTTGCGTCTTCCGACAGCCGCGCCCGGGCGACCGCGGTGCCGGTGCCGCCATCGCCGCGCGTGCTATAGGTAAGGAAGAGAATGCGGCTGGTCTCGAAATCGCGCGCAAGGGCAATATCGAGCAACCCGCCCTGGCCGTTCGTCGCCACGTCCGGCACGCCGGATATGGGAGGGGAAATCCTGCCGGACTGCACCCGCCGCAGCGCGCCGCCCTTTTCGGAAACCAGATAGCTGCCGTCCGGCAGCACTTCGACGGACCAGGGATGATTGAGGCCGCTTGCGATGGTTTCGACGGCGAGCGGCGCCTTCTTGCTGGGAATGATGCGGGGCTCGGCCGAGGCCGGCGCGAGAGACAAGGGCAGCGCGGCCACAAGGGCGAAGGCCGCCCCACCCCATATGCCTATCCTGCGTCCCTGCCGTGCCTGCATAGCCATCTCCCGCGTCTCGCCGTTACCTGACCCAGAGCCGTGCGGCTTGCAAGAGCGGCGGCAGCCGGCGTGTCACTTTTGCGCGGGCTGGACCTGCTGGGACGCTGCATTGCCGATGCCCGAGGTCTTGATCGTGTCGAGGGCGACGGCGGGCGGCGACATCAGGCTGACCACCATGAGCACGCACGCGGCCAGCGCCGTCATGGCGATGAGGAACATGGCGCGCGATTCGCGAAGCTTTGGCGACTTGGCCGGCTTGTCTTCATCCAGAAACATGGTTGTCCCCTGTCTTTGCTTTTTCCTTGAACGGCGTCCAAAAGGCCTGCCGAAATCGGCGCGACAAGGACCGAATTGCGGCAAGGCCCGACATTTATTGTGGCGGAAAAAAGGCATGGTAAAAATGTCACGTTTCCAAATGCTTCAGGCGAATAGAAGAACTGTCTGCGCCGTCTTAGACACCCCTTCTGCCGAAGTGCCGCACGGGCCTTGCGATACGGTTTTCAACGGGCATGACGGCGTCGGAAATGGCGGCGGGCTGGTCCGCCGCGGGGCGGTCCTCGCCGATATCAGGGAAGGTCGTGTTGAAGTGCGTCGGGGCCAGCTCCGGCCTGGCGAGCAGGAAGCCCTGCATCAGCGGGCCGCCCATCTCGCGGCAGAGCGCCATGGTCTCCGGCGTCTCGATGCCGCCGACAATGGCCTCGATGTTCCTGTCGGCGAACTGGCTTATCATGACGCGCAGGAGCGCCAGGCCGGCGGAGTTTTCCGCAAATTCGTGGAGCCATGACGTGTCGAAGGCCACGAATTGCGGCTTCAGGCGCTCAAGGCGGGCAAGATCACGGTCATCGCCGGTATATTCGTCGATGGCGATGGAGAAACCGGCCTCGTGCAGCCGGTCGGCAAAAAGCGCAAGGGCCTCGGCATCGTCGCCAGGCAACTGACGGATCTCGCAGGCGATCCGTTCGGGTGCGATGCCCGCCTCATGGGCGGCAAGCCGCAGCCACTCCACCTCCTGGCGCATGGCGTGCGGCGCACGATAGAGTCCGGAATGGACGCTCATGATGAGGGCGGCGTCACGCCGGCCGATCAGGCCGGCATTGAGAATGTGAAGGCTGCGGCACAGACCGTCGACGGCGGTGCGCTCCTCCTCCGGCACGCCCTGGAAGAATTCTCCGGGAGACGTCGGCGTGCCGCCGGCGCTGGCGCGGATCAGCCCCTTGAAGGCCGCGATCTGCAGCCGCCCGTCCGGATGTTCGCGGAAGATCGGCTGGAGCGCCGATTGCAGGAGATACGGGCCGTAGACGGCGCTGTAAGCACCGTCGGCCTGCCGCACGAGATTGGTGAAGATGCTTCTTTCGCCCATGCACAGCACCATCAACAGGAGGGCCATCGACCGGCGGAGGATAGGGCCAATCCGTTAAGGCCTGCTTAATCCTTCGCGTCAAAATCTCATCCTTTTCCGTCGTCTCAACCTTTTGGTGTTTGCACTTTCCCGCTTGCGGGCGATCCATTCGCTTTTGTGATGAGGTGCATGAAATTTTACGCGAAAGCCCGGTTTTCCTGCTTTTTTTCGATCGCGTGCTTGCAAGACCGGCGCAGTTTCGACATAGACCTAACCGCTATGGAGCCCGGCGCTCCGGGTCCATGGCGTCAAGCCGTCTTTGAACCCGATGAGGACATCTCCATCATGGCCTTTCTTGCCGACGCCCTTTCCCGTGTGAAGCCCTCCGCCACCATCGCCGTTTCCCAGAAAGCGCGCGAGCTGAAAGCGAAAGGCCGCGATGTCATCGGGCTTGGCGCAGGCGAGCCGGATTTCGACACGCCTGACAATATCAAGCAGGCCGCCATCGACGCGATCAACCGCGGCGAGACGAAGTACACGCCGGTTTCCGGCATCCCGGAATTGCGCGACGCCATCGCAAAGAAGTTCAAGCGGGAAAACAACCTCGACTACACCGCCGCGCAGACGATCGTCGGCACCGGTGGAAAGCAGATTCTTTTCAACGCCTTCATGGCCACCATGAATGCGGGCGATGAAGTCGTTATCCCGACACCTTACTGGGTTTCCTACCCGGAAATGGTGTCGCTTTGTGGCGGCACGCCGGTCTTCGTCGCGACGACCCAGGAAAACAAGTTCAAGCTGAAGGCGGAAGACCTGGAAAAGGCGATCACGCCCAAGACCAAGTGGTTCATCTTCAACTCGCCGTCCAACCCGTCGGGCGCCGCCTATAGCCACGACGAGCTGAAGGCGCTGACCGACGTGCTGATGCGCCACCCGCATGTCTGGGTGCTGACCGACGACATGTACGAGCACCTGACCTATGGCGACTTCAAGTTCGCCACCCCGGTCGAGGTCGAGCCCGGCCTTTATGACCGCACGCTCACCATGAACGGCGTCTCGAAGGCCTATGCGATGACCGGCTGGCGTATCGGCTATGCGGCCGGCCCGCTCAACCTCATCAAGGCCATGGACATGATCCAGGGCCAGCAGACCTCCGGCGCGTGCTCGATTGCACAGTGGGCGGCCGTCGAGGCGCTGAACGGCACGCAGGACTTCATTCCCGAGAACAAGAAGATCTTCGAAGGCCGCCGCGATCTCATCGTCTCCATGCTCAACCAGGCCACGGGCATCGAGTGCCCCTCGCCGGAAGGCGCCTTCTATGTCTATCCGTCCTGCAAGGGGCTGATCGGCAAGACCGCGCCGTCGGGCAAGGTCATCGAGACGGACGAAGACTTCGTGTCCGAACTGCTGGAAGCGGAAGGCGTCGCCGTCGTGCACGGTTCGGCCTTCGGCCTCGGCCCGAACTTCCGCATCTCCTACGCGACGTCGGAAGCCCTGCTCGAGGAAGCCGGCAAGCGCATCCAGCGCTTCTGCGCAGCCTGCAAGTAAGCCTCCAAGGCCGTCAACCTATCCTCCGTCATCCTCGGGCTTGACCCGAGGATCCATCCACATCCACTGAGTTTGCCGCGTGGATCCTCGGGTCAAGCCCGAGGATGACGGGTGGTGGGAAGGCAACGGCGTCATGTCCAGGGTTCCCATTGTTGCGGCCCCTTTTCATAGCCCGATCAGCGTCAGCATGACGAAGGTGGCGAAGAGGATGAAATGCGTCATCCCCTCGATGGCGTTCGTCTCTCCATCGTTGAGGTTGATGGCGGCGGCGATGAGCGTGATGGTCACCATCACCGTCTGGACCGGCGACATCGCCATGATGAAGGGCTGGCCGGTATAGAGCGCGATGGCCTCCATCACGGGCACCGTGAGGATGACCGTCGACAGCGAGGCGCCCATGGCGATGTTGACGACGGACTGCATGCGATTGGCCAGCGCCGCGCGCAGCGCCGTCAGGATTTCCGGCGCGGCCGAAATCGCGGCGACGATCACCGCCATCAGCGCCGGCGGCGCGCCGGTGCCCTTGAGTCCGGCGCCGAGCAGCACGGACATCACTTCCGCCATGGCGCCGATCAGCACCACGCCCGCGATGATGACGAGGATGGAGACGGTCGCGGATTCCTCTTCCTCCGGCGGGCCGCTTTCGGGGTGCTCCTTCCGCTCGGCGCGCGGATAGGCATAGCTGAAGAAGTAACTGTGCGCGCCCACCTGCATGCGCAGGAACACGGCATAGAGCGTGATCATCGCGCCGATGGTGAAGAGGGAATAGAGGTGCCAGCTTTCGCGCGGCACGAATTCCGGCACCACCATGGAGATGCCCATGGCCGTCAGGATCATCACGCCGTAGGTCTTGCCGGAATCGTCATTATAGGGTTGCTCGCCGTGGCGGATGCCGCCGAGCAGGGCGGCAAGCCCGAGAATGCCGTTGATGTCGAGCATCACGGCGGCGTAGATCGTGTCGCGCACGAGCGTGGGGGAGGTCTCGCCCTGCATCATGATGGCGAGGATCACCACTTCCACCAGAACCGCCGACAGCGTGAGGATCATCGTGCCGTAGGGATCGCCCACCTTCGAGGCGAGGATTTCGGCGTGATGGGCCACGCGGGTGGAGACCAGCACGATGACCGCGATCAGCGCGAAGGCGGCCGCCAGCATCGCCGGACGTCCCATCTCCAGCAGGCTGTGTTCCGTCGCATAGGCAAGGATCGCCGCGGCGAGGCCGGCAAAGAGGAAACGTTCCTTGGTGAGGCTGGAAAGCATGGGCGGACGGCTCCGTGGCAGATGATCCATCGGTAGATGTAGCCGTGCCGCGCGAAAAGAAAACGCCCGCGTGCTGCGACGCGGGCGTTTTCTCGTGAGTAAATGACGGGCCAGAGGACGTTGGCCCTCAGGTTATGGCCTCAACCGGTCAGGCGACGTTTTCCAGCGCCGGATAGTCGGTGTAGCCCTTCGCGCCGCCACCGTAGAAGGTATCCTTGTCCGGCGCGTTGAGAACCGTGTCGTTCTTCAGGCGCGTCACGAGGTCGGGGTTGGAGATGAAGAGCTTGCCGAAAGCGACGAGGTCTGCCTTGCCCTCCTCGATCGCATCGATGGCCATTTCGCGGTTATAGCCGTTGTTGACCATCCAGGCCGCCGTGCCCCCTGCGGCCCGGTAGGCGGCGCGCAGCGCGTCGTAATCGAACGGGGCGTCACCCTGCTGGAAATCGCGCGGACCGCCCGTGGCGCCTTCGATGACGTGGATATAGGCGAGGCCGTGGCGCGCGAGCCCTTCGACGACATGGGTGAAGAGCGTCTGCGGCGCCGGATCGAAGACGTCGTTGGCGGGCGTCACCGGCGAGATGCGGATGGCGGTGCGCCCGGCGCCGATTTCGGAGGCGATGGCATCGACCACCTCGAAGAGGAAGCGGGCACGGTTTTCGATCGAGCCGCCGTAGTCGTCGCCGCGCTGGTTGCTGCCCGAGCGCAGGAACTGATCGATCAGGTAGCCGTTGGCGGCGTGGATCTCGACGCCGTCGAAGCCGGCTTCGATCGAGGCGCGGGCGGCGCGGCGGTAGTCTTCCACGATGCCGGCGATCTCCTCGCGGGCAAGCGCCCGGGGCTCGGATGTCTCGGCGAAGGAGCCGCTGCCGTCGGCATTGATGAGGTAGGTCTTCGACTTGGCCTGGATGGCGGAGGGGGCGACCGGCTTGCCGCCGTTCGGCTGCAGGCTGTCATGGGAGACGCGACCGACATGCCACATCTGCACGACGATCTTGCCGCCGGACTTGTGCACGGCATCCGTGACCTGGCGCCAACCGGCAAGCGCTTCCGGCGTGTAGAGGCCCGGCACGTCGGCGTAACCCTGGCCCTGCTGGCTGATCGGCGTGCCTTCGGTGATGATGAGGCCTGCCGATGCGCGCTGCTCGTAATAGGCGGCGTTGAGCGTGTTCGGCACCGCGCCCGGAGAGCGGTTGCGCGTCAGCGGCGCCATGACGATACGGTTGGCAAGCTGGATGTCGCCGATCTTGATAGGGTCGAAGAGCGAGGTCATGGAGTATCCTTCTTCTGGCTGGATGCCGGCTCGAGAGTGCTGTTGATGTGGTGGAGAAACGCCGCGATCTTGTCTTCGTCGCGTCTGAAGAACACCCACTGGCCGACCTTGCGCGTCGTCACGAGACCGGCGCGCTGCAATGTGGCGAGATGGGCGGAAACGGTGGATTGCGAAAGATCGCAGCGCTTTTCGATCTGTCCGGCGCAGACGCCGAAATCCAGCGGATGCTCCTGACCGGCGAAATAGGCCTGCGGCTCCTTCAGCCAGGCAAGGATCTCCAGCCGCGTGGGATGGGCAAGCGCCTTCAGGATCTCGTCTGTGTCGGTTTCGGGGGCGGTCATGCCTGTTGCGTCCGATCGGTGTATATCGCTTTTATCCGATATTGGGATCGTGTTTGCGCGATACAAGGGGCAGGGCAAAAAAAGAGGGCCACAAGCATAAGCCTGGGCCCTGCAAAGTTTGAAGGTCAAGAACCTCCAGAGGGGAACAGCCAGCGCGCGGTACTGGGAGGAGAAAGACCGCAAGTGCGTTGGCTGAGATGAATATGGGGCAGCGCTTGCGTTTCTTCAAGGCAAACGCGTGCCAAGTTTTGCGAGAAACTTGGAAATTCCAACTTGGTTAACGAAAGGCAAAAAAAGAGGGCCACAAGATCAACTTGGGCCCTTTATAGTTTTGAAGGTAATAAAACCTCCAGAGGGGAACAGCTGGTGCGGTGGCACTGGGAGGAAAAAGCCACCGAAATGCATCAGCTGGGCGCGATATGATGGTTTTTTGAGCAAGCGGCAACCATTTTATGTGCATGCCAGCCATGCATGAGGCGCAGGTCTTGCTCAGAAGTTCCAGTTGCGCGCCTTGGCGACGATGAAATCCCTGAAAACCTTGAGTTTCGCCGAGTTCTTCATTTCACTTGGATAGCAGAAATAGGTGTCGAAGGAGGGAATATCCGCGCTCAGCGGAAGCTGAAGCAGCCCCGGGTCGCGTCCGACGATGTAATCGGGAAGCATTGCGACGCCTATACCCAGCAGGCAGGCGCGCTTGATCGAGGTCTGGCTGTTGATTTGCAGGATGGAGGGGCGGGGATTGTCCGAATCACGCCCGGCGATCTCCAGCCAGTTGACGTCGAGCAGGTAGTTGGGCGCCGGCTCCCCGAAGGTGATGATCCTGTGATTGTCGAGGTCGTCGATCGACTGCGGTTCGCCGTAGCGGTTGATGTAGGACGGCGCGGCATAGATATGCATGTGCACCGTGAAGAGCCGCCGCTGGATGAGATCCGACTGCTGCGGTTCGCGCAGGCGGATGGCGCAGTCGGCGTGGCGCATGTTCACGTCCAGCTCCTCGTTGTCGAGGATGAGCTGGACCTGCATGTCGGGATAGAGGGCGAGGAATTCCTGCACCTTGTCGGTCAGCCAGCCCTGACCGAGGCCGACGGTCGTGGTGATGCGCAGCTTGCCGCTCGGCTTTTCGGTGTTTTCCGTCAGCTGGACGCGCACGCCTTCGAGCTTCATCAGCACGTCATGTGCGGTGCGATAGAGGATTTCGCCCTGCTCGGTGAGGATCAGCCCGCGCGCATGGCGGTGGAACAGCTTGATGCCGACATCCTGCTCCAGCGCACTGACCTGCCGGCTGATGGCCGATTGAGACAGGTGCAGCTTGTCCGCCGCATGCGTGAACGAGCCGGCCTCGGCCGCGGCGTGAAATATCCGCAGCTTGTCCCAATCGAGCGGCATTCTATCCCCCATAAGTCCCTCCTGCGGGCAGACGACGTCTCCCGCTCGGTCGCTGATTCAACTGTTCCCACGTGGGAGGTCGGATGGTGCCCGCCTCCCTTGGTTGGCGGCTTCTACTCGGCCGCAATTGCGACAGGCATATGACCTGCAAGGTACTTTTCGGTTTCCAGGGCGGCCATGCAGCCCATCCCGGCGGCCGTCACGGCCTGGCGATAGATGTCGTCGGTGACGTCGCCTGCGGCAAAAACGCCCGGCACGTCCGTCGCCGTGGAATCGGGTGCGGTCCACAGGTAGCCGTTCGGCTTCAGGCGCAGCTTGCCCTTGAAGAGTTCGACGGCCGGCGCATGGCCGATCGCCACGAAGACGCCGTCGGTCGCCATGTCACTGATGTCGCCCGTCTTGACGTTGCGCAGGCGCACGCCGTTGACGGAGGCCGGCATCGGCGGCTTGGGGTCCGCGCCGAGATATTCCAGAACCTCGTGGTCCCAGACGATCCTGACGTTCTCCTTGGCGAAGAGGCGCTCCTGCAGGATGCGCTCGGCCCGGAAGGTGTCGCGGCGGTGCACGACGGTCACGGTTTTTGCGAGGTTGGCGAGGTAGAGCGCTTCTTCCACGGCCGAGTTGCCGCCGCCCACGACGATGACGTCCTTGTTGCGGTAGAAGAAGCCGTCGCAGGTCGCGCAGGCCGAAACGCCGAAGCCCATGAACTTGTGTTCGGTCTCGATGCCCAGCCACTTGGCCTTGGCGCCGGTGGCGATGATCAGCGCGTCGGCGGTCCATTGGGTGCCGCTGTCGGTGGAGATGCGGAAGGGG
Source organism: Shinella sp. AETb1-6 (assembly GCF_009826875.1). Classification (NCBI taxonomy): domain Bacteria; kingdom Pseudomonadati; phylum Pseudomonadota; class Alphaproteobacteria; order Hyphomicrobiales; family Rhizobiaceae; genus Shinella; species Shinella sp. AETb1-6. The sequence goes on along the minus strand of NZ_WUMM01000001.1, from coordinate 468,189 downwards.
CGCACGTCGAGGTCGACATTGGTCACGAGGTCGTTGACGATCTCGGCGCCGACATGGCTCGCCTGCTTAAGCATCTGCTCCATCATCCACGGGCCCTGCACCGGATCGGCATAGCCGGGATAGTTTTCGACATCCGTGGTGATCATCAGCTGGCCGCCCTGTTCCATGCCGGCGATCAGCACGGGTTCCAGCATGGCGCGGGCCGTGTAGATGGCGGCGGTGTAGCCGGCGGGGCCGGAGCCGATGATCAGCACCTTGACGTGGCGCGAATTCGCGGTGGCGGCGGACATGGTCGTTCCTTCCGGGGCATTCTGCCCCAATCGGCCCGCCGCGCGGCGTCGTCGCGCAGGCCAAGGCCAGCATTATCGATGTTCAGCTCTCATTTATGAGGGGACTGCCGCGAGTTTCAAGTGCGCGCGGGCCGTTGCCAACAAGCAAGCGGACCCCCGTGACATATTTGTGCCTCTTGCAGTAACAATGTTGCGCTGTTGCGCCGATTCGGATCACTTCCGGTCGCCCTCCCGAAAGGTCTGTAAATTTCCATGTTTCGTGCCGAACTCGATGCCATCGACATCCGTATCCTGAAGGAGCTTCAGGCGGATGGCCGGATGACCAATGTGGAGCTTGCCGCGCGCGCCGGCATTTCCGCGCCGCCCTGCCTGCGCCGCGTGCGCAAGCTGGAGGAGGCGGGTATCATCGAGGGCTATACGGCACTCCTGAACGCGCCGGCGCTCGGCTACGATCTCGTCGCCTTCTGCATGGTCGGGCTCAAGCACCAGTCGGAAGCCAATCTCAAGGCCTTCGCGGCGGCCACCGGCGAATGGCCGATGGTGCGGCAGGCCTGGATGGTGTCCGGCGACAGCGATTACCTGCTGCACTGCGTGGCGGAAAACCTCACCCGCTTCCAGGATTTCGTTATCGAGGAACTGACCGCCAATGCGCAGGTCGATACGGTGCGCACCATGCTGACGATTCGCCAGGTCAAGAAGGTCGGGCTGGTTGCGCTTTAAGCCGGCTCAACGGCCGATCGCGCGGGCATAGACCTCGCCCAGCCGCCGGGCTTCGTTCTCGATCGCAAAATGGGTCGCGACATGGCGCCGTGCCCGTTCGCCGGCGGCCTCACAGCGGGCATCGTCGTCCAGCAGGGCCGCAGCCGCCGAGGTCATCGCCGACAGATCATTTGCGGCGATGAGCGTGCCGGTCTCTTCCGCGCCGCGCACGATCTGCTCGCTGAAGGCCCCCACATCCGTCGCGACGACGGGAACGCCGCTTGCCATCGCCTCGAGCGGGGTGAGGCCGAACCCTTCCCATCGCTGTGGCGCGATGAACAGATCCAGCGCCCGGTACCAGTCATTGATATTGGTGTGCTCGCCGACGAAGAGGATGCGGTCGGACAGGCCGGCATTCTCGACCTTGCGCTTCAGTTCCGCCTCGAAGGCGACGTGCTGCGGCGTGGTCCGGCCCGCGACGATGGCCGACCAGGCTGGCCGTTGCGGCAGCAGCGCGATCATCGCATCGACGAAGAGGTCGGTGCCCTTCTGGTGGCGCACGCGGCCGAAGCAGCCGACGAATTTCCGGCTTCCATCCAGTCCGCAGGCCTTCTTTGCCGCGGCCTTGTCGGCCGGCGGCGAGAAACGGGCGATATCGATGCCGTGCAGGACGACGGTATTGGGGACACGCAGATAGGATGCCGTCTTTTCGCTGGTCGCGACGACCGCATCCATCTTCGAGACGAGGAAACGGGTCCAGCCGCTATGGGCACGCTGCGAGGCGGAAGTGAAGACCAGCCTGAGCTTCATGCGCAACAGATCGCGCATCAGAATGCCCGGCAGCATTTCGAGATTGCGCCGGGCGTGCCAGACACGGAATGGCTTCTGCGCCGGCGCCTTCCAGAGGGAAAGAAGGTGGCGCCAGCGCATCGACGGCAGGCTGGCGGGCAAGCCAGGCCCGAGGGTGGAAACCTTCTGGCCGAGCCGGTTCTGTACGGGGACAAGCTGGATGATCGTGGACGTCACGCCGGACAGCCGCCGCTTGAAATTCGGCGCGATGACCTCGACGTCCTGCATGTCCTTTATGTATGCCATGGAAGGAGGGTTCAGCCCCAGGTCACGGCGAGGATTTCGTAGGCCTTGGCGCCGCCGGGAGCGTTCACCTCGATCGAGTCGCCGACTTCCTTGCCGATGAGGGCGCGGGCGATGGGCGAGGAGATGGAAATGCGGCCCTGCTTCACATCGGCTTCCTGGTCGCCGACGATCTGGTAGACCTTTTCCTCCTCGGTGTCCTCGTCGACCAGCTTCACCCGTGCGCCGAACTTGATCTTGTCGCCGGACATCTTGGAGAGGTCGATGACCTCGGCGCGGGCGACGAAATCCTCCAGCTCCGTGATGCGGCCTTCATTGTGGCTCTGGGCTTCCTTGGCCGCGTGGTACTCGGCGTTTTCCGACAGGTCGCCATGGGCGCGCGCCTCGGCAATCGCTTCAATGATTCGCGGACGCTCTTCCTGCTGACGCCAGCGCAGTTCCTCCTGCAGCTTGACGAAACCGCCCTGAGTCATCGGCACCTTTTCAACCATCTTTATCCCGTCCTTCAGAGTGCGCCACGCGGATTTCGACCCGCGTGAACGCAAAAGAAAACGGTCTCCGGAGAAGAATCCCCGGAACCGTCTGAAACATTCGAACGCCCCTTATAACAGATTGACTGTTCCGAAAGCCAGTTTTTTTGCCGCAGGGGGAAGACGTTCACCGGTCGGAACATTCGCGCAGGGCTTCCGTTAGCCGTTCAGGCAGGAGGCGACAATGGCCATTGACGACACGATTCATCTGGAAGGCAGGATCAACGCACACAGGCGCCTGCTGGTGGAACTCATCTCCGTCATGGCCGCCATTCCCGCGGCGCGCGAGGCGCTTGTCGCCATGGCGCGCGACAATGAAACGGTCATCGACCACGAGGAAGATCCGGGCAGCGACCCCGATCCGGCCTTCGCCGCCCAGCAGATCGCCGATGACGAACTGCGCGCGATCCTCAAGGCGGCGATGGCGCGTCTCGAAACCAGATTGTGAGGAAAGACCATGAGCGTGATGCACAAGATATCCGGTTATTTCAAGCAGCTCGCCGGCGAGGTTTCCGGCAGTCAGGCGCTGCATGACGAAGGCCGCCGCGAAGCGGGCTACCGGGAAAAGGATGAGCAGGTGGTTCCCGTCGCGCCCGTCGCCGTTGCCGGTTCCGGCGATGTGGTATCCGCGCAGACGGGGCGCAGGACGATGGTCGAGGCCGATGCCGCTCCGCAGTTCGCCGTTTCGCAGGCGGGCAGCACCAATGACGGCGTTGTAAGCGCCAAGCCGCGCGTCATCACCGGCAGCGACGATGCCACGGCGCATCGCACGCCGCCCGGAACGCCGGCGCCGGATGCGGATTGGTCGGCCGGCTTCGACGAAAACGCACCGCGGCAGGATAGGCAAGCACCGGTTGCGGATTATTCCGATGTCGAGCAGCTGAAGCTCTACCGGCTCGTTCCGGTCGCGGCGGCTTCCGATACCAACTGGGACAACGCGCCCAACCAGGGTGAAGTCGTGGTGCGCGCCCGTTCCAGCGGCGATGCGCGTGTCGTGGCGGCGGAAGCGGAGCTGGATTTCACAGAAATCGATGCGCTTCCCGGCGACGGCAATTCCACGACGTCGTCGAGCGCCTTCCGCAACGAGAAGCTCTACACCGTCATCGACGAGACGAACCCGTCCTATTCGGTCGACGGTCCGCGCGGGGTCGTCGACGGCACCGTTCGCGTCGACAATATCCGCCCCACCCAGCTTTGAGGAGGCTGTCATGACGCCCCACCAATCCGCAAGAACGGCTGCCAAGCAGCGCGATATCCAGGAGGATGTGGCCAAGGCCGACCGCAAGGGCGGCAGCCAGGAGCCGGAGGCCATGCAGGCCGGCGCGCGCCTTTATCCCGTGCCGCCTTTTCCCGGGCAGCACCAGCCGAAACCCGGCGTGGAGGCGGAGCTCGATCCGCCACCGATGTATGATGCGCCCTTCTACAAGGGATCGGGCAAGCTGGAAGGGAAGGTCGCGCTCATCACGGGCGGTGATTCCGGCATCGGCCGGTCTGTCGCCGTGCTCTATGCGCGGGAAGGGGCTGATATCGCCATCTGCCATCTCGCCGAGGGCCGGGATGCGAAAGACACCATCGCCGCCGTGGAAGCCGAAGGGCGCCGTTGCATCGCCTTTGCCGGCGACGTCAAGGACAAGGCGTTCTGCGTTCAGACGGTGAAATGCGTGGTGCGCGATCTCGGCCGGCTCGATGTGCTCGTCAACAATGCCGCCTTCCAGGTCCACAGCAAGGATATCCTTGACCTCACCGAGGAGCATTTCGACGAGACCCTGAAGACCAATCTCTACGGCTACTTCTATATGGCGCAGGCCGCCATTCCCCATATGGAGCCGGGCTCGGCGATCATCAACACGGGCTCCGTCACCGGGCTTGAAGGGTCGAAGGACCTCATCGACTACTCGACGACGAAGGGCGGCATTCACGCCTTTACCCGTTCGCTTGCCAGCCAGCTGGTGCCGCGCGGCATTCGCGTGAACGCGGTCGCGCCGGGACCGGTCTGGACGCCGCTCAACCCCTCCGACAAGGAAGCCGAGGATGTCTCGAAATTCGGTGCGCAGACGCCGATGAAGCGGCCCGCCCAGCCGGAGGAGCTTGCGCCCGCCTATGTCTTCCTCGCGTCGCCGCAGTGCTCCAGTTACATCACCGGCGAGGTGCTCCCCATCGTCGGCGGCTATTGAGCCGCCGACCCCGCCGTTTTCCGTTGACTCACTTCATTAGAACATATAGTGAACAAATATGAAGAAATCGCTGCAGGAACGTTTGGCCATTCTTTCGGATGCCGCCAAATACGATGCCTCTTGCGCATCGAGCGGAACGGAAAAACGCGACTCCGTGAAGTCGGGAGGCCTCGGCTCCACGGAGGGGGCGGGGATCTGCCATGCTTATGCGCCGGACGGACGGTGCATTTCGCTCTTGAAGATCCTGCTCACCAATTTCTGCGTTTTCGATTGCGCCTATTGCATCAACCGCTCCTCCAGCAATGTGGAGCGCGCGCGCTTCACGCCGGACGAGGTGGTCTGGCTGACGCTGGAATTCTACCGGCGCAATTATATCGAGGGGCTGTTCCTGTCGTCGGGCATCATCCGCTCGCCCGATCATACGATGGGGGAAATGGTGCGGGTGGTGCGTGACCTGCGCACCGTGCACGGCTTTCGCGGTTACATCCACCTCAAGTCCATTCCCGATGCCGCGCCTGAGCTCATCGAGGAGGCGGGGCTCTATGCCGATCGTTTGTCGCTCAATATCGAGCTGCCGACGGATGCCGGAATCGGGCGTTTCGCGCCGGAAAAGCGGCCAGACGGCATTCGGCGTGCCATGGGCGACCTGCGCCGCAAGATCGAGGCGGCCGGCGAACCGACGCTGCGCACGAAGCAGCGCAAGCGGTTCGTGCCCGGCGGCCAGAGCACGCAGATGATTGTCGGTGCCGACGGCGCCGATGATGCGACCATTCTCAAGACCAGCGCGCGGCTTTACGGCAGCTACGGGCTGAAACGGGTCTATTATTCCGCCTTCAGCCCCATTCCCGATGCCTCGCGTGCGCTGCCTCTGATCAAGCCGCCGCTGGTGCGCGAGCATCGGCTGTACCAGGCGGACTGGCTCTATCGCTTCTACGGCTTCGGGGTAGACGAGATCACCTCGGCAACCGGCGGCATGCTCGATCTCGACATGGATCCCAAGCTTGCCTGGGCGCTCGCCAACCGTGCGCGCTTTCCCGTCGATGTGAACCGGGCGGAGCGCGAGATGCTTTTGCGGGTTCCAGGCATGGGCACCAAGACGGTGACGGCCATCCTGTCCAGCCGGCGTTTCCGGCGCCTGCGGATGGAGGACCTGGCACGGCTCGGCGTTTCGCTGCGCAAGGTGCGCGCCTTCATCGAGGCGGAAGGCTGGACGCCGCGGCACCTTGCAGACCGCGCGGACCTGAAGACGCTGTTTGCGCGCAAACCGGAACAGCTTTCGTTGCTCTGATGCACACGATCCCTCTCCTTGGCCGGGGTGATTTTTCCGAATGGCGCGATGCCGCGCGCGCACTCGCTGCCGCCGGCATCTCGCCGCGCGAGGTCGACTGGCGGGTCAACGGATCGGAAGAGCTGTTCGAGGTCGCGGCCCCCGAATTGCCCGCGCCTTCAGCCACGGCGCCGCCGCTCACCGTGCCGCCGGCCTTCCTGCCGCTGGCCGAGGCGGTCGTCTGTCATACGGAGCCGGGCCGGTTCCATCTGCTCTACCGGCTGCTCTGGCGGCTGCAATCCGACAAGCGGCTGCTGGAGCTTTCGGCCGACAAGGATGTCGCCTGGGTGCGGATCCTGGCCAAGAACATCCATCGCGACAGCCACAAGATGACGGCCTTCGTGCGTTTCAAGGAAATCCCCGGCGGGGTGGAGGGGCGGCGGCGCTTCTTCGCCTGGTTCGAACCGTCGCATTTCATCGTGGCCCGCACCGCCCCCTTCTTCCGGCGGCGCTTTGCCGACATGGACTGGATCATCGCCACGCCCAAGGGGACGGCGAGCTGGGATGGCGAGAGCCTGATCTTCGATACACGTCCGGGCGACAATCCCGGCCATGGCGACCCGACGGACGATCTGTGGCGAACCTATTATGCCAGCATCTTCAACCCGGCGCGGCTGAAGCTGAAGGCCATGCAGGCGGAGATGCCGAAGAAATACTGGCGTCATCTGCCGGAAGCCGACCTGATCCCGGAACTCATCGCCAATGCCGAGGCGAATGTGCGCGCCATGGCCGAGCGCGCGGCAAGCGACCCGCCGCTCTTCCACTATCGCCTGCGCGAGAATGCGCCGGCGCTGCCGCAGATCGTGCCGGCCGAGGCCGACACCATCGAGGGGCTACGCGAGGAGGCGCGCCGCTGCCAGCGTTGTCCATTGCATTGTACGGCCACCCAGACCGTGTTCGGGGAGGGGCCGCCCGATGCCCGCATCATGATGGTCGGCGAGCAGCCGGGCGACCAGGAGGACCTGGCCGGCCGCCCCTTCGTCGGCCCGGCGGGCAAGGTGTTCGACGCCGTGTTGAAAGAGGCCGACATCGCGCGCGATACGCTTTACCTCACCAATGCGGTGAAACACTTCAAATACGAGCCGCGCGGCAAGCGCCGTATCCACCAGAAGCCCGACCGCAACGAAATCGAACATTGCCGCTGGTGGCTGGCCAAGGAGGTGGAGCTCGTCAAGCCGAAGCTCATCGTGGCGCTCGGCGCCACCGCCGTCTTTGCGCTCAGCGGCGAACGCAAGCCGCTCAGCCAGTTGCGCGGCAAGCCGATCACCATGCAGGGCGAGGTCGTGCTCTACCCGACCATCCACCCATCCTTCCTGCTGCGCCTGCCGGATGAAGCCGAACGCAAACGGCAACACAGCCTCTTCATCGAGGACATGCAGATGGTGCGGCATCTCTCGGAGACGATGGCGGCCTAGGTGGCCGATCCATATCGTTGTGGCAGTTATCCTTGGGAGGCGCTTACCCCCTCATCCGGCCTTTCGGCCACCTTCTCCCCACGGGGAGAAGGGGAAATGAGACGTAGCATCCTTCTCCCCGGCGGGGAGAAGGTGCCGGAAGGCGGATGAGGGGCCGGTTCGGCCCGCCTTGTTGTCAGAAATACGCCTGCAACGGACGCACTTCGAGCTGGCCCTGCTTGAGGGCCTGGATGGCCTGGGCGGCGGCAAGCGCGCCGGCCATGGTCGTGTAGTAGGGCACCTTCTGCATCAGCGCGGCGCGGCGCAGCGACTTCGAATCGGAAATCGCCTTGTTGCCGTCGGTCGTGTTGATGACCAGCTGGACCTGGCGGTTGCGGATGGCATCCTCGATATGCGGACGGCCTTCCTGCACCTTGTTGATCTTGATGGCCTCGATGCCCTTTTCGGCGAGGAAGCGGGCGGTGCCCGACGTTGCCATCACCTTGAAGCCGATGCCCGTCAGGATGTTGATGGCGGCGAGCACGCGGTCCTTGTCCTCGTCGCGCACCGACACGAAGACCGTGCCTTCGCGCGGCAGGTCGACGCCGGCGCCGAGCTGCGACTTGGCGAAGGCCAGCGCGAAGTCGGTGTCGAGGCCGATGACCTCGCCGGTCGAGCGCATTTCCGGGCCGAGCAGCGTGTCGACGCCCGGGAAGCGGGCGAACGGGAACACGGCTTCCTTGACGGCGATGTGCTTGAGGTTGCGCGGGTCCGGCTTCTTGCCATAGGCGGCAATCGCCGCGTCGAGGCCTTCACCGGCCATGACGCGGGCGGCGATCTTGGCGATCGGCGCACCGATGGTCTTGGCGACGAAGGGCACGGTGCGCGAGGCGCGCGGGTTGACTTCCAGAACGTAGATCGTGCCGTCCTTGATGGCATATTGCACGTTCATCAGGCCGCCGACATTGAGCGCCTTTGCAAGGGCTTTCGTCTGGCGCTCCAGCTCGTCGACGATCTCGTTGGAGAGCGTGTGGACCGGCAGCGAGCAGGCCGAGTCGCCCGAATGGATGCCGGCTTCCTCGATATGCTCCATGATGCCGGAGACGAAAACGTCCTTGCCGTCACAAAGCGCGTCGACGTCGACTTCCACGGCATTCGACAGGTAGCTGTCGAAGAGCAGCGGGTTCTTGCCGAGCAGCGTGTTGATCTGGCCGGTCTTGTCGTTCGGGTAACGCTGCTTGATGTCCTCGGGCACCAGTTCCGGCACCGTGTCGAGCAGGTAGGTCTGCAACATCGATTCCGAATGGATGATCTGCATGGCGCGGCCGCCGAGCACGTAGGACGGGCGCACGACCAGCGGGAAGCCGATCTCGCCTGCGATCAGGCGGGCCTGCTCGACCGAGTAGGCGATGCCGTTGTTCGGTTGGGTCAGGTCGAGCTTCTGGAGCAGCTTCTGGAAGCGATCGCGGTCTTCGGCCAGGTCGATCATGTCGGGTGCGGTGCCGAGGATCGGGATGCCGTTCTTTTCCAGCGCTTCGGCGAGCTTCAGTGGGGTCTGGCCGCCGAACTGCACGATGACACCGACGAGTTCGCCATTGGTCTGCTCGGCCTTCAGGATCTCGATCACGTCTTCGGCCGTCAGCGGCTCGAAGTAGAGACGGTCCGACGTGTCGTAGTCGGTTGAGACGGTTTCCGGGTTGCAGTTGACCATGATCGCCTCATAGCCGGCATCCTTCAGCGCGAAGGCGGCGTGGCAGCAGCAATAGTCGAACTCGATGCCCTGGCCGATGCGGTTCGGGCCGCCGCCGAGGATGACGACCTTCTTGCGGTCGGAAATGCCGGCTTCCGAGCGCGTGGCGCCGGCGAATGGCGTCTCGTAGGTCGAGTACATATAGGCGGTCGGCGAGGCGAATTCGGCGGCGCAGGTGTCGATGCGCTTGAAGACCGGGCGTACGTCGAGGCCGTTGCGGAGTTCCGCGACTTCCTTCGGACGCTTGCCCGAGAGCGTGGCGAGGCGGGCGTCGGAGAAGCCCATGGCTTTCAGCATGCGCAGGTTTTCGGCGTCCGCGGGCAGTCCGTGCTCGCGGATGCGCGCTTCCATGTCGACGATGGCCTTGAACTGCTCGAGGAACCACGGGTCGATCTTGGAGCCTTCGTGCACTTCCTCGAGCGACAGGCCGAGGCGCAGCGCCTGGGCGACCATGCGCAGGCGGTCCGGCGTCGGCGTGGAGATGGCGGCGCGGATGGCGTTCTTGTCGTTGCCGTCGCCGAGGCCGGGGATCTCGATCTCGTCCAGGCCGGTCAGGCCGGTTTCGAGCCCGCGCAGCGCCTTTTGCAGCGATTCGGCGAAGGTACGGCCGATGGCCATGACCTCACCGACCGACTTCATGGCGGTGGTCAGCGTCGGCTCGGCGCCGGGGAACTTTTCGAAGGCGAAGCGCGGGATCTTCGTCACGACATAGTCGATCGACGGTTCGAAGGAGGCCGGGGTCGCGCCGCCGGTGATGTCGTTCTCCAGCTCGTCGAGCGTGTAGCCGATGGCGAGCTTGGCCGCGATCTTGGCGATGGGAAAGCCGGTGGCCTTGGAGGCCAGCGCCGACGAGCGCGAAACGCGCGGGTTCATTTCGATGACGACGAGGCGGCCGTTCTTCGGGTTGACGGCGAACTGCACGTTCGAGCCGCCGGTCTCCACGCCGATCTCGCGCAGAACCGCAATCGAGGCGTTGCGCATGATCTGGTATTCCTTGTCCGTCAGGGTCAAGGCCGGCGCGACGGTGATACTATCGCCCGTGTGCACGCCCATCGGGTCGATGTTCTCGATGGAGCAGATGATGATGCAGTTGTCCGCCTTGTCGCGGACGACCTCCATCTCATACTCCTTCCAGCCGAGCACGGATTCTTCGATCAGCACTTCGGTGGTCGGCGAGGCGTCGAGGCCGGAATTGACGATCTCGAAGAATTCCGAGCGGTTGTAGGCGATGCCGCCGCCGGTGCCGCCGAGCGTGAAGGACGGGCGGATGATGGCGGGCAGGCCGATCTCGTCGAGCGCCTGAGCGCCGATCGCCATGGCGTGGCTCATATAGCGCTGCTTGCGGTCGGTCTCGCCGAGGTTCCACTGGTTTTCCAGCTCGTCCAGCGCCTTGTCGAGCGCATCGCCGGACAGTTCGGCCTTGAGCTTGGCGCGCTCGGCCTCATGAACCTTGCGGTCCTGGTCCTTGATCTCGGTGGCGTTGGCGAGCAGCGACTTCGGCGTTTCCAGGCCGATGCGGGCCATGGCTTCGCGGAAGAGCGCGCGGTCCTCGGCCATGTCGATGGCGGCGGGCTTGGCGCCGATCATCTCGACATTGTAGCGGTCGAGAACGCCCATGCGCTTCAAGGAGAGCGCGGTGTTGAGCGCCGTCTGGCCGCCCATGGTGGGCAGCAGCGCGTCCGGCCGTTCCTTGGCGATGATCTTGGCGACGACCTCGGGCGTGATCGGCTCGACGTAAGTGGCGTCGGCCAGGCCCGGATCGGTCATGATCGTTGCCGGGTTGGAGTTCACGAGGATGACCCGGTAGCCTTCCTCTTTCAGCGCCTTGCAGGCCTGCGTGCCGGAATAATCGAATTCACAGGCCTGACCGATGACGATCGGCCCCGCGCCGATGATGAGGATCGATTTCAAATCTTGGCGCTTGGGCATATCTCTATCCGTTCTTCCGCTTTGCCGCGTGCGCGAAAAACCGGCATGGCGATGGGTTCACCGGGCCGGGCGCGCAAAAGTGGTCTTTCAAGGCTAGAAGCGGCTTATAGGCAAATGCAGGGGCGAGCGGAACCCCGAAAATTGCCCCGTCGACAGGAAAAATGCGGCGCGCCGGATCAGCCGCTCGGGGCGGCGGCGGGAGGGCGCGCGCTCCCCGCGCCGGAGCGGGGAGCGGCTGGCCTCAATTCTTCGCCAGAATGGCCGGCAGTTCGGCGAGGATGCCGTCGCGGGCGCGCAGGCTGGTGCGCGGTTCCTCCTTCTTCTCGTCCTGCAACAGACGGGCGAAAACGACGGTGCGGTCGTCGCGCCGCGCCCAGCCGACATACCAGCCCCAGGGCCTCGCATAATCGAAATTGCCGTCCGCCTTGCGGGGATAGGCCATGCCGGTCTTGCCCTGCACGCGCCAGCCGTCGGCAATGTCCTTTCCTTCGACGATCTCCATGGCCGCGTCCATGGCATCGGCGGAGACGGGCAGTTCGTGATTGACGAGCTTGGCCAGGAACGCGACCTGCTCGCGCGGCGATATTTTCAAAGAGGACGCGATCCAGGCCCGCTCCAGCCCGTTGTCCTTGCCGGGATCGCCCGTCATGTCGCCATTGCCGTAGCCGAAGGCATCCGCATAGTCGCGCAGCTGCTCGTAGCCGAGGAATTCGGTAATGCGCTGCGAATACCAGACGACCGAAAATTCCATCCAGCGCTTCGGCGTTGTCGGCTGGCGCCAGTTGTCGCCGCCCCAGTCCGGATAGCCCTTCATGAAGGGCAGGACCGGTTCCTCCGCATTTTCCAGAAAGCCGGCGTCGTAGCCCATCACGGCGAGCGGCACCTTGAAGGTGGAGGCGGGCGTCACGCGCGTCTTGCAGTCGCCCTTCTCCAGAATCACCGCGCCGTCTGCGGCATCGGTCACGATGGTACAAATAATGCGGGCTTCGGCCGGCGTGCAGAGGCTTGCAGCCAGCAGGGCGCTGGCCGCGAAAAGACGGATATCCATCACGGTTTCCTTGAATTCTGAATGACTTGCGTATTGTGGATAGCAATGATCTGATGCCGGGACAAAAGATCAATACTGGTCTTAGCCATTAGGAAAATTGGGGCATTGCCATGGTTCGGCCCTATCTGCCGCTGAACGCCTTCCGCGCCTTCGAGGCGTCGGCGCGCCATCTGTCCTTCACGCGCGCCGCCATCGAGCTGAACGTGACGCAGGCGGCGGTCAGCCACCAGGTGAAGAGCCTGGAGGAACAGCTGAACGTCGTGCTCTTCAAGCGGCTGCCGCGCGGGCTGATGATCACCGCGGAGGGCGAGAGCCTGTTGCCGGTGCTGCGCGACAGTTTCGATCGCATGGCCGATGTCGTGGAGCGGTTCCGGGGCGGTCATGTGCGGGAAATCCTGACGGTCGGCGCGGTCGGCACCTTCGCCGTCGGCTGGCTTCTGCCGCGCCTTGCTGCATTTCGCGAGCGCCATCCCTTCGTGGAAATCAGGCTTTCGACCAACAACAACCGTGTCGACCTCGCGGCCGAAGGGCTCGATTTCGCCATCCGCTTCGGGGCGGGCGCGTGGCACGGCACGGATGCCGTCAGGCTGTTCGATGCGCCGCTTTCCGTGCTCGCCATCCCCGCCATCGCGCGCGGGCTGAAAACGCCGGAGGATCTGCTCGGCCTGACGCTGCTGCGCTCCTATCGGCGGGACGAGTGGACACGCTGGTTCGAGGCCGCCGGCCTGCCGCGCACCCCGCCGCCGCAGAACGCCATCGTCTTCGACACCTCGCTTGCCATGATGGAGGCGGTGCTGCAGGGGGAGGGCGTGGGCCTTGCTCCGCCGCTGATGTTTTCCCGGCTGCTTTCGGCCGGCACCGTCGTCCAGCCCTTCGACACCAGCGTCGCGCTCGGCAGCTACTGGCTGACCCGCCTGCAATCGCGCAGCCTCACCCCCGCCATGTCGGCTTTCGCGGCATGGCTGGAGGAGACCGTGGCGGCCGAGGCGCTTGCCTAGGCTCGACGTCCTGGCATGACCAGCACCTTCACCTCTCCCGGCCGCGGCGGGTTCGCCAAAGCGTCCGGCAGGGCATCGAGGCCGATGCGGCGCGAGATCAGCGGCTCGACCCGGATCGTTCCCTCCGCGATCAGGGCGGCGGCGCGGGCATGGGTATCGGGATTGAGGAAGGCGGTCAGCACGCGCACTTCCCGGAACAGCAGGTCGAAAGGCTCGATGGCGACCGCCTCGCCCTGCGGCATCACGCCGAGAATGACGACGGTGCCGCCGTTGCGCGCCAGTTTCGGCGCGTCCGCCATGGTCTCCGCCACGCCGGCGCATTCGATGACGACATCCGCGCCGCCGGGAAGCAGGCCATCGGGACCGCCGATACCCTCGATGACATGGCCGCTGCCGGGATCGAAGGACGCGGTTGCCCCGGTTGCTTCCGCCAGCTGACGGCGTGCGGCCTGGCGGGTGACGAGGACGACGGATGTCGCGCCCGCCAGCCTTGCGAGCTGCACCACCAACATACCGATGACGCCGCCACCCAGCACTATAACGGAACCGCCCGGCCGGATGCCGGCCATGTCGATGCCGTGCAGGCAGCAGGCCAGCGGCTCGCAGAACGCGCCATGTTCCGGCGGCAGGGACAGCGGCAGTTCATGGGCCTGCCTTTGCGGCACCAGCACATAGTCCGCAAAGCCGCCGTCGCGGTGGATGCCGATGGCCTCCAGGTTCTCGCACAGATTGATGCGGCCGCGCCGGCACTGCACGCATCGCCCGCAATGGATGTTGGGATTGCCGGTGATGCGCATGCCGGGGCGGAAATCGATGACGGCCTCGCCGACGGCCTCCACGATGCCGGAGAATTCGTGGCCGAGCGTCACCGGAGGCCTGCAGGGGAACGTGCCGTGCAGGAGGTGGCGGTCGGTGCCGCAGATGCCGGCGGCTTCGACCCGCACGAGCAGTTCGTCCGGGCCGGGTGAGGGCGTTTCCACCGCGCGCACGTGAAATTCGCCGATCGCTTCGAGCCGCGCCGCCTTCATGCCGTCCTCCCTTTTCCTCGCCGCCGATTGGATCGGGGAAGGCGCGCGCGGTCAAGTCATGTCAGGTTGCGGCGGCGCTCCAGTTCGGCCTCGGTCGGCGTGTCGAACTCGAAGGAGCCGGTCGCGACATCGCCGGCGCGGGTATAGCGGCTGATGACGATGCCGTTCTGGCTCGTCCTGGAGCTTTCAAGGGTGAGGGCGCGCGGGAAGGAGGCATCCCCGAAGAGGCGCTTGCCCTTGCCGAGGATGACGGGGAAGACGAAGACGTTGATCTCGTCGACAAGGTCGTTTTCGAACAGGGTCCTAAGGAAATCGGCCGAGCCCTGCGTGAGGAGATCCGGCCCGTCGCCGCCCTTGAGCGCCTTCACGGCCGCGACGGCATCGGCGCCGAGCGTCCGGCTGTTCTGCCAGGTCGTGCGGAAGGCCGGGTTGCGGGTCGCGACATATTTGGTCACACGGTCGAAGAGCGGGCCGATCGGGTCGTTCGCATCCGCATAGGGCCAATGGGCCGCGAAGATGTCGTAGGTCTTTCGGCCGAGCAGCAGGTCGAAGGGGCGGGCGAACAGCTCGTCGATGACGGCGCCCGCCGTCTCGTCGAAATAGGGCGCGACCCAGCCCCCGAAGCGGAAGCCGCCGATGGGATCCTCCTGCGGCCCGCCCGGCGCCTGCATGACGCCATCGAGACTGATGAATGCACTGACGATGAGCTTTCGCATGGGGTTACTCCTGGCCCTGATCGATGGATGATATCCAAAGACGATCGATGCGGCGACTGGCCGACAGGGTCGACGAAAAATCTTTGCAGTGCCGCTTCGGAGACGGCGCCGGGCGCTCGCTTTTCGTTTTGCAAGCGGGCCCGGCACGCCCTATAAGCTGTTGCTGAGGAACGAATTCGTGTCGTGAACGTTCGTCGCCAATTCAATGCGGGGAAATGCGCCATGGAATGGAAAGGTCGTCGCCAGTCGGACAATATCGAGGACCAGCGCGGAGCCGGGCCTTCCATGGGTGGCGGCAACCCGTTCGGCCGCGGCGGCGGGTTCCGCATTCCCATGGGCGGCGGGCGTCGTGCCGGCGGCGGCATGAGCATCGGCACGATCATCTTCCTCGTGGTGATCTATTTCATCTTCAAGGCCATGGGCATCGACCTGCTGCAGGTCATGGGCAATGGCGGCCAGGTCAGCGTGCCGGGTGTCGAGCAGACGGAAAGCGCCAACCGGCGCACCTCGCCGCAGGAAGAGGAAACCAAGGCCTTCATGGCGACGGTTCTGGCCGAGACGGAAGATACCTGGAACGGCATCTTCCAGGCGGCCGGCGAGCGCTACGAGGAGCCCAAGATGGTGCTCTTCTCCGGTTCGGTCCAGTCAGCCTGCGGCTTTGCGTCGGCGGCATCCGGCCCGTTCTATTGCCCCGGCGACCGCAAGGTCTATCTCGACATGAGCTTCTTCGACGAGCTTGCCAGCAAGTTCGATGCGGCCGGCGATTTCGCCCAGGCCTATGTCGTCGCCCATGAGGTCGGCCATCACGTGCAGAACCTCACCGGCGTGCTGCCGCGCTTCAACCAGCAGCGCCAGCGCATGAGCCAGGAGGAAGCCAACCAGATGTCGGTCCGCGTCGAGCTTCAGGCGGATTGCTATGCCGGCATCTGGGGCAAGTACACGCAGCAGAAGGGCCTGCTGGATGCGGGCGACCTCGACGAGGCGCTGAACGCCGCCACCCAGATCGGCGACGATACGATCCAGAAGCGCATGCAGGGCTATGTCGTGCCCGAGAGCTTCAACCACGGCACGTCCGAACAACGCCGCCGCTGGTTCAAGCGCGGCTTCGATACCGGCCGCGTCGATCAGTGCGACACCTTCAAGGGCGACGTCTGATCCCGTCGATCCATCGTCAACGAAAACCCTCCGGTCTGCCTGGCCGGAGGGTTTTTTCGTTGGAGCGGCCGGCGATTTGCGATGTTCATGGATTGTTTCGCCCGGAAAACTGAAATAGAAGTCGCGGCCTGACATTTCCGCGCCCGATGGCGGGTGTTTTCGTTCGAGGTCTCTTCATGGTCGATGCCAGGTCCACCCGGCGCGGGCTCTTTCTCGTCTTCATGATCATGTTCCTCGACGTGATCGGCATCGCCATCGTCGTGCCGGTGCTGCCCACCTATCTGCATGAACTGACCGGCGACGATATCAGCCAGGCGGCCATCGACGGCGGGTGGCTGCTGCTCGTCTATGCCGGCATGCAGTTCCTCTTCGCGCCGCTCATCGGCAATCTCTCGGATCGCTTCGGGCGCCGGCCGGTGCTTTTGGCCTGCATCCTGACCTTCGCCGTCGACAACCTGATCTGCGCGCTGGCGACGAGCTACTGGATGCTGTTTGCCGGCCGCGTGCTGGCGGGCATCAGCGGAGCGAGCTTCTCGACGGCCGCCGCCTTCATCGCCGATGTCTCCGACGACGAGACGCGGGCGAAGAATTTCGGCCTGATGGGCATCGCATTCGGAACCGGCTTCGTGATCGGACCCGTGATCGGCGGCGTGCTCGGGGAATTCGGCCCGCGCATCCCCTTCTACGGCGCCGCCGCGATCGCCTTCCTCAATTTCGTCGCCGCCTGCATCCTGCTGCCGGAAAGCCTCGCGCCGAAGAACCGCCGCCGGTTCGAACTCGCCCGCGCCAATCCGCTCGGCGCGCTGCTTCAGATGCGCAACCATCCCGGCGTGCTGTGGGTGGGCGTCGTGCTGTTCTGCTACGGGCTGGCGCATGCCGTCTATCCGGCCGTCTGGCCCTTCGTCGCCGCCTTGCGCTACGGCTGGAGCGAAGGCCAGATCGGCCTGTCGCTCGGCGTCTTCGGCATCGGCGGGGCGCTGGTCATGGGCTTCGTGCTGCCGCGCATCGTGCCGCGCATCGGCGAATACCGCACGGCGGTCGTCGGCATCTGCTTTTCCGTCCTCGGCCTTTGCGGCTATGCCGCGGCCTGGCAGGGCTGGATGGTCTATGTGGTGATCGTGCTGACGGCGCTCGAAAGCCTCGCCGACCCGCCGCTGCGCTCGATAGCGGCGGCACGCGTTCCGCCATCCGCGCAGGGCGAGTTGCAGGGTGCGCTCACCAGCATATCCAGCATCACCACCGTCATCGGTCCGCTGCTCTTCACCCAGGCCTTCAGCTACTTCACCGGCCCGAAGGCGCCGGTCACCTTTGCCGGCGCGCCCTATGCGCTGGCGGCAGCGATCCTGTTCATCGGGCTCATCGTCTTCATCACGACGTTGCGCGGCGCGGGCGCGGGCCCAAAGGCGAAAACGGCGCCGGAAACGGCTTGAAGGCGCTTTCAATCGTGACATTTCGACGAAAACCGTGCGGAAGCGGCCTGTTTCGGGCCGCTTTTCGTCTTTTTGATCAAAGCATCAATTCTATTCGATTGATCGCGGGCGGGACTTGTGATCGGAAGCGATGCGAAAGTGAGAACCATCATGGACACCGCATCGCATCATGCCGACAACAGCTGGCGCGCGCATTTCCGCGCAACCTTGACGCTTGGCGTGCCGCTGATCGGCGCCCAGCTCGCGCAGCTCGGCATCCACACGACCGATGTTGTGATCCTCGGCCGGCTGGGTGCCGCGCATCTCGCGGCCATCGTGCTGGGAAGCCAGTTCTTCTTCACGCTGTTCATTCTGGGTTCGGGCTTCGCCAATGCCGTCATGCCCATGGTGGCGCAGGCCTATGGCCGGGGTGACACCGTGTCGGTGCGCCGTGCCGTGCGCATGGGCATGTGGGTGGTGCTGATCTATGCCGCACTGATGATACCCATCTTCTACAATGCGGAGCGCATCCTGCTCTATGCCGGCCAGAAGCCCGAAGTGGCGGCGCTCGCCGGCAGCTACCTGAAGATCGCCCATTGGGGCATGGCGCCGGCACTGCTCTTCATGACGCTGCGCGGGCTTGTCAGCGCGCACGGCCGTGCCGGCATCGTGCTCTATGTCACGATCGTCATCCTCACGGTCAACGCCTTCTTCGCCTATGCGCTGGTGCTCGGCCATTTCGGCTTTCCGGCCTGGGGCATCGAGGGAGCGGCCGTGGTCTCCTTCGGCGTCAACCTTCTCAGCTTCGTGCTGATTACCGCCTATATCCAGTCGCGGCCCGCCATGCGGCGCTACGAGCTCTTCGTGCGCTTCTGGCGGCCCGACTGGGCCGCATTCCGGGAGGTCGTGCAACTGGGGCTGCCGATCGGCCTGACCATGCTGGCGGAAGTAAGCCTCTTCACCGGCGCCTCGCTTTTGATGGGCCGTCTCGGCACGCTGGAGCTTGCCGCCCACGGTATCGCGCTTCAGCTCGCCTCGCTCGCCTTCATGATCCCGCTCGGACTGGCGCAGGCCGGCACGGTGCGTGTCGGCGTGGCCCATGGGCGCGGCGATCGTCTGGGTGTGGTGCGTGCGTCCTGGGCGGTGCTCGCCGTCGCCGCGACCATCGCTGTCTTCGGCGGCCTGCTCTTCGCGCTCGTTCCGCGCGAACTCGCCGCTGTCTTCCTCGACAAGGCCGGCAAGGATTCGGCGGCGGTGCTGGCGATCGCCGGCCCCTTCGTGGTGGTCGCCGGCCTCTTCCAGCTGGTCGACGGCCTCCAGGCCATCGCCGCCGGCCTGCTGCGCGGTCTCAAGGACACGCGGATACCCATGGTTCTGGCGCTCATTTCCTACTGGCCGATCGGCTTCCTCTGCGCATGGTTCCTGGCCTTCCCGGCGGGCTTCGGCGGGGTCGGCATATGGTTCGGCTTCGTCAGCGGGCTGGCCGCTGCCGCCGTGCTGCTCAACTGGCGCTTCTACCGCCTCGTGCGACAGCGGGTCTGATGGACGGCGCGCACTGACGGGTATTCACAAACTGAAAAGGCCCCGGACATGTCCGGGGCCTTCCTGTTTCCGTAGGTCGGAACCTTACGCGCGTTCCGGCAGGGCTTCCTCGCCCTTCTTCGCGCGCACCAGATTGATGAAGCGGCGGAAGAGGTAGTGGCTGTCCTGCGGGCCGGGGGAGGCTTCCGGGTGGTGCTGCACGGAGAAGACCGGCTTGCCGACGAGGCGCAGGCCGCAATTCGTGCCGTCGAACAGCGAGACGTGGGTTTCCTCCACGCCGTCGGGCAGCGACGACGAGGCGACGGCGAAGCCGTGGTTCATCGAGACGATCTCCACCTTGCCGGTCGTGTGGTCCTTGACCGGGTGGTTCGCGCCATGGTGGCCCTGGTGCATCTTCTCGGTGGTGGCGCCGACGGCGAGGCCGAGCATCTGGTGGCCGAGGCAGATGCCGAAGATCGGCAGGTCGGTTTCGATCAGTTTCTTGATGACCGGCACGGCGTATTCGCCCGTCGCGGCCGGGTCGCCCGGGCCGTTGGACAGGAAGATGCCGTCGGGCTTCTGCGCCAGGACGTCATCGGCGCTGGAGGTGGCGGGCATGACGGTGACCTTGCAGCCGAGGCCGGCGAAGAGGCGCAGGATGTTGCGCTTGACGCCGTAGTCGAGGGCCACGATGTGGTACTTCACGTCGCTGTCGGCGAGGTTTTCATAGCCTTCGTTCCACACCCACGGCTTCTCGCTCCAGCGCGAGGACTGGCCGGAGGAGGCGACCTTGGCGAGGTCGAGACCGACAAGGCCGCTCCATGCCTTGGCTTCGGCCTTCAGCGTCTCGATGTCGAAGACGCCGTTCGGGTCATGGGCGATGACGGCGTTCGGCGCGCCGTTCTCGCGGATCCAGGCCGTCAGCGCGCGGGTGTCGATGCCCGAGAGGCCGATGATGCCGCGGGCCTTCAGCCAGGCGTCGAGGTCCTTGGCCGAGCGGTAGTTCGAGGGATCGGTGATGTCGGCCTTGAAGATGGTGCCGACGGCGCCGTGGCGGGCGGCCGGCGTCAGGTCCTCGATATCCTCGTCATTGGCGCCGATATTGCCGATATGCGGGAAGGTGAAGGTGACGATCTGCCCGAGATAGGAAGGATCGGTCAGGATTTCCTGGTAGCCCGTCAGCGCCGTGTTGAAGCAGACTTCCGCGGTCACCTTGCCGGTGGCGCCGATGCCCTTGCCTTCGATGACGGTGCCGTCGGCCAGCACGAGCAGGGCGGTCGGCTTTTCAGAGGTCCATGCGGGGGTCGAGGTCATGTTCATCCCGTTTCCGGCACCGGACGCCGCCGGCTTGAAAGCCGCGGGGCCAGGCACCATTTGAGGTCGCAGGCAAGGGCGCGCGGAAACCCGCGTTGGTTCGCCCTGATTGCCAAATTTCGTGCAGGTGCCGGAAAATAGACAAAGCGGATGGCGGGGTCAACCGCCGCCTGTGGATTGCGTGGAATTATAAAGCGTTTTGAATCATGCGCTTACGCAATCCGTTTGCGGTCGGGCCCGTTGCCGGTCTATGAGCATGCACAATCGAACGACGACAAGGGCCTGTCGCGCATCCGGCGCCGGCGGCCTTTCATGGAGAAAATGATGCGCGAAATCTTCGCAAACGACCTGAAGGAAGCCCTCAAGGCAAAGGACGCCTGCCGTGTCTCCACGCTGCGCCTGATCCAGGCGACGCTGAAGGACCGCGACATTGCCAACCGCGGCGCGGGCAAGGGCCCGGTCGAGGACGACGAAGTGTTGCAGATCCTCGCCAAGATGATCAAGCAGCGCGAGGAATCGTCCAGGATCTTCGCCGATAACGGCCGCCCCGAACTCGCCGCGCAGGAACAGCAGGAAATCGCCGTCATCAAGGGTTTCCTGCCCGAGCAGCTTTCCGACGAGAAGGTGCGCGAACTGATATCGGGCGTCATCACCGAGATCGGCGCGCAGGGCCTGCGCGACATGGGCAAGGTCATGGCCGTGCTCAAGGAGCGCTATCCGGGCCAGATGGACTTCGCCAAGGCCTCCGGCGTGGTGAAGGACCTGCTGAAGTAAGACGGGAAGGGCGGCTTGGGCCGCCCTTTTCCTTTGTGCCGCCGCCTGTGGATTGCTGTGGGTGACGGAC
Organism: Shinella sp. AETb1-6; assembly: GCF_009826875.1. Taxonomy (NCBI): domain Bacteria; kingdom Pseudomonadati; phylum Pseudomonadota; class Alphaproteobacteria; order Hyphomicrobiales; family Rhizobiaceae; genus Shinella; species Shinella sp. AETb1-6. The sequence goes on along the minus strand of NZ_WUMM01000001.1, from coordinate 446,971 downwards.
TATCGCTGGCGGCGGGGCGTCCGCGTGGTTATATGAACCTCGACCGAGGTAACCATGCGCTTTTCCAATGCCTTCCTAGACGAGATCCGTGACCGCGTTCCCATTTCGGACGTGATCGGCCGGCGCGTGACCTGGGATCGCAAGAAGACCAATGTTTCGCGCGGCGATTACTGGGCCTGCTGCCCGTTCCACGGCGAGAAATCGCCGAGCTTCCACTGCGAGGATCGCAAGGGCCGCTATCATTGCTTCGGCTGCGGCGTGTCGGGCGATCATTTCCGCTTTCTCACCGATCTCGACGGGCTGTCCTTCCCGGAGGCCGTCCAGCAGATCGCCGACCTCGCCGGCGTGCCCATGCCCCAGCCCGACCCGCAGGCGGAGCAGCGGGAAAAGGAGCGCATGGGCCTCGTCGAGGTCATGGAGATGGCGACGCGCTTCTTCGAGGACCAGTTGCAGACCCCGGCCGGCGCCAAGGCGCGCGCCTATCTGCGCGACCGCGGCCTGACGGGGCGCACCATCGAGACGTTCCGCCTTGGCTATGCGCCGGAAAGCCGCAATGCGCTGAAGGAGCATCTGGCGCGCAAGGGCGTGCCGAAGGAGGCGATCGAGGCCTGCGGGCTCGTCGTGCACGGGCCCGAAATCCCCGTTTCCTACGACCGTTTCCGCGACCGCATCATGTTTCCCATCCATTCGGTGCGCGAGAAGGTCATCGCCTTCGGCGGCCGCGCCATGTCGCCGGATGCGCCGGCCAAGTATCTCAATTCCAACGAGACCGAGCTCTTCCACAAGGGCAGCGTGCTCTACAACCATGCCCGCGCCCGAAAGGCCGCGCAGGGGGCCGGCCGCGTCGGCAATGCCGGCCAGGACGACCGGGCGACCGGCACGATCATCGCCGTCGAAGGCTATATGGATGTGATCGCGCTCCATCAGGCCGGCATCGAGAATGCGGTGGCGCCGCTCGGTACGGCGCTGACCGAAAACCAGCTCGACCTTCTGTGGCGCATGACGCCGGAGCCCGTGCTGTGCTTCGATGGCGACGGGGCGGGCATCCGTGCGGCCAACCGCGCCGCCGATCTCGCCCTGCCGCTCATCAAGCCGGAGCGCACCGTGCGCTTCGCGCTTTTGCCCGACGGCAAGGACCCGGACGATCTGGTGCGCCATGAAGGCCGCGCGCCCTTCGACAAGGTCATGGCCAGCGCAAGGCCGCTCGCCGACATGATCTGGAACCGCGAGGTGCAGGGCGCGAATTTCGACACGCCGGAAAGCCGCGCGGCACTGGAGGCGCGGCTGCGCCAGGTCACGGCCGTCATCGCCGACGAGGACGTGCGCCGCCATTACCAGCAGGCGATGCGCGATCGGCTGAACAGCTTCTTCCGCCCAGTGCCGCGGCAGGGCGGCGGCAATTTCGGCGGCAACCGCCAGCAGAGGGGCGGCGCGCGTGGCGGCCAGCAGCGCAATGCGGTTGCGACGGGTATTTCCGACCGGCTTGCCCGCTCGGCGCTGGTGCGCGGCGCGCAGGAACTGCCGGCGCTGCGCGAGAGCGTTCTGGCGCTCACCGTCGTCAACCATCCCGGCCTGCTGTTCAGCGATTACGACGATATCGCCAGCATCGAGTACGACAACCGCGATCTCCAGCGCCTGTGGTCGGCGCTGCTCGGCATTGCCGGCTCCGTCGGCGCGCGGCTGGAGCGCGACCGGCTGATCGAGGATCTCGAAACGGCGGGCTTCGAGGCGCTGCTCAAGGGGCTGGAACAGCAGATCCGCAATTCACGCCTGTGGACCGCGACGGCCGAGGCCGCGCCGGAAGATGCGCGCGAAGGCTATCTCCAGGCGCTCGCCCTGCACAAGCGCACCCGCGCGCTGCTCTGGCAGCGCCGCGAACTGGAGCGGGAACTGGCCGTTTCCACCGAGGAGGGCGACGACGAGCGCGTGCCCCAGATCCTGCGCGCCCTTCAGGAGGTGCAGCTGGAGACCGTGCGCATGGAGAACCAGGAAGCCATCATCGAAGGCTTCGGCGTGCTCTCCGGCCGCGTGAAGGGGCCGGCCGGCAAGTAGGGGTAAACGACCTCGCAAAGGTTGCCTCCCCACGCTGCAAACCCCATAGTCCGCCGTGAACGAAACGGGATTCGCATGCTCGACACCTCCACCGCAACCGCCCGCCCATCTCCCCTCGACGTGTTGAAGCGCGTCTATGGCTACGATGCCTTCCGCGGCAAGCAGCAGGCGGTGGTGGAGCATGTCACGGATGGCGGCGATGCGGTCGTGCTCTTCCCCACCGGTGCTGGCAAGTCCCTGTGTTTCCAGATCCCGGCGCTGTGCCGCGATGGTGTGGGGATCGTCATCTCGCCGCTGATTGCGCTGATGCGCGATCAGGTGGAGGCGCTGAAGCAGCTTGGCGTCAGGGCGGCGGCGCTCAATTCCTCGCTGTCGCGCGAGGAGTTTTTCGCCGTGCGAGATGCCATGCGCGCCGGCGAGCTCGACATGCTCTACGTCACGCCGGAGCGCATCGTCACGGATGGTTTCAGCGACCTTGTGGCGGGCGCCCGCATCGCGCTCTTCGCCATCGACGAGGCGCATTGCGTCTCGCAGTGGGGGCATGACTTCCGGCCGGAATACCGCACGCTCGGCATGCTCGGCGAACGTTATCCCGGCGTGCCGCGCATCGCGCTGACGGCGACCGCCGATCCGCATACGCGCGAGGACATCATCGAGCGCCTGGGCCTCGACAGCGCGGAGGTCTTCACCACCAGCTTCGACCGGCCGAACATCTCCTACGAGATCGCCGAGCGCGACCAGCCACGCCAGCAGCTCCTGCGGTTCCTTTCCAAGCATCAGGGCGAGAGCGGCATCGTCTATTGCCTGTCGCGCGCCAAGGTCGAGGACACGGCGGAGTGGCTGAACACGCAGGGCGTGCGCGCGCTACCCTATCACGCGGGCTTCGACCGGGCGGTGCGCGATGCCAACCAGGATGCGTTCCTGAAGGAGGAAAACCTCTGCCTCGTGGCGACCGTCGCCTTCGGCATGGGCATCGACAAGCCGGATGTGCGCTATGTCGCGCATCTCGACCTGCCCGGCTCGGTGGAGGCGTACTACCAGGAGACCGGCCGTGCGGGGCGTGACGGCCTGCCGTCGGATGTCTGGATGGCCTATGGCATGGCCGATGTCGTGCAGCGCCGCAAGATGATCGACGAGGGCGGGGCGGCCGAGGAGATCAAGCGCATCGAGCGCGCCAAGCTGATGTCGCTGCTGGCGATCTGCGAGACGGCCGGTTGCCGCCGGCAGGCGATCCTTGCGCATTTCGGCGAGAGCCATGCGGGCCGCTGCGGCAATTGCGATACCTGCCGCAATCCGGTCGAGACCTGGGACGGCACCGAGGCGGCCATCAAGGCGCTGGCCGCGGTCTACCGCACCGGCGAGCGTTTCGGCGCTGCCCATGTCATCGATGTGCTGGTGGGCGCCGTCAACGAAAAGACGGAGCGTTTCGGCCATACCGAAATGCCGGTTTTCGGCGCGGGCAAGGACGTTGCCAAAAGCGTCTGGCAATCGATCTTCCGCCAGCTCATGGCCATGGGGCTGGTCAGTGTCGACCATTCGGCCTTCGGCGCGCTGAAGCTGGAACCGGAGGCGCGTGCCGTCTTCCGTCGGGAGCGGGAGGTGCTTTTGCGCAAGGACCGGCCGCAGACCGGCCGAAAGGCCCGGGCGGGGGGATCGCCCGCGTCGCGCGAACGCTCCAACCTCAGCGGTTCCGACCTGGCGCTGTTCGAGGCACTGCGCGCCGAGCGCCTGGCCATCGCCAAGGATCTCGATGTTCCGCCTTACGTCGTCTTCCCCGACACGACGCTGATCGCGCTCGCCCGCGAACGTCCGGCCGATCTGGAGGAGCTTCTGGATATTCCGGGCATCGGCGTCTCCAAGCGCGATCGCTTCGGCGAGGCCTTCCTGGCCGTCATCGAGGATTTCGCCGGTTAGAGCATTTACAGCCGAAGCGGGATCGCTTCGGCGTCGGACAATGCGGCAAAGAAGCTACATCCTGACCGTCATGCCGCCATCGATGACGAGCACATGGCCGTTGACGAAGGAGGCGGCGTCGCTGGCAAGGAACAGGGCGGCGCCGGTAATCTCGTCGGGGCGGGCCCAGCGCTGGACGGGAATGCGCTGGCGCACGAAGGGCATCAGCTCCTCGTTGGCGGCCATCGCCGCGTTGGTCTCGGTCGCGAACCAGCCGGGCGCGATGGCATTGCTGGTGATGCCCAAGGGGCCGTAATCCACGGCCATGCTGCGCATGAGACCGGTCAGGCCCTGCTTGGCGGCGGGATAGACCCCGTCATTGGGCATGGCGACATGCCCGCCGATGGAGGTGACGGCGATGAGCCGGCCGTGGCCGTTCTTCTTCATCAGCGCGGCGGCGTCGCGCGAAAGGCTGATGGCGGCCGAGAGGTCGGTGAGGATGAGGTCGTCGATGGCGGCGTCGTCCATGTCCGCGAGGGCGCGCCGGTCGCGCGCGCCGACATTGTTGACCAGCACGTCCAGCCGGCCATGCCTGGTCTCGATGTCAGCGAGCGCCCTGCGCTGGGCCGCCCGGTCGGCGATGTCGAAAGCCGCAGCGGAGGCCTGGCCGCCGCCGGCGGCGATCCGGGCGACGGCCTCCTCCAGTGTCGCGGCGGTGCGTCCGCTCACGACGACATGCGCGCCGGCCTGCGCCAGCCCCAGCGCGATCTCGAAGCCGAGCCCGCGGCCGCCGCCGGTGACGAGCGCCACACGACCCTTCTGGGAAAACCGGTCCAGTATCGTCATCGCCCCAACCCCCGTTGTTCCCGCCACCGGACAATGGGAATGCCGGGCTGTCAAGCCTGCTCTGGTCACCGGCCCGCCATGGTGACTGCCGTCACCCCTCGCTTTTCCGCATGTCGAAAACGCGTTATGTCCTTTCTCTGAAAGGATCCGCGATGGCTCAGAACATCTATGACCAGCCTGCTTTCTTTGAGGGATACAGCAATCTGCCCCGTTCGCTTTACGGACTTGCGGGTGCGGCAGAATGGGGCTCGGTGCGGGCGATGCTGCCGGACCTCGCGGGCAAGCGTATCGTCGATCTCGGCTGTGGCTTCGGTTGGTTTGCGCGTCATGCGGCGGGCGAGGGCGCGCAGAGCGTGCTGGGCCTCGATCTCTCGCAGAACATGATCGCCCGCGCGCGCGCCGAAACCACTTCACCGGTCGTGCGCTACGAGATCGCCGATCTCGACCGGCTCGACCTGCCGGCGCAGGCTTTCGATCTGGCCTATTCGTCGCTCGCCTTCCACTATACCGCGGATTTCGAGCGGCTGGTTCGCACGATCCATGCCGCGCTGGTGCCGGGCTCGGATTTTGTCTTCACCATCGAGCATCCCATCTTCATGGCGCCGTCCGCGCCCGATTGGGCCGAGGTCGGTGGGAAAACGATCTGGCCGGTCGATGGCTACCTTGTCGAAGGCCAACGCACGACAGATTGGCTCGCCGAGGGGGTCGTCAAATATCATCGCACGCTGGGCACGACGCTGAACGCGTTGATCGCGGCGGGCTTCACGCTTCGCCATGTCGAGGAATGGCGGCCGAGTGCCGCGCAGCTCGCCGAGCATCTGGAATGGCGGGTCGAGCTTAACCGACCGATGTTCCTGCTGATCGCCTGCGGGCGTCCCTAAGCATCCATCCTGAGAGGACCGAGCCATGAAAAGACTGAAATTGCCGCTCGATGGTGCCTGCCGTTGCGGGCGGGTCAAAATTCGCGTGAGTGCACCGCCGCTGATCACAATGGCCTGCCATTGCACAGGCTGCCAGCGCATGTCGGCCAGCGCCTACTCGCTGAGCGCAGCGATCCCGACTGAAGGGTTTGCCGTTATTGCCGGCGAACCCGTCGTTGCCGGTGCCAGTCCGCATATCGGGCATCATTTCTGTCCGGATTGCATGACATGGATGTTCACGCGGATGCCCGGGCTGGATTTCTTCGTCAACGTTCGGCCGACCATGCTGAACGATGTGGCGTGGTACAGTCCCTTCGTGGAAACCTACACGAGCGAGAAACTGGCCTGGGCAACGGTCCCTGCCGTGCATAGCTATACGAAATTTCCTGAAATGAGCGAGATGGAGCCTCTGATCGCCGCCTATGCGGCCAGCGTCGCCTGATCCGCCGAATGTCCTTTCCAGCCGTGAGTGCGCGACCATGACGTCCACCTTTATCACCCATCTGCAATCCGAGATCGAGGGCCTCAAGGCTGGCGGCCTTTACAAGTCCGAGCGTGTCATCACCTCCAAGCAGGCCGGCGAGATCGCGGTCCAGTCGGGCGAGCGGGTGCTGAACTTCTGCGCCAACAACTATCTCGGCCTCGCCGACAACGCGGAACTGGCCGAAGCCGGCAAGGCGGCGCTCGACCGCTACGGCTACGGCATGGCCTCGGTGCGCTTCATCTGCGGCACGCAGGAAGAGCATAAGCAGCTGGAGGCACGCATTTCCTCCTTCCTCGGGCTGGAAGACACGATCCTCTATTCCTCCTGCTTCGATGCCAATGGCGGCCTGTTCGAGACCCTGCTCGGTGAAGAGGACGCGATCATCTCGGATGCGCTGAATCACGCCTCGATCATCGATGGCGTGCGGCTCTCCAAGGCGAAGCGATTCCGTTACGCCAACAACGACATGGGGAGCCTTGAAGAGGAACTGAAGAAGGCGGAGGGCAGCCGCTTCAAGATGATCGCCACCGACGGCGTCTTCTCCATGGACGGCATCATCGCCAATCTCGGCGGCGTCTGCGACCTCGCCGAAAAATACGGCGCGATGGTCATGGTCGATGACAGCCATGCCGTCGGTTTCGTCGGCAAGCATGGGCGCGGCTCGGCCGAACATTGCGGTGTTGAAGGCCGCGTCGATATCATGACCGGCACGCTCGGCAAGGCGCTGGGCGGGGCCTCGGGCGGCTATACGTCCGGCAAGCGCGAGGTGGTCGAATGGCTGCGCCAGCGCTCGCGGCCCTATCTCTTTTCCAACACGCTCGCCCCGGTCATTGCCGCCGCCTCGCTCAAGGTCTTCGATCTCATCGACCACGGCGATGCGCTGCGCGCGCGCCTCAATGCCAATGCGGACCTCTTCCGCAGCGAGATGACGAAGCTCGGCTTCACGCTGGCGGGCGAGGGGCATCCCATCATTCCCGTCATGCTCGGCGACGCCGCGCTGGCGCAGGAAATGGCGAGCCGCATGCTGGCGAAGGGCGTCTACGTCATCGGCTTCTCCTTCCCCGTCGTGCCGCGCGGGCAGGCCCGCATCCGCACCCAGATGTCGGCCGCGCACAGCGAGGCGGATGTCCGCAAGGCTATCGACGTCTTCGCTGAGGTGGGACGCGAACTCGGCATTATTTGAACTGTCTTCTGAATCCCTTGCGGAGGTTTCGTCATGTCGAACATGATGCGTGCGCTGGTTAAGGCAAAGCCCGAGGTCGGCCTGTGGATGGAGCACGTGCCCGTGCCCGAGGTCGGCCCGAACGATGTGCTGATCCGGGTCAAGAAGTCGGCGATCTGCGGCACGGACGTGCATATCTGGAACTGGGATCACTGGGCGCAGAAGACCATTCCGGTGCCCATGGTCGTCGGCCACGAATTCGTCGGCGAGATCGCCGAGATCGGCTCGTCCGTCACCAAGTACAAGGTCGGCGAGCGCGTCTCGGGCGAAGGGCATATCGTCTGCGGCAAGTGTCGCAACTGCCGCGCCGGGCGCGGGCATCTGTGCCATTACACGAAGGGTGTGGGCGTCAACCGGCCGGGCTCGTTCGGCGAATTCGTCTGCCTGCCGGAATACAATGTCGTGCCGATCCCCGATGACGTGCCCGACGAGGTGGCGGCGATCTTCGATCCGTTCGGCAATGCCGTGCACACCGCGCTTTCCTTCGATCTCGTTGGCGAGGACGTGCTCGTCACCGGCGCCGGCCCGATCGGCATCATGGGCGCGATGGTCGCCAAGCGGTCGGGCGCGCGCAAGGTCGTCATCACCGACATCAATCCCGTCCGCCTCGAACTCGCCCGCAAGGTCGGCATCGATTACGTCGTGGATGCATCCAGCCAGGACCTCGCGGACGTCATGACGCAGATCGGCATGACCGAGGGCTTCGACGTGGGGCTGGAAATGTCGGGCGCGCCGCCGGCCTTCCGCTCCATGATCGACACGATGAACAATGGCGGCAAGATCGCCATCCTCGGCATCGCGCCTGAAGGTTTCGGCATCGACTGGAACAAGGTCATCTTCAAGATGCTGACGCTCAAGGGCATCTATGGGCGCGAAATGTTCGAAACGTGGTACAAGATGATCGCTTTCGTGCAGGGCGGCCTCGACCTTGCCCCGATCATCACGCACAGGATCGGGATCGACGACTTCCGCGACGGCTTCGAGGCGATGTGCTCGGGCAATTCCGGCAAGGTCGTCATGGACTGGTATTGAGGCTTGCCACGCGGGCGGCGAACACAGGCAGGGAGGAGACGCGATGAGGTATGAGGGAAGCTGCCATTGCGGCAACATCGCCTTCGAGGTGGAGGGCACGTTCGACAGCGGGCTCGACTGCAACTGTTCCCTGTGCCGGCGGCGTGGCGGGCTGCTGGCCTTCGTTCCGGCGGAAAACCTGCGGCTGACGACGCCGCGCGAGAACCTGTCGACCTATACGTTCAACCGCCACGTCATCCAGCATCACTTCTGTGCCAATTGCGGTATCGCGCCCTATGGCGAGGGCACCGACCCCAAGGGAAACCGCATGGCGGCGGTCAATCTGCGCTGTCTTCCGGCAATCGACATCGAGGCGCTGACGATCACAAAGGTGGATGGGCGTTCCTTCTGACCTTCTGAAGCGAATCGCCTTGGCCGGATCGCCGGACATCAGGCGTTGGCAGGCCCTTGTCTTTGGGCGAAGAGCGCCTACATGAGGGACAATCACCCTGCTATGCCGGCTTTCCCGCCTAGAAACCCGAATCGTAGGCTTTTACGGGTTTTTTGCCGGAAAAGCTTGACGCAACCGAAAATTCTGGGAATCACCATTGTTGGCGAGCAAGGAATGGGTACGGCTATCGGGAAGTCATGCAGTCGTGTCGCCTCGGCGGCGCGTTCACAAGCCCGCAGGCCGGGCGTGGTTAATCGGGATTTAATTGTCCATCCGTTAGGTCAGGGATGCTGATTCGCGGTAACGCACGCCGAAGGGCGATCGGCTGCGGACCCCCAACCGCTTGGAAACGGATATTCAGGAAAGCGACAGAGTAAATGGCGACGAAGGTCAAAGAGAACGAGGAAGTCGAAAACGAACGCGAAGGCGCATCCGACGGCCCTCTTCTCGATCTTTCCGATGATGCCGTCAAGAAGATGATCAAGGCCGCCAAGAAGCGCGGCTATGTCACGATGGATGAGCTGAATTCCGTTCTGCCCTCCGAGGAAGTCACTTCGGAGCAGATCGAGGACACCATGTCCATGCTCTCCGACATGGGCATCAACGTCATCGAGGATGAGGACGCCGAAGAGGCGGCCCAGGGCGGCGACGACGAGGCGAGCGACGACGACAACGACGGCGAGGGCGGCGAGCTTGCCCCTTCCGGCGGCACCGCGCTTGCGACTGCCAAGAAGAAGGAGCCGACGGACCGTACCGACGACCCGGTGCGCATGTATCTGCGCGAGATGGGTTCGGTGGAGCTCCTGTCGCGCGAAGGCGAAATCGCCATCGCCAAGCGCATCGAAGCCGGCCGCGAGACCATGATCGCCGGCCTCTGTGAGAGCCCGCTGACGTTCCAGGCCATCATCATCTGGCGGGATGAACTCAACGAAGGCCAGACGCTGCTGCGCGAGATCATCGATCTCGAAACCACCTATTCCGGTCCGGAGGCGAAGGCCGCCCCGCAGTTCCAGTCTCCTGAAAAGATCGAGGCGGACCGCAAGGCCGCCGAGGAGAAGGAAAAGAACCGCAAGCCGCGCGCGGCAAACGATGACGACATCACCAATGTCGGCGGCGAGGGCCAGCCGGCGGAAGAAGAGGAAGAGGACGACGACGAGTCGAACCTTTCGCTCGCCGCCATGGAAGCGGAACTGCGTCCGCAGGTCATGGAAACGCTCGACACGATCGCCGAGACCTACAAGAAGCTGCGCAAGCTGCAGGACCAGCAGGTGGAAGCCCGCCTGCAGGCCACCGGCACGCTCTCGCCTGCCCAGGAGCGCCGCTACAAGGAACTCAAGGACGAGCTGATCACGGCCGTCAAGTCGCTGTCGCTCAACCAGAACCGCGTCGACAGCCTTGTCGAGCAGCTCTACGACATCTCCAAGCGCCTGATGCAGAACGAAGGCCGCCTGCTGCGCCTGGCCGAAAGCTACGGCGTCAAGCGTGACTCGTTCCTCGAGCAGTATTCCGGCGCGGAACTCGATCCGAACTGGATGAAGTCGATCGCCAACCTGTCGGCCCGCGGCTGGAAGGAATTCGCCAAGAGCGAGAACACGACGATCCGCGACATCCGCCAGGAGATCCAGAACCTCGCCACCGAGACCGGCATTTCGATCGCCGAATTCCGCCGCATCGTCTCGATGGTGCAGAAGGGCGAGCGCGAAGCCCGCATCGCCAAGAAGGAGATGGTGGAAGCCAACCTCCGTCTCGTGATCTCGATCGCCAAGAAGTACACGAACCGCGGCCTGCAGTTCCTCGATCTCATCCAGGAAGGCAATATCGGCCTCATGAAAGCGGTCGACAAGTTCGAGTATCGCCGCGGCTACAAGTTCTCCACCTACGCGACGTGGTGGATCCGTCAGGCGATCACCCGTTCGATCGCCGACCAGGCCCGCACGATCCGCATTCCGGTGCACATGATCGAGACGATCAACAAGATCGTCCGCACCTCGCGCCAGATGCTGCACGAGATCGGCCGCGAGCCGACCCCGGAAGAACTGGCCGAGAAGCTCGCCATGCCGCTCGAAAAGGTCCGCAAGGTTCTGAAGATCGCCAAGGAGCCGATCTCGCTGGAAACGCCTGTCGGCGACGAAGAAGATTCGCACCTCGGCGACTTCATTGAGGACAAGAACGCGCTGCTGCCGATCGACGCTGCCATCCAGGCGAACCTGCGCGAGACGACGACGCGCGTTCTGGCCTCGCTCACGCCGCGCGAAGAGCGCGTGCTGCGCATGCGCTTCGGCATCGGCATGAACACCGACCACACGCTGGAAGAAGTCGGCCAGCAGTTCTCGGTGACGCGCGAACGTATCCGCCAGATCGAGGCGAAGGCGCTGCGCAAGCTCAAGCACCCGAGCCGCTCCAGAAAGCTCCGCTCGTTCCTCGACAGCTGAGCCTGTCCTGAACCGTTCAAGGGCCCGGTCGTTCTCGCGACCGGGCCTTTTTCGTTTCCGGATCGGGCCGGGCGGACAAGAGGCATGCTTTCATGCCCAAAGCATGGGCAAAAAACCTGCCTGCGGTTGCCTCGGGGCGGTCGCCGTGCAAGGTTCCCTGTGACTGCGAAGGAGGTGCGGATGCGCGATCGGTTGTGGTCTTTTCTCTTGTCGTTCTCCGTGGTCGGCCTCCTGCTCGGCACGCTGTTCTTCGCGGTTTCGCTGACACCGAGCCTTTTGCCGCGCACCTATGTCACGCAGGGCATTCTTTCCGGCGTCGCCATGGCCTGCGGCTATGGACTGGGCGTCGCGCTTGCCGCGCTCTGGCGCTGGTTCGAGCTGCCGGTGACGCAGGGGCCGGTGCGGCTGTGGCTTCGGGTCGCGGCCGGCGCGTTCTGCGCCATCGTCGTGCTCGTCTTCCTCTGGCGGGCGGCCGAGTGGCAGAATTCCATCCGCACGCTGATGCATCTGCCGCCGATCGAGACGGCGCATCCGTTCTATGTCGGTGCCATCGCGCTCGGCATCTTCCTGCTCCTGCTTGCCGTCGGCAAGCTCTTCGCCCTCGTCGTGCGGCTCATTGCCAGCACGTCGCGTGTCGCCGCGCCGCGGCGGCTCTCCTACGTCATCGGCACGGCGCTTGCCGCCACGCTGTTCTGGACCATGGCCGACGGGTTGCTGCTGCGCTTCGTGCTGCACACGGCGGATTCGTCCTTCCGGCGGCTCGACCAGGTCATCGAGCCCGATACGGAGGAGCCGTCCGATCCGCTGAAATCGGGAAGTGCCGCCTCGCTGGTGCGCTGGGACGCGCTTGGCCGCATGGGGCGCTCCTTCGTGGCAAGCGGTCCCTCGGCGCAGGACATCGCCTCCTTTACCGGCAAGCCGGCCGTCGAGCCGCTGCGCGTCTATGCCGGGCTCAATGCAGCGGAGACGCCGGAGGCGCGTGCGAAGATCGCGCTCGACGAGCTGATCCGCGTCGGCGGCTTCGAGCGCTCGACGCTGCTGGTCGTGATGCCGACCGGCACCGGCTGGATCGATCCCGAGGCTCTGGATACGGTCGAGTACCTGCATCACGGCGATATCGCGAGCGTCGCCATCCAGTACTCCTATCTCGCAAGCTGGCTGTCGCTGATCGCCGAGCCGGATTATGGCGCGGAGGCGGCCCGCGCGCTGTTCCGCGCCGTCTACAATCACTGGACGACGCTGCCGAAGGGCAGCCGTCCGAAGCTTTATCTCTACGGTCTCAGTCTGGGTGCGCTGTCGTCGGAGCAGTCGGCCGAACTGTTCGAGGTGATCGGCGATCCCTATCAGGGGGCGTTGTGGGCGGGACCGCCGTTTCCAAGCCGCATCTGGCGCAAGATGACCGCCGACCGCAATCCCGGCACGCCGGCCTGGCTGCCGCGCTTCCGCGACGGTTCCTATGTGCGCTTCACCAGCCAGAAGAACGTGCTGCCCGAGGCCGGCGACCATTGGGGGCCGATGCGCATCGTCTACCTGCAATATGCCAGCGATCCCGTGACCTTCTACGATCCCTATTCGCTCTACCGCCAGCCCGCCTGGATGGCCGTGCCGCGCGGGCCGGATGTCTCGCCCGACTTCCAGTGGTATCCCGTCGTCACCTTCCTGCAACTGACGCTCGACATGGCGATGGCCACCACGGCACCGATGGGTCTGGGCCATGTCTATGCCGGCGAGCACTATATCGACCCTTGGATCGCCGTCACCGATGTGCAGGACTGGAGCGATGCCGATATCGCACGCCTGAAGGAGAAGTTCCGCGCCGGGCGATAAACGCTTCAAGGGATGAGGGGCAGCATCCTCTTCACAAACAAAAACGCCGGGGCAGGGCCCCGGCGTTCGCATCTCCAGATCGCGCCGCTTACTCAGCGGAGACGATCTTGCCGTCTTCCCACTTGAAGAGCGAGAAGCTCTGCGAGGTGAGGTCGCCGGTTTCGCCGTAGGTCAGCTTGCCGATGGCGGTCGGGATCTCTTCGCCCGACTTCAGCGCGGTCGCGACAGCGGCCGGGTCATCGGCACTGCCGGCCTTCTCGATGCCGGCCTTCAGCACTTCCACGGCGGCATAGGCATTGAGCGTGAAGGCTTCCGGCGGGATGCCCTTTTCCTTGAGCGCGGCGACGGCGGCCGAGGAGTCGGGGTTCTTCAGCGCATCGGATGCGTTGGTAAAGATCGTACCGGCAGCGGCTTCGTTGCCGATCGCCCAATATTCGCTGTTCGACAGGCCTTCGCCGCCGATGATGGTGGCGTTGACCGAGAGGTCCTTCAGCTGGCGTGCGAGCAGGCCGCCTTCCGGGTGGTAGCCGCCGAAATAGATGACTTCGACGCCATCGGCCTTGAGGCGGGTGAGCAGCGAGGAGAAGTCCTTCTCGCCCGGCGTGACGGAATCATAGAGCGCCTCGGTGATGCCGCCGGCATTGATCGCGGCCTTGAACGCATCGGCAAGGCCCTTGCCGTAGGCGCCCTTGTCGTGGATCACGGCGACCTTCTTGTCCTTCAGGTTCTTCAGGACATAGGCGGCGGCGACTTCGGCCTGCTGGTCGTCGCGGCCGCAGGTGCGCAGCACGTTGGTGAGGCCGCGGGCCGTAAGATCCGGAGCGGTGGCGGTCGGCGTGACCATCAGGATGCCGTTTTCGGCCAGCACGTCGGAGGCCGGGATGGCGACGCCCGAGGTGACCGGGCCGACCACGAAGCGGATGCCTTCGCCGACGATCTGGTTGGCGGCCGAAACGCCCTGCTTGGGCTCGCCGCCGTCATCGGCCAGTTTCAGCACGACCTGTTCGCCGAGGATGCCGCCGTTCTTGTTGATCTCGGCGACGGCTGCTTCCGCACCGTTCTTGACCTGGTCGCCATAGGCCGCGACGGGGCCCGTCAGCGGGGCGATGAGGCCGATGACGATATCGGCGTGCGCAAGCGGTGCGAAGGCGACGGAAGCGGCGAGCAAGGCTCCGGCGAAAATGGGCTTCTTCATGATTTTCTCCTCAACGGGGGCCATTGGGGCCCGGTTGCAAGCGCCCGTGCGAACGGATGGCGTTGGCCGAAAATCCGGTTGCAGGGCCGTGTTCAGCGGGTCCGGAACAATCGTGCGCGAGAGGCCGGCTAGCTATGGATTGATTAGGCCGCGAGGGCAAAAAGAGCAACAAAATAATGCATTTGCATCTTTGATGGGCGGATCAGCCGCGTAGATGGAACGGATATGCGGCAATTGAATCAAAACGAATTGTTAAGATTTACGATTTATAAATATCCGCGATTTTTGAGGAACTGCGATGCGTTGCGTATTGATCGTCGTTCTCCTGCTGCTTGCCGGTTGTGCGTCTGTCCCCAGGCAGACACAGAATGCCTGCGCGATCTTCGAGCAGCGCGATGGACTTTTCGATAACTGGCGGAAAGCCGCCTATGGCGCCCAGCGGGAATACGGCGTGCCCGTGCCCGTGCTGATGGCGACGATCTATGCCGAATCCGGTTTCCGGCACAATGCGCGCCCGCCGCGCACCAAGCTCTTCGGCTTCATTCCGTGGAAACGCCAGTCGACGGCGCTCGGCTTCTCGCAGGCGCTCGACGGCACCTGGAAGCGCTACCAGCGCGAGACGGGCCGCTGGTCGGCCAAGCGCACCAACTTCAACGACGCGATCCGCTTCATCGGCTGGTATCACACCGAGAGCAACCGCCGGAACGGCATTGCGCTCAACGACACCTACCGCCTCTACATCGCCTATTACCACGGACATGCCGGCTATCAGCGCGGCAACTGGAGCGGCACGGCGAAGGCCGGCGCGAAACGGGCCTCGACCATGGCGTCGAACTACGCCCGCCAGCTGAGATCCTGCGGCGGCTGGTAGGCCGCCGTCGCAAGGCGCCAGAAAAAATTCATTCTCCTGTCGGATCGGGGTCCGGCCCGACGTCCTTGTTCTGTGTGAACAGAAGGAGAGACGCGCATGACCTATATTGACGGTTTCGTGCTGGCCGTGCCGAAGGCCAATATCGAGGCATACAAGGAGATGGCCCGAACCGCCGGCGATGTCTGGAAGGAACTCGGCGCCGTCGACTATGTGGAATGCATCGGCGACGACGTGCCCTATGGCGAGCTGACCTCGTTTCCCCGCGCCGTGCAGGCGCGCGACGACGAGGTGGTGATCTTCTCGTGGATCACCTACGCCTCCCGGGAAAAGCGCGATGAGATCAATGCGAAAGTGATGAAGGATCCGCGCATGCAGGGGGACGCATGGAAGGAGGTCTTCGACGGCAAGCGCATGATCTATGGCGGCTTCCGGCCCTTCCTCGAATTGTGAAGACCTGCGGGCTGCGCTACTATCGTGCCAACAGGCAGAAAGGACGCAGCATGAACCTCTATTACGCGATCGTCGGCGAAACGACGGATACCAATATGGGTCTCGCCCGCTTCATGGGCGTGATCGTGGTGTTCATCGTGCTGGGCGGCGGGCTGTCCTGGCTCATCGGCTGAGGCTGCGTTCGTCGTGCCGCAACGGCTGATCGAGATATCCACGCGCGGGCAGGGGCTCTACGAGTTCACCCGCGAGGTCGAGGCTTTCGTTCGTGAGGCCGGCGTAACGGAGGGTCTTCTGACCGTCTTCGTGCGCCACACCTCCTGCTCGCTGCTGGTCCAGGAGAATGCCGATCCCGACGTGCGGCACGATCTCGACCGGTTCTTCCGCCGGCTCGTGCCGCCGTCCGACGATCCCTCCATGCGCTGGGTCGTCCATACGATGGAAGGGCCGGACGACATGCCGGCGCATATCAAGGCGGCGCTCACGCAGGTCTCCATCTGCATTCCCGTCATGGCCGGGCGGCTTGCGCTCGGCGCCTGGCAGGGGTTTTATCTCTTCGAGCACCGTGACCGCCCGCACCGGCGCGAGATCGTGCTGCATCTCAGCACCTGACGGGAACCCTTTTCGGGCTCGTCCGTTTGGCGCCTTGCCCACCGGAGAGGAGACCCCCATGGCCGATATGACAGACCTTGCCCGCACCGTCATCGCCGCGCTGAACGCCCGTGATTTCGCCACGCTTTCCGCCCGCGTGCAGGAGGATGTCGTGCTCTCCGGCATCGGCGAGGGCAGCGACAACGGCCGCGAGGCGCTGCGCGACCGCTTCGCCCGCTATTTCCAGTCATCGGACGAGACCTATGCCGACGCGCTCGTCATGAGCGATGCCGGCGGCCAGGCCGTGGCCATCCGCGTGACGGCGCATGGCAAGACGGCGGGCGGCAGCGCCTATTCGCGCGAAAAGATCGTGTTCCTGGAGGTCGATGAGGGCGCGATCACCCGCATTGCCCTGTTCAACGGTTCATGAAGTTGAACGCAAGCTGAACGGACGATTCCATTTGCGTTCAGCATCGCCGCCATAAGGTGTTCTCAATCGCCGGCGAGAAAAGGTTCTGCCGGAGCCAACAGGAGCCTCTCATGAAGACCTTTCTGACCAAGACCATTGTCGCCGCCGTCCTCGGCCTCGGTGCGCTGACCGCTTCTGTTCCGGCCGCCTCGGCTGCCGGCCTCAGCGTGACCATCGACAACGTCGGCTACCGTAACGGTTTCCTCCAGGTCCAGCAGGGCTGGGGCGATGATGGCGACTGGGATCGCCGTGACCGGGGCGATCGCTGGGATCGCCGCGACGACCGCCGTCATGGCGATGGCTGGGGCCGTGGCCGCGGCCGCTGCGCGCCGGGCCTTGCAATCGAGAAGGCGCGCGATTTCGGTATGCGTCGCGCCAGCATCGCCGACATGTCGCCGCGCCGCGTCGTGGTCGAAGGCTTCCGCCGTGGCGAATACACCCGCATGGTCTTCGCCAACGAGCGTGGTTGCCCCGCCATGTGGCGCCGCTGAACAGCTGCGGGGCCGGCGTGACGCCGGCTCCCGCGAGGAAAGCTGTTCGCCTCGTCACCCCCGGCCGGCGGACGGCCTGCCCTCCCGACACCGTCGGGAGGGCTTTTGCGTTTGCACGCACCTGATATGCGCCCCGATTCTTCCGACAACGAAAAAGGGCCGGTTTCCCGGCCCTTCCGTCATGTCTGCAAGCCTGTGAGGCCTCAGTTGTTCAGCGCGAAGGTCACGTTGACGGTGACCGAGTAGCTGTTTTCGCCGGCCGCGATCGGCACGGCGCCGGCGGCGGCGAAATCCTTGGCCATGGTGCGGGCGATCGGCATCGCCTCGGCGCGGTAGGAGGTTTCGGAAATCTCGATCACGCGGCCGAGGCCCACGCCGGCGGCTTCCGTCAGTTCCTTCGCCTTGGCGACGGCGTTCTCGACGGCCTTCTTGCGGGCGGCGCTCACGGTTGCTTCCGGCTTGTCGTTGACGAAGCGGATGCCGCTGCCCTGGTTGGCGCCGAGCGTCACGGTCTTGTCGACGATCTCGCCGAGCTTGGACAGGTCGCGCACGCGCAGCGTCACCGTGTTGGTGACCTGGAAGCCGATCAGCACCGGCGGCGGGTTTTCGCCCGTCGAGCTCTGCGGATACTGGTACTGCGGGTTGATCATGAAGCCGGAGGTCTGCACGTCGCGTTCCTCGATGCCGGCTTCCTTCAGCGCGGCGAGAATCTCGGCCATTGCCTTGTTGTTGGCGTCGAGCGCCTCGCGCGCCGTCTTGGCGTCCTTGACGACGCCGAGATCGACCACGGCCATGTCAGGGGCCACTTCCGCGCTGCCTTCACCTGTCACGATGATGGTCGCCTCGCGCGGCTTCGAGGCGGCGTCCTGGGCCCACGCGGCGAGCGGGAGCGCGGTGGCGGCAGCAAGCGAAAGGGCGAACAGGCTGGCAGCCGTGCGACGGCCGGTGATTGCATGGAACATGCTCGAATATCTCCTGATGATTGTGTCCCTTGCCGTGTTCATCGTCGTTCATTGTGTAGAGATTACGGCAGTGCTTGTGAGAAAAGACTATTTCGTCTAGACGGTTAACACCGTCGGCCGCCATTGACCGACGAACCCCCGCCCACATGGCCGGGAAGGGCCTGTAGCTCAATGGTTAGAGCCGGCGGCTCATAACCGCTTGGTTGGGGGTTCGAGTCCCTCCGGGCCCACCATTTCCCATTATCCAATGTCGTCCAAGTGGTCTCCGAGCACCATTTCAGGAATATCATAGAGAAGTCCCCGCCGCCGACGGCTACAAGACCAGGTTCGGCTTCGGCGACCGGTTTTTTCTTCACGATGAAAACCACAGGACGGTCCACGCCTCTCTCATCAGCCTGGGGATCGAGTTCGCCATTCCGCAGGCCTTCCGCCGTTTCCTCCGTCAGCGCGCCTGAGCCAGCGCGACGGCGTCGGCTCCTGCGGGGAATCGAAGCTGCTTGCCGGTCTCGTGGACGGCCTGCCAGATCGCTTCTGCAACATCGTTTTCCGTCGTGGTCAGGGACGGATTGGCGAATGCTTCTAGGATCGGCCGGGCGAAATCTGCATAGCCGCCGGGAAGGAGGTCCGAGACGGGAACGATGGCATTCGCCCCGAACCGGGTGGTCGGCGCATAACCGGGCTCGACGAGCTTCACCCGCACGTCGAAATAGCCGAGCTCATGCGCAAGCGAAGCCGAGAAGCCTTCGATGGCCTGTTTCGTTGCGGTATAGGCCGCCGCGAGCGGGAATTCTCCCAAAGCGACGCTCGACGTGACGTTGATGATGGTGCCGGACCGACGCTCGCGCATCTGCGGGATGACCGCCTGGCACATGGCCATGACGCCGATCGTGTTGGTCTCGATGAGCTGCCGGACGAGGGACATCGGCATCGCCTCGAATGCCCCGACACCGCCAAGCCCGGCATTGTTCACGAGAACGTCGATTGGACCGGCGGATTCGAAAAGGCTGGCGATGCTGTCGGGGCAGGTCACATCGAGCGGCAGCAGGCGCAGCCGTTCGTTTGCCGCAAAAAGCGATGGGTCCGGGCGCCGCATGGTCGCCAGGACATTCCACCCGCGGGACAGGAAGTGTTCGGCGGTGGCCTTGCCGTAGCCGGATGATGTGCCGGTAATGAGGATGGTCTTCGTCATGTCGGTCTCCTTGGTTTCGGTGAGACAGCAATAGACAATCGCGGGAAGACAATCTATAATTCTACGTCTAGGAAATTTTACGGATCGTCCAGATGGACCCGCTCAGTGATATCGTCGCTCTCCTGCGGCCCAGGGCCGCGATCGCGAAGCCCATTTCCGGGCGCGGCCGATGGGGCGTTCGTTACAGGGCCTATGACGCGCCCGGATTCACGCTCGTGCTCACCGGGGAAGCCTGGGTCGCGTTGGGCGACCGGGAGCCGCTTCGCATTGCCGAAGGCGACTTTCTGCTTTTGCCGACGACGCCGGCGTTTTCCCTGTACAGTGAACCCGGCGTCGCCTGCATTCCCGCCGAACCTCTGGCGGAAGCTGTCCGCCATGGCGAGCAGGACGGTGCGCCGGACTTCGCGGCGCTGGGCGGGAGCTTTTCGATCGAGAGCGTCAACGCACAGCTGCTGCTCACGCTGCTGCCCGACGCGATCTTTATCCCTGCTTCGGCGGGGCGGGGGACGCGGTTCGGCCGCATGATCGAACTCTTGTCCGAGGAGTGCATGGCTGATCATCCGGGCAAGGAACTGGTTATCCAGCGCTTGCTGGAAATGCTGCTGGTCGAGGCGCTGCGGTGGGACGTCGGCGGCGACACCGCGGCATCGGCGAACCTGTTGAACGGGCTGCGCGATCCCGCCATGGCCCGTGCCCTGCGCGCCATCCACGAGGATGTCCGCACGCGATGGACGGTCGCCGAACTCGCTGGAATAGCCGGCATGTCGAGATCGGGTTTCGCCGCGCGATTCAACGAGGTTGTCGGTTGCGCGCCGATTGAATATCTCGCGCGCTGGCGCATCGCTATCGCCAAGCAGGCACTGTTGAGCGGCGCAAAGTCGCTCGACAGGATCGCGGATGAAATAGGTTACGAATCCGCCAGCGCGTTCAGCACGGCGTTCAGCAAGCGGCTCGGCTGCTCTCCGGGCCGGTTCGCGAGACGGCATGCCGTCAATGCGGGCGGCGGCATGCCGGCGGCCTCGTAACGCTGCCGCCTGGCGGAGAGGGACCACCGGCTGTTGCCGGTGGTCGAGAGTTTACAGGCAATCTGCCGAGCGACGACCGTTGCCGGTTTTATCGTACCGACAGCCAGTACCGGTGAAGATCATCGATCCGTTCGCTGGTCATGATCGGCATCGCTTGCTTCAGGCGGTCCTCCGGCCAGTCCCACCACCGCATCTCCAGGAGCAGCGCGATCTCCCGTTCGGCGAAACGCTTCCGGATCACCTTGGCGGGATTTCCGCCGACGATGGCGTAGGGTTCCACGTCCTTCGTCACGAGGGCCCGTGTCCCGATCACAGCGCCATCACCGACCTTGACGCCGGGCATGATGATCGCTTCGGAGCCGATCCAGACATCGTTGCCGATAACGGTGTCTCCGGCGGGAAGATAACCATTTGCCGCGCCTTCGAATGCCGCCACCTCCGACATGAAGAAGAAGGGGAAGGTGCTGATCCATTCGTGTCGGTGGCCCTGGTTGCCCGCCATGATGAAGGCTGCGCCGGAACCGATCGAGCAGAAGCTCCCGATGATCAGCTTGTCCGCGCCCTCGTCAGGCAGGAGAAAGCGTGCGCAGTCATCGAAGCTGTGGCCGTGGTAGTAGCCGGAATAGTAGCTGTATCGTCCGACGATCAGGTTGGGATTGGTGACCTGCTTGTCGAGCGTCACGCCTCGAAAGGGGCTTTCGAAAAAGTTTTCCATCTGTGTATCTCTGCATATGAACCTTCGTTTCCGCTTGCCTGGGCAAGCGGATGCGAGACGCGAACCCTGCAGGGTTCGCGTCGAAGCTCCTCGCGTTCAGCGGGAGCTAGATGCAGGGAATACTCGCGGCCTTGATCATGGGGTTTTCTACCGCACATTTTCATGCCAGCCAAGGGCGCTCTTGCCGCGATGCGCTTCCAGAGGGATGTCGTCTTTCAGCGCGTACCGATCAGGACACCGGTCAAGGCCCAGGTTGATCTTGTTTGCCATTCGCGAAATCCCGTGCAGCCTTGATGAAGGCCGTGAAAGCAGCCGGCGGATTCTTCCTTCCGGGATAGTAAAGGGCCAGAGGCGCCAGGGCCGGGGTCCAGTCCTCGAGGACGCGGACAAGCCGCCCGGCTGCAATGTCCTCGCGCACGTCCGCCTCCATGACATATCCGAGGCCGATGCCGTTCTGGGCCGCGATCCTGACGAGGCTTGACTCGTCGAGGGTGATCGCGCCCTGCACATCGATCTGGACGGCTTCTCCATCCTTCTCAAATCGCCATCGGAACAAGGCATTGTTCGGCAGGCGCGCCCGGATGCAGCGAAACCGGTACAGGTCCGCCGGAACGGTCGGCGCGCCGTGCATGCGGAGGAACGCGGGGGACGCCACGACCGCATTGCTGCGCTTCAATCCGAGCGGCACGGCAATCATGTCGTTCGGCACCAGGTCCGCGGGCCTCAGTCCGAGGTCGAACCCGGCCGCGACGATGTCGACCAGCCGCCCCTCCGTGACCAGGTCGATATGCACCCGGGGATGGCGCTGCAGGAACGAGAGGATGAGCGGCTCCATCACCTCCCGGGCTGCCGTGGCGAACGCATTGATGCGCAGTGTCCCGGTCGGAACCTCCTGGAGCGACTGGGCAGCCAGCATGGCGTCGTGGATGTCGGTCATCGCCGGACCGACCCGTTCGACGAAGGTCTTTCCCGCATCGGTCAGCGAAACGCTTCGCGTTGTCCGGTTGAAGAGGCGGATGCCGAGGCGTTGTTCGAGTTTTGCGATGGAATTGCTCAATGCTGTAGTCGATATGCCGAGATCGAGGGCGGCCGCTCTGAAAGAGCCCAGGCGGGCGATGCTGAGAACGGCATCGAGTTCGGCAAGAACGGATCGGGTCATTGTCCCTCTTTTCGCAACGTCTCATCCTCCTTTGTCCCGCTTATCCTGTCAATGAGGGTGGTCTACCTTTGGGCCAGTCGATCTCAAACGGAGGTCGAACGGGAGCCGAAGCGCTCAGACGGGACCAGGAGAAATCGCATGACAATCAAATTACCCAAAGCCATCGAAGCCTATTTCGAGGCGGACCGGACAGGTAGCCCGGATGCGATCGCCGCCACATTCACCGAAAACGGTGTCGTGAAGGATAAGGGCAAGACCCATAAGGGACGTGAGGCCATCCGCGCGTGGATGGCCGACGAGGCCCAGCAGTACAGCTACACCGTCGAGCCCTTCCTGATCACCACCGAGAACGGAAAGACCCAGGTAACGGCGCACGCGGCTGGCGACTTCCCCGGCAGCCCGATCGACCTGCGGTTTTTCTTCGTCCTCGCGGGCGACAAGGTATCGGAACTGGAGATCACCGTATGAGCGATTTTCTCTCCCTGGAGGGCCGCAGGGCCCTCATCACCGGCGGCACCTCGGGGGCAGGCGCGGCAACCGTGTCGCTGTTCAAGGAACTCGGCGCGCGCGTGCTGACCACTGCTCGTTCGAAGCCGAAGAACTTCTCCGGTGCGGTATTCGTCGAAGCCGACCTGACGACCAAGGACGGTGTCCGAACGGTCGTCGATGCCGTGGCTCGGGAGCTTGGCGGGCTCGACATCCTCGTGAATGTGCTGGGCGGTTCGTCCGCGCCTTCAGGTGGCTTTGCCTCGCTGAGCGACGAGGAGTGGGACAAGGAATTCAACCTCAATTTCTTCCCGGCGGTCCGGTTGGATCGCGCGCTCATTCCCGGAATGATCGCGCAGGGACACGGCGTCGTCATCCATGTCACATCGATCCAGAACCGGCTGCCTTTGCCGCAGGCGACGACGGGTTATGCTTCGGCCAAGGGCGCTCTCAACACCTACAGCAAAAGCATCTCGAAAGAGGTTTCGCCGAAGGGCGTGCGCGTCGTGCGGGTGTCTCCCGGCTGGATCGCCGATCCGGGCTCCAATGGCCTGGCTCTGCGCATAGCCGAGGAAGCGGGCATCAGCTATGACGAGGCGGTTCAGGTGATCATGAACACCCTTGGCGGCATCCCGCTGGGAAGGCCCGCCGCACCCGAAGAGGTCGCCGACCTGATCGCCTTCCTTGCCTCGGACCGCGCATCGTCCATCACCGGGACGGAGCATGTGATCGACGGTGGCACCGTTCCCACGGCTTGAAGACAGGGGATTTGCGGCAGCCGCAACTCCACGTCCCGACGGAATGTAACGGGATCAGCAGCGGCCGGGGAGGGCACTCCGCCCCGGCCGCCCATCCGACGCCCGAACTCGCTGCGGCGCTAAAAAGGATGGCCGAGCAGTGGAACCGATTGGTTTATGCGATAAGGTGCCGACAGCGGCCGGCAGGCCGGTGTCATGAGGAGAGCATTGCATGAAGGATAGACAGTTCGGGCGCACGGGCCGCGTGGTCTCGGAGATCGGGTTCGGAGCCTGGGCCATCGGTGGCGCCTGGGGGGACGTTTCGGAGGAGGAGGCGCGGGGCGCGTTGCATGCGGCGCTCGATGCCGGCACGACCTTCATCGATACGGCCGACGTCTATGGCGACGGCCGCTCGGAGCGCATCATCGCGGACGTGCTGAAGGCGCGCGGCGGCGAGCGGCCCTATGTGGCGACCAAGGCCGGGCGTCGCGCCGTGCCCCATGTCGCGGACGAATATAACCGCAAGAACCTGACCGCCTTCGTCGACCGTTCGCTGCAGAACCTTTCGACGGATTGCCTCGATCTCGTGCAGCTGCATTGCCCGCCGACCGAGGTCTATTACCGACCCGAGGTGTTCGGCATCCTCGACGACCTCGTGCAGGCGGGCAAGATCCGCAATTACGGCGTCTCGGTCGAGAAGGTCGAGGAAGCGCTGAAGGCGATGGAATATCCCGGCGTCGTCTCGGTGCAGATCATCTACAACATCTTCCGCCAGCGCCCGGCCGGCCTGTTCTTCCGCGAGGCGAAGGCGAGGGACGTGGCCGTCATCGTGCGCGTACCGCTCGCCTCGGGCCTGCTGACGGGCAAGATGAACGCCGCCACGCAGTTCGCAGCCGACGACCATCGTGCCTTCAACCGGAACGGCGAGGCCTTCGACAAGGGCGAGACCTTCTCGGGCGTGCCCTATGATGTTGCGCTGGACGCCGTCGAGGCGGTGCGCAAGCTGGTGCCCGACAATGTCACGATGGCGCAGTTCGCCTTGCGCTGGATCCTCATGGAGGAGGCGGTGAGCGTGGTCATTCCGGGCGCGAAGAATGCTGCCCAGGCGAAGGCCAACAGTGCGGCGAGCGACGTGGCGGCGCTGCCGGCCGAGACGATGGAGGCGCTGCGTGCGCTCTATCGCGAGCGGATTGCGCCGCACGTGCACCAGCTCTGGTAGGCATCGGGCAAGACGGGCGGCGGCCGGAGAGCGCCGCTGCCTGACCTGCTCCGCCGGTCCTGTCGCGGCTCAGAAGTTGAGGAACTGCCTGGGGTCCTGCCGCGCGCGCATCAGGAGGTCGAGCTCCCGCTTGGACGGGCCGAACTTTTCGAAAAGCCGTTCGGCTTCCGTGTGCGAAAGCCCGTAGGCCGTTCGAAAACTGTCGAGTGTATAGCGTTCTCCCGAAAGCCGCCGGTGATCGGGAAAGAGTTTAGACTGTTCCTGCATTTGCCATCGTGCCCAAACAAGGTTGCGTGCCCTTTCAACCGGTTGGGGCAGCGATTGTTCCGGGCGTCCGCCGCAAAATCGCGGGCCGATACGGGGCGCGTGGCCGCACGGCGAAGGTTGCCGCGCCGCATCGCGATTCGGCCGCAATCGGACCGGAGAATTGCCGCATGAACCGTCGCCTCGTGACGGCTCCGACCGCACGACGGCCGCCGCCGAGCGGCGCCATTGCCCGCGGCGCTCGGCGCAGCGGCCCGGATTCTTCGCTGAACGGACGCCGTATAAGGCCCCTTCAGGGTGATTTCGCGTGAACGAATATGCTCGCGAAAGCAGGCTTGTCCCCGTTGTCTGTTCCATGTGCCGGGTCTTTCGCGATGCGGCTTTTGCCCTATCCCGGCTGAAAGGGAACCGGTTTTTCAAACGTGTCGAGCATTGTTGACTAACTCTAGTAATTCCCTAGGCTTTTGGCAGAAACGCACAGGAGGTTGGACATGTCTATTTTGGTGAAACGGGTAGGGGCCTTGCTCCTGGGTGTCGGGTTGGCCTTTGGCAGCGTCACGGCGACATGGGCGCAGACGACGCTGCTCAATGTGTCCTACGATCCGACCCGCGAACTCTACAAGGATTACAACGAGGCGTTCGCCAAGCACTGGAAGGCCGAGACCGGCGAGGATGTGACCATCCAGCAGTCGCATGGCGGCTCGGGCAAGCAGGCCCGCGCGGTGATCGATGGGCTGGAGGCCGATGTCGTGACGCTGGCGCTGGAGAGCGACATCAACGCCATCGTGGAAAAGACCGGCAAGATCAACAAGGACTGGCGCACGCGCCTGCCCAACAATTCCTCGCCCTATACCTCCACGATCGTCTTCCTGGTGCGCAAGGGCAATCCCAAGGGCATCAAGAACTGGGGCGACCTGGTGAAGGGCGACGTGCAGATCGTGACGCCGAACCCGAAGACCTCGGGCGGTGCGCGCTGGAACTACCTCGCCGCCTGGGCTTGGGCCAATGAGGAATTCGGCGGCGATCAGGACAAGATCAAGGCCTATATCGCCGACCTCTACAAGCGGGCGCCGGTGCTCGACACGGGTGCGCGCGGCGCGCTGACGACCTTCGCCCAGCGCCAGATCGGCGACGTTCTGCTCGCCTGGGAAAACGAGGCCTATCTGGCCGGTGCCGAGTTCGGCGCTGACGCCTTCGACATCGTCGCCCCGCCGATCTCGATCCTCGCGGAGCCGCCGGTCGCCGTGGTCGACGGCAATGTGGATGCCAAGGGCACGCGCAAGCAGGCCGAGGCCTATCTGAACTACCTCTATTCCGAGGAAGGCCAGAACATCGCGGCCAAGCACTTCTATCGCCCGTCCAAGCGCGAGGTGGTGAAGCCGGAGTTGCTGCAACAGCTTCCCGAGATTAAGCTGGTCACCATCGACGACCCGATCTTCGGCGGATGGGCCAAGGCGCAGCCCGAGCACTTCGGCGATGGCGGCGTCTTCGACCAGATCTACAAGCCGGGGAACTGAGAACCTTGACGACGACTGCTGCTGCTTCCGGGCGGTGGCGACTGAGACAACCGAGCGTCATTCCGGGTTTCGGACTGACGCTCGGTTTTTCGCTCGCCTATCTCACGCTCATCATCCTTATTCCGCTTGCCGGCCTCGTCTGGCGTTCGGCGTCCCTGTCGGGCGCTGAATTCCTCGGCATCCTTTCCGATCCCCGAACGGTCAATGCGTTGAAGGTCTCCTTCGGCACCGCCTTCATCGCGGCCATCGTCAATGTGGTCTTCGGCGTCATCGTCGCCTGGGTCATCGTGCGTTACGAGTTCCCCGGCCGGCGCATCGTCGATGCGGTCGTGGACCTGCCCTTCGCGCTGCCCACGGCGGTTGCCGGCATCGCGCTTGCCGCGCTCTACGCGCCGAACGGCTGGATCGGCCAGATCCTCAACGTCGTCGGCATCAAGGCGGCCTTCAACCCGACGGGCATCGTGATCGCGCTGGTGTTCATCGGCCTGCCCTTCGTGGTGCGCACGGTGCAGCCGGTCATGGAGGAGATCGACAGCGAGATCGAGGAAGCCGCGGCGACGCTCGGCGCCAACCGTTTCCAGACGGTGTTCCGTGTGCTGCTGCCGGGCCTGGCGCCGGCCATCCTCACGGGGTTCGCGCTCGCCTTTGCGCGCGGTGTCGGCGAATACGGGTCCGTCATCTTCATTGCCGGCAACATTCCCTATGTGTCGGAAATCGCGCCGCTGCTCATCGTCATCCGGCTGGAGGAGTTCAGCTACGGGGCTGCGACCGCCATCGCCACGATCATGCTGGCGCTGTCCTTCGCCATGCTGCTGGTCATCAACCTCATCCAGGCGTGGAGCCGCAGGAGATACGGTCATGGCGCATAAGTCTTCCCGCCGCCTGCGCTCGCCCACGACGGAGGCGCCCGCCGCCCGCTACACGCTGATGGCGCTGGCCTTCCTCTTCCTGACGCTCTTCCTGCTGTTGCCGCTGGTGGCCGTGTTCATCGAGGCGTTCCGCAAGGGCACCGCGGAGTTCCTGGCGGCCTTCGGCGATCCCGATACGCTGGCCGCCATCCGGCTGACGCTGCTGGTGGCCGTCATCGCCGTGCCGCTCAACCTGGTGTTCGGCGTGGCGGCGGCCTGGGCCATCGCCAAGTTCGAGTTCAAGGGCAAGGCGTTCCTGACCACGCTGATCGATCTTCCCTTCTCGGTCTCGCCGGTCATTTCCGGCCTCGTCTATGTGCTGCTGTTCGGCGCGGGCAGCGTGCTCGGGCCCTGGCTGAAAAGCCACGGCATCGAAATCCTCTTCGCGGTGCCGGGCATCGTGCTCGCCACCATCTTCGTGACCTTCCCCTTCGTGGCGCGCGAGCTTATCCCGCTCATGCAGGAGCAGGGCACGGGCGACGAGGAGGCGGCATTGTCGCTCGGCGCGAGCGGCTGGCAGACCTTCTGGTATGTCACGCTGCCCAACATCAAGTGGGGCCTGCTCTACGGCGTGCTGCTCTGCAATGCGCGCGCCATGGGCGAGTTCGGTGCGGTCTCGGTGGTCTCGGGCCATATCCGCGGCCTCACCAACACGATGCCGCTGCATGTGGAGATCCTCTACAACGAGTACAATTTCGTCGCCGCCTTCGCGGTGGCGTCGCTGCTCGCCGCACTCGCGCTCGTCACGCTGATCGTCAAGACGGCGCTCGAACTTCACTACGGCGCGGAAATCGCCGCCGGCCGCAAGCATTGATCTGAAAGGCACGCCCGCAATGGACGTCAGTGTAAAAAACCTTCGCAAGGAATTCGACCGCTACCCGGCGCTGCACGATGTCTCGCTCGACATCCGCTCCGGCGAGCTGATCGCGCTTCTGGGGCCATCCGGTTCCGGCAAGACCACCCTGCTGCGCCTCATCGCCGGCCTTGAGCAGCCCACGCTCGGCAGCATCCATTTCGGCGACGAGGATGCCTCGCACAAGACCGTGCAGGAGCGCAATATCGGCTTCGTGTTCCAGCATTACGCCCTGTTCCGCCACATGACGGTGGCCGACAACATCGCCTTCGGGCTGACGGTGCGTCCGCGCGGCGAGCGGCCGCCCAAGGCGGAAATCCGTCGCCGCGTGAGCGAGCTTCTGGAGATGGTGCAGCTTTCGGGGCTTGAGAAACGCTATCCCAACCAGCTGTCCGGCGGCCAGCGCCAGCGCGTGGCGCTTGCCCGCGCCATGGCGATCGAGCCGCGCGTGCTGCTGCTCGACGAGCCGTTCGGCGCGCTCGATGCCAAGGTGCGCAAGGAGCTGCGCCGCTGGCTGCGCGAGTTCCATGACCGCACCGGCCACACCACCGTCTTCGTGACCCATGACCAGGAGGAAGCGCTGGAGCTCGCCGACCGTGTCGTGGTGATGAGCCAGGGCAAGATCGAGCAGGTCGGCTCCTCGGACGACGTCTACGACCGGCCGAATTCGCCCTTCGTCTTCTCCTTCATCGGCGACAGCGCGAGCGTGCCGGTCAGCATCGTCGACGGCTCGGTGCGGTTCCGGGGCGACGAGATCGGGGTTGCCGCGCCTGCGGGCGATATCGCGAGCGGCGAGGCGACGCTGTTCTTCCGCCCGCAGGACGTGGCCGTCGTCACCGATCCGTCCGCACCGGCGCTGGAAGGGCGCGTCGTGACCTCCCGGCGGCTTGCCGGCACGCGCATCGCGGATCTGGATATCGGCGGGGCGGACGACCCGCTCCATGTGGAGATCGAGGTGCCGCTGGATGCGCAGGCGGCCAATGGCACGTCGATCCGCTTCCGTCCGCTCCGCTTCAAGCTGTTTGCGAAATAAAGGAAGGGACCGGCTCAGTCGGTCCCCGTTCCGAAGGCCTGCCGCAGCGCCTCGTCATGCGAGCGCAGGGATGGACCCTGCGCGAGCGGTATGATCAGGACGAGAACGACCAGTGTCGTGATGAAAAGCGCCCCCGGCAGCAAGAACCTCGATTTCACGCATCACCTCATATCTGCACGCGCCCCTTTTTCCCGCTCAACCTGACAGAGGGCTGAATGGGCGGGGCGGCATTCGTTCAGCCGTCTGTCAGCTTGCATGGGCAGGGAAGGCGTCAGGATGGCGGAGCGCGCATGCGCGTTTGCCGGATGGACGTGAAAGGATAGACCATGCGCGAAGGAAGCGGCCGCTTCACCCTGTGGCGGCCCGAATTGGGAAGCGTCACCGTCAGCATTCTGACGGCGATTTACCTGCTGGCCCTGACGAACTGGAGCTTCTGGTCGAAGGGCTGGCTCTATCTGCAAGGCCGGCCGACGACCTTCGCCTCCATCGCCATCGGCGTCACCTGCCTCTACATCGCGCTCTGCGTCGCCGTTTCGGTGAAATACGCGATGAAGCCGATCTTCATCGTGCTCATTCTCTGCGCGGCGTCGGGCGCGTGGTTCATGGACCGCTTCGGCGTCGTCATCGACATCGAGATGATCCGCAACGCGGCACAGACCAACAGCTCGGAGGCGGGCCACCTCGTCACGCCGGGCTTCCTGCTGCACATGTTCGTCTACGGCGTCCTGCCGTCGCTTCTCCTGATCTGGGTTCGGGTGCGCCACAGGACCTTCTTTGCGAAGGTGCGCGGCAACCTC
The DNA here is from genome assembly GCF_009826875.1 of Shinella sp. AETb1-6. Classification (NCBI taxonomy): domain Bacteria; kingdom Pseudomonadati; phylum Pseudomonadota; class Alphaproteobacteria; order Hyphomicrobiales; family Rhizobiaceae; genus Shinella; species Shinella sp. AETb1-6. Next base: position 416,905 of record NZ_WUMM01000001.1, on the reverse strand, counting down.
GCCGTCATCGCGCCGGCTCTGGTCATCGCGCTCGTCGCCGGCCTGTCGCATGGCCGCATCTATGCCGCCACCGTCCGCGCCCATCACGACTGGTTCGAGACGCTCAATCCCTTCGTGCCGCTCGTCACGGCCATCCAGTATGCCGCCGGCGAGACGAGCGACAGCAACATCGTCGCCGCCCCCCTGGGTGAGGACGCCCATGTCGCCGACAGCCCGCTTACCGAACGCAAGCCGCGCCTGATGATCGTGATCGCCGGCGAAACGGCGCGCGCTGAGAATTTCTCGCTTGGCGGATATGGCCGCAACACCAATCCCGAGCTTGCCAAGCAGGATATCCTGTACTTCCCGCAGACATCGAGCTGCGGCACGGCGACCGCCGTTTCGCTGCCCTGCATGTTCTCGGTCTATACAAGGGCGGAATACACCCATCGCAAGGGGCTGGAGACGCAGAACCTCGTCGACGTGCTCGGCCATGCCGGCGTCAACGTCGAATGGTGGGACAACAACACCGGCAGCAAGCAGATCGCCAGCCGCATCAAGGAGCTGGAACTGTTCAAGAGCGGCATTCCCGGCCTGTGCTCCGGCGAGGAGTGCCGCGATCAGGTGCTGCTTGACAATCTCGATGCGTTCATCGGGTCGGTGAAGTCGGACACGGTTCTCGTCCTGCACCAGATCGGCAGCCACGGGCCGGCCTATTACCAGCGTTATCCGGAGGAGTTCCGCCGCTTCACGCCGGAGTGCCGCGCCGCCGATTTCTCCGAATGCAGCCGCGACGAGATCGTCAACGCCTATGACAATTCCATCGCCTATACGGACCATATCCTGTCGACCGTCATCGACAAGCTGCGCGGGCAGGAGGATCGCCTCGATGTCTCCATGCTCTACATGTCGGACCACGGTGAATCGCTTGGCGAACTCGGGCTCTACCTGCACGGCACGCCCTACATGATCGCGCCCAGCCAGCAGACCCATGTGCCGTTCGTGCTGTGGCTCGGCAAGGATGAAAAGGCCGCCTATTCCGCGGATTGCCTCAAGGCGGAGACGGAAAAGCCGCAGTCGCACGACAACCTGTTTCACACGGTGCTCGGTATGATGCGGGTGCAGACCAATGTCCGCGACCCCGCGCTCGACCTCATGTCGGCGTGCCGGCGCCCCGGCGCCATCAGCTGAAACGGAGGTGATGGCGAGGCGCGCCGCATCCATGTATTCTCCGGATTCGGAAGGCGGGCGAAAACGCGCCGCTCACAAACGGAGAGCGCGGCGCTTGAGGGTTCTGCTGATCGAAGACGATGCCGTCCTGGGCGAGGCGGTGCGTGATTACGTCGCCGGCCTCGGCCATGCGGTGGACTGGATGCAGACGCTGGAGGACGCGCGGTCGGCGGCGGACGCCGTGGCCTACGATCTGCTTCTGCTCGATCTCAGGCTGCCCGACGGCAGCGGGCTGTCGCTGCTGACGGCGCTGCGCCGCGCAGGCGCGACCATGCCGATCATCATCCTCACCGCGCATGACCAGATTTCCGACCGCATCGAGGGACTGAACAGCGGCGCGGACGATTATCTCGTGAAACCGTTCAATCTCGGCGAGCTCGGCGCGCGCATGCTGGCCGTCACGCGGCGCTATTCGGGCGCCGCCGTGCCGGTCGTGGCGGCCGGGCCGCTGACGATCCAGCTCGCCGACCGGCGCGTGCTGCGCGAAGGCGAAGCCATCGATCTTTCCAGCCGCGAATGGGCCGTGCTTGCGCGCCTTGCGGCGCGCCCGGAGGCGATTGTCTCCAAGGGGCAGATCGAGGAAGCGCTCTATGCCTTCGGCTCGGAGATCGAGAGCAATACGGTCGAGGTCTATGTCAGCCGGCTGCGCAAGAAGCTCGGCAAGGATTGCGTCGAGACGCTGCGCGGCATCGGTTACAGGCTCGGCCGATGAGAGGGATCAACAGCCTTGCCGGCCAGCTCATGCTGTGGATCGCCGGCACCATCACCCTTCTCTGGCTGGTCGCCGTGGCCTTCGGCGCCTTCGTCATGCGCGAGGAATTCGGCGAGATCTTCGACGGCGTCCTGCAGGAGACGGCCGAACGGCTCGTGCCGCTCGCGCTGGACGATCTTCTGGCGCAGGCCAAGGCGGGTGCGGCGCTGCGCCGGGGCTCGCTGCCGGCCGAGCCGGGCGAGGGCAACCTGACCTACCAGGTCCGCGACGGTGCCGGAAACGTGCTGCTCCACTCCCATGCCGCAGCCGAAAAGGCGTTTGACGCGCCGCTGGAGACGGGGTTCTCCGAGGGCAGGGACGGTCGCGTCTATACCGCCTCGGATGAGGACGGCACGATCTTCGTGCAGGTGGTCTATTCCGCGGACGAGCGGCAGGAGGCGGTGATGGAGGGCTCGCTTGCGCTTCTCCTGCCGGTGCTGCTGATCGTTCCGGTCACGCTTCTGGCCGTATGGTTCGTCGTGCGGCGCGTGCTGTCGCCGGTGGAGGCGCTGCGCGCGGCGATCGGCGAGAAGGACGGCGGCAACCTCGCGCCCATCGAGGAGGTGACGCTTCCGCGTGAGTTGAAGCCGATCCAGCGCTCGGTCAACCTGCTGCTCGCCCGCCTGCGCGCCGTCATCGACGCCGAGCGCGAATTCACCTCCAACAGCGCGCATGAACTGCGCACGCCGCTTGCCGGCGCGCTCGCCCAGACGCAGCTCCTCCTCTCCGAACTGAGGGACGGCCCCGCGGAAACCCGTGCCCGCCAGATCGAGGCCGCGCTGCAAAGGCTGACGAAGCTCACCGAGAAGCTGTTGCAGCTCGCCCGCGCCGAGGCCGGCGTCGGCGTGACGGAAGCCACATTCGACGTCGCCGATGTTGTCAATCTCGTCGTCACCGATTTCCAGCGCGCTTCCGAAGACGCCACACGCATCCGCCTGCACGGCAATGTTTCGGCCGTTCTCCTGCGCGCCGGCAATGCCGACACCTTCGCCATCGTGTTGCGCAATCTCGTGGAGAACGCGCTTCTGCACGGACGCGACGGCGAACCGGTCGATATCCACATCGCGCCGACCGGCAATGTGCGCATCGTCAACGCGGCGCCGGTCATGAGCGCCAACGAACTTGCGGCCCTGCGCAAGCGCTTTTCCCGCGGCAAGACGCTCGCCGCCGGCTCGGGGCTCGGGCTTTCCATCGCCGAGCGGCTTCTGTCGCAGATGCGCGCCAGCCTTGTGCTCTCCTCGCCCGCACCGGGCCGCTCGGATGGCTTCCAGGCGGAGATCGTGTTTCCCGTCCCGGATTGATGCCCGGTTTGCCCGGTTCTGTTTTCTTTTCGAACATCCTCGTTTCCCGGCGTTCTCTCCTGGAGCACCGGCGCGACCCTGTGAGATATTTTCGCGTATCATGTGAGAAAAATGTGGCTTTTTGCCATATTTTGTGGTTTTCTGTTTTCATAATCAAAAATGGTGGGGAACATGGGACGCAAACCGGAAGACTATGCGCGCCTGCTTGCCAGCGCGCTTTGCAAACTGCATGCAGCAGAGAGCGGCGGGGCACTCCCTCTGATTTCTGAAAACAGTATCCGCGTCATCAGCGAAACCTTCGCGGCAGCCATCGATGAAGCGCGGAAAATCTATATAGAACAGGATCTTGTGGCGCGGCGTGAACGCCACGAGCGCATTCACCTGCATTCCTGATCCGGTGCCGGCGGTCCATGACCGTCATGTCCCGCGATGACTTTCCCATCGCCCTGCGCTAGGTGTTCGCGCATCGAGCACGGCGATTGCGGGGAGAACGGATATGACGGACTGGGGCAGCAGGGGCACGGGCAGGGGCAGGGTCGCGCTGGTCACGGGCGGCGGCACGGGGATCGGCCTTGCCATCGCCCGCGGGCTGAGCGCGGAGGGCTATGCCGTGATCATCACCGGCCGGCGCGCCGCCGTGCTGGAAAAGGCGGCGGCGGAGATCGGCGCGGAGACCGGCCATGCCGTACGTGCCATCGTCTGCGATGTCGGCGATCCCGTGCAGGTCAAGGCGACCTTCACCGAGGTGAAGCAGGATTTCGGGCGGCTCGACCTGCTCGTCAACAATGCCGGCTCCAATGTCTCGCCCGCACTTCTGGAGGACATTCCCTTCGAGGAATGGACGAGCATCCTTGCCGCCAACCTCACCGGCGCGTTTCTCTGCACGCAGCAGGCGTTCCGCCTGATGAAGGACCAGAGCCCGCGCGGCGGGCGCATCATCAACAACGGCTCGATCTCCGCCACCACGCCCCGGCCGAATTCGGCGCCCTACACCGCGACCAAGCACGCCATTGCCGGCCTCACCAAGTCGACTTCGCTCGACGGGCGCAAATACGATATTGCCTGCGGCCAGATCGATATCGGCAATGCCGCCACCGACATGACCGCGCGCATGAGCACCGGCGTGTTGCAGCCCAATGGCGAGACGGTGAGCGAGCCCACCATGTCGGTCAAGCACGTCGCCGATGCGGTGATCTACATGGCGAGCCTGCCGCTCGATGCCAATGTGCTCAACATGACCGTCATGGCGACCAACATGCCCTTCGTCGGTCGCGGATAGCGAGGCGTCAGCGCCGCGGCTCTCCGCCTGCGGCATAGACCGTCTTCTGCTGGAACTTGAAGACGTGGCCGCAACGGCAGCGGATCATGTGCTTGTCGGGATATTTCGATGCCCGCTCCGTCATGAAACCGCGCGGCAGTTCGTCCACCCTGAAATCGGGGTCCTTGCGCGTCGGCATGTCGTCTTCCGACACTTCCGCATAGCCGGAATGGCCGCACATGGCGCATTCGAGTTTGCGCGAATAGCGGTCGCGGGCGGCCATGGGAACTCCTTCGTCGGATCTGATTTGCCGTTAATAGGCAGCGCGCGGGTCTGTTTCAATGCTTCATGCCGCAAGAAGCGCCTGAAGGATGGAGATGATGCGCCGATGCTGGTGCGCATGGCGGGTGCGCACGTTCACCGCGGCATAGACCGGCTGGAGGATGGGCTCGGCGCCCTCCACACGCTGCACCGTGCCGGCGCGCACCAGCCGCTCGGCGTCGGCCCGCGTCACGAAGGCGGAGCCGCCGAGCTTCTGCATCAGGGCGAGGATCGCCGTGGTCTCGCCGCTGGCGATCGGCGCCGTCGAGAGATCCGGATGGGCCTGCCGGTGCATCCGGTCGAAGGCAGGGGAATAGACGGCCTGGATGTAATCGTCCGGCCGCACGTCCTCGATGCGGCGCACCCGGTTGCTCACCATCTCGTAATGCATGTCGCCGATGCGCTCATAGTGCAGGTCGGGCAGGTAGTGCGGGGTGAAGAGGATGGCGAGGTCGAGGTCGCCGGCACCGAGGTCGCGGTTCATCTGGCTGGAATAATCCACCTCCAGATAGATGGAGGTGGCCGGCAGTTCGCGGCGCACCGCAGACAGCCAGTCGCCGGCATAATGGGCGGCGAGATCGTGCTGCAGGCCGATGCGCATGGAGCGCTCGTAGGCGCCGGCCGTCTCCACCGCGCGCGTGGCCTCATGCCATTGATGTTGCAGGGCTTTCGCATGGTCGAGAAAGCGCAGGCCCGCGGCCGTCGGCTGCGTTCCGCCCTTGTTGCGGGCAAAGAGCTTGCGCGCGAACAGCGCCTCCAGCGCATTGATGCGATGCGTGACCGTGGATTGCGTGACGTTCAGCCGCTCCGCCGTGCGGTTGAAGTTGCGGGTTTCCATCAGGTCCAGGAATGTCTCGATCAGAACGATTTGCATGAAGGCGCCGTCTTTTCCCGAATGTTTCGAGGAAATGTAATCGGTGCTTTCGATTAATAAAGCAAAATCCGCCGGGTTGCCGCCTTTCGCTTTGATTGCCAAAAATCAAGCGCAAAGAAGGGGAACGAGAATGTCCGCACTGCCAAGCCATGCCCGCGTCGTCATCATCGGTGGAGGCGCCGTCGGGGCGTCCGCGCTCTATCATCTGGCCAGGGCCGGCTGGACGGATTGCGTGCTGCTCGAAAAGAACGAGCTGACCGCCGGCTCCACCTGGCATGCCGCCGGCAACGTGCCGACCTTCTCGTCCTCCTGGTCGCTCATGAACATGCAGCGCTATTCCGCTTCGCTCTACCGCGAGCTGGGCGCGCTCGTCGATTATCCCATGAACTACCACGTCACCGGTTCCATCCGGCTTGGCCATTCGAAGGAGCGCCTGCAGGAGTTCAAGCGCGTCGTCGGCATGGGGCGTTATCAGGGCATGGACCTCGATATCCTCACGCCCGACGAGATGCGGGGAAAATACCCCTTCCTCGAAACGCACGACCTGACCGGCGCGCTTTACGATCCCTATGACGGCGACATCGACCCCGCGCAGCTGACGCAGGCGCTCGCCAAGGGCGCGCGCGACATGGGCGCGAAGATCTTCCGCTTCTGTCCCGCCACCGGCGCGCGGCGGGACGGCGACGAATGGGTGATCTCCACGCCGCGGGGTGAAATCCGCTGCGAGAAGGTCGTCAATGCCGCCGGCTATTATGCCCGCGAAGTGGGAAAATGGTTCGGCCGCGACGTGCCGATGATGGTGATGAGCCATCAATATATCCTGTTCGAGGAAATTCCCGAGCTGGCGGCCTGGTCGAAGGAAGCCGGCCACAAGCTGCCGCTGCTGCGCGACGTCGACTCGTCCTACTATCTCCGGCAGGAGAAGACGGGCATGAATCTCGGCCCCTATGAGCGCAACTGCAAGGCGCATTGGGTGACGCCGGATGATCCGATGCCGGACGATTTCTCCTTCCAGCTCTTCCCCGACGATCTCGACCGGCTGGAATGGTATCTCAACGATGCCGTCGAGCGCGTGCCGATCCTCGGCACGGCCGGCCTGTCGCGCATGATCAACGGTCCCATTCCCTATGCGCCCGATGGCAATCCGCTGATCGGCCCCATGCCCGGCGTGCCGAACGCCTACGAGGCCTGCGTCTTCACCTTCGGCATCTGCCAGGCCGGCGGCGCCGGCAAGGTGCTGGCCGAGTGGGTAACGGAAGGCGAGACGGAGTGGGACATGTGGTCGTGCGATCCGCGCCGCTACACCAGCTTCGCCGCCGACAAGGACTATTGCATAGCCAAGGGCATGGAAATCTACGGCCACGAATATGCCATGCACTTTCCCAAACACGCGTGGCCGGCCGGCCGAAACAGGAAACTGTCGCCGATCCACGATCGCATCACGGCGCTCGGCGCGCAGTTCAAGCCCTACAATGGCTGGGAACGCGCCATGTGGTACGCCAAGCCCGGCGACGACACATCGGAGGAATCGACCCAGACCTGGAACCGCGAGGGGCCATGGCGGCCGCGCATCGAGGAGGAGTGCCGCGCCGTTACCGAGGCCGCCGGCATTCTCGATCTTCCCGGTTTCTCACGCTACCGCGTGAAGGGCGAGGGGGCCACGGCCTGGCTTTCCACGCTCACCACCGGCAAGCTGCCGAAGCCCGGCCGCATCGGCCTTGCCTATTTCGCCGACGACAAGGGGCGCATCGTCACGGAAATGTCGGTCATGATGCTGGCCGAGGATTTCTTCTTCCTCATCACGGCTGCGACCGCCCAGTGGCACGATCTCGAATGGCTGCAAAAGCATCTGCCCGACAATGCCGCCTTCACCATCGACGACGTGACCGACGCCTTCTCCTGCCAGATTCTCTCGGGCCCCAGTTCCCGCGCCATCCTTGCGAACGTTTCGGACGCCGATCTTTCCAAGGGCTGGCTGACGCACCAGAGCTGCCAGATCGCCGGTCGCTGGTGCCAGCTGGTGCGCGTCTCCTTTGCCGGTGAGCTCGGCTGGGAAATCCACACGAAGATCGAGGATACCGCCGTCATCTTCGACGCGGTGTGGGAAGCGGGTCAAAAGCACGGTCTCAAACCCTTTGGCATGGAGGCGCTGGACAGCCTGCGCATCGAGAAGGGCTACCGCGCCTGGAAGGGCGATCTTTCGACCGATTACACCGTCCTGCAAGGCGGCCTCGACCGCTTCGTCGATTGGGCGAAGCCCGATTTCAACGGCAAGGCGGCGCTGGAGCGCGAGAAGCAGCAGGGCGTCACCAAGCGTTTCGTGCTTTTGACGGTGGAGGCCGGCGACTGCGACGCGCCCTACATGTCGACGCTCTGGCATGGCGGCAACGTCGTCGGCGAGACCACGTCCGGCAACTGGGGCTACCGTGTCGGCAAATCCATCGCGCTCGGCATGCTGCGCGCCGATCTCGCCGTAGCCGGCACCGAAATCGAGGTGGAAATCTACGGCGACCGCTTCAAGGCGGTGGTCCAGCCCGACGGGCCGCTCTTCGACCCCAACAATGAAAGACTGCGTGCATGAGCAAAGCCATTCCCTCCAAGGCGCGCGCCGTCATCATCGGCGGCGGCGTGTCCGGTTGTTCCGTCGCCTATCATCTCGCCAAGCTCGGCTGGACGGATGTGGTTCTGCTGGAGCGCAAGCAGCTGACATCGGGCACGACGTGGCATGCCGCCGGTCTTATCGGCCAGCTGCGCGCCTCGCAGAACATGACGCGGCTCGCCAAATATTCGGCAGACCTCTACACCAAGCTCGAGGCCGAGACCGGCATCGGCACGGGCATGCGCCAGTGCGGTTCCATGACCGTGGCGCTGACGGACGAGCGCAAGGAAGAAATCTACCGCCAGGCCTCGCTTGCCCGCGCCTTCGATGTGGACGTGCGCGAGATCACCGTCGACGAGGTGAAGGCGATGTATCCGCACCTCAACACGGCGGATATCAAGGCAGCCGTGCATTTGCCGCTCGACGGCCAGTGCGATCCGGCCAACATCGCCATGGCGCTGGCCAAAGGCGCTCGGCAGAACGGTGCGACGGTTTTCGAAGGCGTCAAGGTCACGTCCGTCGAGACGAAGGACGGCCGCGTGACGGGCGTCATCTGCGAGCAGAACGGCGAGACCTTCACCATCGAGACCGAAAACGTCGTCAACGCCGCCGGCATGTGGGGGCGCACGCTGGCTGACATGTCCGGCGTTACGCTGCCGCTGCATGCCTGCGAGCATTTCTACATCGTCACCGAGCCGATCCCGAACCTCCAGCGCCTGCCGGTTCTGCGCGTGCCGGACGAGTGCACCTATTACAAGGAAGATGCCGGCAAGATGCTGATCGGCGCTTTCGAATTGAAGGCCAAGCCCTGGGGCATGGACGGCATTTCGGAAGATTTCTGCTTCGACCAGCTGCCGGAGGATTTCGATCACTTCCAGCCGATCCTCGAAAACGCCATCAACCGCATGCCGATGCTGGAGACGGCCGGCATCCACACCTTCTTCAACGGTCCGGAAAGCTTCACGCCCGACGACCGCTACTATCTCGGCGAGGCCCCGCAGCTGAAGGGCTACTGGGTCGCGGCCGGCTACAATTCCATCGGCATCGTCTCCTCCGGCGGCGCCGGCATGGCGCTGGCGCAGTGGATGAACGACGGCGAGCCGCCCTTCGATCTCTGGGAGGTGGATATCCGCCGCGCGCAGCCGTTCCAGAAGAACCGCGCCTATCTCAAGGACCGGGTCTCCGAAACGCTCGGCCTGCTCTATGCCGATCACTTTCCCTATCGCCAGATGGCGACCGCCCGCGGCGTTCGCCGTTCGCCCATCCACGAGCACCTGAAGGCCCGCGGCGCCGTCTTCGGCGAGGTCGCCGGCTGGGAGCGCGCCAACTGGTTCGCGAAAGAGGGCCAGGAGCGCGAATACCGCTATTCCTGGAAGCGGCAGAACTGGTTCGAGAACCAGAAGCAGGAGCATCTGGCTGTCCGCAACGGCGTCGGCCTGTTCGACATGACGTCCTTCGGCAAGATCCGCGTCGAGGGCCGCGATGCGCTGGCTTTCCTGCAAAGACTCTGCGCCAACCAGATGGACGTCGCCCCCGGCAGGATCGTCTACACCCAGATGCTGAACGCCCGCGGCGGCATCGAAAGCGACCTGACTGTGACGCGTCTCTCGGAGACCGCCTTCTTCCTCGTCGTGCCCGGCGCGACGCTGCAGCGCGACCTTGCCTGGCTGCGCAAGCATCTGCAGGACGAGTTCGTCGTCATTACCGATGTCACGGCGGCCGAGAGCGTGCTGTGCGTCATGGGGCCGAAGGCGCGTGACCTCATGCAGAAGGTCAGCCCGAACGACTTCTCCAATGCCGCACATCCCTTCGCCACCGCGCGGGAGATCGAGATCGGCATGGGCCTCGCCCGCGCGCACCGCGTCACCTATGTCGGCGAGCTCGGCTGGGAGCTTTATGTCTCCACCGACCAGACGGCCCATGTCTTCGAGGCGCTGGAAGAGGCGGGCGCGGATGTCGGCCTGAAACTCTGCGGCCTGCACACGCTCGACAGCTGCCGCATCGAAAAGGCCTTCCGCCATTTCGGTCACGATATCACCGACGAGGACCATGTGCTGGAAGCCGGTCTCGGCTTTGCCGTGCGCACGAAGAAGGGCGATTTCATCGGCCGCGACGCGGTGCTGCGAAAAGAGGAGGAGGGCCTGAAGCGCCGCATGGTGCAGTTCCGCCTGACCGATCCGGAGCCGCTGCTCTTCCACAACGAGGCGCTGGTGCGCGACGGCAGGATCGTCTCGACCATCACGTCCGGCAATTACGGTCACTATCTCGGCGGCGCCATCGGCATGGGCTATGTGCCCTGTGCAGGCGAGAGCGAAGCCGATATGCTCGCCTCCCGTTATGAAGTCGAGATCGCAGGCGTGCGGGTTAAGGCGGAAGCCTCGCTCGTGCCGCTCTACGATCCGAAAGCCGAGAGAGTGCGCGCGTGACCAGCCTCGCCGACCGCCATCGCCGTTTCCACGATCTCCACCAGTCGGGCTGCTTCGTCATCCCCAATCCCTGGGATATCGGCTCGGCGCGTTTGATGGCGGCGTCCGGCGCCGTGGCGCTCGCCACGACCTCGGCGGGCTTTGCCTTCACGCTCGGCCGGCCCGACATGGGCCGCGTCAGCCGCGAGGAATCGCTCAGGCATGCCGAGGAGATCGTGCGCGCCACGCCGCTGCCGGTGTCGGGCGATTTCGAGAACGGCTTTGCCGATGCCCCTGACGATGTCGCCGAGACGATCCGGCTTGCGGCCGAAGTCGGCCTGTCCGGTTGCTCCATCGAGGACACGCAGATGGTGGATGGCAACCCGGCCTATGCGTTCGATCTTTCCGTCGAGCGCATCCGCGCCGCTGCGGACGCCGCCCGCTCGCTTGGCCGGCCTTTCATCCTGTGTGCCCGCGCCGATGGCGTGATGAACGGCGTCTACGATCTCGACGAAGCGATCCGCCGTATCCAGGCTTTCGAAAGGGCCGGCGCGGATCTCGTCTATGTGCCGGTGCCGCCGGGCGAGGCGGAGCTGCGCCGCGTCGTCGGCGCCGTGTCCATCCCCGTCAATGCGCTGGCCGCCGGGCCTTTGCGCGCGCTCACGGTGCCCGACTTCGCCGCGATCGGCGTGCGCCGCATCTCGCTCGGCTCGATGATCGCGCGGGTCACCCACGCGGCGATTGCCGAGCAGATGGAGGCGATCGTCCGGGATGGCAGCTTCGCCAAGCTGTCGGCCGCCGCCTCGGGCGACCGCATCAACGCCATGCTGATCGCCGGCGCGGGCTGAACCCTATCGCGTCGCCGCACGCACATCGCGCACGCCGAAATCCCATTCGGGCGCCGTCACGGGCGTCAGGTCGCTGCCGGGGAACACGGCGAAGGTGGTGAAGTCCTGGGTTTCCCCGGGCAGCACGCGCAGCACGACGAGCGCATCGTCGCGGCCGACCTGCCGGCAGGCGCCACCGGGGCAATCCGACAGCACCATGTCGAGCCGGAAGGACTGCATGGGGCTCGCCCCCTTGTTGGCGACGCGGCCCGTGACACGATAGCTCGTCTTCGTCTGGCCCATGGTGGCCTGCATGTCGGAAAGCTCGATCATATCGGCGACGAGGACGGACGTCGCCACGTTTCCGGAAACCGGCTCGCCGGTCGGAATGCGGTCCTCGCGCAGCCAGATCAGCAGGGCCGAGACGAGGCCGATGGCAACCACGATGGTCAGTGCGGGTTCGACCCAGCTTTGGAAGCGCCGGAAGCGCAGCGCGAGATAGAGAATTGTCGCCGCTGCGACCGCAAATGCCCAGATCATTCAAGTCCTCCTGAACCTGATATAGCCTCTGCCATCCGGTCCCGAAAGGGCGCGCGTGGTCAATTCGGCTTGAGGTCGATCCAGTAGGCGCCGTCGAAGGGCACGGCGGCGAAGCGCGCATTGATTTCCTTGAGGGTCGCGGCGGGATCGACGTCGGTGAAGACGTCCGGCCGCAATCGCTGCGCGAAGAATTCGGCGGCGACGATATTGAGCGGCACGGCGTTGAAGAAGTTCCACAGCGCATGCACCCGCCCTTCGCGCACGGCGCGCAGGCTGGCGAGATGCGGCGCCTCCACCAGGCGGGCCAGCGTCTCGCGCGCCCGCTCGGGATCGACGCCCGGGCCGACCGTCAGCGACGTATAGGCGCCATCGGGCAGGGCGGTGGCGATATAGACGTCGGGATCGGCGCCGATGACGAACTCCGCGCTCACCGTGCCGCCCTGCCGCGGCAGGTCGGCTGCGATGTTGCGGCTGCCGGTGATGGCGAGGAATTCGCCCAGGCCGCCGGTGCCGAAGGCAAAGCAGCATTTATCCGGGTTCGGCAGCCCGTCCATGAACACGGTGGGACCGGGCTCGGCATGGGCCGCGGCGGCGTCGCGGATGCGCTTCACCCGCGCCTCGTAGAAGTCGGCGAAGGCGTTGGCCTGGTCCTCACGGTTCAGCACCCGGCCGAGAAAACGCATGTTGCGCGCGGTGTTCTCCAGCGCATCGCTGTTGAAATCCACGACGATGACGGGCACCCCGGCCTGTTCGAGGAAGCCGATCGCCTGCCGGCCCGCATCCGTGTCGGCCTGCCAGTTGGCGAGGATGGCGAGATCGGCGTTCAGCGACAGCAGCGCCTCGAAGGATACCGATATGCCGTCGCCGATGACGGGCACCTTTTCGATAGCGGGGAATTTCTCCTTGAACCGGGCATAAAGGCCGGACTTGTCGCCCTTCATGTCGCCGGCCCAGCCGGCGAGAAGGCTGACGGGATCGGGATGGATGAGCGACAGCGCCACGAGATCGAGCCCGGTGCCGAGCAGGATCGCCTTCGGCGCGGCGGGGATCGTCACCTCCCGGCCGAAGGAATCCGTCACCGTCAGCGGATACTGCACCTCCGCGCGCACGGGCAGGGCGGCGAGCAGCAGGAAGGCCAGAAGGGCAAGGGCACGTTTCGTCATTGTTTTCTCAGTTCCGGCAGGGCGCAGAGTTCGCCGCAGGCCGGAATGCCCGGCAGCATGTAGCGCAGGCAGCAGACCTTGCGGCGGCAGTGGATCGCCTGCGCTTCCACGTCGTGGCGCAGGCATCCGTAGAAGGGATTGCGGCTGCCGTCGGCAAGGTGCTGGCAGGCGAAGAGCGGGCGCGACGGCCAATGGTCGTCGCGCTCGGGCTGCGAGCGGTCCGTCGTGTTGAAGGCGTAGTCGATGTAGACGGCGGCGTTGGTCCAGGCGAGCCGCGCGGCGATGCCGGCCTTTTCCTTCAGCGCGTTGACGACCGGCGCCAGATGCGTCTCCACCAGCGGCGCGACGACATCGAGCAGAGCGCCGTCCTCGCTCCATTCGCCTTCGTCCGGCAGGCCGAAGGCACGCGGCAGGCCGTCTTCGGCAAGCGCGATGGTCATGGTGTCGATGGAAACGGGCAGCCGGGTTTCCGCGCGCCGCGCCACCACATAGGGAATGTTGAGCGCCGAGAAATAGTAGAGCGACCAGTAGGAGGCGACCGCGCGGCGGTCTGCGGCCGGGTGGTGCGCCGCATAGCGTTCGAGCGCGTCGCGCAATCCGTCGCCGCCCAGGAAGTCGCGAAGCGGTATCGCGTCCTCAAGATCCGACGACAGCATCATCTTCTCGCCGCACCAGGCTTGCTCGCCCGAAAAGATCGCCTTCAGGCCGGGCGCGAACGCACCGGCACCCTGCATCGTCGTCCCCGCCGTCATGCCGCCTCTCCGGCGGCCGGGCGCTGCCGTGTCACGGTGCGGAATATGTGTGGGTGGGGCATGAGGATGACAGGCGATCGCGGGTTATAAGGTGATCGCTTTTATCATCTTTATTGCCGCCGTCACACCCCGGAGCGCGGAAAATCGCGCCCCGGGGCCGCGGGGTTCGTCAGACCACGGCACTGCCGGCCATCAGCGCCAGCACGATGAAGATGAGGAAGATCACGAGGGCGATGGCGAAGAGGACCTTCGAGATCGTCGCGGTCGCCGACGACACGCCGGAAAAGCCGAGGAAGCCGGTGATCAGCGAGATGACGAGAAAAATCAGAGCCCATTTCAGCATGGAAGTACCTCCTGTCGCGTCTCGCAAAGACGCGCGAGAGGCAAAAAGGTTCCAGGGTCGCGGATACCACCCTCTCGACCTCACCCGTGATTGATCATCACATGCCGAACGGCCGTATAGTCCTCCAGCGCATAGATCGACATGTCCTTGCCGTAGCCCGACTGCTTGACGCCGCCATGCGGCATCTCGTTGGTCAGCATGAAGTGCGTGTTGATCCAGGTGCAGCCATATTGCAGGCGCGAGGCCGCGGTCATCGCCTTGCCGATGTCCTTCGTCCAGACGGAGGAGGCGAGGCCGTAATCGCTGTCGTTCGCCCAGGTGATCGCCTGGTCGGCATCGGAGAAGCGCGTGACGGAGACGACGGGGCCGAACACCTCGCGGCGGACGATCTCGTCCTCCTGGGTGGCGCCGGCCACCACCGTCGGCTGGAAGAAGAAGCCGTCGTCGCTGCCGGCGTGGCCGCCGGTGGTGATCTCGATATGCTTCACGTCGGAGGCGCGCTCCACGAAGCTCGCCACGCGGTCGCGCTGGCGGCGCGAGATCAGCGGGCCGATCTCGTTCAGCGTGTCGTCGGGGTCGTTGTACCTGATGGTGGAGACGGCGGCGGAGAGGTCGGCGACCAGCTTCTCGTAGATGCCGTCCTGCGCATAGATGCGGCAGGCGGCCGTGCAGTCCTGGCCCGCATTGTAGTAGCCGAAGGCGCGCACGCCCGCGACGACCGCTTCCAGATCGGCATCGTCGAACACCACGACCGGCGCCTTGCCGCCGAGCTCCAGATGGGTGCGCTTCACGGTCTTGGCGGCGGCGGTCAGCACCTTCTTGCCGGTGGCGATGTCGCCGGTGATCGAGACCATGTTGATCTTGGGGTGATTGATCAGCGTGTTGCCCACCGTCTCGCCGCGGCCGAGCACGATGTTGACCACGCCTTCCGGCAGGATATCGGCAAGCAGCCTCGCCATTTTCAGCGCCGTCAGCGGCGTCTGTTCGGAGGGCTTGAAGACGACGGTGTTGCCGCCGGCAATGGCGGGCGCGAGCTTCCAGGCCATCATCATCAGCGGATAGTTCCACGGCGCGATCGAGCCGACGATGCCGATGGGGTCGCGGCGCACCATCGAGGTGAAGCCGGGCAGGTACTCGGCGGCAACCGGCGCCTGCAGCGAGCGGATGGCGCCGGCGAAGAAGCGCCAGCAGTCGACGATGGCGGGCAGCTCGTCGTTGCGGGCGGCGTTGATCGGCTTGCCGCAATTCAGCGCTTCGAGTGCCGCGAAGGCGTCGGCATCCTTCTCGATGGCATCGGCGATCTTCAGGAGATAGGCGGAGCGCTCGCCGGGCGTCGTCTTCGCCCAGGAGACGAACGCCTTTTCGGCAGCGTCGACGGCGGCGTCGATCTGCGCGTGGGAGGCCTCCGGCAGGTCGACGATCTTGCCGCCGGTCTTCGGGTTCAGGATATGCTCTTCCGCCTCGGTGCCGGCTTCGAAACGCGCGCCGATCAGCATCTGGGTGTCCATGGCATGTTCTCCGTTGTTGACGGAGCGAATCGCGAATGGCGAGTAGCGAATAGGATTACCGGATATGCAGTCTGGAAGTCCCTATTCGCTATTCGCCACTCCCTGTTCGCTCAGATTCACTTCCCGCCGCCGGCGACCTGGTCGCCGTCGCGGGTGAGGTAGTAGGCGCCGAGGATCGGCAGGAAGGTGACGATGACGACGACCATGGCGACGACATTGGTCACCGGGCGCTGGCGCGGCCGCACCAGTTCCTCCAGCATCCAGATCGGCAGGGTCGATTGCTGGCCGGCGGTAAAGGTCGTCACGATCACCTCGTCGAAGGACAGCGCGAAGGCGAGCATGCCGCCGGCCAGAAGTGCCGTGCCGATATTCGGCAGGATGATGTAGCGGAAGGTCTGGAAGCTGTCGGCGCCGAGATCCATCGAGGCCTCGATCAGCGAGCCGGAGACGCGCCGGAAGCGGGCCACCGCATTGTTGTAGACGACCACGACGCAGAAGGTCGCGTGGCCGAGCACGATGGTCCAGAAGGAGAAGGGGATTTCCGCAAAGGAGAAGGCCGAGCGCAGCGCGATGCCGGTGATGATGCCGGGCAGCGCGATGGGCAGGATGACGAGCAGCGAGATCGTCTCGCGGCCGAAGAACTTGGTGCGGGAAACGGCGGCGGCGCAGAGCGTGCCGAGCACCAGGGCGATGGCCGTCGAGATCGCGGCAACACGCACGGAAAGCCCGAGCGCCTCCCACACGTCCGGCCGGTTCCAGGTGACGGCGAACCATTTGAGCGTCAGCCCCGGTGGCGGGAACTGGTAGCTCTTCTCCTCCGTGGTGAAGGCATAGAGGAAGATCAGCAGGATCGGCAGATGCAGGAAGGCAAGGCCGGCGCCGGCGGCGATCTTCAGGCCGAGGGGTGCGGACGTGTTTTGGTCAGAGCGCATCGAAGGCTCCCTGTCGCTTGGCCATCCACAGATAGAGGCCCATGATGACGATCGGCACGACGGAGAAGGCGGCCGCCAGCGGGATGTTGCCGGCCGTGCCCTGCTGGGCATAGACCGCCTGGCCGATGAAGAGCCGCGACGAGCCGATGATCTGCGGGATGATGTAGTCGCCGAGCGTCAGCGAGAAGGTGAAGATCGAACCGGCGATGATGCCGGGCAGGGCCAGCGGAAACAGCACGAAGCGGAAGGTCTGCGCCGGGTTGCCGCCAAGATCGGCCGAGGCCTCGATCAGGTTGCCCGGCACGCGCTCCAGCGCCGCCTGGATCGGCAGGATCATGAAGGGCATCCAGACATAGATGAAGACGATGAAGGTGCCGGTATAGCTGATCGACAGCGAGGACCCGCCGACCACCGGCAGCGCCAGCCAGGCATCGAGCAGCCACAGCAGGTGCAGCTTGGCGAGGAACCAGGTGAGGATGCCCTCCTTCGCCAGGATCAGCTTCCAGGCATAGATCTTGACGAGGTAGCTCGACCACAGCGGCAGCATCACGCCGAGATAGAAGATCACCTTCCATTTTCCCCTGGCGTAGCGTGCCGCGTAATAGGCGATGGGGAAGGCGATGACGGCGGAGGCGAGGGTCACCATCACGGCCATGACGACGGTGCGCAGGATGATGTCGAAATTCGACGGGATGAGCAGCTGCCTGTAGGTGGAGAGCGTGAACTCGTAGTTGATCAGCCCGGAAAAGTCGTCGATCGAGAAGAAACTCTGCAACAGCAGCGCGATCAGCGAGCCGAGATAGATGATGCCGAGCCACAGAAGCGGCGGCGTCAGCATCAGGAGCAGCAGTATCCCGGGTTTGCGCCAGAAGAGGTCGGAGAGCCGGCCGGCAAGGCCGCCGCGGCGCGCGAGGATGGAGGTGTCGGCGACCGTGCTCATCACGCGCCATCCATCGTATGCAGGTCTTCCGGCAGGAAGGAGAGCGTGACCATCTCGCCCTGCGCCGGCACTGCGACGGCGGCGGGCAGCATGGCGGCGATGCGGGTGCCGTTGGCGTCGACCGTCACGCGGTTGGCGGCGCCGAGGAAGCTTGCGGCGGTAACGCGGCCGGAGACATGCTTGCGGCCGGGGCCGTCGCCGAGCGCGATCGCCTCGGGCCGAAGGCTGGCATGGTGGCGGCCGAAGCCGAGCATGTCGACGAAATCGGGCGGCAGCACGTTGGACGAGCCGACGAAATCGGCGACGAAGCGCGTCGCCGGGCGCTTGTAGACCTCTTCCGGCGTGCCGAGCTGCTGGATCTTTCCGTCGTTGAAGACGGCGATGCGGTCGGCCATGGAAAGCGCCTCGCCCTGGTCGTGGGTCACGAAGACGAAGGTTATGCCGAGCGATTTCTGCAGGGCCTTCAGCTCTTCCTGCATCTGCTCGCGCAGCTTGAGGTCGAGCGCGCCGAGCGGTTCGTCGAGCAGCAGCACGCGGGGGCGGTTGACCAGCGCGCGCGCCAGCGCCACGCGCTGCCGCTGGCCGCCGGAAAGCTGGCCGGGCCGGCGCGTGCCGTAGCCGGGCAGCTTCACCATGGCGAGCGCCTCTTCGGCGGCCTTCAGCCGTTCGGCCTTGCCGACACCCTTGACCATCAGCCCGTAGGCGACGTTTTCGAGGATCGAGAGATGCGGGAAGAGGGCATAGTCCTGGAACACCGTGTTGACGTTGCGCCGGTAGGGCGGCACGCCCTCGGCCGTCTCGCCGAAGATCTCGATATGCCCCGCCGTCGGCTGCTCGAAACCGGCCATCAGGCGCAGGCAGGTCGTCTTGCCGGAGCCTGATGGACCGAGCATCGCGAAGAACTCACCCTCGGCGATGGCGAGGTCCACGCTGTCGACGGCGCGCACGGCGCCGAAATGGCGGGACACTTGCTGGAACAGGACGGCGGTCATGGAGGCTCCCGGTGGTTTTGGACGATGGGCGAAACGTCCATCGCGTGGAGATCATGGGCAGGAAAACGGCGCAGCTATCCGATCTCCAAAAGAATTGGGGCGTAGCATACGGAACTGTGAGGGCCGTTTTGCCTCCTTCTCCCCCGCGGGGAGAAGGTCGCGGCAGCGGGATGAGGGGGTGGCGCAGACGACCGACGTCGTGCAAGCCCCCTCATCCGACCCTTCGGGCCACCTTCTCCCCGCAGGGGAGAAGGAAAGAACAGCATCGCCGTACCTCTTCAATCGCCCGCTTTTCGCGGAGGAGATCGAGAGAGGACGTGCTCACCGCCCGCCGATCACGCCGATATAGTCGGAGACCCAGCGGTGGTAGGGCACGCATTCGCCCTGGCTTTCGCACTTGGTGACCGGCGTGCGCCAGAAGTGGATCTTGTCGAAGTTGTCGAAGCCGTTGGTCGCGCACCCTTCGTCGGTGAGCAGCGCATTGCCCTTGCAGGCCGCAGGCACCGAGGGAACCGCGCCGAACCAGGCGGCGGCGTCGCCCTGCACCTTTGATGACAGCGAGTGTTCCATCCACATATAGGCGCAGTTCGGGTGCTGGCTTTCGGCATGCAGCATGGTCGTGTCCGACCAGCCCGTGACACCCTCTTCCGGGAAGGTCGAGGCGATCGGCTGGCCTTCGGCCTTCATCAGGTTGACCTGGAACGGCCAGGAGCCCGAGGCGACGACACCTTCGTTCTTGAAGTCGTCGATCTGGATCATGGCGTCGTGCCAGTAGCGGCCCACCAGCGTGCGCTGCACGCGCAGGAGGTCGAGCGCCGCCTTGTACTGGTCCTCGTTCAGCTCGTAGGGATCCTTGATGCCGAGTTCCGGCTTGTGCGCCATCAGGTACTGCGCGGCGTCGGCGATGTGGATCGGGCCGTCATAGGCCTGCACGCGGCCCTTGTTGGACTTGCCGTCCGGCAGCGTCATCTCCTCGAAGACGACCTTCCAGCTCTTCGGCGCCTCGCCCTTGAAGGCTTCCGTGTTGTACATCAGCACGTTCGGGCCCCAGAGATAGGGGGTGCCGTAATGCACGCCGTTCACCGTGTGCCACGGCGCGTTCTGCAGGCGCTCGTCGATGGTCTTCCAGCTCGGGATGAGGTCGGTGTTGATCGGCTGGACGCGCTTGCCGGCGACGAGCCGGAGCGAGGCGTCGCCGGAGGCCGTGACGAGGTCGAAGCCGCCTTCGTTCATCAGCGCGACCATCTCGTCGGATGTCGCGGCGGTCTTCACCGTCACTTTGCAGCTCGTCTTCTTTTCGAAATCGGTGACCCAGTCATAGGCCTTATCCGTCTCGCCGCGCTCGATATAGCCGGCCCAGGCGACGATCGATACCTCGCCTTCGCCCGCTCCAAGCGCCTTCAGCGGCTCCTGGGCGACGGCGGATGTGACGAAGGCGAGCGAAAGGGTAAGCGCGGTGCAGGAATGCAGAAGTCGCGTCATGACAGTCTCCCGGTTTGGTCCGCATTCAGCGGTATTGTTCCCGGCGGAAAAGGTGCCGCGCTTTCGTCGCTTTCGCAAATTCATTAATCAGAATGTCGGTATCGGAAATTCCGAAATCGCTGAGGGGTACGCATTCGAGGTGATGGCATAGGAGGTGCGTGCGGAGCCATGGATCCTCGGGTCTAGCCCGAGGATGACGGAGGGGAGGTGCTGATTACCCGTCGATGCTATGTGCTGCGGCAAGCGGCTGCGTCGCTTTGAACTTGCCCTTCTCTTCCGCCATGGAAGGGAGATGTCGATTTCCCGCTCGTGTAACGGTACGGCAGACGGTGCGCTGCTTTTCCCTCGACTTCTCTTCTGGCGTCATCCTCGGGCTCGACCCGAGGACCCACAGCCGCATGCGCCGCCGTCCTCGCCGCCCCTCATCCGGGGACGTAAACGTATCGCGCCCGCTGATTTCCCTGCGAAATCCGCTTCCAATTTCCCCGCCGTCTCCAGCCATGCC
Source organism: Shinella sp. AETb1-6 (assembly GCF_009826875.1). NCBI lineage: Bacteria > Pseudomonadati > Pseudomonadota > Alphaproteobacteria > Hyphomicrobiales > Rhizobiaceae > Shinella > Shinella sp. AETb1-6. Next base: position 396,203 of record NZ_WUMM01000001.1, on the reverse strand, counting down.
TACAATCCTCTCATCCCGCCCTCGGATACACCGCAAGGCGTTGCGGCGAGGCGGGGTCGGCGCGGGGCTTGGGGGGATGACGCGAAACCTCATGCACCGGGCCTGCGGAAAATGGTCTCCCTCCGGCGACACGGGGGAAGCGGCGGGATGTCGGACCGATCCTGTCGTTTCATGCCCCGAACGGCGCGCCGGGCGTGCCTGTGCGGCACACAAGGGGATCGGGATTGGCGGATGCGTCGGCATCGTCCGCCGGCATGGAGAAAGGCCGGGAGGTGGAGACACCTTCCACGGAGCGCCAAGGCGTGTGCTCCGGTTGTCAAACGGCACTGCCCATTCCGGAAACCGGCGAAGGACACCGCCTTTTCGATCCTTGCAGAGAGACCGGAGTTGCGGGCAAAAACCGCCGAACGGGGCGCCGGAAGGTGTCACCTATTCATTCTCAGTCGAGGCAGCTTCCGGCGCCCCGTCCGACATCTTTCGACACCCGGTGCGCCCGCACGCGGGTCCGTCACCGCATGCCGTGAAGGCCGCTACCGTCCGCGCCCGCTTCTGAGCGCCTCGGCCAGTCCCACGAAGTCGCGCGCGGCCTGCGGCATGCCGGAGCCCTTGCGCCAGACCATGCCGATCTGCACCACGGGCAGGGCGCCGGAGACGTCGCGGCTTTCGATGCGGTCGCCTTCCAGCGACCAGGGGCGATAGACGAGGTCGGGCAGAAGCGCGATGCCGGCGCCCGTCGCCACGAGGCTGCGCACCGCCTCCACCGAGCGTGTGCGGAAGGCGACATGCGGGCGCGCGCCGAGTGCGGAGAGAAGCTTGCCGGTATTCTCCTCGATTTCATCCACCGTCAGCATGATCAGCGGTTCCCTGGAAATATCGCTGACGGAGATGATGTCGGCCGAAACGAGCGGATGGCCGATCGGCAGCCACAGCCGATAGGGCGATGTCTCGATGATCTCGGCCTGCAAGGCCATGCGGTCGCGCAGGTTGGAGATGACCATCACCGCCACGTCCAGCTCGCCGCCCACCAGGAGATGTTCGAGATAGGAGCCGTTGTCCTCGATGGCGCTCACCTCGATGCCGGGAAAGGCGCGGCGGTAGCGCGAGAGCAGATCGGAGAGCACGTAGCCGGCGACGAGCGAGGTCACGCCGAGATTGAGCTTGCCCCGCTCGGGCGTGCGGTTGTCGGAGAAGGAGCGGCGCGCATCCGAAACGTCGGCAAGGATCTTCGTGGCGTGGCGCAGGAACTGGTGGCCGTTATGCGTCGTGGTCAGCCCGCGCGGATGACGGTCGAAAAGCTCCACGCCGAGATCCGATTCGAGCTCCTTGATCGCCTCGGTGATCGAGGATTGCGAGATCGACAGGTTCTGCGCCGCGCGCGTTACAGAGCCCTGTTCCGCGACGGCGACGAAGTACTGCAATTGCCGGAAGGTGAAAGCCATGGCCGCGAGTTAATACGGCCGGCATCGGCGGCGCAAGGCGCCTCGTCATTGTACACATCGCCGTTGCGCCCGATGCATTCCCCTGCACCCTTTCCTGCGATAAGCTTTGGAAAGAGACTGCGACAGGAGAGACCATGCCGCCCTTCGAGACATTGCTAGCGTTTTTCCTGACCACGGCGGTCTTCGCCTATGTGCCGGGCCCGGCCATGCTCTATGCGACGGCGCAGACCATCGCGCGCGGCCGCTGGTCGGGGCTGATGGCGACCCTCGGCATCCACCTTGGCGGCTATGCGCATGTCATCGCCGCCGCGGCCGGCCTTTCGGCGCTCTTCCATGCGGTGCCGTCGCTCTATCTGGCGGTCAAGCTTCTCGGCGCGCTCTATCTCGTCTGGCTCGGCATCCGCATGTTCCGCGCGCGGGTGGAGGCGCAGCCGGAGGTTTCGGCCGAGGACATGCGCAGGCGCGGCTGGCGCGCCTTTGCCGAAAGCGTCTCCGTCGAGGTGCTGAACCCCAAGACCGCGCTGTTCTTCCTGGCGTTCCTGCCGCAGTTCGTCGATCCCGCGGCCGCTTTGCCCGTGTGGATGCAGCTTTTCATCCTCGGCGCCGTGGTCAACCTGATGTTCACCTCCGCCGATGTGGTCTGCGTGCTGCTGGCGGGCGCGCTCGCCACGCGGCTGAAGGGCTCGGCACGGGTGCAGAAGGGGCTGCAGCGCGCCGGCGGAACCATCCTCGTCGGGCTCGGGCTGAACCTTGCCCTGCAGAAAAGCTGAGCGGGGCCGGGATGAGCGAACGCCCCATGCCGAGCGAGGAAGGCATCCTCGCCTTTCACAAGCGCTGCGAGGATTTCTATCCGGCCGATGCCGTGGATGCGGATATCGTCCAGCAGCGCGCCTGGTACGATGCGCTCTGCGCCGCCTTCGATGCGCCGGCGCCCGCGGGCATGATCAAGCAGGATGGCATGGTGGCCGGCCGCATTCCCGTGCGCCGCTACCGGCCGGCGGCGGTCACCACCGATACGCGGCTGTTCTACATCCATGGCGGCGGCTTCGTCGTGGGCTCGCTCGACAGCCATGATGCGATCTGCGCGGAGATAGCGGAGGCGGCCGGGGCGGAACTTCTCGCCGTCGACTACCGTCTTTCGCCCGAGCATGTCTGGCCCGCCGCCTTCGAGGATTGCTGGGCGGTGCTTGTCGATCTGCTTTTGAAGCCGGGCGGCATCGTCGTCATCGGCGACAGCGCGGGCGGCAATCTGGCGGCCGGCATCGTCATGAAGGCGCGCGACGAGGGGCTGAAGGGCATCGTCGGGCAGGCGCTGGTCTATCCCGGCCTCGGCGGCGATCTCGTCTCCGGCTCCTATGTCGAGATGGCCGAGGCGCCGGGGCTGACGACGGCCGATGTCGCCTATTACCGCGATATCTACAAGGCGCCGGACGATGCGCCGCACGCTTTCCCCTTGCAGGCGCAGGACCTTTCCGGCCTGCCGGCCACGTTCATCACCGGCGCTTATTTCGATCCGCTGCGCGACGATGCGCGTGCCTATGCGGCGCGTCTTGCGCTGGCCGGCGTGCCCGTGGAATTCCGCGAGGAAAAGCAGATGATCCATGCCTGGCTGCGCGCCCGCTTCATGAGCGAGGGCGCGAAGGCCGGCTTTGCGGCGCTGTGCGATGCCGTGCGGCGGATGGCCCGGCCGTGAGCGGCGTCAGCGATCTTGCCGCGCTGATCGAAACGATGGAGCCGGTTCTTGTCGAGGGCCGTTTCGTCTATGCCAGCGTGCCGGCGGGTGAACTCGCTGATTATCTCGGACGTGCGCCGCTCGGCATGTTCCGCGAGCAGGAGGGCGTGACGCTGATCCTGCCGGCGGAGGCGGCCGCCGATCTCACCGTCAGCCCGCCCATGCGCATGATCACGCTGACCGTGCATTCCTCGCTTGCGGCCGTCGGCCTCACCGCCGCCTTCGCCACGGCGCTCACGGCCGAGGGCATCAGCGCGAACGTGGTTGCGGGCTACCATCACGACCATATATTCGTGCCCGAGCGGCAGGCCGAACAGGCGCTTGCCGCCCTGCGGGCGCTGTCCCGCCGGGCGCGTGAAAAGGGAGAAGCAGGATGATTCTATTGCGGTTTGCCGGTCTCGGCGTGGTTCTCGGGCTTTCGGCGCTCGCCCAGCCATCCTTCGCCAAGGACGCGGCGCCCATCCCGTCCTGCGCCATGTCCGGCTCCAAGAGCGTGTTCATCGGCGGCGCGCCGGCGCTGCGGCTGTCGGACGTGGTGAACTGCCCGCCGGAGCTTTACGAAATCGTGCCCAGCATCATGATCGAGGGGCAGCCCATGGTGAAATTCCGCTCCGGCGCCGGCGAAAAGGGCAACTGCACCGCAAGCGGCGAGGAGACCGTGATGGCCGAAGGCGGACAGACCAGCCGCCTCGGCGACGTCTCCTGCTCGCAGAATTGAGGGACATCAGGCCTCGGCGGTCCTGAAACGGAAACGGGCGGCCCGAAGGCCGCCCGCCTGGATCAGTTGCCGGCGCTTTCCATGCGCCGTGTCGACAGCACCTTTTCCAGCCAGCCGATCTCCATTTCGGGGACGGATTTGAGGAGAAGGTCGGTATAGTCGTCGAAGGGTGGTGCCAGCACCTTCGATTTCGGGCCGAAGCGCACGAGCTTGCCCCGGTGCATGACGGCCACGCTGTCGGCGATCGCGCGAACGATCGCGATGTCGTGGGTGATGAACATGTAGGAGACATGCGTCTCGTCCTGAAGCTTCAAAAGCAGCTTCAGGATGCCCTCGGCCACCAGCGGGTCGAGGGCCGAGGTCGGCTCGTCGCAGAGGATGAGCTCGGGCTGTGCGGCAAGTGCGCGGGCGATGGCGACGCGCTGCTTCTGGCCGCCGGACAGTTCGGCCGGGTAGCGGTCGGCAAAGCGGCCGCCCATCTCGATCTGCTCCAGCAGTTCCTTCACCCTCTCGGTCTTCTTCGCGCCGCGCAGGCCGTAATAGAAGGTGAGGGGTCGGCCGATGATGTCGCGCACCGTCTGGCGCGGGTTCATCGCGGTATCGGCCATCTGGTAGATCATCTGGATGCGGCGCAGCTGGTCGTTCGTCCGGCCCTTCAGCGCCTTGGGCAGCACGGTGCCGTCGAAGCTGATCGTGCCGTCCTGCGGCGGCAGGAGGCCGGTGATGACGCGGGCGAGCGTGGACTTGCCCGAACCGGATTCACCCACCACCGCCAGCGTCTGGCCCTTCGGCAGGTGCAGCGAGACGTTCTGCAGCACCTTGAAGCCGTTGGAATAGCCGGCGGTGATGTTTTCCACCTTCAGCAGCGTGTTCGTCTGGTCGGGCGCCTCGTCGCGGGCGGTGCCGCGCACATTGACGAGTGCGCGGGTATACTCCTCCTTCGGCGCCTCGATGATGTCCTTCACCGAGCCGTATTCCACCATCTTGCCATGCCGGAGCACGAGGATGTCGTCCGTGATCTGGGCGACGACGGCAAGGTCGTGGGTGATGTAGAGGGCGGCGGTGTTGGTCTCCTCGATGGCGTGCTTGATGGCGGCCAGCACATCGATCTGCGTCGTGACGTCCAGCGCGGTGGTCGGCTCGTCGAAGACGATGAGCTCGGGATTGGGGCAGAGCGCCATGGCGGTCATGGCACGCTGCAGCTGGCCCCCGGAGACCTGGTGCGGATAGCGCTGGCCGAAGGTTTCCGGGTTCGGCAGGCCGAGCACCTTGAACAGGTAGAGCGCCCGCTTTTCCGCTTCCGCACGGCTCATGATGCCGTGTTTCAGCGAGGCCTCGATGACCTGCTCGCCGAGCCGGTGGGCAGGGTTGAAGGCCGCGGCCGCCGACTGCGCGACGTAGCAGACCTTGGCGCCGCGCACCTTGCGGATGCCCGACGGCGAGAGTCTGAGGAGGTCTTCGCCGTTCAGCTTGACCTCGCCGCCGGTGATGCGCACCCCGCCGCGACCATAGGCGAGCGCGGTGAGCCCGATGGTCGACTTGCCGGCGCCGGATTCGCCGATGAGGCCGAGGACCTTGCCTTTCTGGACGTCGAAGTTGACGCCTTCGACAAGGGTGACGGTCCGCGGCGCTTCGCCGGGCGGGTAGCTGGTGGCCTCGATCTTGAGGTTTCGGACGGACAGAAGATCAGGCATCGCCGCGCCCTCCCTTGAGGCTGGAGGTTCGTTTCATCAGCCAGTCGACGACGAGGTTGACGCAGATGGCCAATGCCGCAATCGCCCCGCCCGGAATGAGGGCGGCGGAAATGCCGAAGATGATGCCGTCCTTGTTGTCCTTGACCATGCCGCCCCAGTCGGCGGCCGGCGGCTGGATGCCGAGGCCGAGGAAGGAGAGCGTGGACAGGAACAGGATCGAGAAGGCGAAGCGCAGGCCGAATTCGGCCAGGAGCGGCGACAGCGTGTTGGGCAGGATTTCCTTGAAGATGATCCAGCCCGTGCCTTCACCGCGCAGCCGCGCGGCCTCGACAAATTCCATGACGGCGACGTCGAGCGCCACGGCGCGGCCGATGCGGTAGACGCGGGTGGAATCCAGGATCGCCATGACGAGGATGAGGATCCAGAGCTGCTGCGGCAGGACGGCCAGAACGACGAGGGCGAAGATCAGCGTGGGGATCGCCATCATCAGGTCGTTGAAGCGCGAGAAGATCTGGTCGATGAACCCGCCCGTCACCGCCGCGATGAACGACAGCAGCATGCCGAGCGAGAAGGAAAGCACGGTCGCCGCCAGCGCCACGAAGATGGTGGTGCGGGCGCCGAAGATCAGGCGCGAGAAGAGATCGCGTCCGAGGTTGTCGGTGCCGAGCAGGTACTGGCCACCCATCGGCTCCCAGACGGAACCGACGATCTGGCTTTCGCTGTAGGGCGCGATGAGGGGGGCGAAGATGGCGCAGAACAGGGCAAGCGCAATGCCCAGGATGCCGATCCACGCGCTGACGGGAATGGAGCTTAGTCTCATCGCGGATGCCTCAATCTGGGGTTCGCGATGATCGCAAGGATATCGGCGAACATGTTGAGGAAGATGTAGAAGGCGGCGAAGATCAGGCCGCAGGCCTGGACCACGGGCATGTCGCGCACCGTCACGGCGTCGACCATGTACTGGCCCATGCCGGGATAGACGAACACCACCTCCACCACGACGACGCCGACCACGAGATAGGCGAGGTTGAGCGCGATGACGTTGATGACGGGGGCGACCGCGTTGGGCGCCGCATGCTTTGCGATGATGCGCAGGCTGGACAGGCCCTTGAGCTCCGCCGTCTCGACATAGGCCGAGGACATCACGTTGAGGATCGCCGCGCGTGTCATGCGCATCATATGGGCGAGGACCACGAGCACGAGCGTCGCCGTGGGCAGGGCGATGGCCGACAGCCGCTGGCCGAAGGTCATGGATTCATAGACCGTCGCAGGGAAGGTCGCGACCCCCATCTGCACGGCGAAGAACAGGATCAGCAGGTAGCCGACGAAGAACTCCGGCAGCGAGATCGCCGCCAGCGAGACGACGTTGATGATCTTGTCAGGCAGGCGGTTTCGGTATTGCACCGCCAGCATGCCGAGCCCCACGGCAAGCGGCACCGATATGATGGCCGCGAAGAAGGCGAGGAAGAGGGAGTTGCCGAGGCGCTTGCCGATCTGCTCGCTCACGGAGTTACGCGAGGCCCAGGATGTGCCGAAATCGCCCTGCAGCGCGCCGCCGAGCCACTGGAAGTAGCGCGTGGTGGCGGACTGGTCGAGGCCGAGTTCCTTGCGGATGTTCTCCACCGCCTGCGGTGTTGCGGACTGGCCGAGATAGGTCGTGGCGAAATCGCCCGGCAAGGCTTCCACGCCCCCGAAGATCATCAGGGACACGGCGAAGAGCAAGGCCACGCTGAGGGCGAGGCGTTGCGTGATCAGGGCCGCGAGCGGGCTGCTCTTGGCGAATTTCGCCCAGATGGACGGCCTGGCTTCGACAAAAGGGGTTCCAGAGGACGCAACCGACCCGGCAGCGCCGGCAGACTGCGGGCTATCGCCCGCAGCCGCCGTTGCCGTCAGTTCCGGACCGTGCGCCGGTCCGCCGCCGGTCATCAGGCTTCGAGCCACACGCGGGTGGCGACATAGCCGTTCGACATGTCGTTGCCGATGTCGTGCACGTAGCCCTTCACGCTCTTGCTGGAGGCGTTCACGAAGTCGTTGAACATCGGCAGGATCAGGCCGCCTTCGTCACGCACCATCATGGCCATGGTGCGGTACATCTCCTTGCGCTTGGCCTCGTCGAGTTCCGAACGCGCCTCAAGCAGCAGCTTGTCGAAGTCTTCGCGCTGGAAGCGCGTGTCGTTCCAGTCGGCCGTCGAGAGATAGGCGGTGGAGTACATCTGGTCCTGGGTCGGGCGGCCGCCCCAGTAGGAGGTCGAGAAGGGCTGGACGTTCCAGACGTTCGACCAGTAGCCGTCGCCCGGCTCGCGCTTCACCTCGATATCGATGCCGGCCTTCTTGGCGCTCTCCTGGTAGAGGACCGCCGCATCGACGGCGCCGGGGAAGGCGACGTCGGAGGTGCGCAGCAGGACGGAGCCGCTGTGACCCGACTTCTTGTAGTGGAAGGCGGCCTTGTCCGGATCGTAGGCACGCTGTTCGATGCCTTCGGGGAAGAGGGCGTAGGTCTCGTTGATCGGGAAGTCGTTGCCGACCTTGCCGTAACCGCCGAGCACCTTCTCCAGCATGGTCTCGCGATCCATCGCGTATTTCAGGGCCATGCGCAGGTCGTTGTTGTCGAACGGCGCCGTGTTGCAATGCATGATGAACACGTAGTGGCCGCGGCCGGAGGTGGAGAGGATATCCACGGTCGGTGCGCGCTTCAGGAGGTCCACGGTCTTCGGGCTGACGCGGTTGATGTAGTGGACCTGGCCGGAGGACAGCGCGGCGATACGGGCGGTGGCGTCGTTCATCGCGATCATTTCGACCGTGTCGACATAGCCGCGGTCCTGGCGCCAGTCATCCTTGTTGCGCTCGAAGGTGGCGCGCACGCCCGCCTCGAAGTTCACGACCTTGTAGGGGCCGGTGCCGATCATGGCGTTCGGATCGTCCAGGCCGCCATTCGGCTGGATGATCAGGTGGTAATCGGTCAGAAGGAGCGGCAGGTCGGCATTGCCTTCCGACAGGACGAGCACGAGCTTGTCGCCGTCGGCCTTGATTTCCTTGATCGACTTCATGACGCCGAGCGCGCCCGACTCCGATTTCTCGTCGGTGTGGCGCTGCAGGGTCTTGATGACGTCGTCGACGGTCAGTTCCTTGCCGTCGTGGAACTTCACGCCCTTGCGGATGGTGAAGGTCCAGGTGGCGGCGTCGGCGGACGGCTCCCAGGATTCGGCAAGGGCCGGAACGGGCTGGCCGGTCAGCGGCTCGGATTCGACGAGCATGTCGCCCCAGTTGCGACCGACGACGAACATGAACTGCGACAGCGCTTTGGCGGGATCCTTCGAGTCGGTGGCGGCAGCGCCTTCCAGGCCGAGCTTCAGGTTGCCGCCGCGCTTGGGCTCCTGCGCGCGGGCTGCGGTGTCGAACATCGTGCCGGCGGCGGCAAGCGTGATGCCGAAGGCCGCGGTGCGGCCGAGGAACTCGCGGCGGTTCATCTTGCCGAGCGTGACCTGGCTCGTGAGGTATTTGGTGTAATCAGTCATTCCCCTGTTCCCTTTGCTGTGCTCGTGCGGGCGAGCATTTGTCGTTGTGATTGGCAGAATTTCTGTTTTTGGCTTTTAAATCAACCGTGCAGGCCGGTTTTTATCCCGGTGCCGGCGCATTCACCGGTTTTGCGAAAACCTGTCGTCGTTACCGCGAAGCGGATCCTCCTTCTGCGAATTTCGATGCCTGATGCATGGTGGGCATGAAAAATTTCTTAATTCTTTTCAAGTGTTTATGCTTATGAACGTGGCCGGCCCCGATCAGGGCCGGCCACCGGTTTTCTCATCGTCCCTTCCAGACGGGGTCGCGTTTCTCGGCAAAGGCGCGCGCGCCCTCGAGCTGGTCCTCGCTGGAATAGAGAATATCGACCGTCTTGAACTGCCGACGGGTGATCCTGTTCATCGTCGTCTGGAAGGTTTCACCCTCGGCGGCGCGCACCACTTCCTTGATGGCGGCGTAGACGAGCGGCGGGCCGCTTTCGAGCAGGCGGGCGAGCTCCCAGGCCCGGTCCATCAGCGTGTCGGCGGGCAGCACCTCGTTGACGAACCCCCACCGGTGCGCCTCCTGCACATCGAGCCAGCGACCGGTCAGGAGCATGTCCATGGCGATGTGGTAGGGGATGCGCTTGGGCAGCTTGATGGAGGCGGCATCGGCCACCGTTCCGGAGCGGATTTCCGGCAGCGCGAAGGTGGCATGCTCGGCGGCGAGGATCAAATCTGTGGAAAGTGCGATTTCCAGCCCGCCGCCGCAGCAGATGCCGTTCACCGCGCAGATGATCGGCTTGTTGAGGTCGCGCAGCTCCTGCATGCCGCCGAATCCGCCGATGCCGTAATCGCCATCGACGGCATCGCCCGCGGCGGCGGCCTTCAAATCCCATCCCGGACAGAAGAATTTCTCTCCCGCACCGGTGATGATGGCGACGCGCAGGCTGTCGTCATCGCGGAAATTCGCGAAGATTTCGCCCATGATGCGGCTGGTCGCAAGGTCGATGGCGTTCGCTTTGGGGCGATCGATGGTCACTTCCAGGATGCCGCCTTTGCGGCGTTGCAGTATCGGTCCGGTCATGGGTTCTCCCTCAGACGGATCAGTGCGTCGGCTGCGACGACACCGTCGCCGGCAGGCAGCACCATTATGGGATTAACGTCCAGTTCTTCGATTATTGAAGCGTTTGAAACGACATAGGATGCCGCTGATGCGACGGCGGCCACGAGGGCGTCGAAATCTCCTTTCGGTCCGCCGCGATAGCCGTTCAACAGCTTTGCAATCTTGAGGCGATCGATGGATTCCCGGATCGCCTTCTCGTCGGTCGGCAGGGTCAGGATGGCCGAATCCTCGATGAGTTCGACGAGGATGCCGCCGGCCCCGATGGTGAGGACCGGTCCCGCGACGGGATCGCGCATGGCGCCGATGATGAGTTCGGCGACCGGCTTGCCGACCATCTTTTCCACCAGGAAACCGGAGGCGACGCCGGCCATGGCTTCCGCAGCCTGCATGACGGCCTCGCCGCTTTGCAGGTTGAGCTTCACCGCGCCGGCCTCCGTCTTGTGCGCCACGCCGAGGCCTTTGAGCACGACGGGAAAGCCGAGCGTTTCGGCCGCGTCGGCGGCGGCTTGCGGCGTTTGGGCGGTCAGGCCCTTCGGCACGGTGAGGCCATGGGCGGCGAGCGCCTGTTTGGCCTCGTGTTCGGTGAGCGTGATGGCGTCACCCTCGCCGGCGGCGCTCTTGAGGAGCGGCGCCGATTGCGGCCTGGACCAGGCCTCGCCGATGCCGGCGGCGGCATCGGCGGCGGCAAGCGCCTCCTCTATGCCGTAGAAGGGAACCACGCCGTTCCGCATCAGCATTTCGGCGGTCGCCTCCGGCATGTTCTCGCCCATGGAGGCGACGATGCCGGCATTGGCCCCCGTCGCCTTCGATGCATCGATGACGGCGTGGCAAGTGGTCGTCCAGTCCTCGGCATCGCAGCGATCGAGGCGGGGGAAATCGAGCACGACGAGGTTCAGGGCGTAGCCACCCTGCATCATGGTGGTGAAGGCGGCCGTCTGCTTCTCGCGGTTGCCCCAGACGAAGGTGTGGTAGTCGAGCGGGTTGGAGATCGTCACCATCTGGCCGAGCGTCTCGCGCAGCGGCTGGCACTGGAAATCCCTGAGCGCGCGGTAGTTCACCTTGCGCTTCACCCCGGCATCCGCCATCAGCGAGGCCTCGCCGCCCGAGCAGGACATGGAGGAGATGTCGTGGTTGGGAAGGGGGCCGGCGACATGCAGCAGCTTCAGCGTTTCCAGAAGCTCCGGCAGCGTCTCGACCCGGCCGATGCCGAGGCGGGCGAGCAGGGCGGAGGAAACGGCGTCGTTGCCGGCCAGCGATGCGGTGTGCGAGACGGTCGCAAGCTGCGCCTGCTCCGACTTGCCGACCTTCAGCGTCACGACGGGCTTCTTCAGGTCGCGGGAGCGGACGGCGAGGCGCTCCAGGGATTCGAGGCTGTCGAAGCCTTCGATATGCAGGCCGACGGCGGTGACGCGCGGGTCTTCCAGCACGGCGCAGGCGAGATCGGCGAGGCCGGTCTGCGCCTGGTTGCCGGCCGTCAGGATATAGGCGAGCGGCAGGCCGCGCTGCTGCATCGAAATGTTGCAGGCGATGTTGGAGGACTGGGTGAGGACGGCCACGCCCTTTTCGATGCGCAGCATGCCGTGCTGGTCCGGCCAGAGCAGGGCGCCGTCGAGCATGTTGATGAAGCCGTAGCAGTTCGGCCCGAGGATCGGCATGTCGCCGGCTGCGTCCACCAGCGCCTTCTGCAGGTCGTCGCCATCGGCGAGTTCGCTGACGGCCTCGCGGAAGCCGGAGGCATAGCAGACCGCGCCGCCGGCACCGCGCGCGGCGAGGTCACGGATGATGCCGATGGTCAGCTCGCGGTTGACGCCGACGAAGGACGCATCCGGCGCGCCGGGCAGTTCGGCGACGGAGCGGTAGCATTTGCGGCCGAGGATCTCGTCCTCGCGCGGGTGCACCGGCCAGATCTCGCCGGAAAAGCCCATCTTGTCGCACTGGAAAATGACCCGCCGCGCCTCCTTGCCGCCGAAGACGGCGATGGATTTGGGCCGGATCAGACGGTCGAGGGAACGGGTCATCTATGGCTACGCTCCCAGTGGCCGCAGCAGGTCGCGGCTGATGATGTGGCGCTGGATTTCCGAGGTGCCGTCCCAGATGCGTTCCACGCGCGCATCGCGCCAGAAGCGGGCGAGCGGCAGGTCGTCCATCAGGCCCATGCCGCCGAAGATCTGGATCGCCTCGTCGGTGACGCGGGCGAGCATTTCGGTGGCATAGACCTTGGCCGAGGCGATCTCGCGGTTCGACGGCAGGCCCTGGTCGAGCCGCCAGGCGGCGCTGAGCGTCAGCAGGTCGGCGGCGTCGATTTCGGTGATCATGTCGGCGAGCTTGAAGGACACGCCCTGGTTGGCGCCGATCGGCTTGCCGAACTGCTTGCGCTCGGCGGCATAGTTGAGCGCGTAGTCGAAGGCGCGGCGGGCGCGGCCGACGGAGGTCGCGGCGACCGTCAGGCGCGTCGCGTAGAGCCAGTCGTTGGCGATGTCGAAGCCCTTGTGTACCTCGCCGAGGATCTGGGAGGAGGGCAGGCGGCATTCGTCGAAATTCAGGATGCAGTTCTTGTAGCCGCGGTGCGAGACCGAATTGTAGCCGTCGCGGATCTCGAAGCCCGGCGTGCCGCGGTCGACGAGGAAGCAGGTGATCAGCTTCTTCTTGCCGCGCGGCGTGTCCTCTTCGCCCGTCGCGATGAAGACGATGACGAAATCGGCGATGTTGGCATGGCTGATGAAGTGCTTGGTGCCGTTGACGACCCAATCGTCGCCGTCCTTGCGGGCGAAGCACTTCATGCCGCGCACATCCGAGCCAGCATCGGGCTCGGTCATGGCGAGTGCGTCGAACTTCTCGCCGCTGACCGCCGGCAGCAGGTATTTCTCGCGCTGCTCGCCTTCGCAGGCCATCAGGATGCCGGAGGGGCGGCCGAAGAAGACGGTGAGCGCCATGGAGCCGCGGCCAAGCTCGCGCTCGACCAGCGTGAAGGAGGTGTGGTCGAGACCCGCGCCGCCGACCTCTTCGGGGAAGTTGCAGCCGAAGAAGCCGATTTCCTTGCACTTGCGCGCGATCTCCCGGCCGAGCTCCGGCGGCACATGACCGGTACGCTCGACCTCGTTTTCATGCGGATAGATTTCCGTTTCCACAAACAGGCGGACCGTGTCCACGATCATCTGCTGTTCGTCGGTGAGTGCGAAGTTCATGGCTGTGTTCTCCCCTCAGAGAATGTTTTTGTCTGCCCGGTCGCAGCCCCCTCATCCGCCTGCCGGCACCTTCTCCCCGTTGGGGAGAAGGGGATGTCGCGGGACTGTATTTCCCCTCCTTCTCCCCGACGGGGAGAAGGTGCCCGAAGGGCGGATGAGGGGGCTGCCGGCATCGTTCATTTTTTCTGCCCGACACTCCGGCCGGCACCTTCCGGCACCGGGAGCGTCGCGTGGGCGTCGGCGATCGGCTTGATCTTCGCCAGCACCTCGGCCGGCGCCTCGACGCTCTTGCCGGCCTTCGAGTCGACATGGACCATCATCTGCTCGGCGGTGGCGATGACATCGCCGGTCGCCGCGTCGTGGATGCGGGTGAAGAAGTGCAGGCGCTTGGCGTCGGACGAGAGAAGCTGGAGCGTCGTATAGAGCGCCTGGCCGAGCTTGCCTTCGCCGAGATGGCGGATGTGGGTTTCCACCGTGTAGTAGCTGTGGCCGGCCTCGACATAATCGAAGTCCACGCCGATGAGGCGAAGCAACGCATCCGAGGTGTCGCCGAACAGCTGGAGATAGCGATGCTCGGTCATGTGGCCGTTGTAGTCGACCCAGGCGGCGTTGACCTTGGTGTCGAGCAGGCGCAGCGGTTCGGCTGCGGAGACCTCGACCTTGGCCTTGCCGGCCTTGGCCCACAGATGCGCCTCGAATTCGGCGAGCAGCTTGCCGGAGCCCCAGCCCTTGCCGTCGTCGCCGGCCTTCAGCGCATGCATGATGCCGACGAGGTTCTGGTCGCGGATGCGCTCCAGCTCACGGATGCCGCGCGCGCCGGACTGGGCGTCCGACTGGTTGGCGATCTTCTCGACCAGTTCGTCGTTGAGGTCGACGACATCGGTGAGCTTCGTCCAGGGCCAGGAGAGGCAGGGACCGAACTGGGCGAGGAAGTGGCGCATGCCGGCTTCGCCGCCGGCGATGCGATAGGTCTCGAACATGCCCATCTGCGCCCAGCGCATGCCGAACGAATAGCGGATCACGTCGTCGAGCGTCTCGGTGTCGCAGATGTCGTCCTTGATCAGCCAGAGGCCCTCGCGCCAGACGGCTTCCAGCAGGCGGTCGCCGACGAAGGCCTCGATCTCCTTGTTGATGATGACGCCCTTCATGCCGATCGGCGCGAGCTTGGCCTTGGCGTCTTCCAGCACCGCGCGCGCCGTCTTCTGGCCGCCGACGAGTTCGGCGAGCGGCAGGAGATAGACGGGGTTGTAGGGATGCGCCACGAACAGGCGCTCGGGATGCTTCATGTCGCGTTGCAGGTCCGTCGGCATGAGGCCCGACGTGGAGGAGCCGATCAGCGCCTTGGGGTCGGCGGCCGCATCGATCTGGTTCAGCACGCCGCGCTTCAGCTCCAGGCGCTCGGGCACGCTTTCCTGAATCCAGTCAGCGCCTTCGACGGCTTCTTCAATGCTCCTGGCGAAGGTGACCTTTCCCTTCGGCGGCAGCGGCGCCATGGTGAGCATGCCATAGGCGCGCTCGGCATTGGCCATGACTTCGCCGATGATGCGTTCGGCTTCCGGGTGCGGATCGAAAATCTTCACGTCGATGCCGGCCAGCGCGAAACGCGCGACCCAGGCCCCGCCGATGACGCCGCCGCCGATGCAGGCGGCCTTGTGGATGGTGCTCATGCTGTCGTTCCCTCGTGTTTGTCTGCGGGGTGGCTACCCCCTCATCCGCCTGCCGGCACCTTCTCCCCGGCGGGGAGAAGGGGATGTGGCAACGCCGTATCCTCCCTCCCTTCTCCCCTCGGGGAGAAGGTGCCCGAAGGGCGGATGAGGGGGCTGGCGCTGCCGTTCCCGTCAACCGCGCGGCGCGCGCTTCGTCAGTTTCAGCTTCTCGCGCACTTCGGCCGGGCCGATGATGCGCGCACCCATGCTTTCGACGATGGTGACGGCCTTTTCGACGAGCTGCGCATTGGTGGCCAGCTGGCCCTTGGCGACGTAGAGGTTGTCTTCCAGGCCGACGCGGACATTGCCGCCGGCAAGCACGGCCGCGGCCGGATAGGCCATGGCGTTGCGGCCGATGGAGAAGGCCGAGAACGTCCAGTTGGACGGCACGTTGTTGACCATCGCCATGAAGGTGTTGAGATCATCAGGCGCGCCCCACGGAATGCCCATGCAGAGCTGGATGAGGACCGGATCCTCGATCACGCCTTCCTCGACGAGCTGCTTGGCGAACCAGAGATGGCCGGTGTCGAAGGCTTCGATTTCCGGCCGAACGCCGAGATCGGTCATCATCTTGCCCATGGCGCGCAGCATCGACGGCGTGTTGGTCATCACGTAGTCGCCGAGCGAGAAGTTCATGGTGCCGCAATCGAGCGTGCAGATTTCCGGCAGGCATTCGGCGACATGGGACACGCGCTCGGTGGCGCCCACCATGTCGGTGCCGGCGGGGTTGAGCGGCAGCGGCTGCTCGGTGCCGCCGAAGATCATGTCGCCGCCCATGCCGGCGGTGAGGTTCAGCACCACGTCGACCTCGGCATCGCGGATGCGCTCGGTCACTTCGCGGTAGAGGTCGTTGCGGCGGCTGGGCGCGCCGGTTTCGGGGTCACGCACATGGCAGTGCACGACGGCGGCACCCGCCTTGGCGGCATCGATCGCGGATTCGGCGATCTGCTTGGGTGAGCGCGGCACGTGCGGCGACTTGCCGGCGGTATCGCCGGAGCCGGTGACGGCGCAGGTAATGAAGACGTCGCGGTTCATCGCAAGAGGCATTCTCGTTCTCCCAGTATTCTCGTTAAGGCCATTACGAGCCAAGAGAAGGCGCAATGCTTTCACTTTTCAGATCCATCCTTGACAATTTAGGAGGTGCATTTGCATGCTTGCGTCATGCTCGATCTCTCCTCCGATACGCTCGACATCGATCTTCTCATCCTGCCCGAGACGAACCTCATCCTCGTCGCCTCGGTCATCGAACCCCTGCGCGCGGCCAACCGCATTTCCGGCCAGGCGCTCTATCGCTGGCGGATGTTCTCGCCGGATGGCCACCCCATCGAGACGCGCAGCCGCATTCCCGTTCCCGTCGACGGCGTGTTCCGGCCGGAAAAGGAGACGGCGCCGCTCTTCGTGCTGTCGAGCTATCAATGGCAGATGAGTGCGACGCCCCTGTTGCGGCGCCAGCTTTCACAGACCGCGCGCTACAGGACGATGATGGCGGGCATCGAATCGGGCAGCTGGCTGCTGGCGGAGGCAAGCCTGCTCGACGGTTCTTCCGTGACCATTCACTGGGAGGACATGGAGGAATTCGCCTCGCGCTATCCGCAGATCGCCGTGATGCGGGAGCGCTATGTCATCGACGGCAAGCGCATCACCTCCGGCGGCTCGCTGCCGACGCTCGACCTGATGCTGGAGATCATCCGCCGACGGCAGGGCTATTCGCTGGCGCTGGAGGTGTCGCGGCTCTTCATCTACGAGCATGAGCGCACGGGCGGCCTCTTGCAGGTGCCGGCGCTCGGCAACATGCGGGTCGCCGACCAGCGCGTCAGCCAGGCCGTGCGGCTGATGGAGGAGACGGTGGATGCGCCGCTGACACTGGCGCGGCTGGCCAGGCGCGTCGGCATCAGCGCGCGGCACCTGCAGGACCTGTTTCAGGAATCGATGGGCGTGGCGCCGCACCAGCACTATCTGGCGCTGCGTCTCAACGCGGCCCGGCGCAAGGTCATCGAGACCAAGGCGGAGTTCGCCGATATCGCGGCGCTCACCGGGTTCAACTCGTCCTCCGCCTTCTCGCGCAGCTACCGCGCGCACTATCACGAAAGCCCGACGGAGACGCGGCGGCGGTTGCGGGCGGGCGTGAAGGTTTAAGGGGCGCGCCGCGACAGGATGGGGATCACCGTTTCCGCCGCCTGGCGGGACAGCGTGTCGCGCGGCCAGACGAGACTGAGCGATTGGCGGTAGGCCGGGCCAAGCGGCAGCAGCACCGGCGGCGGACGGATATTGGCCAGCGAGTTTTCCGGCAGGATCGACAGGTGGCCGTGTTTCAAGACGAGGTTGATGATGACGGGAATGGAATCCACCTCCACCAGCGTCAGGCGCGCCCGCTCGGCCGGCGTGAGCGTCGCCTCCAGAAAATGATCCGTCATCTGGCGCAGGCCGCTGCGCGGGCTCGGCACGGCAATCGGCTGGCGCCGCAGAAGGGCCGCGAGATCCTGGCCGTCGTGTTCCCTCAGATCGCGAGGGGCGGCGAGGGCGAGCGGCGACTGGTCGATCAGGCAGCCGTCGAACTCCGCCGGATAGCGGTCGGTATCGAGCAGGATCAGGTCGAAACGGCGGTTCTTGAGGCCGGAAATGAGTTCGTCGGCCGTCGTCGAGGACAGGAAGAGCGGCTGGCGCGGGCGGGCGGCGCGCCACTCGACCGCCAGCCGCGCCAGCATGCCGGCGATCTCGCTTTCATGGCCGAAGGGGATGATGGCGCCGAGCCGCCAGGTGGCGGCGCTGCGCCGGAAGCGTTCCGTCGATGCGGCGGCCAGCGTTTCCCAGGCGGCCGTGATGCGCTCGGCAAGCGCAAGCGCTTCAAGGCCCTCGGGCGTGCAGCCGATGCCCTTGGCCGAACGGTCGAGCAGCGTGCAGCCGATGGCCTTCTCCAGATGCGCGAGCTGGCGGGTGAGCTGAGGCTGGCCGAGGCCGTGGCTTCTGGCGGCGGCATTGATGCTACCGGCCTTGGCCGCAGCGGCGAAGCGGGTGAGCGACGCCAGCGGAATGGCGTGCCCGCCCGGTGTTCCCTGTCCGAGGGACAGAAGCGCTGCGGCGGCGCGGGCGATCTCGGCAAAATGCGGCAGGCGGTTCTCCGCCTCCAGCGTCGGCACCAGCGCCTGCCCGTCGCGACGCACCAGCGGCACCGAGAGCGCCGCTTCGACGCGGCGCAGCGCGGCGCTCGCGCTGGAGGCCGGACGGCCGGCGCGGGCGGCTGCCCTGCGGATGCCACGCTGTTCCAGTATGTCATGCACGAGGCTGAGGGTGGCCAGATCCACGGGGCGCTTCCGTTTGCAGGATGATGTTCGGTTTATAGCATAGACCGTGCGGATTTTGGGATATCTGTTTGCGCCCTGTTGCGCTTAACATCCCTCGCGTAGTTTTCTGCCATTCCAGGAAAGGCCGTGCGGCTTTTCCGACGCTGCTTTCGATACAGGCTTGGGGACATGCTCGCTTCTGCCGATACGCTCTATCTCACCGGCCAGCCGCTCGATTTCGCCACGTTGGAGGCGATCGGTCGGGCGGCCCGGCCATCGGTGGCTTGCGAGATGGGCATGGGCCGGGTCGCGAGCGCGCGGCATGTCGTGACCGACCGGCTCGCCACCGGCCTGCCGATCTACGGCGCCAATACCGGCGTCGGCTCGATGAAGGACAAGCTGTGGACGGCGGACGACCTCGTGGAGTTCAACAACAGCCTCGTCAGAGCGCATCATTTCGGCACGGGCGAGCCCTTCACGCTGCCGATCGTGCGCAAGGCGATGGCGATCCGGGTGAACACGGCGCTCGGCGGCTATTCCGGGTGCAGCCCGGAGCTGATCGACGCGTTCCTGGCGCTGCTCGAAAAGGATGTCGTGCCGGTGGTGCGCCGGCACGGGTCCATGGGCTGCGCCGATATCGGCCTGATGGGCCAGATCGCCGCCGTGCTGACGGGCGAGGGCGAGGCCTGGTATCGCGGCGAGCGCCTGCCGGCCTCCGAGGCGCTGAAACGGGCCGGATTGAAGCCCCATCACATGCAGCCGCGCGATGCGCTGGCGGCGCTCAGCGTCAACGCCATCTCGCATGCCGCCGCCGCCGACGTGGTGCGCGAGGCGGCCAAGGCGATCCGCAATCTCATGGTGACAGGCGTTCTCTCGTCGCTGGCGCTCGGCGCATCCGCCGATCCGTGGCGGGTCGCCGCGCGCCTTTCGGCCCATGGCGAGGCGATGGCCGGCCGCTGGTTCGAGGCGCAGGCCGCCTCCGGCCACTGGCCGAAGCCATCGGCGATCCACGATCCGCTCAGCCTGCGCATGACCGCGCAGGTCTTCGGCGCCTGCCTCGATACGCTGATGAACGCCGCCGAGCGCATCGTCGAGGCGACCGCCCAGTCGGATGACAACCCCGTCGTCATCGACGGCGTGATCATGGCATCGGGCGGCTCGCTGCCGCTCTCCACCACGCTCTATGTGGAAGCGGCGCAGACGGGTTTTGCGCATCTTGCCCGCAACGTGCTGAACCGCTGCGTGCTGCTCGCCAACGGCGTGCGCCGCAACCTGCCGGTCAATCTCGTGGCGCCCGGCGAGGCGGCGACGGGCTTCGGGCCGCTGCTGAAGCTCGCCGTCGAGCTCTACATGCGCATCCAGTCGCTGGCGGTGCCGATTTCCGCGCAATCCATCGTCGTGGCGGGCGGGCTGGAGGAGGAGGCGACCTTCCTGCCGCTGATCGTCGAGCGCATGGAAAGCCAGGTGCGCGACCTTCGCCAGCTTGCCGCGCTCGAAGCCATGCTGTCGGCACAGGCGGTGGATCTTGCGGGCGACAATGTCGAGGGCGTGGCCGCCATCGCCTATCAGCGCACACGCGCCATCAGCCCGTTCTACCGCAAGGACCGGCCGCTTTCCGCCGAGATCGAGGCGCTCGACCGCGATCTCGCCTGCCCGGATGCGCTGGCCGCCTTCCTGGACATGGCACCCATGGCGGATTTCGACACCTTCTTCGCCCTCAAAGCCTGACGGAGACACGACATGGCCGATTTCGATCTCGTTGTGAAAGGCACCGTCGTCCTGGCGGACCGCATCGTCGACGGCGGCCATGTCGCGGTCCGCGACGGCAAGGTGGTGCATGTGGGACAGGGCGCCATGCCGGCGGCGAAAGAGCGGCACGACCTCTCGGGCGCGCTGATCCTGCCCGGCGCCATCGATGCGCAGGTCCATTCGCTCTCGCAGAAAGACCAGGAGGATTTCATCTGGTCGACGCGTTCGGCGGCGGCGGGCGGCGTCACCACCATCGTCGACATGCCCTATGACGAGGGTAACCTCGTCTGCTCGGCCGAAGCGGTGAAGATCAAGGTCGATCATGCGTCGCCGCAGGCGCGCGTCGATTTCGCGCTCTATGGCACCGTCGATCCCGAGGAGGGGCCGGCCCGCATTGAAGAGATGGTCGAGGCGGGTGTCGCGGCCTTCAAGTTCTCGACCTTCGGCACGGATCCGAAGCGTTTTCCCCGCATTCCCTCCGCGCTGCTCGAAGACTGCTTCCGCGCCATCGCGCCGACGGGGCTGACGGCCGGCGTACACAACGAGGACGACGAGGCGGTGCGCGCGGCCATCGCGAAGGTCAAGGCGGCCGGCATCACGGATTATCGTGCGCACGGCCTGTCGCGTCCGCCGCTGACGGAACTGCTCGCCTCCAACCAAATCTACGAGACGGGGGCGCAGACCGGGTGCCCGGCGCATGTCGTGCATTGCTCGCTCGGCCGCGGTTATGAGATCGCTAGCGCCTATCGTGCGCAAGGTTTTCGCGCGACCATCGAGTGCTGCATCCACTATCTGACGCTCGATGAAGAGAACGACGTGGCCCGGCTCGGCGGCAAGGCGAAGATCAACCCGCCGATCCGCCCGCGCGCCGAGGTGGAAAAGCTCTGGAGGCATGTCGCGGAAGGCAATGTCACGCTGGTGTCGACGGATCATGTCAGCTGGTCGGAGGACCGCAAGACCAACCCGGACATGCTGGCCAATGCCTCCGGCGTGCCGGGGCTGGAGGTCATGGTGCCGCTCTTCGTCAAGGGCGCGCTGGAGCGCGGCATACCGCTGACGCGCGCCGCCGAACTGATGGCGCTGAACCCGGCCCGGCACTTCCGCCTCGACCATGCAAAGGGGGCGCTGGAAGCCGGCAAGGATGCCGACATCACGGTGCTGACGCCCGAGCCCTATACCTATGACGCGGCGGCAAGCGGCAACAATGTCGTGGGGTGGTCGCCCTATAACGGTATTCGCCTGCCGTGGCGGGTCTCGGGCACCTATCTGCGCGGGAAACTCGCCTTCGACGGCGCGAAGGTGCTTGCCGAACCCGGCACCGGCGCTTTCGTTCGGCCGCTGCCGACGCTCGTTTCCACGGGAAGCTGACGATGGCCCGTTCAACCAATCTGCCGGTCGATCCCGCGCGCATCGCTGATGTGATCGACGGGCTTGCCCGGCTCACCGATCCGGGACGGCCTTATACGCGGCGTGCCTTTACCGCTCTGTTCCCGGCAGGGCGGGATTTTCTCGAAGGCGCGTTCCGCGCTGCGGGGCTCGAAACGCGGATCGACGCGGCGGGCAACCTTGTGGGCCGCCGGCCGGGCCGCACGCCCGGCCGCGGCACCATCATGCTCGGCTCGCATTCCGACACGGTGCCGGATGGCGGACGCTATGACGGCATCGCCGGCGTTGCAGTGGCGCTGGAAGTGGCGCGCGCGCTGGCCGACCAGGGCATCGAACTCGACCACGACCTTGAGGTGGTGGATTTCCTTGCCGAGGAAGTCTCCGTTTTCGGCGTTTCCTGCATCGGCAGCCGCGGCATGGCCGGCGTGCTGCCGGAGGACTGGCTGGAGCGCGAGACCGGCGGGCTGACACTGGCGCAGGGCATCCGCGATGTCGGTGGCGATCCCGCGCGCATTGTCGCGGAAGCGCGCCGGGACATCGCGGCCTTCCTTGAGCTGCATATCGAGCAGGGCCCGGTGCTGGAGAGGGAAAAGCTCGACATCGGCGTGGTGACGGCGATTGCCGGGATCACGCGCATCGAGATCATCGTCGAAGGCCGCGCCGATCACGCCGGCACGACGCCGATGGGCGCGCGGGCGGATGCGCTGGCGGCGGCCGCCCGGCTCGTGACGGGCATCGAGGCGCTGGCCAGATCGTTCTCCGAAGGGCCAAGCCATTTCACCGCGACCGTAGGCGAATTTTCCATCGAGCCGAATGCCGCCAATGTCGTGCCGTCGCGGGCGCGCCTGCTGATCGACGCGCGCGCCGAAGAGCGTACGACCATGGATGTGTTCGCCGCCTCCGTGGACCAGCTCGCCGAACAGATCGCGCGGGAGACGGGTACGGTCATCGCTGCGCCGCGGCGTCTGTCCGACAACATGCCGACACCCGGCGACCCGCTGCTGCTGGATGTGCTGGACGCCGCCTGCGAGGCGGTGGGTGCCGGGCATCGCCGCATGGCCTCCGGTGCCGGGCACGACACGGCCTTCATGGCGAAGGTGACGCGGGCTGCGATGATCTTCGTGCCGTGCCTCGGCGGGCGCAGCCACGCGCCGGAGGAATTCGCCGAGATCGACGACATCGCGCTCGGCGCGGCGGTGCTTTTTAACGCAGTGATTCAGCTGGATGAGAAACTGATTCAGGAGAACGCCTAATGGGCCGGATTTTAAAGGAAAAAGACGTCGAGGCGGCTGTCCGGGGCGGCTCGGTCTATGCCGCCGGCGGTGGCGGCTGGGCCGACCATGGGCGCATGCTGGGCCATGCTGCGGTTTCCATCGGCAAGCCGGAACTGGTGTCCATCGACGAACTCTCCGACGATGACTGGGTGGCGACGGCCGCGGCCATCGGCGCGCCGGCCTCGACCACGCCGTGGGAAATGCGCGGCGTCGATTACGTCAAGGCGGTGGAACTGCTTCAGGACGCGCTCGGCGAGAAGGTCGCTGCGCTGATGGTGGGGCAGAACGGCAAGTCATCGACGCTGAACGGCTGGCTGCCGTCTGCCATCCTCGGCACGAAGGTGCTGGATGCCGTGGGCGACATGCGCGCGCATCCGACCGGCGACATGGGCTCGATCGGCATGGCCGGCTCGCCCGAGCAGATGATCCAGACCGCCGTTGGCGGCAATCGTGACGAGAACCGCTACATAGAACTCGTCGTGCGCGGCGCCACCGCGAAGGTCTCGCCGATCCTGCGCACGGCCTCCGACATGTCGGGCGGCTTCATCGCCTCGTGCCGCAACCCGCTGCGGGCTTCCTATGTCCGCAGGAACGCGGCGCTCGGCGGCATCTCGCTGGCGCTGAAACTGGGCGAGGCGATCCTGGCGGCAGAAGGCCGGGGCGGCGCGGCGATCATCGACGCCATCGTGAAGACGACGGGCGGCGCCATCCTGACCGAGGGCACGATCACCGACAAATCCGTGGTCTACACGAAGGAGGCCTTCGACATCGGCACGGTGACGCTCGGCAAGGGCGACACGGCTTCCGTGCTGCATGTGATGAACGAATACATGGCGGTGGAATCCGCCGACGGGACACGGCTTGCGACCTTCCCCGACGTCATCACCACGCTGTCGCCCGAAGGAGAGCCGCTGAGCGTCGGGCAGCTCGAGGTCGGCATGACGGTCTTCGTGCTGCATGTGCCGAAGTCGATCATCCCGCTCGCATCGAGCGTGCTGGATCCCACGGTCTATCCCTCGGTGGAGAAGGCGATGGGGATCGAACTGGCGCGGTATGCGCTGGAGACGGTGGTTTGAGAGAAGAGGGGGTAAGCCTCCGCACGAACATATGAGGAAACACCCATGCCGAAGCCGAATTCACGCCACCCGAACTACCCCATCCCGTCGGGCCCCGTGCTGCGCGCCAAGGGCTGGCGGCAGGAAGGATTGCTGCGGCTGCTCGAAAACGTGCTGTCGGTCGGCGAGGACCCCGACAATCTCATCGTCTATGCCGCGCTCGGCAAGGCGGCGCGCAACTGGGCGGCGCACAGGGCCATCGTCAAGGCGCTGAGCGAGATGGAGGAGGACCAGACGCTGGTCATCCAGTCCGGCAAGCCGGTCGGACTGCTCAAGACCCATGCCAAGGCGCCGCTCGTCATCATGGCGAACTGCAATATCGTCGGGCAATGGGCGAAAGCGGAAGTGTTCTACGAGCTCCAGCGCAAGGGGCTGATCTGCTGGGGCGGACTGACGGCCGGCGCCTGGCAGTATATCGGCAGCCAGGGCGTCATTCAGGGCACCTATGAAATCTTCATGCGCATTGCCGAAAAGCGCTTCGGCGGCAGTCTTGCCGGCCGTTTCATCCTGACGGCCGGGCTTGGCGGCATGGGCGGTGCGCAGCCGCTTGCCGGCCGCATGGCCGGAGCGGCCATCCTCTGCGTCGACATCGACCCGGCACGGGCGGCGGCGCGCAAGGCGGTCGGCTATCTCGAACATGTCGCGCCGGATCTCGATACGGCGCTCGCCATGATCGATGCGGCGGTGAAGGAAAAGCGCGCCACCTCCATCGGCCTCGTCGGCAATGCGGCGGAGGTCTACCCCGAAATCGCGCGGCGCGGCATCGTGCCCGACATCGTCACCGACCAGACCTCGGCGCATGACCTCGTCTACGGTTATGTGCCCAAGGGCATGAGCCTCGACCAGGTGAAGGGCCTGCGTGATGACGGACAGGGACAGTTGATGGCGGCAAGCCGTGCTTCGATCGTCGAACATGTCTCGGCCATGCTGGAATTCCAGAAAAGGGGCTCGGAGGTCTTCGACAACGGCAACCTCATCCGCACGCAGGCGCGGGAAGGCGGCGTGGCCGATGCCTTCGACATCCCGATCTTCACGGAAGCCTATCTGCGTCCGCTGTTTGCGCGCGCCATCGGTCCGTTCCGCTGGATGGCGCTGTCGGGCGAGGAGAGCGACATCGCGCGCATCGACGATCTCGTGCTGGAGATGTTCCCGGACAATTCGATCGTCACCAACTGGATCCGGCTTGCGCGCGAAAACGTCCCCTTCGAAGGTCTGCCGGCGCGCATCGCCTGGCTGGGGCACGGCGAGCGCACCGCTCTGGCCTTGGCGGTCAACACGCTGGTCGGCGCGGGCGAGTTGAAGGGGCCGGTCGCCTTTTCGCGCGACCATCTCGATGCCGGCGCCATGGCGCATCCCAACATCATGACAGAACGCATGAAGGACGGCTCCGACGCCATCGCCGACTGGCCGTTGCTCGATGCCATGCTGCTCTGCTCGTCCATGGCCGATCTCGTGGTCGTGCATTCCGGCGGTGGCGGTTACGCGGGCTACATGACGAGCTGCGGCGTGACGCTGGTGGCGGACGGAACGGACGGCGGGGCCGAACGCCTCGAACACGCCCTGACCAACGACACGTCGCTCGGCGTGATCCGCTACGCAGATGCGGGCTATGACGAGTCGTTCGACGAGATCAAGCGGAAGGGCATCGGCCATATCGCGCCGGGATGATTTGGCATGTCTGCTCCGCGGCCTTCAGGCTGTTTGGAGGGATTAATAACAATTGTCAGAAAACGCGAGGCATTCCGCCTTAAGTGACTGAAATGTCTCAGTCAGCTGTAAACGTTGCATTTAACATTTCGCGGTAATCTTCCGTTAGTAATTCCGTCCCTGCAGCGAGAGGGCGGGCTCCGGTTAGTTTTGCGTGCGAGTGCCTATGCGTCTTTCGATCCTTACGGCGGCCCTCCTTGGCTGTGTTACCCTGGCGGGCTGCGCGTCGAGCGCAGGTCCCGAAACGGTCCTGTCCATCAAGCCGTCGCGCGAGACGACGAGTTCGGTCAAGGCGACCGGGCCGGTGCCGGAAGTGGCGGTCGGCCAGGGCAAGGTGAAGGCCGAGGGTGCCAGCGAAATGCTCGCCTGGGCCGGGCCGGTGCCGGGAACCCAGGTCTTCGAAAGCGTCACCGAAAAGGCGGTGCGTCCCACCGCGCGCCCTGAAGAGGGCGCGGTAACGGCCGAGATGCCGTCCATCGGCAAGCTCGGAAAGCGGTCCCGCATCTACAGCCAGCAGT
Source organism: Shinella sp. AETb1-6 (assembly GCF_009826875.1). Classification (NCBI taxonomy): domain Bacteria; kingdom Pseudomonadati; phylum Pseudomonadota; class Alphaproteobacteria; order Hyphomicrobiales; family Rhizobiaceae; genus Shinella; species Shinella sp. AETb1-6. The sequence continues at coordinate 370,079 of NZ_WUMM01000001.1, read as the reverse complement.
TCCGCGATGCCAAGCCGATCAATTTCGGCAAGCGCGCGCCCAAGCACTATCAGGTCCACGGTGTCGACGTTTCGCGCTGGCAGGGCGATATCGACTGGGTGAAGCTGCGCACGCAGGGCGCCAACTTCGCCTTCATCAAGGCCACCGACGGCGGGGACCACACCGACCCGATGTTCCGTCACAACTGGCGCGCCGCCAAGGAGGCGGGCATCCGCCGCGGCGCCTATCACTTCTTCTACTGGTGCCGCGTGGCCAGCGAGCAGGCGGACTGGTTCATCCGCAACGTGCCGAAGGACCCGGACGCGCTGCCGCCCGTCATCGATGCCGAATACAACGGTGAATCGAAGTGCAAGCGCCGCCTGACGCGCGCGCAGTATGTCGAGAAGATCCGTGTCTTCGCCGAGCGGCTGGAGCGCCATTACGGCAAGCGGCCGATCATCTATACCGCGCCGGACTTCTACGCCGACAACCTGTCGGGCGAGCTGAAGGAATATCCGTTCTGGCTGCGCTCGGTCGCCGCCCATCCGTCGGTTCGCTATCCGAACCGCCGCTGGCTGTTCTGGCAGTATTCCGGCTCGGGCCTGTCGCATGGCGTGAGCGGCAAGATCGATCTCAACGTCTTCGTCGGCAGCGAGAACGACTGGCACAACTGGCTTGCCGGCCAGTCGACCTGAGCGTTTTGCGGCCGCTGCCGTGTCGTCACGGCAACGGCGGCGACGGTAACGCTGTGCATCCCGAAGATGTGATCTTCCAATTGCTTGCCGCCGGCATCGCCGTTGGCTAGCGATCCTGCATCCATACGGGATTTGCAGGAGTTGTTTCCAGAAATGTCTGAGATCGGTGTCTTCTCGCGCAGGGCCTTCCTCATGGGGGCTGCAGCGACGCTGGCGGGGTGCGCAACCACGCAAGGCGGCGTGAAGAACGTGCCCGTTCCGCAGAGGGTCAGCTACCCGATCGTCCCGGCGACGGACGAGGAGCTTGCCGCGCGCTATGCGGCCGTCGAGGATGGCGGGCATCTCATTCCCGCGATCCCCTACAAGGAGATCGACCCGAAATACTATCGCCAGCGCGTGAAGGATCCGACCGGCGAAGCACCGGGCACCGTGGTCGTGGATACGCCCGGCCGCTTCCTCTATCTGGTCGAGCCCGGCGGCACGGCAATGCGTTACGGTGTCGGCATCGGCCGCGACGGCTTTGCCTGGGAGGGCGAGGGCATCATCCACTGGCGCCAGCCCTGGCCGCGCTGGAAGGTGCCGGCCGACATGATCGCGCGCACGCCGAGCCTTGCCCGGTATTCCGTCGAGAACGGCGGCATGGATCCCGGTATCAAGAACCCGCTCGGCGCGCGGGCGCTCTATATCTTCCAGGACGGGAAGGACACGCTCTACCGCCTGCACGGCTCGCCGGAATGGAAATCGATCGGCAAGGCGACCTCGTCGGGCTGCGTGCGGCTGGTCAACCAGGACGTGATCGATCTCTACAAGCGCGTGCCCTATCACGCGCGAATCGTCGTGCATCAGGGACCGCTGGGCTCGGTCTGAGGCCGGTTGCCGCTCAGGCGGCCTTGAACCGCGCCATGATCTCGGCGCGGGCCGGATCGGTGAGCGTGACGGCGGCGCCGAATTCGAGCGGCGTGAGGGCGGCCTCGTCCGGATAGACGATCCTGTTGCCGGTGATTTCGGCCGGCAGCAGGGCGACGACGCGGCTGTCGGTGGCCGGGGTGCCGTTGGCGATGTGCTCGCGCACCGCATTCTGCGGGTCCATCAGGAAGTTCAACAGCGCGTAGCCGGCCGGCTTGTTGGGCGCATTCTTCGGAATGGCGTAGAAGTCCGACCAGATCTCGCCACCGTCCGAACCGAGGGTGAAGGCGATCTCGGGCACGTCGCGATTGAGCTGCGCGCCGTCACTGGTCCAGCACATGGTCATCCAGGCATCGGTGCCGCGCATGGGGGGCTGATAGTCGCTGGTGACGGTATAGAGATGCGGCTTGACCTCAAGCAGCAGTTCCTCCGCCTTGGCAAGTTCCCCGGGCTTCACCGAGTTGAAGGAGAAGCCGAGCGAGACGAGGGCGTTGCCGATGGCGGTGAGCTGGTAGTCGTGCACGATCGCGCGGCCGTCCGCCTCGTCCATGGCGGCTGCGAAGAACTCCTTCCAGCTCGTGACCTTCACCTTGTCCGTGTTGTAGGCGATGCCGGTCGTGCCCCAGTTCTTCGGCAGCGCATAGACCTTGCCCTCGGCGGTGCCCTGGCTGGTGAAGCGGGCATTCTGGGTGCCTGCATCGAAATTCGGCAGGCGGGGCAGGTCGAGCGGTTCGATCAGGCCGAGGCGGGCATAGGTGGAGATCGTGTAGTTGGTCGGCACGAACAGGTCCCATCGGGCGCTGTCGGCTCGAAGCGCCTCCAGCATCTCCTCGTTCGAACCGAAGATGTTCACCTCTACCGCGACGCCCGTGGCAGCGGTGAAGGCCTCGAACGTCGCCGGGTCGTGATAGTTCGGCCATGTCGCGATCGACATGCTCGATCCAAGATCGTCGCTCGCATGGGCGGCCGATGAGAACCCCGGCTGGCGGGCAAGAACGGCGGCGGCAAGGCCAAGGCCGGTGACACCCAGGAAATGGCGCCGGGTGATCGAGCCGCGCTTGAGGCGCATGAAGGTGTCCGTCAGCGCGCCGGCCTCCATCGCGTCATGTTTGCTGAACCATTTCGACATCGCGCTGTTCCCCTGCCGTTAAGTCGGCCTCGCTGCCACGGGCCGGAAGGACGGGCATGCCGGTGGCCGCCGGAAACGAGCCCGCGCAACAGGCGGTCGCACGCATGGTAAGCCGGGAGAGGTGATTTATCCGTAAATCGCGCACCCCACATTGGGACTTGTGCGGTGCAGCGAGCATGCCGGCGGGATCGTCCGGCACGGCAGCGCGCGGCGTTCGGGACCATCGCAAACCCGGCCGACGCCGGGTCTGCTCTTGTCATTTCAACGCGTTATCGCCATGCGCTGGCAGGACGATTCCGGTCGTTGATGCGTCGATTCAAGCGACGGCGGCGAGAGCGGCCTGCGCGCGGGCGTCGATGATCTGGCGCGCGGCGTTGGCGGCTTCCTTGCCCTTGATGACGAAATGATCGCGGAAGAAGGCGATATGCGCTTCCGATTCCTGGAAGTTGTGCGGCGTCAGCACGGCGGAGAGAACCGGTACATTGGTATCGAGGCCGACGCGCACGATGGCATCCACCACGGTGCCGGCGACGAAATCGTGGCGGTAGATGCCGCCGTCGACGACGAGCGCGACGCCGAGAATGGCGGCATATTTGCCGGTGCGGGCGAGCAGCTGGGCATGGAGCGGAATTTCAAGCGCGCCCGGCACGTCGATCACGTCGACATCCTCGGCGCGGCCGCCAAGCGCTTTCCATTCGGCGACGAAAGAATCGACCGCCTGATCGACGATGCCGGCATGCCAGCGGGCGCGGATGACGGCGATACGGGAGGAGGGGGTGGCATTCGCATTCATGTCTAGGCCTTTCAAGGGTTGAGCCATTTTTCAACGGTCCCCTTGGGCGAACATGCAGGTTGTCCGCCAGCGCGGCGGTGGTCCTGCTTGCCCTCTTTCATCCGGACTGTGACCGTCGGCTCCGGCATCGCACCGGATCTGCTGACCCTTCCATTTGCGGAAGGCGCTCGCGGGCTCCCGGATTGCTCCGGATACCGCCGGTGGGGAGTTTCACCCCGCCCTGAGAACATCAGGACCATAACGGGCAAACGCCCGCGGATCAAATCCGCGGGCGACGCAAAGAGCGACTTTCACGACAGAATTTTCCAACCTTCGCCGGAAGGCTGGAATGAACGGCTAGTCGCGGATAATGAGCAGGTCGCTTGCCACGAAGCGCAGCGTGACCGTCTCGCCCACCACCGGGGGCACGAGGCCCGGGCTGTTGAACATGTCGAAGGAGATGATGCTTTCGCCGACCTTCATGCGGGTGCGGATGACCGAGCCGAGGAAGTTGGTGGAGACCACCTCGCCGGACAGCGCGGTATCGCCCTTGGCATCCGGCGCGATCGATCCGGCCTCGGGGCGCAGCGCCAGCGAGATCGTGTCACCCGCCTTCACGTCGCCGAGCGGTTCTCGCAGGGTGACGCCCTGGTCGCCGATCGACACGCGGTTGGAGGCGGGATCGACGACCTTCGCCTCGATGAGGTTCAGCGTGCCGACGAAGTTGGCGACGAAGCGCGTGGCGGGGCGGTTGTAGATGTCTGCGGGCGCGCCGATCTGGTCGGCGCGGCCGGCATTCATGACCACGATGCGGTCGGAGATCGACAGCGCCTCTTCCTGGTCGTGCGTGACGAAGACGGTGGTGATGCCCAGCTGCTGCTGGATCATGCGGATCTCTTCGCGCAGCGATACGCGGATCTTGGCGTCGAGGGCCGACAGCGGCTCGTCGAGCAGAAGGACCTGCGGCTTCGGTGCGAGCGCGCGGGCGAGCGCCACGCGCTGCTGCTGGCCGCCCGACATCTGGTAGGGGTAGCGGTCGGCGAGGTGGTCGAGCTTGATGAGGCCGAGCATTTCCTTGACGCGCTGGTCGATCTCCGCCTTGGGACGACCGGCGACCTTGAGGCCGAAGGCGACGTTTTCGGCGACGTTCATGTTCGGGAAGAGCGCATAGGCCTGGAAGACCATGCCGATGTTGCGCTGGTTGGGGCGCAGGTTTGCCTGGCTCTTGCCGTTGATGGTGATGGTGCCGCCGGAGGGCGTCTCGAAGCCGGCGATCATGCGCAGCACCGTGGTCTTGCCGCAGCCGGACGGACCGAGGAACGAGATGAACTCGCCCTTCTCGATGGACATGTTGAAATCCTTGACGACCTGAACGGGGCCGAAGGACTTCTGGAGGCTGGTGAGGGTCAGGAAGCTCATAAAGGGTCCTTAGGCGGGGCTTTGCGCGCCCTTCTGGAAACGGGAGACAAGCTGGATCAGGCCGAGGCAGCCCCAGGTGAGGACGAAGGACATGACCGCGAGTGCCGCGGGCTCATAGGCGCGGTTGGCGCCGAGCAGCTGCATGTACGGGCCGAAGGCCGGGCGATTCAAAAGGGCGGCCATGGTGAACTCGCCGATGACGATGGCGAAGGTCAGGAAGGCGCCGGAGAGAACCGCGACCAGCACATTCGGCAGGATGATCTTGGCGAGGATCGTCGTCCAGCCGGCACCGAGGCTCTGGGCGGCCTCCGTCAGCGTGGCGATGTCGATGGCGCGCAGGCCCGTATCGACGGAGCGATACATGTAGGGCAGCGCCAGCGTGGCATAGCCGAACATCAGGAGGATGTTGGTGCCTGTGATCGATCCCGTCAGCGGCAGCCAGCTCGATGTGTTGTAGAGCCTGATATAGCCGAAGACGATGACGATGGCCGGAATGACCAGCGGCAGCAGCGTGACGAACTCGATATAGGGCCGAAGGCCGGGCAGCTTGAGGCGGACCCAATAGGCCGTCGGCACCACCAGCACGACGCCGAAGACGATGGTCGCGAGCGCCATCAGGATGGAATAGGTGAAGGTCTCCTGGAAGCGCGGATCGCCCAGCACGACGGCATAGGCATCGAGCGAATAGACGCCGCGGCGCATCTTCAGGGAGAAGTTGGTCATGCCGATCAGCGGCAGGATGAAATAGAGCAGACCGAAGATAAGGGCGCCCCAGGCCCAGAACTTCTTCATTTCAGCCACCTTTCGCTGCGCGCACGCAGCCATATGTAGATGGTGTTGGCGACGCCGGTCACGACGATCATGCCGAAGGCGAGGGCATAGCCGAGATGCGGGTTGCCGAGCACGTCGCCGCGGATCTGCGCGAAAAGCAGGATCGGCACGATGGACAGCGAGGAACCGGTGAGCGCGATGGCCGTGGCCACAGCCCCGAAGGCATTGGCGAACAGCAGTGCCAGCGTTCCCAGGAACGACGGCAGCAGGATCGGGAAGGCGACCATGCGCCAGTATTGCGTGTTGGTGGCACCGAGGATCTGCGCCGCCTCACGCCACTCGCGCTTCAAGCCGTCGAGCGCCGGCGTGATGATGAGGATCATCAGCGGAATCTGGAAGAACAGATAGGTGATCGTCAGGCCCCAGAAGGACAGGAGATTGAAGCCGAGCGCGCGCAGGTTGATGCCGAACTGGGTCTGCAGGAACACCGTGATGAGGCCGACGGGGCCGAGCGTCGCGAGAAACGCGAAGGCGAGCGGCACGCCGGCGAAGTTGGAGGCCACGCCGGAAAAGGTGAGAAGCGGGCTGCGGATCCATTTCGGCAAACCGCCGAGCACGGCGGCGGCCGCGACCGAAAAGCCGATCAGGCAACCGAGCAGGGCCGAGGCGATGCTGATCTTGATCGAGATCCAGTAGGCCGACATGATCGAGGTGGTGAACAGGCCGCGGATATTGTCCAGCGTGAAGCTGCCTTCCGGCGTCTGGAAGGCGCCGATGACGATGCGCATCGTCGGCATGATCAGGAACAGCAGGACGAAGATCGCGAACGGCAACGCGCCCAGCCAGTGCAGCGGGAGGCGGAACGGTTCGCGCGTCGGCTGTCGGGCGGCTGAACTGTCTGATGGCATCACGATGACCTCGAAGGGGTTGCCGCACGGGCGGACCACAGCCATCGCCCCGGCCGGACAGCCGGGGCGATGGAGAGTGTTGCTTACTGCACGTTCGCGCCGACGACGCTGTCCCATGCGCCGGTGACGGCAGCCTTGTTGGCGTCCACTTCCTCGAGGGTTGGGAAGTAGGCCTTTTCATAGGATGCAGCCGGCGGCAGGGCATCGATCAGGTCCTGCGGAACCTTGCCGGCCTTGACCATGGCGTTGAAGCGTGCCGGATGGCAATAGCCCTTAAGCCAGCCGAGCTGACCGTCGTCGGAATAGAGGTGTTCCATCCACAGCTTGGCCGCGTTCGGGTGCGGGGCATAAGCAGAAATCGCCTGGACGTAGACGCCGGCGAGAACACCCTTTTCCGGAACCACGACCTCGGTCGGCGGGTTGCCGTTCAGCGTCTTGGCCCAACCCAGCGCGTTGTAGTCCCATGCGATGACGATCGGGGTCGAGCCCTGCGCCAGCGTGCCGGACTTGCCGATGACGGGGACGAAGTTGCCCGCCTTGTTCAGCTCCGCAAAGTAGGCGAGGCCTGCCTCACCGGCTTCCTTGCCGGACTTCGCGTCCTTGGCGAGACCGGCGGCGAGAACGCCCAGGATGGCCTGGTTGGAGGCGCGCGGGTCGCCGGCGAGAGCGACCTGGCCGGCATATTCCGGCTTCAGGAGGTCGGCCCAGTCCTTCGGCGTGTTGGGGACAAGGTCCTTGTTCACCAGGAACGACATCACGCCGTAGTAGTCACCGTACCAGTAGCCTTCGGCGTCCTTGATCGTGTCGGGGATTTCGTCCCAGGTCGAGACCTTGTAGGGCTGCAGCAGGCCTTCGGCCTTGGCCTGCGGGCCGAAGGCGAGACCGACGTCGATCACGTCGGGCGACTGCGGGCCCTTGTTGTCCTTGTTGGCCTTGATGGCTTCGACTTCGTCGGCCGAACCGGCATCCGGGTTCAGTTCGTTGACCTGGATTTCCGGATACTTCGCCTTGAAGGAGGCGATGACGTCACCGTAACCGCACCAGTCGTGCGGCAGGGCGATGGTGGTCAGCATGCCTTCCTTCTTGGCAGCTTCGATGAGCTCGGCGCTCGGCTCGGCAAGGGCGAGCGAGGGAAGGGCGATCGCAAGCGCTGTGGAGAGCGAGAGCAGACGTTTCGTAGATGACATCACGGGTGTTCTCCTTTTGTGTGTCAGTCAACTTCGGCGAAGCTGATACTGGTGGCGCGTGAACCTTATGTGACAGTTCCGTATCGCTTTTTTCTTTTGTTTATCGTGGTTTGTCCGGCACCTCCGGCCGGGGCTTGCGAAAAAGCCGGCTGGCCTCGAACAGGCCCTCCAGCGTCTTCATTCGGTCGCTGGTTTCCTCCCAGCCCGAACTCTGGACGGCCTCGATCAGCGCCTCGATGATGAAGAGCGTGACGACGGAGGAATCCCAGGCCGAGGGTGCCTCGATATGCACGCGGAATACCTTCGCGGCGGCCTTGGCCACGGGTGACGCCCATTGATCGGTGAAGAGCACGATCTCGACGCCGCGCTCGCGTGCCACGCGGCCCAGCGTCTCCATCTCCTGCTCGTAACGGCGGATATCGAAGATCACCAGCACGTCGCCGGCCTTCATGTTCAGAACGTAGTGCGGCCAGGACGCGGGGTTGGCGGCGATCTGCGTGACGTTCGGGCGGATGACCTGAAGATGCGTGAAGAGATAGTCGGCCAGCGCCTTCGTGATGCGCCCGCCGATGATGTAGATGCTGCGCTGGCGGTCGGCCAGAAGGGCGCTCGCGCTGTCGAAGTCGGCGGTCTCCACCTGCGAGAGCGTCTGGCGCATGTTGTTCATGATCGCATCGGCGAAGCGGTTGAGGATATGCGTGCCGGGCGCATTGGCGGCCCAGCGGTCATGCTTGGTGATGGGGTTGGAGAGCGTCGCCTCCAGCTCGTGGTGCAGGCGCGCCTGAAAATCCGGGAAGCCGCGAAAGCCCAGCTTCTGCACCATGCGGGCGACGGTGGGCGTCGAGACGCCGGCATTGTCCGCCACCGTGGTGATGCTGCCCAGCCCGGAGACCGGGTAGTTGTCGAGCAATGATGTGGCGAGCTGCCGTTCGGCGCGCGTCAGCGCATCGAAGTGGGCAGAGATCACATCCGACACCGTCATGGATGCTTGATTGAGTGTCAAATTTTTCCCCTGCAGCCCCGGTCTCCGCCGGGGTTTCGACGATAAAACGCCCTGTTACAATGCGAGTCAAATGTTTTTTTGAAGAGATTTTTTCACACGGCGGTTGACAGCGGCTGTCCAGTGAAGAATTCTTTTCAGCAACGAAAAAAGCCGGTCGAGGGGATCAGGCTATGGGAATTCTGACTGGAGAGGAGGGCGACCCTGTCGCCCTGGAGAATGCTGTTGCGCAGGGCCCGGTGATCCTGGTGTGCGAGCATGCATCGCGCCAATTGCCGGCCTCGCTCGGCACGCTCGGCCTTTCCGCCGAGGCGCTTGCCAGCCATATCGCCTGGGATCCGGGGGCACTCGCCGTTTCGCGGCTGATGGCGGAGCAACTCGACGCCACGCTGCTGTTCCAGCGCTTCTCCCGTCTCGCCTACGATTGCAATCGCCCGCCGGAATCGCCGGCGGCCATGCCGGCAAAGAGCGAGGTCTTCGACGTGCCGGGCAATGCCGGACTCGACCAGGCGGCGCGCGATGCCCGCACGCGGGCGCTCTACATTCCCTTCCGCGACCGGCTGCGCGGCCTCGTGGAGACGCGGATCGCAGAGGGCAGGCCGCCCGTCATCGTGACGATGCACAGTTTCACGCCGGTCTATTTCGGCAAGCCGCGCGATGTCGAGATCGGCATCCTGCACGACGCCGATACGCGCCTTGCCGATGCCATGCTGGCGGCCGCTGGCACGGACGGCCCCTATACCATCCGCCGCAACGAGCCTTACGGCCCCGAGGACGGCGTGACGCATACGCTTCGCGAGCACGGCCTGTCCAAGGGCCTGCCCAACGTGATGATCGAGGTCCGCAACGACCTCATTCAGAATGAAGCCGGCCAGAAGGTCGTGGCCGGCTATCTTGCGGGACTGCTCGGCGCGGCCCTGTCGGCAATAGAATAAAAAAAGACCGGGGAACGAACGGCCCGTGGAAACGGAACTGAACACGAACTGGAGAGGCGAGGCGAATGCTTGCGTTTTCGCATTTGAGGAATGGGCCGGCTGAAAATGCCGTTGCTGCCGACGGAGGCGGAAACCATGCCTGATGTCATCAAGAGCTATGTGCGCTTCGTCGACACGTTCAACCGGCGTGTCGGCATTTTCGCGATGTATCTGATCTTCGCGATGTTTGCGATCCTCCTGTACTCGTCGCTGTCCAAGGCCTTCCGCCTGCCGGCGAACTGGACGCTCGAATCCGCGCAGTTCACCATGGCCGCCTATTACATGCTCGGCGGCGCCTTCGCCATGCAGACCGGCGATCACGTGCGCATGGACCTGTTCTACGGCACCTGGTCGGCCCGCAAGCGGGCGATCTTCGACATCGTGACCTCGGTTGCGCTGATCGTCTTCCTCGGCTTCATGCTCTATGGCGGCATTTCGAGCACGACCTACGCCATTCAGTTCAACGAAAAGAGCTTCACCGCCTGGGCGCCCTACATGGCGCCGATCAAGATCGTCATGACATTCGGGGTGTTCATGATGCTCGCGCAGTCGCTCTCCTCGCTCTTCAAGGATATCGCCGAATTGCGGGGAAGGCCGATCGCATGAGCTATGAATTCATCGCAATCACGATGTTCGCCGGCATGATGGTGCTGCTGCTCACCGGGCAGCGCGTCTTCGCCGTGATCGGCTTCGTCGGCGTCGTGGCCGCCTTCCTGCTGTGGGGCGAGGGCGGCTCCGAGATGGGCTTCTCGTCCGCCATGAAGCTCGTCAAATGGTATCCGATGCTCACGGTGCCGATGTTCGTGTTCATGGGCTACATGCTCTCGGAATCGGGCATCGCCGAGGACATGTACAAGGCCATTCATGTCTGGATGGGGCCGATCAATGGCGGTCTGGCGCTCGGAACCGTCGGGCTCATGGTCATCATCTCCGCCATGAACGGCCTTTCCGTCGCCGGCATGGCGATCGGCGCGACCATCGCGCTGCCGGAACTGCTGCGTCGCGGTTATGACAAGGTCATGATGACGGGCGTGGTGCAGGGCGGCTCGACGTTGGGCATCCTGCTGCCGCCAAGCGTGGTGCTGGTGCTCTACGGCATGATCGCCCGTGTTCCGGTCGGCCAGCTCTGGCTTGCCGGCCTTCTGCCCGGTCTGATGATGGCGGCGCTGATGGCGATCTACGTCTATGTGCGCTGCCGCGTGAACCCGGCGCTCGGTCCGGCGTTGCCGCTCTCGGAGCGCAATGTGCCGTTCCGCGAGAAGGTGCGGCTGCTCTCGGCGGGCATCGTACCGCTCGGCATATTCGTGCTCATGATGTGGCTGTTCCTCAGCGGGATCGCGAGCCTTGTCGAAAGCTCGGCGGTCGGCGCGATCTGCTCGGCGCTCGTCGCCTGGTGGCGCGGGCGTCTCAGCGCCCGGCTGTGGAACGACGTGCTGCAGAAGACGCTCGGCATCACCTGCATGTTCATGTGGATCCTGATCGCTTCGCTCTGCTTCGGCGCCGTGTTCGACGGTCTGGGCGCGGTCAAGTCGATCGAGCGCTTCTTCCTCGGCGATCTCGGCCTGGAGCCCTGGCAGGTGCTGGTGCTGATGCAGCTTTCGTTCCTGATCATGGGGATGTTCCTCGACGATACGGCGATGCTCGTCATCGTCGCGCCGCTCTACATCCCGCTGGTGCAGAAGCTGGGCTTCGATCTCGTCTGGTATGGCGTGCTCTACACGATCACCTGCCAGATCGCCTACATCACCCCGCCCTTCGGCTACAACCTGTTCATGATGCGGGCGATGGCGCCGCCCGAGATCGGCATGCGGGACATCTACAAATCGATCTGGCCCTTCGTCGGCATCATGGTGGCGAGCCTGATCATCATCGGCGTGTTTCCCGACATCGCGACGTGGCTGCCGAACAACTATTACAGCAAATAACCGGATTTCCGGCGGCGCACGCCGCCGGGCATTCGATGGACTTTGGACGAGGCCGATAGAAGAACGATGATTTTCCGACCGGAATGAACGGCCGTTTCCGGCAAAACCAAGATGTAGAACCAGAGGGATAGAGCTATGACAAACAGACGGCAATTTCTGACGCGTGCCGGCGCGGCCACCATCGGTGCGGCCGGCGCCGCAACGCTCGCGGCACCTGCGGTCGTGAAGGCCCAGACGGCCATCAAGTGGCGTTTCCAGACCTATGCGGGTGCGGCACTCGGCGAACACGTCACCAAGCCGATCATCGACGCCATCAATGCGACGGCGCAGGGCGAGCTGGAGATCGAACTGTACTTCGCCGACCAGATCGTTCCGACGGGCGAGCTTTTCCGCGCGCTCCAGGCCGGTACGATCGACGCGGTGCATTCCGACGACGATTCCATGGCTTCGCCGGCGGATGTCGCAACCTTCGGCGGCTATTTCCCGCTCGCCACCAAACAGATCCTCGACGTGCCCGTGCTGTTCAAGCAGTACGGTCTCGCCGATATCTGGAAGACCTCCTATGAAAAAGTCGGCGGCGTCGTCTGGCTGTCGTCGTCGGGCCAGGACCCGTGCCACTTCAACACCAAGAAGGCGATCACCTCGCTCAAGGATCTCGAGGGGCTGCGTCTCTACACCTTCCCGACCGCGGGCCGCTTCCTGACGCAGTTCGGCGTCGTGCCTGTCACCATTCCCTATGAGGATGCGCAGGTCGCCGTGCAGACGGGCGAACTCGACGGCATGGCCTGGTCGGGCATCACCGAGGACTACACGGTCGGCTGGGCCGACGTGACCGACCACTTCCTGACGAACAACATCTCTGGTGCGTGGATCGGCTCGTTCTTCGTCAACGAGAAGAAGTGGGCCGAACTGCCCGATCACCTGAAGAAGCTGGTCATGACGGCCATCGAAGCCGGCAACAACTACCGCGACCAGTGGTACTGGGGTGGCGAGGCGAAGCTGCGTGCCGAGGGCACCAAGCTCAAGCTCACCAGCATCCCGGCCGCGGAGTGGAAGGCCGTCGAAGACGCGGCGAAGGTGTTCTGGAAGGAAATCGCCGAACAGGGCGAGACGGCCGCCAAGGTCGTCAAGATCTTCGAGGAATACAACGCCATCATCAACAAGGCCGGCCCGCCCTACGTCAACGGCTGATGATATCAACGCTATCGAACCGGGCCTGCCAAGGCCCGGTTCATCACCATGACATAACCCCGCAGGACCGCCCCATGACGACGACCTACACGTTCGATGATCTCAAGAAGGATGTGGCCGAGGGCCGTATCGACACCGTGCTCGCCTGCCTTGTCGACATGCAGGGGCGCCTGATGGGCAAGCGGTTCCACGCGCAGTACTTCGTCGACAGCGCTTACGAGGAGACGCACAGCTGCAACTACCTGCTGGCGACCGACATGGAGATGGAAACCGTCTCGGGCTACAAATCCACCAGCTGGGAGGCGGGCTACGGCGACTATACGATGAAGCCGGACCTTGCGACGCTGCGCAAGCTGCCTTGGCTGGAGGGCACGGCGATGGTGCTGTGCGACGTGCTCGACCACCATACCCATGAAGAAGTGCCGCATTCGCCGCGCGCCATCCTCAAGAAGCAGGTGAAGCGGCTGGAGGCAATGGGCCTCAAGGCCTTCATGGCAAGCGAGCTCGAATTCTTCCTGTTCGACCAGACCTACGACCATGCCCGCGAGAGCGGCTATCGCGATCTGCTGCCGGTCAGCGGCTACAACGAGGACTACCACATCTTCCAGACCACCAAGGAAGAGGATGTGATGCGCGCGTTGCGCAACGGCCTGCAGGGTGCGGGCATTCCGGTGGAGAACTCCAAGGGCGAGGCCTCGGCCGGTCAGGAGGAGATCAACGTGCGCTATGCCGAGGCGCTTACGATGGCCGACCGGCATTCGATCATCAAGAACGCCACCAAGGAAATCGCCTGGCAGCGCGGCAAGGCCGTGACGTTCCTGGCCAAGTGGAACTACAACGCCGCCGGCTCCTCCTCACATATCCACCAGTCGCTGTGGAGCCTCGACGGCAAGGAGGCGAAGTTCTTCGACGGGCAAGCCAAATACGGCATGTCCGACCTTATGCGGAACTATGTCGCCGGGCTGCTCGCCCATGCCAGCGAGATCACCTATTTCCTCGCGCCCTATATCAATTCCTACAAGCGCTTCGTCGCCGGCACCTTTGCGCCGACCAAGGCGATCTGGAGCAAGGACAACCGCACGGCGGGCTATCGCCTGTGCGGCGAGGGCACGAAGGCCATCCGCATCGAATGCCGCGTCGGCGGCTCCGACCTCAATCCCTATCTGGCGATGGCAGCGCTGCTCGCCGCCGGCATTGCCGGCATCGAGCAGAAGCTGGAACTGGAGGCGCCTTTCGAGGGCGACGCCTATGGCGGCAAGGACATTCGCGAGATCCCCAAGACCCTGCGCGCGGCCACCGCGGTGCTGAAGGGCTCGAACATGCTGCGCGAGGCCTTTGGCGACGAGGTCATCGACCACTATGTCCGCGCGGCAGAATGGGAGCAGGAGGAGTACGATCGCCGCATCACCGACTGGGAGGTGGCGCGCGGCTTCGAGAGGGCGTAAGGCTCAAGCCAGTCAAGGTCGAACCGGCGCCGGCGCATAGCCCTTCAGGGATATTTGCCGCGTGGCTGGATCGGCTATTGTCCGGCGGAAAGTTCATATCTGAAACAGGAAATCGATCATGACTGTGATCAAATGCATATCCCCCGTGAACGGCTCGGTTTACGCCGAGCGTGAGGCGATGCCGCTGGCAAGCGCACAGGCGGCCGTGGCCCGCGCGAAGAAGGCGCAGAAGGCCTGGGCGAAGCGCCCGCTCGACGAACGTATCCAGCTCGTGCTGAAGGGCGTTGCCCGCGTCAACGAGATGGCCGACGAGATCGTGCCTGAGATCGCCTGGCAGATGGGCCGCCCGGTCCGTTACGGCGGCGAGTTCAAGGGTTTCAACGAGCGCTCCAACTATGTGGCCGAGATCGCCGGCTCGTCGCTGGCGCCGATCGTCATCGAGAATTCCGAGCGCTTCGAGCGCCGCATCGAGCGCGAGCCGCACGGCATCGTCTTCGTCATCGCGCCGTGGAACTATCCCTACATGACGGCGATCAACACGATCGCGCCGGCGCTGATGGCCGGCAATGTCGTCATCATCAAGCATGCCGCGCAGACGCTGCTGGTGGGCGAGCGCCTCGTGCGCGCCTTCAACGAGGCCGGTGTGCCGGAAGATGTCTTCCAGAACGTGTTCCTCGACCATGACACGACCTCGGCGCTGATATCCGGCAACGCCTTCGACTTCGTGAACTTCACGGGCTCCGTCGAAGGTGGCCGCGCCATCGAGCGCGCCGCCGCCGGCACCTTCACGCCTGTCGGTCTCGAACTCGGCGGCAAGGATCCGGGCTATGTGATGGAGGACGCCGATCTCGACGCCGCCGTCGACACGCTGATGGACGGTGCGACCTACAATTCGGGGCAGTGCTGCTGCGGCATCGAGCGCATCTATGTCAACGAGGCGCTCTACGACGAGTTCGTCGAGAAGTCGGTGGCCTGGGTTTCCAACTACAAGCTCGGCAACCCCTTGGACCCGGAAACGACGCTCGGCCCGATGGCGCACAAGCGCTTTGCCGCGACCGTGCGGTCGCAGATCGCCGACGCCGTCTCCAGGGGCGCCAAGGCTCTGGTCGATCCCAAGCTGTTTCCGGCCGATGACGGCGGCGCCTATGTCGCCCCGCAGATCCTCGTCGATGTCGATCACTCCATGGAATTCATGACGGAAGAGACGTTCGGCCCGGCCGTCGGCATCATGAAGGTGAAGAGCGACGCCGAAGCGCTCGCCCTGATGAACGACTGCAAGTACGGCCTCACCGTCTCGCTGTGGACGAAGGACAGCGAGCGCGCCGCCGCCATCGCCCGCGACCTGGAGACCGGCACGGTGTTCCAGAACCGCGCCGATTATCTCGATCCGGCGCTGTGCTGGACGGGCGTGAAGGAAACGGGCCGCGGCGGCTCGCTCTCCGTCATCGGCTTCCACAACCTGACCCGCCCGAAATCCTACCACTTCAGGAAAGCACTCGCATGACCATTACCGCCAACTGGAGCTATCCGACCGCGATCAAGTTCGGGGCAGGGCGCATCAAGGAACTGGCCGACCATTGCAAGGCCGTCGGCATGAAGAAGCCGCTGCTGATCACCGACCGCGGTCTTTCGACCATGGCGATCACCCAGGGCGCGCTCGACATTCTCGATGCCGCAGGCCTCGGCCGGGCGATGTTCGCGGAGGTCGACCCGAACCCGAACGACAAGAACCTCGAAGCCGGCGTCAAGGCGTTCAAGGACGGCGGCCATGACGGCGTCGTCGCCTTCGGCGGCGGCTCCGGCCTCGACCTCGGCAAGGCCGTCGCCTTCATGGCCGGCCAGACGCGGCCCGTCTGGGACTTCGAGGATATCGGCGACTGGTGGACGCGCGCCAATTCCGACGGCATCGCGCCGATCGTCGCCGTGCCGACGACGGCCGGCACCGGCTCGGAAGTCGGCCGCGCCTCCGTCATCACCAATTCCGAGACGCACACCAAGAAGGTGATCTTCCACCCGAAGTTCCTGCCGTCCGTGACGATCTGCGACCCGGAACTGACTGTCGGCATGCCGAAGGTCATCACCGCCGGCACCGGCATGGACGCCTTCGCCCATTGCCTGGAAGCCTACAGCTCGCCGTTCTACCACCCGATGAGCCAGGGCATCGCGCTGGAGGGCATGCGTCTCGTCAAGGAATACCTGCCGCGCGCCTACAAGGATGGCACCGATATCGAGGCGCGCGCCCATATGATGTCGGCCGCCGCCATGGGTGCGGTCGCCTTCCAGAAGGGGCTCGGCGCGATCCACTCGCTGTCGCATCCGGTCGGCGCGATCTACAACACGCATCACGGCATGACGAATGCCGTCGTGATGCCGCCGGTCCTGACCTTCAACCGCCCGGCCATCGAGGCGAAGATCGCCAGCGCCGCCGCCTATCTCGGCATTGCCGGTGGTTTCGACGGTTTCTTCGACTACGTGCTCCGGCTGCGCGAGGAGCTCGGCGTTCCCGACAAGCTCTCGGCGCTCGGCGTCGGCACGGACCGTATCGACGAAATGGCGGAGATGGCGATCGTCGATCCCACCGCGGGCGGCAACCCGGTGGAACTCACGCTCGAGGCTGCCAAGCGGCTCTTTATCGAGTGCATCTGACTTCTCACCCGTGAGATTTAATAGAAGCCCGGAAAGCCTTGGTTTTCCGGGCTTCTTCGTTTTTCCGGCCGGGTTTTCGGCCGTCTGCCAATTCCTGGCGGGGCGGATATTTGCATTTCGTTAACCCTGTTTTGAAAGATTCGATTAACCGACGCCATTTCCTTCCGGCGCCCTGAAGAGAGCGATGACGCCGCTCGCCCGCATCGTAAGAGGAACGCCATGCCAGTCATCACATTCGCCAATGCCAAGGGCGGCGCGGGCAAGACCACCGCAGCGCTGATCCTCGCGACCGAGCTTGCAAACCAGGGATATCGCGTCACCATCCTCGATGCCGATCCGCAGCGCTGGATCAGCCATTGGCACGATGTGACCGGCCGCCAGCGCAACATCGACGTGATCTCCGAGGTGTCGATGGCATCCCTTCAGGGCCACATCCGCGAGAACCGGGATACGACGGACTATTTCATCATCGACCTCGCCGGTGCGCGCGATGCGCTCGTGGCCACCGCCATCGGCCTGTCCGACCATGTGATGATCCCCGTGCAGGGCTGTGCGATGGATGCGCGTGGCGCCGCGCATATCCTCGACCTGCTGGGCCAGCTTGCCGAGAAGGCGGGCATCCGCATCGCCCATTCCGTGGTCCTGACGCGCATGAACGCACTGGTGACCACCCGCGCCATGACCGCCATCAAGGCGCTGTTGTCGGCCAAGGGCGTGCATGTGCTGGATACGCCGATTGCCGAGCGCACGGCGTTCCGCGACATCTTCGATTGCGGCGGCACGCTCGCCACGATGGACCCGGCAAAGGTGAGCAACCTCGACAAGGCGCGCGAGAATGCACGGCTTCTCGCGCTGGAGGTGCTTCGGCTCGTTCCCGCGCGCCGCCGCAGGGCGGGCGCTCTGTCCCGGCTGGCGGCGTGACCGGAAATCTTGATGGAATTGCAGGACCGGCTGCGACGATTTGTGCAGCCGGATCATACGGATAATCGGGTCGCGCGGTAATCAACAATTTACCATGCATATCTAAGAGTGGCGCATCAGAAAGCCATCCACGGAAGGCCTTGTGCCTTCTGAAAGACCCATGATGGGTCGCGGACGCGCGCATGCCGTGAGGCCTGCCGTCCCGATGGAACCGTGCCGCTTTCACATTCTCCATTTTCTCCGGGGTTGTTTTCAGAATGAAGTCCTTATCGCCCGCTGCCGGACCCAATCACGATATTGCCCGCCGTCTCGATTACCTCGGCCTGGACGCTGCCGCGCTGGAACGGCTGCGCAGCCTGAAGCCCTTCATCGAGAAGGAGCTCGGCCCGGCACTGGACAAGTTCTATTCCGTCGTGCGCAACAGCCCGGAGGTGAACCACCTCTTTTCGAACGACGCCCACATGAACCGCGCGAAGAATGCGCAGCTCGGGCACTGGGCCAATATCGCCGCCGGCGATTTCACCGCCGATTACGCCACCAAGGTCACGACGATCGGGCATGTCCATGCGCGCATCGGGCTCGAGCCGCGCTGGTATATCGGTGGCTACGCGCTGATCATCGAGCATCTGCTGACGGAGTCGGTTCGTTCGCTCTGGCCGAAGAAGGGGCTTTTCGCGCGGGCGGAAATCGCGCCTGACGAATTTGCCGCCCGGATCAGCAGCCTCGTCAAGGCGATCTTCCTCGACATGGACCTGTCCATCTCGGTCTATATGGACACGTCCGACGTCGCCAAGCAGCAGGCGGTGCAGGCGCAGGTTCTCGCCGAAGAGCGCCAGCTCGTCAGCGATGCTTTCGGCGCGGCACTGAAGCGCATTTCGGACGGCGACCTGACCGCGCGCATCACCGGTCCGCTGCCGGAAGCCTATGGCGCACTGCGCGAGGACTTCAATCACGCCATTTCGGCCCTGTCGCAGGCCATCGGCAATATCGGCGTCGGCGCGGGATCGATCCATCTGAGCGCGCGCGAAATCGCGTCTGCGTCCGACGATCTTGCCAAGCGCACCGAGCGGCAGGCCGCCAATCTGGAGGAGACGGCGGCCGCCGTCGAGCAGGTCACGACCACCGTCCGCCAGACCGCGCAAAGCGCCAACGAGGCCAATGCGCTAGTCATGGCCGCGCGCGACAACGCGCAACGCAGCGGCGAGGTGGTGGAAGAGGCGATCTCCGCTATGGGCGAAATCCAGGCGTCGTCCGCCGCCATCGCCAACATCATCGAGGTGATCGACGAGATCGCCTTCCAGACCAACCTGCTGGCGCTCAATGCCGGTATCGAGGCCGCGCGCGCGGGCGAAGCGGGTCGCGGCTTCGCGGTGGTGGCTTCGGAAGTGCGCGCACTCGCACAGCGCTGCGCCGAGGCGGCAAAGGATATCCAGGATCTCATCGCCAAGTCCCATGGACAGGTCGAAGGCGGTGTGCGCTCGGTCAACGAAGTGGCCCAGTCGCTGCGCCAGATCGTCTCGCAGGTCGTGGAGGTGAGTTCGGTGTTCAACACCATCCGCGCCAGCACCGCCGAACAGGCAACCGGCCTCCAGGCCGTCAACCAGGCGGTCAATGCGATGGACCAGATCACCCAGCAGAATGCCGCCATGGTCGAGCAGGCCAATGCCGCCAGCCAGGCGCTGACGCAGGAGGCGGCCTCCATCGCCGCACAGCTCTCCACCTTCCGCACCGATGGCACCGCACGGCCGGCGCAGGGCTCGGGCTATACAAGGGCGGCGTGAACCACACCCTTCAACGAAAGGCCGGGCAAGGACCCGGCCTTTTTCATTTCTGCATGCGCGTCTTCAGAAGGTCCATCAGCTTGCCGTTCCGCGGCAGCGTATCCGCCTTGCCCTGGCCGGACAGCCAGTAGAACTGGCCGGGCTTCACCTTGGGCGGCAGTTCGTAATCCATGCCGTCCCATTCGTCTTCGCGGAAGGAATAGAAGGCCCAGTGGCCGCCACGCGCTTCGACGGCATCCATCACGTCGGTGAGATAGGTGCCGCAATCCGCCCACAGACGCATGCAGCCGAACTCCGCGGCGACGATGCGGGTCGCCGGCAGCCCTTGGGATTGCGCCCAGTCGAAGGCCGCGCCGATGTGGCGGGCGACGGCATCGCGATCCCATTTCTGTTTGCCGCCGGCATAGGTCGTCTCGACACCGGGATAGGAAAGCGGGGTGTCGCGCGTCATGTTGGGCGCGCTGGTCGCGTCATAGGGCTCGTACATGTGGAAGGCATAGAGCACCTTGTCGTCGTCCAGTGGCGTGGGCCATGCTGCGAGGGAGCGCGGACCGGCATAATAGCCGCTGTCCACCATGACCGGGGTGACGGGGTCGACGGTGCGGATCGCCTCGATCAGCCGGGCGTAGAGTTTCGGCAGGTCGCGCGGCGTGTTCGCGTGCTTGGCCTGCCAGGCAAGAATGTCTTCCATCGTGCCGTTTTCAACGAGACCGGTCGTCTTTTCCGGCGCCGGCTCGTTGAGGAGATTGTAGGCGGCGATGGCGGGGTGATCCTTCAAGGCTTGCGCAAGGTCGCGCCAGAAGGCGACGGCCTGGTCGGCAAAGGCGGGATCCGACCAGAGCCGGTCATCGAATTTCCCGTCGTTCTGCTGCTTCCAGCGCGCACCGGGAAGGCTGAGCGGCGTCACCACGACCTTCAACCCGGCAGCATGTGCGGCATCGAGGGTGGTGAGGAGCTCGGCGAGGTCGGCGTGCGGAAGGCCGGTGTAACGGTCGGCGTCGCCGAGCAGGAAGTCGCGGCCTTCGCCTTTCCACTTGCTGAAGGTGAGGCGCACCCAGGTCGCACCGGTGGCGGCCAGCGCCTTGAAATAAGCCGCGTCCGGGGCGGCCGTATTGAAGCTGTTGCCGCCCTTTCGCGGAGCATCCCAGAAGGTCATGAGATCGGCGGCGGCGGCCGGGAGGGGGAGCGTGGCGGCAAGCGCGAGGCTGATCAGGGCCGGACGGAGTTTTGCAAACATGGATCACCGAAGAAGGGCTTTCGTCCGTTTCGGACGATCTAAGCGCTCTCTCGGGGTGAAATCGGGCGATTTCAGGTCAGGTGATGGCGGGTTCTTGGTTTCCCCATCACGCTTTGAACGAAAAAGCCGGCCAGGAGGCCGGCTCATTTCTTCCGTCGCTTCCCGATCCGTCAGTCGACGAATTCGACCGTGACGCCGGCGCTCGTCATCTTGGCGAGCTCGGTGGCGTCCCAGTTGGTCAGGCGGATACAGCCGTGGCTCTGGGTCTTGCCGATCTTCGACGGTTCCGGCGTGCCGTGGATGCCGTAGGTCGGCTTGGACAGCGCGATCCATACCGTTCCCACCGGGCCGTTCGGGCCGGGCTGGAGGGTAAGCACCTTGTCGTTGCTGCCCTGCTTGAAGTTGATCTTCGGATTGTAGGTGTAGCCCGGATTGAGCGCGATGCGCTCGACCGTGACCGTGCCGGACGGCGAGGGCGTATCGGCCGAGCCGATGCTCGCCGGATAGGCGGCGATCAGCGTGCCATTGGCATCATAGGCCAGCACCTGCTTGCGGCCCTTGTCGGCGAGGATCTTGGCCACCTTGCCGGTCTTCGGCTTGCCGATGTCCACGACCTTGACGATCGTGCCGGGAATGGTGAAATCCACACCCGGATTGATCTCCTTCAGATAGGCCTCGTCCATATGGAACTTCTCGGCCAGCATTTCCGTGGTCGAGGTGAAGGACAGGTGCGGAAGGGCCGCCTTGTGGGCGTAGTCTTCCGGGATGGACGCCACATAGGGACCGGCCGCATCGGCGGCGGTGATCTCATAGGTGGTGAAGGCCATGCCGCCGGACAGGCGCAGGCGTTCCAGAATGTCCTCTGTATTGTTCGGGTCGAGCGTGTCGCCCGTCGCGTTCTGCCAGGCCTCGATGGCCTTGGTGACGTTCGAGCCCTTCTTGCCGTCGATGACGCCGGGCGAGAAGCCCTCGCGGTCGAGGAAGACCTGGAGCGCCGTGACCTCGTTGGACGACATCTTGCCAAGCGCGGTGGCGGGCGCGAATTTCGGGCCGGGCACGAACTCCTGGTTCGGATCGGCCGGCAGGGCGGCCATGTCGTCGTTGTCGTTGAATTCGGGCATGGCCTGCGAGCCGCCGAAATCGGCATTGGGCAATTGCTGGCGCTCGATATCGCCCGGCAGCGCCTCACGCATTTCCGGTACGGAGCCCGTCGTCACGTCGTCGCCATAGTCCGAGCCGGGTGCGGGCGGAAAGTATTCCGGATTCGTTTCGTCATAGCCGCGCACCGGGCGATAGCGGTCGCGACGGGGACGATAGTCGTCGCCGCGGGCGAAGTAGCTGTCGGCCGGCATGGCGGTGGCGATGACCTCGCCCCACGAATCGACCAGCACCGAGCGGCCGCGATTGTCGCGCGTCCAGCGCACGCTGCCATCGTTGGGAACGTAGTCGAGAATGTCGCCATCGGGCGAAACGAGAACCGTATCGCGCGAAAGCTGGTGCTGCTGCGCGGCGGCGGGCAGGGTGGCGATTCCGAGCACGGAGATCGCAGCAATAAGCGAAATGCTTGATTTCAGTATCGATTTCACGGTCTCAACCTGCCAGACTGCATATATCGCGCGGACGGAACACTTGAATTCAGACCTTAATATGGAAAATCTAAATTGATGGTGAACGTAACGTCAACACAGCATGCAAATAGTTGTTACCAGGGCAGCGAGCCGCCAGAAATCTGCGGGCCGGTCCGTGCTGCCGGTGGCGTTGTGTGACTGTTGGCACTAGCATCCCGTTCTCCTCAATCCCGGCCGGAGCCAATCATGACTTTCGCCCTGACCGCCTCGACGGAAGACAAGGCCTTTCATCTCGAGCTGACGCCGCAGTCTGCACTCGACGTCGGCGCTGCCGTCTTCCATGGCGTGGACATCACCCCCGGCACGGCCATACCGTCCGACGGCGATCCTCGCATTGATAAGGCGCTACCGGGCTTTTTGTTCACCTGCGGGCCCGACCATATCCGCCACCCCGTGCCGGTCGAGGGGGCGACGGACGGCCGCCGCTATCCGTTGCACGGGTCGCTCTCCTCTCATCCCGCCCGCGATATCCAGATCGAAGCGGATGAGGGCGAGGTGGTCTGCGAGGGGCATGTCGATGTCGCGCTGGCGCATGGCGGGACGGCGGCGCTTTCGCGCCGCTGGCGGGCCGACAGGCTTACCGGCCACATCACGCTCGACGATCTCGTGACCAATACCGGTGAAACGTCCTGGCCGCCGTTTGCCATGTACCACATCAATTTCGGCACGGGCCTGTTCGATGCGGATACGCGGCTGACCGGCGCGATGCTGCCCGGCGGCAGCGTTCCCTGGCGCTTCGAGGACGGCGACATGCGGATCTTCTGCGTGCCGACGGCAGAGACGGCCGCGCATGGCTGGGCCGAGATATCGGTCGGGCCGATCACCGCGCTTGGCGGACGCAGCGTGCATATCCGCTTCCGGACCGATACGCTGCCCTGGCTCCAGGTGTGGCGCAACCAGTCGGCCGGCTGCGCCGTGCTCGGCATCGAGCCGGTATCCCATCGCCTGGCCGCACGCGAGGCGCTGATCGCCAGCGGCGAGGCGCCGGATTTTGCGCCCGGCGAAAGCGTCGGCTATGCGCTCTCCTTCGAGGTGCGCTAGCACGCGCGATTGACGCTCCCGCGGCACGGGCTTAAACGGTGATCGCATCTTTTTGGGAAAGGACACGTCCATGGATATCCGCGAGATCAACGACGAATATTCCGTTTCCGGCCAGATCACGGTCGAGGACCTCGACGCGATTGCCGCCATGGGTTTCAAGTCCATCGTCTGCCACCGCCCCGACCACGAGGAACCCGGCCAGCCGGAATTCTCGGCGATTGCCGCGCGCGCCAGCGAACTCGGCATCGAGACGGCCCATGTGCCGGTCGGCCCGATGGGCGTGACGGTGGAAGCGGTGCAGGGCATGGTCGATGCGCTCGACGAGCTGCCGCGCCCCATGCTCGGCTATTGCCGCTCGGGCATGCGCTCGACGAAGACCTACGAACAGACCCAGCACATTCGCGGCTGAGGGCGCGGTACGAGGGGTCTTTTACGCCCGCTCCAGACTACTTCCCGCCCCGGATATCCGAGAGCGTACGCATCGGCGTGATCGCTTCCGGGTCGAGCTTCACCTCGATGATCGCCGGCTTGCCGCTGGCGCGGGCGCGCAGGAAGGCCGGCGCGAAGTCTTCCGTTTTCTCCACCGTCTCGCCATGGCCGCCATAGGCGATGGCGAGTGCCGCGAAGTCCGGGTTGGTGAGGTCGGTGGCGCTGACGCGGCCGGGATATTCCCGCTCCTGATGCATGCGGATCGTGCCGTAGATGCCGTTGTTGACGACGACGGTGATGATCGGCAGGCCATAGCGCACGGCGGTCGCGAATTCCTGGCCGTGCATCATGAAGCAGCCATCACCGGCAAAGCAGACGACCTCGCGCCCGGGAAAGAGCTGCTTGGCGGCGACGGCGGCCGGCAGGCCGTAGCCCATCGAGCCGGAGGTCGGCGCGGCCTGCGTGGCGAAGCGGCGGAAGCGGTGGAACCGATGCACCCAGGTCGCGTAGTTGCCCGCGCCGTTGGTGAAGATCGTGTCCTCCGGCGTGTTTTCCTCGATCCACGCCATGATCGGGCCCATCTGCACGTCGCCCGGGCCCGTCATCGGCGGCGTCGACCACTTCAGATAGGCCTCATGCATCGCTGCGGTGCGGGCCGCCCAGCGCGGGGCGGTTTTCGGAGCGAGACCGTCCAGCGCGGCGACGAAATCGTCGGGCGCGGCGCAGATGGCGAGGTCCGGCCGATAGACACGGCCGAGTTCGGACGGATCGGGATAGACATGCACCAGCGTCTGCTGCGGATAGGGGCTTTGCAGCAGGCTGTAGGTGGATGAGGGCATTTCGGAATAGCGGCCGCCGAGAAGCAGGACGAGGTCGGCTTCGCGGATCTCCTTGCCCAGCGCCGGGTTGATGCCGATGCCGGAATCGCCGGCATAGTTCGGATGCAGGTGATCGAACAGCATCTGCCGGCGGAACGAGCAGGAGACCGGCAGCGACCAGCGCTCGGCGAAGGCGGCGACATCCGCGACGCTCTCCTGCGACCAGCGCGTGCCGCCGAGAATGACGAGCGGTCGTTCGGCTTTTTCGAGCAGGGCGGCGAGTTCGGCCATCTGTCTTGGGCCGGGATGGGCTTCGACCGGCATATAGGCCTTCGCGTCCACGGCCTCGACCGCGTCCCTCAGCATGTCCTCCGGCAGGGCGAGCACGACGGGGCCGGGGCGGCCGGAGGTCGCGATGGCGAAGGCGCGGGTCACGAATTCCGGGATGCGGCGGGCGTCATCGATCTCGGCCACCCATTTCGCCACCTCGGTAAAGGCGCGGCGGTATTCCACCTCCTGAAAGGCTTCTCGTTCGCGCGCGTCGCGCTGCACCTGGCCGATGAACAGGATCATCGGGATGGAATCCTGCCGGGCGATGTGCAGGCCGGCAGAGGCATTGGTGGCGCCCGGTCCGCGCGTGACCATGCAGATGCCGGGTTCGCCGGTAAGCCGGCCCCAGCAATCGGCCATCATCGCCGCGCCGCCCTCCTGGCGGCAGACGAGCACGTCGATATCGGTATCATGCAGCGCATCGAGCACGGCGAGATAGCTTTCGCCCGGAACACAGGCAACGCGTTTCACGCCATTGGCAACGAGGGCATCGACGATCAGCTGGCCACCGGTCTTCATGCGTTTTTCTTTCCCGTTTCAAGGATGCCAAGTTCGGCCATCACGGCCTCGGTGTGCTCGCCGAGCCGCGGGCTCGGCCTGTCGTAGACGAGCGGCGTGCCGGAAAAGACGATGGGCGTGCGCACGCCGGGAATGACGTTGCCGTCCGCATCCGGCAGGTCGACACGCAGGCCGCGCGCCTTGACCTGCGGATCGTCGAAGGTCTCGGCAATCGAATTGATCGGCCCGGCGGGCACGCCGTCCCGCTCGCAGGCGACCAGGAGCTCGGCCTTGGCGATGGTCGCCGTCGCGGCGGTGACGCGGCGGCGCACCTCGTCGCGGTTTGCGACACGCGCGCGGTTGGTGGCGAAGCGCTCGTCGTCCGCCATGCCTTCGAGCTTCAGGATGCCGCAGAGCTTGCGGAACTGCCCGTCATTACCCACCGCCAGAATGACATGTCCGTCCGATGCCGGCACGACCTCGTAGGGCGAGATATTGGGATGGGCGTTGCCGAGCCGCGTCGGCGCCGTGCCGGAGGCCAGGAAATTCATGTTCTGGTTCGCCATCACGGCGGACTGCACGTCAAGCAGCGCCATGTCGATGTGCTGGCCCTTGCCCGTCTTCATCACATGGATGAGGGCGGCCTGGATGGCGGTGACGGCATAGATGCCGGTGAAGATATCGGCGATGGCGACGCCCGCCTTCATCGGCTCGCCGTCCGGCGCGCCGGTGACGGACATGAAGCCCGACATGCCCTGCACGATGTAATCGTAGCCGGCGCGTGCGGCATAGGGGCCGTCCTGCCCGAAGCCGGTGATCGAGCAGTAGATGAGCTTCGGGTGCCGTTTGGCGAGGCTCGCATGGTCGAGCCCGTATTTCACGAGGCCGCCCACCTTGAAGTTTTCGATCACCACATCCGCCGTGGCGATGAGGCGGTGGACGGTGTCGCGGCCTTCCTCGGTCTTCAGGTCGACGGCGATGGAACGCTTGCCGCGGTTGGTGGAATGGTAATAGGCGGCCGACAGGTTTTCGCCGTCCTTGCCCGTCACGAAGGGCGGGCCCCAGGCACGGGTATCGTCGCCGCCATCCGGGTTCTCGATCTTGATGACATCGGCGCCCAGATCCGCCAGCATCTGCCCGGCCCAGGGGCCGGCAAGGACCCGCGCCAGTTCGATGACCCTGATGCCGGCAAGCGGCAGGTTCGACTTGTCCATGGTGCACTCCTCCGCGATGGCCGCATGCATGCACCCATCGGGCTTTTCGCCTGTTTTCCCCTGGATAACAAAAAGCCCGCGGGCCGCATAGCGGCGGGGACATGGCAGGTGATGACGGCTCAGACTGACTTGATGCCTGCCGCGCGCGCCGCATTTTACTTTCGTCAGATCGGCGTGTTGACCGTCGGGATGGTGGCGGTCTTGCCGACCTGCCGCTCGCGCCAGATGACATAGAGGCCCGAGCCGATGATGATGGCGATGCCGAGCCATTTAATGGCGTCGGGCAGATGATCGAACACCCACCAGCCAAGCACCGTCGCCGAGACGATCTCCAGATATTGCAGCGGCGCGAGCGTCGAGGCCGGCGCGGAGCGGTAGGCATAGACCCCGAGCACGCCGGCAATGGTGGCGGCGATGGCGGCGCCGGCAATGTAAAGCGTGTTCTTGAGGTCCGGCATGACCGGGGTCAGCATGCCGATGCCGAGGCTGTTGCCGACGGCAAGCAGCAGGCCGGCGAACAGCGCACCCCAGAAGCCGGCATAGAACTGCATGGACCAGGGATCCTCCTTCTGGGCAACGAGCCGTGTCAGCAGAAAGAAAAGGGCCAGCGAGAACGCCGCGACGACAGGCATCAGCGCGATGAGGCCCACCTCCTGCAGACTGGGCCGGATGACGAGCAGCGAGCCGAAGAAGCCGACGGCGCAGGCCGTGTAACGCCGCCAGCCGATGGTTTCCTTCAGCACGATCGACCCGAGGATCGTCAGGATGATCGGCTCGACGAAGAAGATGGCAATGGCATCCGCCACCTCCATGACGGCGAGCGCCGTGACGAAGCTGATCATGGTGATCGCCATGAGCAGGCCGCGGGCCGCATGCAGGCCCATCTTGCGCCAGGTCACATCCAGCAGGGTGCCGCGCATCAGGCAGATCGGTGCCAGCACCACCATCTGGAAGAGCAGGCGCACGAAGGTGATCTCGGTGGCCGGCACGGCGGTGACGGCGAGCTTGGCGAAGATATCGATGACCGGGGACACCAGCACCGAGAGAACCATGAGGAAGAGGCCGAGGCTGACCTCGTTGCGCAACGGCATTACGGCAGACGTGCTCATGCGGCTTCGGGGCTCCGGCGCTTGGTCTCCGCCACGCGCCGGCACCAGCCGGCAAAGGCGTCCACGGCCGGGTCGCGCAGGGGCGCAATCTCGTTCAGCGTCTCGTGGCGCATGCCGGGATAGACTGTTGTCGTCACGTCCTCAAGCCGCGATTTTTCAAGTCGCGCTGCGAAGGCGCGCGTCGCCTTGCCGTTCTCCGTCGCCGGATCCTCACCGCCGCCGACCAGGTGGATCGGCAGGGATTTCGGCAGGCGGCCGAGCCCTTCGGCGGACGCATCGGCGAAGGTGACGGCGAAAATGTCGAGCCACATCGAGACATTCACATCGAAGCCGCAGAGCGGATCGGCGATATAGGCATCCACCGCGGCGGCATCGTGCGACAGCCAGTCGAAGGGCGTGCGCGCGCCGGCGATGCGCTTGCCCCAGGCGCCGAAGGTGAGGCGGGGCAGGATGCCGCTCGGCACATCGGACCCCTTCAGCATGCGCTCCGCGGCCAGCACGACCTGCGCGACCCGCCCGGCCAGCCCCGGCTCCAGGTTGGAATTCCACACGGCCAGCGCATCGATATCGCCGGGACGCGCCTCGGCATAGGCGAGCGCCAGCAGGCCGCCCATGGAGTGGCCGAACAGCACGACGGGCAGGCCCGGATGCCGGCCGATGGCCAGGTCGCGGACCGCGCGCATATCCTCCAGCACGCGGTCGATGCCGTTCTTCGGCGCGAACTGGCCGCGCGGCGCATCGCGCGCCGTTGTATGGCCGTGGCCGCGATGATCGTGTGCATAGACATGGAATGCCTCGTCCGCCATGCGCGTCGCGAAGGCGTCATAGCGGGCGCTGTGTTCGGCAAGGCCGTGGCTCAGGAGCAGGATGCCGCGCGGCTTGCCGCGCGCCGGCGCATGGCGCAGCGCAAGCGTCGCACCGCTCGGGCTGTTGAGCGTCTGGACTTCGGAAAACACGGCCATTCCTCCCGTTTGTCTAGAGGTCAACGTGATTTGCGCAGGAAAGACAATGGGATGCGACGTGTATTTTCGTCAACGCTCGCGTTTATCGCGATTTTCATTCTCTGGGGTTGCATTTTCATGATTTTTGGTTGCATATGATCTTGTTTTGTTCTCATCAAGGGAGCCCGTCATGAAGACGATCGTCGCCTTGCCTGTTCAGGCCGCATTATCCCTGTTCATCGCCTGCCTTCTGGTTTTCGCGCCGGCCGCCGCATGGGCGCAATCCGTGCCCGCCAAGGGCGGCACGCGAGAGGTCCTGTCCGTCGGCTGGCAGGCCGGCTATTGCGCGGCGCGGCCGAAGAGCAAGGGCTGCATCGGGTTTTCGGCTTCCACCGGAGCGGCGCAACGCTTCTCGCTGGTCGGCCGTTTCCAGCCGCGCAAGAGCTATTGCGGCGTCGAGGCCGCGCTCACGCAGAAGGCGAAAAAGGGGACATGGACCGATCTGCCCGAGGTCACGCTCGCATCGGCGACCAGAGACCGCCTTACGGCCGCCATGCCGGCCGTGCGATCCGGTTTCGACCGCAGGCTTTGGCTGAAGAGCGGCAGCTGCGTCGCGGCGTCGGCGGAAGCCTATTATGCCCGGTCGCTGGACCTGCTCGACCAGCTCAACGCATCGCCGGTGCTGACGGTCTTTGCCGGCAAGGCCGGCGGCACGGTCACGCTGGCGGAGGTGCGCAAGGCCTTCGATGCCGCCTTCGGCTCAGGCGCCGGCGAACGTGTGCGCCTGACCTGCCGCAAGACCGGCAACCGCACCGTGGTCACCGGCCTGACCATCGGTATCGCGGCCGGCGAGGGGGCGCTTCCAGCGCTGATCGCAGACGCCAAGCCCACGACGTCGCGGTGCACGGAGGGTTGGACGGGCGCGGCGACGGCCGACAGGGCGGTCCTGCAATAGACGCCGGCCGATCGCATGGGGCTGTATGCGCTGGCTTCAAGAGATTGCCGCGGGCGGATAATTCGCCTACATAGCGGGCAAATTTGTCCGACCCGGAGCGCGTTTGCATGGCACGTCAATTCATTTATCACATGTCGGGGCTCAACAAGGCCTACGGCGCCAAGAAGATCCTCGAGAACGTCAACCTGTCCTTCTACCCGGATGCCAAGATCGGTATCCTCGGTCCCAACGGTGCGGGTAAGTCGACCGTTCTGCGCATCATCGCCGGCAAGGACAAGGAATATACCGGCGAAGCTTGGCTCGCCGAGGGCGCGACCGTCGGTTACCTCGAGCAGGAGCCGCAGCTCGACCCGGCCAAGACCGCCTTCGAAAACGTGATGGAAGGCGTGGCCGACAAGCAGGCCGTGCTCGACCGCTACAACGAACTGATGATGAACTACTCCGACGAGACGGCGGACGAGGGCGCCAAGCTGCAGGACATCATCGACAGCCAGAACCTCTGGGACCTGGAGCAGCAGGTCGAGATGGCGATGGAGGCCCTGCGCTGCCCGCCGAAGGATGCCGATGTCACGGTGCTGTCGGGTGGTGAACGCCGCCGCATCGCGCTCTGCCGCCTGCTTCTGTCGCAGCCGGACCTGCTCCTGCTCGACGAACCGACCAACCACCTCGATGCCGAAACCATCGCGTGGCTGGAAAAGCACCTGCGCGACTATCCCGGCGCCGTGATGATGATCACCCACGACCGCTACTTCCTCGACAACGTCACGGGCTGGATCCTGGAGCTCGACCGCGGCCGCGGCATTCCCTACGAGGGCAACTATTCCGCCTACCTGCAGGCCAAGGCCAAGCGCATGCAGCAGGAGTCGCGTGAAGAAGCCGGCCGCCAGAAGGCGCTGTCGCGCGAACAGGAGTGGATCGCCTCCAGCCCGAAGGCCCGCCAGGCCAAGTCCAAGGCCCGTATCAAGGCCTATGAGCAGCTGGTCGATGCCGCCGAGAACATCCGGCCCGGCGACGCGCAGATCATCATTCCGGTCTCCGAGCGCCTCGGCAACGTCGTCGTCGAACTGGAAGGCATCAAGAAGGGCTTCGAAGGTCGCACGCTGATCAACGACCTGTCGATCAAGCTGCCGCCGGGCGGCATCGTCGGCATCATCGGGCCGAACGGCGCGGGCAAGTCGACGCTGTTCAAGATGATCACCGGCCAGGAGCAGCCGGATGCGGGGTCCATCCGCATCGGCGACACCGTCCATCTCGGCTATGTCGACCAGAGCCGCGACACGCTCGACCCGAACAAGACCGTCTGGGAGGAAATCTCCGGCGGCGCGGAAGTCATCAAGCTCGGCAAGTTCGACATGAACAGCCGCGCCTATTGCGGCGCCTTCAACTTCAAGGGCGGCGACCAGCAGCAGAAGGTCGGCAATCTCTCGGGCGGCCAGCGCAACCGCGTACACCTCGCCAAGATGCTGAAGGCCGGCGGCAACGTGCTGCTGCTCGACGAACCGACCAACGACCTCGATACGGAAACGCTGGGTGCGCTGGAAAGCGCGCTCGAAAGCTTCGCCGGCTGCGCGATCATCATCAGCCACGACCGCATGTTCCTCGACCGTCTCGCAACGCATATCCTCGCCTTCGAAGGGGATGGCCATGTCGAGTGGTTCGAAGGCAACTTCGAGGACTACGAGCAGGACAAGGTCCGCCGCCTCGGTCCCGATGCGCTCAATCCGGGCAGCCAGGCTTACAAGCGCCTGACGCGCTGAGCCTGCTGCCGCCACGTTTGAAAAACCCCGGTTCTCCGGGGTTTTTCTTTGCCGTCGATAATGGGAAGATCCGTATCCGGCCGGGCGGCACGCCGCCGGTCCTGCGACGATCAACGGTGGGGCGGGTTTGCGCGGGGCAGGTTCCTGTGGATTGGCTCTTGCAAGCAGCGGATTAATCACATAAACATATCTTTATGTCTTGATTGGAAAAGCCATGGGCGACGCGCAGAAACTCGGACTTGATGACATCGTGGAGATCCTGAAGGCCGCCGGCGAGCCGACGCGCCTTCGTCTGCTTGCGCTGCTTTCCCATGGCGACCTGACCGTGACGGATCTCACCGACATTCTCGGCCAGTCCCAGCCGCGCATCTCGCGTCACCTGAAGCTTCTCGCCGAAGCCGGGCTTGTCGATCGCTATCAGGAGGGGGCATGGGCCTTCTTCCGGCTCAGCCAGGGCGGCGCGGCCGTGGCGCTGGCGCGCCAGCTGCTTGAGACGGCCGATGGGGCGGACGCGGTTCTGGCGCGCGACGACGAGCGGCTGCGGGTGCTGAAGAAGGTGCGGGCCGACAAGGCGCAGGCCTATTTCAGCCGCAACGCGGCCGACTGGGACGCGATGCGCCGCCTCCATGTCAGCGACGCGGAGGTGGAGGCGAAGCTTGCCGCGATGATCGGCACCGAGCCGGTCGATGCCTTCCTCGACCTCGGCACCGGAACGGGCCGCATTCTCCAGCTGTTCGCAGGGCTCTACCAGCGCGGCGTCGGTGTGGATGCCAGCCGCGACATGCTGGCGGTGGCGCGCGCCAATCTCGACCGCGCGGGCATCACCAAGGCGTCCATCCGCCACGGCGATATCTTCAACCTGCCGCTCGAGCGCGACGAGTTCGACGTGGTGACGATTCATCAGGTGCTGCACTTCCTGGAGGAGCCCGAGGCGGCGATCGCGGAAGCGGCGCGCATGCTCGCACCCGGCGGCCGCCTTGCCATCATCGACCTCGCGCCGCACGGGCTGGAGCACCTTCGGAACGACCATGCCCATATTCGCCTCGGTTTCTCGCACCAGATCCTTGCCGACTGGCTTGAGAAGGCAGGGCTCGCCGTCGAGGAGATCGTCGATCTGAAGCCCGCGCATTCGGCCGCCGATGCGCTGACCGTGACCATATGGCTTGCCCGCGACCGGCGTGAACCGGCGGCCGGCAAGATCGCCATCCGCAGAAGGAGTTGACATGACCAAGGCGACCGACAATGCGTCCCGGGGGCCGTCCCGCAGCGACATCCGCCTGTCTTTCGAGTTCTTCCCGCCCAAGACGGCGGACGCGGAAAAGCAGCTCTGGGAAACGGCCACGCAGCTTTCGGCCTATGATCCGGCCTTCCTGTCGGTGACCTATGGTGCCGGCGGCTCCACCAAGGTGCCGACGCTGGCGACGGTGCGCCATCTGCTCGGGATGGGGTTGCCCGCGGCCTCGCATCTCACCTGCGTCGGCGCGACGAAGGAAGAGGTCAACGCCGTCGTCGCGGAGTTCCAGGCCATCGGCGTCAAGCATTTCGTGGCGCTGCGCGGCGATCCGCCGGGCGGCGTGGGCACGGCCTACCAGCCGCATCCGGGCGGCTATGCCAATGCGGCGCAGCTGGTCGCTGGCCTGCGCGGCCTTGCCGATTTCGAAGTCTCCGTCTCCGCCTATCCGGAAAAGCATCCGCAAAGTGCCGATGTCGCGGCCGATATCGACATGCTCAAGCGCAAGGTCGATGCGGGCGCCACGCGCGCGCTGACGCAGTTCTTCTTCGACAACGACCAGTTCGAGCACTACCTGGAGCGCGTGCGCCGCGCGGGCATCACCATTCCGGTCGTGCCGGGCCTGCTGCCGGTGCACAATCTGGCGCAGGTCCAGAAATTCGCAGGCATGTGCGGCGCCACGGTGCCGGCCTGGCTTGCCGAGCGCCTGTCGCCTGTCGACGACAAGCCGCAGGAGCGCACGGCCGTCGCCGTCGAACTTGCCGTGCGCCAGCTCGAGGATCTCATTTCGCGGGGCATCGACGAGTTTCATTTCTACACGATGAACCGCGCCAATCTCGTCTCCGCGGTCTGCGACGGCGTGGGCCTTGCGAAGGTCGACCGCCGTCCGGCTGCCGGCGCCGCGGCCTGACCAAACGCCGCCTCATTCCCCGAAACGAAAAATGCATGGCAACCGTCTCCGGGCCATGCATTTTTTCAAAAGGTTCCGGCAGGGATTTCTTGTTGTAGCCTGCCGCTCTGGTTGCGCTTGATCGCCTCAGATGAAGATCATCGTTGCGACGAAGAGGAATGCTGCACTGATCATCAGAACATTCAAGGAATGTGTGAGTCCCATGGCGACCTCCTTGCGTTAACGGTTCGATATTACGACCGAAAAAACCGGATTGAAAAGGTGTTTTGTTGCTGCGATGCAACATCGGTCCTGCGGCAGTCGGTTATTCACAGGCCTAACATATTGTAATTTATGCGCAAAAGCACTCGCCACAAAAAATTCACAATCCCTACCAAATGACGAATGCCGGCAATGTTCATTTACCAGTGTGGCGCAACCGTGGCGTCGAAGGGCTGCGTATTTCGCAAAACGGTGCTGAAAGCCCTTTGTTCCCCGGGGGGTATTAACGTTTTGGAAACCGGGCGAACAGGCGGCCGTCGAGAACCACGAGGCCGAGCAGGACCAGCGCCATTCCCAGCATTCCGAGCGGCGTCAGCCGTTCGCCCAGGAAGACGGCGCCGAGCAGGATGGCGCTGGGCGGCACGAGCAGGGTGACGAGAGAGGTGTTGGTCGCGCCGGCCGCCGCCATGATTCGGAAGAACAGGATGTAGCCATAGGCCGTGGAAAGGAGCGCCAGCGCCAGAACGGCAAGGATGGCGCCGGTTGGGGGCAGGGGAAGCTGCCAGGGGGCGTCGAGGGCGAGCGAGACCGGCAGCATGAGCAATGTGGAGGCCGTCAGCTGCCCGGCCGCGATGACCGGCGGGGCGGTGCCGCGGAAACGCTTGCCGTAGGTCGCAGCGAAACCGTAGGACACGGCGGCGAGCACGGGCAGGACGACGGCCCAGAGCGGCGGGCCGCTGTCGCCGGTGAACGGTGCGAGCGCACGCGGGCCGATGAGGACGGCGGTGCCGGCAAGGCCGATCAGGCACCCGGCGATCTTTGCCGGCGACAGCTTTTCGTCCGCGGTCATCCGGTTGGCAATCAGCACGGTGAAGATCGGCGTCGTCGCGTTGAGGATGGAGGCGAGGCCGGCGCCGATCTGCGTCTGGCCGAGAAAGATCAACATGTGCGGCACGGCGTTGTTGATGAGGCCGAGCAGCAGGAACGAGCGCCAGCGGGCGCGCAGCGTGGCGTAGATCGAAAAGCGGCCGGCGATGTAGATGTGCAGGGCGACGGCGGCGATGGCCACGCGCAGCAGGACCAGCGTGGCCGGCGGCACGTAGGGCACCGCGACGCGCGCGAAGAAGAACGAGCCGCCCCAGATGAGGCCGAGCAGGCTCAGGAGCCCCCAGGTGGCTGCAGACATGCGTGTCAAAGCCGTTGATGCCTGCTGTGCCATCGATTGTTCCAGGTGCCGGGACGAGAACGAAGCGGCGCTGCCGGGATGGGCCGGCAGCGCCGCTCAGGTCTTGCAAGTCCTAGCGCAAGGGATGGCGCTGCGCCACCCGATTTCGTCAGAGTGCGGCCAGCAGTGCAGGCGTCGCCCAGCCATCGGCGGGCATGCCGAGGCGCAGCTGTTCCTTCTGGATCGCCGCGCGCGTGCCGGAGCCGAGAATGCCGTCGATCTTGCCGACATCGTGGCCATGGGCCTGGAGCTTCGCCTGAAGCTCCTTCATGGCGTCTTCGGACAGGCCTTCGTCGGGCGTGCCGCGCTCATAGGGCGGGGCACCGGCCAGGCGCGTGGCAAAATAGGCCGCCGACGTCGTGTAGATGAAGGACTGGTTCCAGGCGAGGTAGATGTTGAAGTTGGGATAGGTGATGAAGGCGGGTCCCTTGCGGCCCTGCGGCAGCACGAGCGAGGCTTCGAGATTGCCGAAGGCGGTATCGCCGTCGCGCGGCTTCACGCCGAGGGCGAACCAGTCCGACGCCTTCATGCCCGGCTGAAGGCCGGTCTTCTCGAAGGGCAGGACATCGGGAACGGATACTTCCTGAATCCAGGGCTGCCCCTTCACGAAGCCGAGATGCTGGATGAACTTTGCCGCCGTCAGGATGGCGTCGGGCGCGCTCTGCTTGACATTGACGTGGTTGTCGCCATCGCCGTCCACGCCGAACTCGATGATATCCTTCGGCAGCATCTGCACCTGACCGATCTCGCCGGCCCAGGCACCCGTCGTGCCGTTCGGGTCGAGGTCGCCGTGGCCGACCATCTCGATGGCGGCGATGAGCTGCGGGCGGAAGAGTTCGGGGCGGCGGCAGTCATGCGAGAGCGTGACCAGTGCGTTGCGGGTGTTGAAATCGCCCTGCACCGCGCCGAAGTCCGTTTCCATGGCCCAGAAGGCGGCGATGACGGGGCCGGGCACGCCGAATTCCTGCTCGGCGCGGCCGAACACGGCCGCAAGGTCGTTCAGCTTCTTGCGGCCGATATCGAGGCGCGACTGGCTGACCGTGCGCTTGGAGAACTCCAGGAAGGTCTGGCGGAAGACGCCCTGCGCGCGGTCGCGCGACAGGACCTTCTGGTCGATGGCGGCGCCGGCAAGCGCGCGGTCGGCCACGTCGGCGGAGACACCGCGCGTGAGCGCTTCGGCCTTCACGCCCTCCAGGAAGGCGCCGAGATCGCCGCCGCAGGCCGCTGCCGTCTGGGCCTGCGCGCCTCCGGCCAGCAGGAAGGCCGTCAGGCTCGCCGCGAGTGTCGTCTTCAGGTTCTGCCGCATCTGGTGCTCCTTGAGTGCGCTGCCCTTCTCAAACATAGGGCTGTAACATAGGGCCGGCTGTCTCAGATGAATGTGACGGAAGCAAGAAGAAAAAGGCAAGCCCGCAGGCTTGCCGCGATTTCCATTGTGCGTGTTGCGCGCTCAGCGGGAAACGGAGGCGACCCACTTGTTCCAGTTCTTCGCGGAACCGGCGAAGACGTTGATATCGGTGTTGCCGGAAATGCCGGGCACGACGCCGGTCGAGGTATATTGCCAGAAGGCCCATTTGCGCGCGGGGTAGATGTTTTCCGGGTGGTTGGCGACGGAGCGCAGCCAGAAGTGATAGCCTTCGAAATGGCCGACGAGATTGTCGCGGTGGAAATCCACGGTCGTATAGATGATCGGCCGCTTGCCGTAGTGGGCTTCGAGACGATCCATAAAGCGTTTCAGCACCGTGCGCACCTCGTCTGCCGGCGGCCGCAGCTTGCAGGTCGGTGAGGCGGCGTTCCACTCGGCGTCCAGCACGGGCGGAAGGTGCACGGCCTCCTTCGGCACATTGGCGATGAACCAATCCGCCTGCGCATCCGCCGTCGAGCAGAAATAGTAGAAATGGTAGGGCGCGTGGGCGACGCCCGCGGCCTTTGCGCCGCGCCAGTACTCGGCGAAGCGGCTGTCGAGACGATCGGTGCCTTCGGTGGCCTTCAGGAAGGCGAAGGAGACACCGCCGGCCTTGGCGGCGCGCCAGTCGATATCGCCGTTCCACTTGGAAACGTCGATGCCGTGGACTTCATGGCGATGCGGGTTGCGCGCGCCAAAATCCTGCGGATCCTTGTCCTCGAAGCGCGGCGGAACGGACGCGGTGACCCCGAGATCGTAGTCGGTGGTGGAGCAGGCTGTGGCGAGAAGGGCGAGCGGCAGGAGGGCCAGAATGAACCGACGCATGAGTGTCCCGTGGTTGCGCGTTTACCGATCCTGCCTCGAAAGGGGCCGAGCGTAAAGAGCAGCGCGCGAGACGGGTCAACGACCTGTCGCATATCCTGGTAAAATTACGGTTAGCGGAGCGTTAAGCCGGGGCGACGGGTCGCCCCGGCTTCAACCTCAGAACTTCATGCTGACACCCACCATGACGGAGTGCGTCTTGAAGTCGCCGCGCACGCCCGCCGCATCGAAGACGTCGGACTTGCCGTAGTCGCTGTAGCGATATTCAACACGGCCGACCACGGAATCGGTGAAGGCCTGTTCGACACCGGCACCGATCGTCCAGCCATGGAGCGTGTCCTTTTCCCGAACGCCGGTCGTCTCGTTTTCCAGAGCGGCGTTGGTGAAGGCGTAACCGCCCGTGCCGTAGATCAGCGTACGGTCGATGGCGTAACCGAGACGCGCCCGGACCGAACCGCCCCAGAGGGTCTCTGTCTTGAACGTATCGCCGCCAACGTCGAAGCGGTCGTCGTTGAAATCATGCTTCACGTCGGCTTCGACACCGTAGACGAAGCCGTTGTTGAAGAAGTTATAGCCGGCATAGGCACCGACGGCCCAACCGTTGAGGTCATGGTCGAACAGGGACGCGCCGGTCGCGGCCGAGGAGTAATCGGCTCCGGTCCAGCCGTAGCCGGTGTTCACACCGACGTAAAAGCCGCCCCAATCGTAGACGCCGGCGACTTCCGTGATCGGCGTTTCCACAGGCGGTTCGGCGACCGCCATATCAGCGGCAAAGGCCGGCAGGGCGCCAGCGGTAACGATGATGCCTGCGGCACCGAGGATCATGGATTTCATGTAAGGGTCCTTCCCACTCTATGGTCGCGCGAAGCCCCGCACGCGAATGACAACACCCCCCAAACGCCTCACGGCCGGCTTGGTTCCGAGAAAAATTCTCCCCGTGAATTCTTGTGGTGCGGACGCCAATACACTCTTAACACTCTGTCATCCTTTGTCGGCTAGAACCGTCATGCGCCTCGATGTGGCTGGGCGCGTCTGTTGTCATGATAACAACGGTTTAGGGTGCATGATGTTCAAAACCTTGTCGCCAGGGATCGAGCGGCGCTATGCGCTGGCCGGATCGGTCTTCGGTGCCTTCCTGCCAACAATCTGCCTGGTGGCGGATCACGTCACCCGAACCGAGATGCAGGAAAGCCTCTTCAACCTTTCGGCGCCGACCGCGACGGCGCTGGCGCTGATGCCCGTCTTTTTCGGGGTGGGATTCTACCAGATCGGCCGATCCAAGGCGCAGCTGATGCGCGAGCTCAACCAGCGGCGCCAGACGGAGCGGCTGTTGGCGCATGAGGCCCATCACGATCGCCTCACGGGGCTTTCGAACCGATCCTGTCTCGAACGCGATATCCTGGCCCTCGTTGAGGCGAGCGGAAAGGGCGCGCACGCTGCGCTGCTGCTTCTCGATCTCGACCGCTTCAAATTCGTCAACGACAGTCTCGGTCACGATGCGGGCGATCTTCTCCTGGCGACAATTGCCGGCCGGCTGACGCATGTGCTTTCCCCGGCTGCGCGGGTGTATCGGCTGGGTGGCGACGAATTCGTCGTGACGATCCCGGGTAGTCCTTCGCAGGGCAAGATCGAGGACGTCTGCCGCACCATCTGCCGTCTTTTCGATATGCCGATGGACCTGAAGGGGAAGCGCGTGACGAGCGGCTGCAGCATCGGGGTCGCGTTGATCGCCGATGGGAGCAGCACGGCAGCGGAACTGCTGAAACGAGCGGACGCCGCGCTCTACCAGGCCAAGGCCATACCGGGAAACAGCTACCGCTTCTTCGATGCGGCACTTGCCGCCGACATAGCGGCGGGTGCGGCCATCGAACGCGATCTCGCCCGGGCAATCGATGCGGAGGAATTCTTCCTCGAATACCAGCCCATCGTCGGCGTCGAAAGCGGTTCGGTCCGCGCCTTCGAGGCGCTGCTGCGCTGGCGGCACCCGCAGAAGGGCATCACCGTCCCCGACGCCTTCATTCCCGCCGCGGAGAAGACAGGCCTCATCCTGCCCCTGGGGAACTGGGTGATGCGCGAAGCCTGCCGTCAGGCCAGCGGATGGCCGGCCCCCACGGGTGTCGTGGTCAATGTGGCGACCGCCCAGTTCCGCGACAGGGCGTTTGTGGATCATGTCATGCATTGCCTGACCGAGACCGGACTTGCACCCGGCCGCCTCACCGTGGAGGTGACGGAATCGGTGTTTTCGACGGATGACATGGCCGTCCGCGAGGGGCTTCGCGCGCTGCGTGCCCACGGCGTTCGCGTCGCGCTCGATGATTTCGGCCTCGGCTTCTCGTCGATCAACAACCTGCGCACATTCCCGATCGACCAGTTGACCGTCGACCGCTCCTTTGCCCGCGCGATGATGGAGAACAAGCGCGAGGCCGACCTCGTCGACATCATTCTCAAGCTCGGGCAGGCCTTTCAGGTGACGACGACGGTGAAGGGTATCGAGTCGGAGGAGCAGCTCGACTTCATCCGCCAGCGTGGTGCTTCCGAGGCGCAGGGCTATCTGATCTCGGCGCCGGTGCCCGCATCGGAGGTACCTGCAATCCTTGAGAGGCCGAAAAGCCGGCTTTCGGCCTGACTGTCACGTCTTCGAAAGGTCTTTCCATGACGGTCAAATCCTGATTGTGTCCGCAATGAAAGGAGAGGCTGCATGAGACGATTCTACAGGCGTCTGGCCTGGACGATCTCCGCGCTCGCATTGTTCATGGCGGTCGCGGCGAGTTGGCTCATCGTTTCGCCGCCGGCACTGCTCAGCGTCGGCTCCGGCTATGCCGCCAAGATCGTCTGCTCCAACACGTTCATCGCCGGCCGCGACCCTGTGGCTGTGTTGAACGAGGACGTGCAGGCACCGGGCCATCCGCTGCTCAAGCTCATGCGGCAGGACGTCGATCTCCAGGAAAAGACCGTGACGACCCGGCTTCTCGGCCTTTTCGCACCCGGCTATGCCGCATGGCATGCGGGCTTCGGCTGCACGGGGGTGCCGGACGGCGACTTTCAGGCGGCGCGCCAGGCCGTCTCCGATGTGGCTCTTGCCTCCATTCCCGTGGGCGATCCGGCCATTGCTTGGCCGGAAGGCGAGGGCGTGGCGCAGGACGGGCGCATCGCCGCCCTGCTTGCCGATCCGGAACTGACAGGGCCCGGCATGCGGGCGGTGGTCGTCGTGCATGACGGCCGGATCGTGGCGGAAACCTATGGCCCGGGCTTTTCGGCGCAGACACCGTTGCTCGGCTGGTCCATGGCGAAGTCGGTCAATGCCGCGCTCCTCGGCAGGCTGATGCAGGCGGGCGCGCTGTCTCCGCGGATATCAGGCCTGTTTCCCGAATGGCAGGGCGATGCGCGCTCCGCCATCACGATCGCCCAGCTGCTCGCGATGGAAAGCGGGCTTGCCTTCAATGAGAGCTACGGCTCCGTCACCGATGTCACGCGCATGCTCTTCCTCGAGCCCGACATGACGCGTTACGTCATCTCGCTGCCGATGCAGGCCAATCCGGGCGAGGTCTTCAACTATTCCAGCGGCACGTCGATGCTGCTGTCGCGTCTGTGGATGAGTGCGGCCGGCGGACGGGCGCAGGCGCTTTCCTTTCCGTCGCGGGCGCTGTTTGCGCCGCTCGGCATGGCGAGCGCGGTTCTGGAGCCGGACGAGACGGGCATCTTCGTCGGCTCTTCCTACATGTATGCCACGGCGCGCGACTGGGCACGCTTCTCGCTTCTGCTGCTGAACGACGGGGTCTGGAAGGACAGCCGCCTGCTGCCCGCCGGATTCGTGACCGCCATGGCCACGCCGACGGAGGCCTCACGGGGCGCCTACAGCCATATGCAGACCTGGACGAAGGGGCCGGGCGAAAAGACCGACGCGGAATACGGCCTCCCGCCGGGCTCGTTCTGGATGCTTGGGCATGACGGCCAGTCGGCCGCCATCGTGCCGGCCCGCGGCCTTGCGGTGATCCGGCTGGGTCTGACGCCGTCGAAACTCGGCTATCGGCCCCAGCCGCTGGTCAGGCGCATCCTCGATGTGCTGGATGCGTCGGGCGCTAAGGCGGATCAGCCGCCGACCTGAGCGATCCAGTCGTTGAGGTTGTAGGTGTTGGTGATGCGCGCGACCTTGCCGTCGCGGATTTCGAAGAAGGCGCCGGCGGGCAACACATAGGTCTGGCCGTTGGCTTCCGGCAGGCCCTCGTCCGTTGCAAGATACTGGCCGTTGACGACGAATTCGGCCGCACCGCGCGTGCCGTCCTCGTTCGACATGATGACGATGTCGGTCAGCGTTTCACGATAGCTGCGGTTCATGTGCGCCATGAAATCGCGGAAGGCGTCCTTGCCGACCTGACGTCCGCCTTGGTTGATATCGTGGACAACCTCATCATGCAGGAGGTCGAAGAAGGCCTCCATGTCCTGCCTGTTGAAAGCGTCGTAATAGGCGCGGATTGTCTCTTTTGCTGGCATGTCATCCCTCATATCTTTATCTCCTGGCCGAAGCCGCCCGACTTATAGCACTGTTCAAGCCTCTGGGAACATTCGCGTATCATGCAGATCAAGATTGTCCATGGCGATGCCGTGACGCCCCACATCGCCGACCTTGCCCGCCTGCGCATCGCGGTGTTCCGCGCCTTTCCCTATCTCTACGAGGGCAGCGAAGACTACGAGGCCTCCTACCTCGCGACCTATGCGAAATCGCCCGAAAGCCTGTTCGTGCTGGCGCTCGACGGGGACCGTATCGTGGGCGCTTCGACGGGCGTGCCGATGACGGATGCGTCCGGTGAATTCAAGGCGCCGTTCATCGATGCGGGCATCGATCCGCAGACGGTGTTCTATTTCGGTGAATCCGTGCTGCTGGACAGCTATCGGGGCAGGGGGCTCGGCGTGCGTTTCTTCGAGGAGCGCGAAGCCTATGCGCGGCGTCTGGGGCGGTTCGACTGGTGTGCCTTCTGCGCCGTCGAGCGCCCGGCCGATCATCCGCTGCGCCCGGCCGGCTATGTGCCGCTCGATGCATTCTGGGGCAAGCGTGGCTATGAGAAGCGCGCGGACCTGCGCACCATGCTGTCCTGGCAGGATATCGGCGAGGCCGAGGAGACCGAAAAGCCCATGACGTTCTGGCTGAAGCCGGCGCTCTAGCTTTTTGTTTTTTCACATTGTCCGACGCCGAAGCGAACGTGCTTCGGCTGGAAATGCTCCAGGGCCGCTGCTTAGCGCAGGCCGGTCTCGTCAAGCAGGCCCTTGCGCTTGGCGTGATAGTAGTAGCCGGCCGCATAGAGGCGCACGGCGCCGTCATTCTTGTCGTCGGCGACCAGCCAGGCGCCGCGAAGGTACTTGCCGGCATATTTGATGTTGGTTTCGGCGTCGAACAGGCCCTCGGCCGGGCCTTCGTAGCCCATGCTCCTGGCCGTCGCGTACTTGATCTGCATCAGGCCGTAGTGGCCGCGGTTATAGGCTCTGGGATTGTAGGTGCTTTCGCGCCTGACGACACGATGCAGAAGCGATTCCGGGATGCCGTAGAGGGTGGCATATTTCGTGATGATGTCGTCGATCGGCGTGCCGGACTTCCTGAAGGGCTGTTCGGCGCGCGGCACGACGAGGCCGGTCTGCGTGGTCAGCACCGCGTTGCTGATCGTCGGCTTGGCCAGCGGCACGATCTTGTGCGTCGCGACAAGCTGTTCCAGGCCTTCCGGCTCACCCGTGTCGAAACCGGGTTCCATGACGGAGACGCCGATGACCGTATCCGTCGCCTGCGGCATGTCGGCGACGGCGATCACGCCGCCATTCGTCTGGCCGGCAAGCGCGGCCGTCGCGGCGGCGGCACCGGTTACCGCCTTCGTCTCCGTCAGGGCGGAGACGGGGGCATTTTCCGTTACGCCTGCCACGGCGATCGGGGTCGGCAGCGCCATGGCGGTGTTTTCCGTGCCGGGCTTGGCGACGGGCAGGACGGCGTAGGCCACTTCCGTCGTCGCGCCGTCGGTGGCGGCAAGTTCCGTCGTCGTGGCTGTCGGCGTCACTGTCTTCGCCGAGGTCGCATCTTCGGCGACGCTGGCGCAGCCGGCGAGCGTCACGAGGAGGCCTGCACAGGCGAGCGCAGGGATGCGCGCCGAACGGAAAACGGGGGTATCAGCCATGATCGTCGTACTCGGTTTGCCGGGATGCGGGGCGCCGGAACGCCCCTGCTTTTGCAAATCAATCGGCCGTGGCCGTCAGACGCTCTTAACCGATCAGGCGCGATGCGGCAACCCGCCCGACCGGAACAGCCCTAGGCGGACGTCCGCTTGAGGCCTGCCGTCAGCAGTCCGGCGCCGATGAGCAGCGTCCCGCCCGTGCGATTGACGA
Source organism: Shinella sp. AETb1-6 (assembly GCF_009826875.1). Classification (NCBI taxonomy): domain Bacteria; kingdom Pseudomonadati; phylum Pseudomonadota; class Alphaproteobacteria; order Hyphomicrobiales; family Rhizobiaceae; genus Shinella; species Shinella sp. AETb1-6. The sequence continues at coordinate 326,319 of NZ_WUMM01000001.1, read as the reverse complement.
CCTTCTGGACGGAGGGTTTCCGGATGGTTTTGCGGGCGGCCGCAGCCACCAGCGCATAGGTGAAGGCGTTGAGTGTCGCCAGCACGAGGAAGGTGATTTCGAAGATCACCATCTGCGGCAGGACGGGCCGGGAAAGATCGAGGAACTGCGGGAGAAAGGCGACGAAGAACACGATGCTCTTGGGGTTGAGCGCGGTGACGACATAGGTGTGCGCGAAGACGCGCAACGGCTTTTCGTCTGCGGGTGCGGCGGCATCCGCGCCCGCTGCGACCGGTGCGCGCCACAACTTGATGCCGAGCCAGACAAGATAGGCGGCACCGATCCATTTGAGCACGGTGAAGATCGCCGCGGAGGTGGCAAGCAGCGCGCCGAGACCGAGCATGGAGGCGGTCATGGCGGTAAAGTCGCCAAGGGCCACGCCTGCGACGGTGGCGCCCGCGGTGCGGCGTCCGTGTCCCAGCGCGTAGGAAATGACCAGCAGGATCGTCGGGCCGGGAATGGCCAGCATGACGGCGGATGCGGCTGCGAAGGCCAGCCAATGTTCGAAAGACATGAAAAACTCCCCGGATCGATCTCGATCCGGGGAGCAAGCCATCGCCCGTTCGGGACGTCAAGCGGGTTTTAGGCGGCGGGCTTCCACTTCTGGCCGATCACGTCCATCACCTCGCCGAACCACTTGGCAGAGGTGTCGAAGTGCTTGCCGCCCTTGATGCGCGGGAACTCGATGGTGCGCAGCCGCCCACCCTGGCCCTCGTCATGGCCGGTGACGCCCGAGACCTTGTTCAGCGCGCTCTCCACGGCAAGGTCGGTCATGCTCTGGATCAGGCGAAGATCGTCGCGGTTGGCCGGTGCCGAGCGGGCATAATAGCCCGACTTCTGCACCATGGAGCGCTCGGCGCCCAGGAGCGCTGCGAACTGCTTGGAGAACCAGTTGCCGACATTGATCGTGTCGATCTTCACATGGCCGAAGGCGTCACGCTTGACGGTTTCGCCGGCGGCTTCCCGTTCGGCGACGATGGCGTCGAGGCAGGCGCCTTCCGACACGAAGAGCGTGACGAAGCCGGTGCGCTCCATGATCGATTTCAGGCGCTCGGCCTCAGCGGCCAGATTGAAGTCCATTTCCGGCAGGTAGAGGCCGTCGATGTTCTTCATCTGCGCATTCATCATGAAGCCGTCGACATATTCGTTGGCGCTGGTCTTCTGGATATAGGCGCGTGCGGTCGCGGCGGTGAGCCAGCCGCTGTGGCGACCCATCACTTCGTGCACCACGAGCGTCTTCGGCGCCGCGCTCTGCTCGTTGCTGACATTGTCGAAGAAGCCGGCGCCGACTTCGGCCGCCGTCCAGGCGCCGAGCGACTGGCGGATCGGAACGACGTCGTTGTCGACGGTCTTCGGCAGGCCGACCACGGTGAGATTGTAACCGTTGGCGCCGAGATAGGCGGCGAGGTCCGCCGCCGTCGTGTTGGTGTCGTCACCGCCGATCGTGTGGAGAATGGTGACGCCGTCCTTGGCGAGCCGTTCGGCGGCAACGCGCAGCGGATTTTCGCCTTCCCTGACGAGGCCGCGCTTCACGCAGTCGGCGGTGTTGGTCAGCTTCACGCGGCTGTTGCCGATCGGCGAGCCGCCGTAGCGGTGCAGGAGAGGGGCCTTCTCGCGCATCTGCGGCGTGATCTCGATGCGATCGGCGAGCAGCAGGCCCTGGTAACCGGAGCGGTAGGCGATGAGCTCGATATCCGGCGCCACATCGCTGTAGCGTTCGATGAGGCCGCCGACGGCGGACGACAGGCAGGGCGCGAGCCCGCCCGCGGTCAGCATTGCGACTTTCTGCTTGGCCATGATTCCTCCTCGGCTTCTGCACGTCTGGTGGGTTGGCGTTGCTCGTAGCGCAGAATCCCCTTCAAGGGAAACGGCGCGGCGAACTTATCCGCACTCCATGACGGATTGTCTTCATCGTCCACAGGCGTCGGCTCGGCGTCCATAAAATTCGGATGACCCACTTAATGAGGGTCATCAAAATTTATTTATCCTGCCGTTCCTGCCTTGCTTTCCCTGCAATTGTCTGATCAAGATCACCTTATGTTCCAGAATTCGCCAAGTTGCTTCATCAGTGCCGTGTGGGATCGCCTCGTCGGCATGGTCTCGGATGCCGCCAGCAATGTGCTGACGGGCGTGGTCGAGGCCGTGCGTACCCTGTTCGAGGGCGACCCGGAAACGCGCCGGCAGGTTGCCTTCTCCGTCGCGATGATCGCGCTTTCGGCCAAGATGGCGAAGGCCGACGGCGTCGTCACGACCGCCGAGGTCGATGCGTTCAAGGATATCTTCAAATATCCTGACAATCAGGCGGCCAATGTTGCGCGCCTCTACAACCTCGCGCGCCAGGATGTCGCGGGTTACGAAGCCTATGCCGAGAAGATGAAGGCGCTTTGCGTCTCCTGCGAGAACAATTGCCCGATCCTCGAGGACATCATCGACGGTCTCTTCCATATCGCGAAGGCCGATGGTCTCATCCATGAGAACGAGATGGCCTTCCTGCAGCGCGTCGCCGATATCTTCGGCATGGCCGAGGATCGCTTCGAGCAGATCACGGCGCGGCATGTCCATGTCAGCGGCCGCGACCCCTACAAGGTGCTGGGCGTCAAGCCGAGCGACGATTTCGCCGATATTCGCAAGCGCTACCGTGTGCTTGCTTCGGAGAACCATCCTGATAGGCTGGTGGCGCGTGGCGTGCCGGCCGAGTTCCATCAGATTGCGAACGACCGCATGGCCGCGCTCAACGCTGCCTATGAGGCGATCGAGAAGGAACGCTGCGCTGCATGAGCGCATTCACATGTGACTATGCCGGCGCGGCCCCCGCGCCGTCGCCGAACTTCGGCGAGCGGGCGGGCGGGCGCCGCCCTGACATCATCCTCCTGCATTATACGGGCATGGAAACGGCCGAAGGCGCGCTGAAGTGGCTGCGTGCGCCCGAAAGCCAGGTGTCCTGCCATTACTTCGTGCATGAGGACGGGCGCGTCGAGCAGCTCGTGCGCGAGGCCGATCGCGCCTGGCATGCCGGCAAGAGCTTCTGGAAGGGCGAGGTCGACATCAATTCGGCCTCCATCGGCATCGAGATCGTCAATGCCGGCCATCCCGGCGGCCTGCCGGATTTTCCCGAAAAGCAGATCGACGCGGTCGTGGAACTGTGTCTCGATTGTGGCCGAAGGTGGGATATCGCCCCCGAACGGGTGCTCGCGCACAGCGATGTGGCCCCCATCCGCAAGGTCGATCCGGGTGAAAACTTCCCCTGGCAGCGGCTTCACGCGGGCGGGGTCGGGCACTGGGTCGAGCCGTCCCCGATCGCCGGCGGCCGCTTCTTCCAGAAGGGGGATGCGGGCCAGCCCGTCGAGGCCTTGCAGACCATGCTGTCGCTCTATGGTTATGCCGTTGAAATCGATGGGATTTACTCGGAAAAGACCGAGGGCGCGGTGGCGGCTTTCCAGCGGCATTTCCGGCCCGTACGGGTCGACGGAATTGCCGATTTCTCGACCATCGATACGCTCCACAGGCTGCTCTCCGCGCTGCCGCGTCTGGGCGCCTGAAGCCATATCCCTCTCTCCTAATATTACAGAATGTAACGGAAGTTTACCGTTTCGCCACATCCTGACCCGATTGGGGATGTTCTTTCCGCTTGCGTTCGTTGCAGCGCAACATGCGGTCAGGGCCTGATCGCTATCAACAAGGATCAAGACGTTTGCGCGGGATGCGCGGCCTGATCGCCGCGCGTCCAAGGCTCTGCCTTTGCGCCTTTTGGAGACGATAACTCGATGAGAAGACTTTCTGCTGCCTTCAGCGCGGCCTGCCTTTTTGCGTCCGTTTTTTCCGCCGGGATGGCGCATGCGGGGCCGGGCGGCTTTCCGACGGGCGGCAACGAACCCGCTTTCCAGACCTCCGCGAAAGACAAGGCCGACACGGTCAAGAAGGCGAAGAACGAGCGGGCCGACACCGCCAAGAAGACGCGGAAGGTTTCCGGCAAGCGCAACAAGCAAAGGGCCGGCGCGGGCAAGGGCGACGTCGTCGTCGGTACGCTGAAGACCTATCGCAGCACCGCAGGCTATCCCAAGGCGGAGAACCCGCTGGTCGCCGGCGTCAAGACCGCGGGCTATTCCGGGCTGATCCAGACCTACGCGAAGACCTATGGCGTGCCTGTCGATCTTGCCCATGCCGTTGTTCGCGTCGAGAGCAACTTCAACCCGCGGGCGCGTGGAAGCGCCGGCGAGATCGGCCTCATGCAGATCAAGCCGGCGACGGCGCGCATGATGGGCTATCGCGGCGGCGCCAAGGGGCTCTACGACCCGGAAACCAACATCAAGTTCGGCATGAAGTACCTTGCCATGGCTCATGAACTGGGCGGCGGCACGGTCTGCGGCACGATCCTGAAATACAATGCCGGCCACGGCGCCAAGCGCATGAACCCCGTCTCCAAGCGCTATTGCGGCAAGGTGCAGAGCTACATCGACTGATGGGTGGAAAAGTCCTTTCTCTCCTTGCTGGAATCGGCGCGCCGTCATGCTATGCCTCTGGCAAAGAGTAGGGCGGCACATGGTTCGGCATTTCGATTTCGTGGTGGTGGGAAAAGGCATGATGGGGGCAGCCGCGGCGCGGCACCTCGCCAGGACGGGGGCGACGGTCGCGCTCGTCGGGCGCGGCGAGCCGGCCGACTGGCAAAAACATGACGGCGTCTTCGCCAGCCACTACGACAGCGGCCGCATCACCCGCACCATCGACAGCGATCCGGACTGGGCTTTGCTCGCCCGACGGTCGATCGCCCGGTACCGGGATATCGAGGCGGAGAGCGGCGTCGGCTTCTACAGCGAGGTCGGCTGCCTGATGACAGGCGCATCCGGCGGTAGTTTCGTCCGGTCCGTGGAGGATGTCGCCCGGCGTTATGCGCTGGAGGCTCCCTCGCTGGACCGCGACGCGTTGCGTGTCCGCTTTCCGTGGTTCGCGCTGCCGGAAACATCGGTCGGCGTTTTCGAACCGACGGGCGCGGGGCATATCGATCCGCGCAAGCTTGTCGCCGCCCAGGTCGCATGCTTCGAAAAGGCCGGCGGGGTTTGCATCGAGGATGATGCCGTCGCCGTGACCGACGTCGGCGACCGTGCGTCGGTCGGCCTGAAATCCGGCGGCGCAGTGACCGGCGACCGGGTGCTTGCCGCCGCCGGCGGCTTCTCGCGTGCTCCGGGGCTTCTGCCTGATCGACCCGACCTCGTCGTGCGGGCCCGGACCGTCGTCCTGGCGCAGCTGACGCCAGAGCAGGCGCAGACCTATCGCGACATGCCGTCATGGATCGACGAGAGCGGCGACCCGTCCGAACACTTCTATTTCCTGCCGCCCATCACCTATCCCGACGGCAACAGCTATCTCAAGATCGGCGGCGACCCGACCGATATCGAGGTTGAGGAGCAGGGCGCCATCGTGGACTGGTTCCGGGGTGAGGGAAATCGTGAGGCCGGCCAGCACCTCAAGGCGCTGTTGATGCGGTTCATCCCGAATCTGGAGCCGGTGCGCATGCTTTCCGCACCCTGCGTCACCACCTTTACGGTGCACGGCTACCCCTATGCCGGTTTCGTCGAAGGCGAGCGCATCGCGCTTCTGACCGGCGGCAACGGGGCGGCGGCGAAAAGCTCCGACGAGATCGGCCGCATCGGCGCCGACATGCTGTTGCGCGGGCGCCTGGACGAGCCGGACTACCAAACCGACTTCGCCGTCCATTTCCGCTCATAAGAAAACCGGCGCGTGCCTTCACCGGAATCGCGCCATGCCTCTGGTGTTTCATGCCGGCATGGGCTAGTCAGCGCCTGCCAGTTGGCCGGGCAGCCGCGCCTTGCAAGGGCCGAAAGGCCGCAGGGTGAGGAAAGTCCGGGCTCCACGGAAACACGGTGCCGGATAACGTCCGGCGGGGGCGACCCCAGGGAAAGTGCCACAGAAAGCAAACCGCCTTCCTTGGAAGGTAAGGGTGAAAGGGTGGGGTAAGAGCCCACCGCGTGCATGGCGACATGGACGGCACGGTAAACCCCACCGGGAGCAAAACCGAATAGGGATGACGCGGAGCGCGCAAGCGCTCCAGCCTGTTTCCGGGCCGGTCATCCGGGTGGGTTGCAAGAGGCCGGGCGCAAGTCCGGTCCCAGATGAATGGCTGCCACGTTCCGGCGAAAGCCGGAGCCTTACAGAACCCGGCTTACAGGCCAACTGGCAAATTCTCTTCCCAGGCCACGATGCGCGGGCGTCCCGGATGGGATGCGCCGCCCATTCAAGGTTGTGATTCGCAGCTGATTTGCCTGCCGCAGCACTGCCGCTGCCCGGCTTTTCGACGAAATATTCCGGATGTAATAATTCGTGATTACAAACGTCGGTCTGCTTGCGCAAGGGATCGGCCCGCGAGCGGAAACATGCGCGCTTTCAAATGCCTCCGCGCCGTTTCCTGTTTTGTTCCGAGTCACGCTTTTTAACGTCATGTTAACCCTTCCTCTCTAAGGTTAACAAACTGTTTTTACGTGCGAAAAATTGTCCGCAAGAGCGAGGTTTCCCAGCCGGTGCCAAGGCACGCACCGGCATGCATCCGACGGTCCAAAGAGGGGAAGTGAGGTTCTCTTCCCATTGACGCCCATATGGTCCCATGGTATCCCAAAATCACACTGCACGAGGACGCATGAGCGTCCGATCATCGCAAAGTCTAGTGGCAAACCGGCCGGGGACGGTGCGGCGCGCAAGCGTTGCATCAGGGTTGGTGCATGGGCGTTGTTTTGTATCGGTAGTGCCGGGGGGCATGCACAGCGTCCCGGCTTTGGAAGCGGCTGTATCGCGTCATGAACCGGTTCCTGTCGAATGCGACAAACAAGATCGATGCCAAGGGGCGGGTTTCCGTGCCTTCGGCCTTTCGTTCCGTTCTGTCGCAGCGAGACATCCGGGATCTGTATTGCTTCCAGGATTTCCTGTTTCCGGCGATCAGCGTCGGCGGGCTGGATCTGCTCGATCGTTTCGAGCGCCAGATCGTCAGCGAGGATGCGTTTTCGCCGTTGGCCAATCAGATGTCGCTCCTCATTCACGGGGGCGGGGTCTTCATGAAGCTCGATTCGGAGGGGCGCCTGCCGGTCACGGATTTCATCCGCGACTATACGGGGATCACCACGGACGTGACCTTTGTCGGTCGGGCGGATCATTTTCAGCTCTGGGCACCGCAGGCATTTCAAGCCACGCAGGCGGCGGCCCGGGAAGAGTTCAGAATGCGAGGTCTGGGCTCGGGGTAAGACGGAGAGACGGGATGGCGGCGGATCTTGGCGGAGGCTCTTTCGAGGCCGATGGCGGACCGGTCCGTCACATCCCGGTTCTTCTTTCCGAGGTGATCCAGGCGCTGGCGCCGAAGCCCGGCCAGACGATCCTCGACGGCACGTTCGGAGCGGGCGGCTATACGTCGGCCATTATCGCCGAGGGCGCCAACGTCATCGGCCTCGACCGCGATCCGAATGCGATTGCGGGCGGGCAGGAGCTGGTCAAGGCATCCGGCGGGCGCCTCACGCTCATCCATTCGCGCTTTTCCGAACTTGCCGAGCATGCGCCCGCGGGCGGCCTCGACGGTATCGTGCTGGATATCGGCGTTTCCTCCATGCAGATCGACGAAGCCGAGCGCGGTTTCTCCTTCCAGAAGAACGGCCCGCTCGACATGCGCATGTCCGCCTCGGGCGTCTCGGCGGCCGATGTCGTCAACCGCGCCAAGGTCTCGGACCTCATCCGCATCTTTGGTTTTCTCGGCGAGGAGAAGCAGGCGGGGCGCATCGCCCGCGCCATCGAGCGGGAACGGGCCAAGGAGCCCTTCACGACGACGCGCCAGCTCGCCAACCTCATCGAACTGACCACGCCGCGCAAGGCCAAGGACAAGATCCATCCCGCCACGCGCGTTTTCCAGGCGCTGCGCGTCTTCGTCAATGACGAACTGGGCGAGCTTGCCCAGGCGTTGCTGGCGGCCGAGCGCGCGCTGAAGCCGGGCGGGCGGCTGGTCATCGTCAGCTTCCATTCGCTGGAAGACCGGATCGTCAAGAAGTTCTTCCAGGATCGCGCCGGCAAGGCGGCCGGCTCGCGGCATCTGCCCGAGGTTCACGACCGCGCCGCAACCTTCACGCCAGTCGGGCGCCCTATGGTCGCCGCCAGCGACGAGGAAAGCGTGGTCAATCCGCGCGCCCGGTCCGCGAAACTGAGAGCGGGCGAGCGCACCAGCGCCCCTGCCGGGACAGATGACCTGTCCATCTTCAACCTGCCAAACCTTGCCGCCCTCGAAAAGATGGGAAGCTGAGCCATGTTCCGTACCCTCGATGTCGTGATGATCGCGGTGATGACCGCCGCAGCCACCGTCACCTACTCGATCAAGCATCAGGCCGAGAACAAGCGCGAGGAGGTGCGTAAGCTCGATGCCGAGATCAAGCTCGAGGAAGACACGATCGACCTTCTGAAGGCCGACTGGGCGCTGCTGACCCAGCCGAACCGGCTGACGCGGCTCGTGAAGGCCTTCGAGGCCGACCTCAAGCTCGTGCCGACGGAATCGACCCAGCTCGCCCAGCCGAACGAACTGCCCATGCCGACCGCCGAGCTGCCGGCGCTCGAGCCGGAGAAGGACGACAAGGTGGCGAAATCCAACAAGAATGGTTCCGCTACGGACACAATCCAAACCGGATCGGTGGCACGCTGATGTCGTTTCTCTCCCGCATCATGGACGTCAAGAGCAAGGCGCACTTCAATGCCGGCGGCAACAACAACCGCACGGGTGGGTCGGCCTTCGAGGGCACGCGCAAGCGCTCGGGATCGCAGGCCCGCAGCCGCGTCGCGGTCATCATCTGCTGCTTCGGCGTGGCCTATGCCGCCATCGGCGGCCGTCTTGTGCAATACGGCATGGCCTCGTCTGAAACGACCTCCAGCATCGGGCCTGCCGATCACCTGATGGCGTCGCGCCCCGACATCGTCGACCGCAACGGCGAGATCCTCGCGACCGACATCCGCACCGTCTCGCTCTATGCCGAGCCGCACAAGATCGTCGATGCCGACGAGGCCGTCGAAATGCTCGCGACGGTCCTGCCCGATCTCGACCGGCGCGGCATCTACCGCAAGCTCACCTCGAAATCCCGCTTCCAGTGGCTGAAGCGCCAGCTCACGCCCAAGCAGCAGAGCCGCATTCTCGCGCTCGGCATTCCCGGCGTCGGCTTCCGGCCGGAGAAGCGCCGCTTCTATCCCGGCGGTGCCACGGCCTCGCATATCGTCGGCCACGTTAATATCGACAACCGCGGCATTGCCGGCATGGAGCGCTACATCGACAGCCAGGGGCTGGCCGACCTTGCCGCCATCGGCATGACGAGCGATGCCAAGCTGGAGCCGGTGCGCCTGTCCATCGACCTGCGCGTGCAGGCCATCGTGCGCGACGTCGTCAAGGACGGTATGGAGAAGTACAAGGCGCTCGCCGCCGGGGCCGTCGTTCTCGACGTGAACACCGGCGAAGTCCTCGCCATGGCCTCCTATCCCGATTACGACCCCAACAATCCGGCCGAAGGCGCCAAGGAAGGCTGGATGAACCGCATGTCGAACGGCACGTTCGAGATGGGCTCCACCTTCAAGTCCTTCACCACGGCGATGGCGCTCGATTCCGGCAAGGTGAAGATCACCGACAGTTTTGACGCGCGCGCGCCCATCCGTATCGGCGGCTTCACCATCAAGGATTTCCACGGCAAGCACCGGGTGCTCTCGGTTCCGGAAATCTTCCAGTATTCCTCGAATATCGGTACGGCCAAGATGGCCGATGTCGTCGGCATCGAGGCACACAAGGAATTCCTGACCCGGCTCGGGCTTCTGACGCGCATGGAAACGGAGCTGCCCGAGGTCAAGACGCCGAGCCAGCCGCGCGAATGGAAGAAGATCAACTCGATCACCATCTCCTTCGGCCACGGCGTTTCAACAACGCCGCTGCAGACGGCGGTGGCCGGTGCCGCGCTCATCAACGGCGGCAGGCTCATCAATCCGACCTTCCTGCCGCGCACCCGCGAGGAAGCGGACGAGATCGCCAAGGCGGTCATTTCGCAGAAGACCGTGGACAGCATGCGCTACCTCTTCAAGCTCAATGCCAATGACGGCTCGGGCCGCCGGTCGCTCGTGCCGGGCTTCAATGTCGGCGGCAAGACGGGCACGGCCAACAAGGTGGTGAACGGGCGTTATTCCAACACGCAGAACTTCAACGCCTTCCTGTCCGGCTTCCCGATCGACGATCCGAAATATGTCGTGCTGACCTTCATCGACGCGCCGCAGACGGGCGAGGGCGGTGGCCGCACCGCCGGCCTCAACGCCGCGCCGATGGTGGGCGAGATCATTCGCCGTTCCGCCGCTCTTCTCGGTGTAAAGCCGAAATTTGGTGAGGACGGGTCTGCCTTGCTTGTGTCTTATTGAATCGGGAAGACGAGGCGCCGATTCGAGACGGACCGGCGCCAACGAAGATTGCAGAGCGGACAATGAAGATCAGTGACCTCGCCGGAACCGACATCGACACCCTGGGCACCGCCGCCGCGACTGATGTAAGCGGCATTACCAGCGACAGTCGAACGGTGAAGCCCGGCGATCTCTTCGTTGCCCTTTCCGGCAGCAAGGCCGATGGCAGCCGCTTCATTGCCGATGCCGTCGCGCGCGGCGCCGCCGCCGTGGTCGTCGCCGAGGGCACAACCGCCGATGTCCCGGTCCCCGTCTTTCCGGTCGCCGTTCCGCGCCGTTTCCTGGCGCTGGCCGCCGCGCGCTTCTACGGCCGACAGCCGGAAACCATGGTTGCGGTGACCGGCACGGCGGGCAAGACCTCGGTCGCCTCCTTCACGCGTCAGATCTGGGCGCATGCTGGCCATGCCGCCGCGATGATCGGCACGACCGGTGTCGTGGCGCCCGGCCGCAACGATTACGGCTCGCTGACGACGCCCGATCCGGTCTCGCTGCACAAGCTGCTCGCCGAACTTGCCGATGCCGGCGTGACCCATGCGGCGATGGAAGCCTCCAGCCACGGCCTCGACCAGTCGCGCCTCGATGGCGTCAAGCTTGCCGCCGGCGGCTTCACCAATCTCGGCCGCGACCACATGGACTACCATCCGACGGTCGAGCACTACATGGCCTCCAAGATGCGGCTGTTCGATGCGCTTTTGAAGGCGGGCCAGCCTGCGGTCATCTATGCCGATGACGAGTGGTCGGGCGTGGCGATCGACGCGGCGCGCAAGGCCGGCCTCGACGTGCGCACCGTCGGCCGCAAGGGAGATTTCCTGACGCTCAAGCGCGTCGAGCATTTCCGCCACAAGCAGACCGCCGAAATCCATGCCGGCGACGAGATCCACGAGGTTCACATCCCGCTGGCGGGTGATTTCCAGGTGGCGAATGCGCTGGTCGCGGCCGGTCTCGCCATGTCGACGGGTGTGCCGGCCGCCACCGCGATGGCCGCGCTCGAAAAGCTGGTCGGCGCTGCCGGCCGCCTCGAACTGGTCGGCCATGCGAAGAACGGCGCGCTCGCCTATGTCGACTATGCCCACAAACCCGATGCGCTGGAGAATGTGCTGACCTCCGTTCGTCCGTTCACCACAGGCCGCGTCGTCGTGGTGTTCGGTTGCGGCGGCGACCGCGACAAGGGCAAGCGCCCGATCATGGGCGAGATCGCGACGCGCCTTGCCGATGTTGTTATCGTCACCGACGACAATCCGCGTTCCGAGGTTCCGGCCGTTATCCGCTCCGAGATCATGGCGGCGGCGAAGGGCGCGACGGAGATCGCCGACCGCGCGGAGGCGATCCGCAGCGCCGTCGGCATGCTGCAGCCGGGCGACACGCTGATCGTGGCCGGCAAGGGACATGAGGAAGGGCAGACAGTGGGCGCCGTCACGCTTCCGTTCTCCGACCATGCGGAGCTGCGCAAGGCGCTGGAGGGCCTCTCCCGGTGAACTGGCTCTGGACGACTTCCGATCTGATCGCGGCCATGCATGGCAGGCCGGTGGGCAACCTGCCGCAAGGTGTCACCGGCATTTCCATCGACAGCCGCGCCATTGCCCAGGGCGAGGCCTTCTTCGCCATCAAGGGCGACCGCGTCGACGGACATGATTATGCAAGCTTCGCCGTCGCCAACGGCGCGTCCCTGCTCGTGGTCAGCGAAGGCAAGCTGCCTGCGCTCGGGCGTCTCGTCACCCCCATGATCGTGGTGCAGGATGTGCTTCAGGCGCTGGTCGATCTCGGCTGCGCCGCACGTGACCGCACGGCCGCACGGATCATCGCCGTCACCGGTTCCGTCGGAAAGACGACGACGAAGGAAATGCTGCGCCAGGCGCTTTCCCCCTCCGGCAGCGTGCATGCTTCCGTCGCCTCCTTCAACAATCACTGGGGCGTGCCGCTGACGCTTGCCCGCATGCCCGAGAACACCGACTACGGCATTTTCGAAGTCGGCATGAACCATGCCAACGAAATCCGCCCGCTCGTCTCGATGGTGCGCCCGCATATCGCCGTCATCACCACCATCGCGCCGGCTCATCTCGGCAATTTCCGCAACCTTGAGGAGATTGCTGCCGCGAAGGCGGAAATATTCGAAGGGGTGGTGCCCGGCGGGCACGCGATTCTAAACCGCGACAACGCGCAGTTCGGCTTTCTGGAAAAGGCGGCACGCGCGGTTGGCGTCGCGCATATTCACAGCTTCGGCGCGGCCGCCGATGCCGAGTTCCGGCTGCTCGATTTCATCAGCGGCCCGGAGGGCGGGCTGTTGCGGGCTGCCGTTGGCGGCCAGACGCTGGAAGTGCCGATGGGCGCGCCCGGCCGGCACATCGCCGAGAACGCCGTTGCCGTGCTCGGCGCCGTGCATCTTGCCGGCGGCGATATCGAGAAGGCGATGGCCGGGCTTGCGACGATGCAGCCCGAAAAGGGCCGCGGCCGGCGCTACCAGCTCGCCAAGGACGGCGGGTGGTTCACGCTGATCGACGAAAGCTACAATGCCAATCCGGCGTCCATGGGGGCTGCCATCGCCTTGCTGCGCGATACCGAACCCTATGGCGGCGGCCGGCGCATTGCCGTGCTCGGCGACATGCTGGAAATGGGCGAACATTCGCAGGCCGTTCATGCCGGGCTGGCCGCGCCGCTGCTCGAATCGGGCATCGGCACGGTCTGGCTGGGCGGCCCCGACATGGCGGCGCTGCGCGATGCGCTGCCCGAGGGCATCGAGATCGAATACCGCGACACTGCGGATGCGCTTGCGCTGCATGCGGTGGAAAGCGTGCAGCCGGGCGACGTTCTCGTCGTGAAGTCGTCGAAGGGGACCGGCTTCAGCCGCATCGTTGCGGCGCTGCTTGACAAATATCCGGCATTCTCCGAGAGGGAACGCCAAAGTTGATGTGAGGTTCGGCCGGGCTTTCGCCTGCCGGACCTTCTTTTATGGAATCTGCTTCTCCTGCGCGGTCGGTCACGCCGCGGATCGATCGGGGAACCTGTTGGGGAAAGGGTGACAATGCTCCTTTGGCTCGTCGAGCTGGCGAACACCGTGCCGGTGTTCAACCTGTTCCGGTACATCACGTTCCGGACCGGCGCCGCGCTGTTCACCTCCGCCACCATCGTCTTCCTGTTCGGGCCGATGATCATCTCCTCCCTGCGCATCCGCCAGGGCAAGGGCCAGCCGATCCGCGCAGACGGGCCGCAGACGCATTTCAAGAAGGCCGGCACGCCCACCATGGGCGGCCTGATGATCCTTGCCGGGATCGTCGGCAGCGCGCTGCTCTGGGCCGACCTTTCCAACGTCTATGTCGTCGCGACGCTGCTCGTCACGCTCGGCTTCGGCGCCATCGGCTTCTATGACGACTATCTCAAGGTCACCAAGCAGACGGACAAGGGCTTTTCCGGCAAGGCGCGCCTCGGCCTGGAATTCCTGATCGCCGGCATCGCCACCTATTTCATGATGCGCGCCACGCTGTCGGCGGGAACCGCCGGCTCCACCTTCGGCTCGTCCATCACCTTCCCGTTCTTCAAGGACATGCTGGTCAATCTCGGCATCTTCTTCGTGCTGTTCGGCGGCTTCGTCATCGTCGCGGCCGGCAACGCGGTCAACCTGACGGACGGCCTCGATGGTCTTGCGACCGTTCCGGTGATGATCTCGGCGGCGTCCTTCGGCGTCATCGCCTACCTCGCCGGCAACGCGGTGTTTGCGAACTATCTGCAAATCCATTTCGTGCCCGGCACGGGGGAACTCGCCGTCGTGCTCGGTGCGGTCATCGGCGCGGGCCTCGGCTTCCTGTGGTTCAATGCGCCGCCGGCCGCCATCTTCATGGGCGACACCGGCTCGCTGGCGCTGGGCGGCCTGATCGGCACCGTCGCCGTCGCCACCAAGCATGAGATCGTCATGGCCATCATCGGCGGCCTGTTCGTCATGGAAACGCTGTCGGTCATCATCCAGGTCGCTTCGTTCAAGCTGACCGGCAAGCGCGTGTTCCTCATGGCCCCGATCCACCACCATTTCGAAAAGAAGGGCTGGACCGAAAGCCAGGTCGTGGTGCGTTTCTGGATCATCGCGGTCGTGCTGGCCCTTGTCGGCCTCTCGACACTGAAATTGCGGTAAGAGCCGATGATCCCGGTCACCACCTTCAAGGGAAAGACGGTCGCGCTCTTCGGGCTCGGCGGCTCGGGCTTGGCGACGGCCATGGCGCTCGCCGCCGGCGGGGCCGACGTCGTGGCCTGGGACGACAATCCGGCCAGCGTCGAAAACGCCGCGACAGCAGGTATCAGGACCGGCGACCTGCGCACGCTCGACTGGGCGCGCGTCGATGCGCTGGTGCTGTCGCCCGGCGTGCCGTTGACCCACCCCAAGCCGCATTGGAGCGCCGATCTGGCACGCGCGGCAGGGGCGGAGATCGTCGGCGACATCGAGCTCTTCGCGCGTGAGCGCCGCGCCCATGCGCCCGATTGCCCCTTCATTGCGATCACAGGCACGAACGGCAAATCCACGACGACGGCACTGATCGCGCATATCCTCAAATCAAGCGGCCGCGATACGCAGCTCGGCGGCAATATCGGAACGGCCGTGCTGACGCTCGATCCGCCGAAGGCCGGGCGCTTTTTCGTGGTCGAGTGCTCGTCCTACCAGATCGACCTTGCGCCGACGCTCGATCCTTCCGCCGGCATCCTGCTCAACCTGACGCCCGATCATCTCGACCGGCACGGCTCCATGCAGCACTATGCCGAGGTCAAGGAACGGCTGGTCGCCGGCAGCCGGACGGCCGTTGTCGGTGTCGACGACAGCCATTGCGCGATGATTGCCGACCGCATCGAGCGGACCGGCACGAAGGTCGTGCGCATTTCCCGGCGCAATGTGCTGGCCGACGGCATCTATGCCGATGGTGCGCGGCTGATTGCGGCGCAGGGCGGGGCGACGCGGGAGATCGCCGACCTCTCCGCCATACAGACCCTGCGCGGCAGCCACAACGCGCAGAACGCGGCAGCGGCGACCGCGGCGTGCCTTGCCGTCGGCGTGAGCGAAGACGAGATCCGCGCGGGGCTCACGACCTTCCCCGGGCTGAAGCATCGCATGCAGCCGGTCGGCCGCAAGGGGGACGTGCTCTTCGTCAACGATTCCAAGGCGACCAATGCGGATGCCGCCGCACCCGCGCTGTCGAGCTTCGAGCGCATCTACTGGATTGCCGGCGGCGTGCCGAAGGAGGGGGGCATCACCACCCTCGGCGGCTTCTTTCCGCGCATCGCCAAGGCCTACCTGATCGGCGAGGCTGCGCCAGCCTTTGCGGCGACGCTCGGCGACCGGGTTCCCTTCGAGATTGCCGGCACGCTGGAGCGTGCCGTCGCGGACGCGGCTGCCGATGCCGGGCAGGATGCAGGCGGCCCCGTTGCCGTTCTGCTGTCCCCGGCTTGCGCAAGCTTCGACCAGTACAAGAACTTTGAAGTCAGAGGCGATGCCTTCGTGAAGCACGTCGCGGCGCTGCCGGGCGTGTCCATGCTGGTCGAGGTTTAGTGACGATGTCGGGCACCACCTCTCTTCCGTCATCTCCGGGGTCAAACCCGGGGATGAGGGAGGAGAGGGCTGCGGACCCGAAATCCTTCAACGAGGGGATTTGATCATGGTAAGTCGCGCCGAACGTGGTGCATTGGCGGACTGGTTCTGGACGATAGACCGGTTCTTCCTCGCGGCCTTCATCCTCCTGATGGGGCTCGGGTTCATGCTGTCCTTCGCGGCGAGCCCCGCGGTTGCCGAACGCATCGGCCTCGACAGTTTCCACTTCGTCAAGCGACACGCCTTCTTCCTGCTGCCGTCGATCGTCGTGATGTTCGGCATTTCCTTCCTCTCGCCGCGCCAGGTGCGGCGCGCGGCGATGATCCTTCTCGTCGCCTCGCTCGCCGCCATGGTGCTGGCGCTGTTCTTCGGCGTCGAGGTCAAGGGATCGCGGCGCTGGCTCGCCATCGGCAGCCTGTCCGTGCAGCCGTCGGAATTCATGAAGCCGGCCTTCGTCGTCATCTGCGCCTGGCTCTTCTCCGAGCACGCACGCCAGCCGGAAATTCCCGGCAATCTCTTCGCCATCATCCTCTTCGGCATCGTGGCGGCGCTGCTCATTGCCCAGCCGGACCTCGGCCAGACGGTGCTGACGGCGGCGGTCTGGGGCGGCATGTTCTTCATGGCCGGCATGCCGTGGCTGTGGATCATCATTCTCGGCGGCGCTGCCGTCGGCGGCCTTCTGACGGCCTACACGCTGCTCCCGCACGTGGCGGCCCGTATCGACAAGTTCTGGACGGGCGAGGGCGACACGTTCCAGATGGATACGGCGCGCGAGGCCATCATCCGCGGCAACTGGTTCGGCCAGGGGCCGGGCGAGGGCACCGTCAAGCGCATCATCCCCGACAGCCATACCGACTTCATCTTCTCGGTCGCGGCCGAGGAGTTCGGCATCATCTTCTGCATGGTCATCGTGCTGATCTTCGCCTTCGTGGTGATGCGCGGCCTCAATCATGCCTTCAAGGAGCGCAACGATTTCACGCGCTTCGCCGTCGCCGGCCTCGTGCTGCAGATGGGCATCCAGTCGATGATCAACATCGGCGTCAATCTCGAACTCATGCCGGCCAAGGGCATGACCCTGCCGCTGATCTCCTATGGCGGTTCGTCCATGGTGGCGATCTGCGTGACGGCCGGCTTCATCCTGGCGCTGACCCGCCACCGCCCGGAAAAGCGCGCGTCCGAGCGCAGCCTCTTCCGCGGGGGTATCGTGGCGGCGGCCGAATAAGGAACAGGCATGAGCAAAGGCATCGTTCTTCTCGCCGCCGGTGGTACCGGCGGCCATCTTTTTCCCGCAGAAGCGCTGGCCCATGAACTGAAGGCCGGCGGCTGGTCGGTCCATCTCGTGACCGACAGCCGCGCCGAGCGCTTTGCCGGCAAATTCCCCGCCGACGAAATCCACATCGTGCCATCGGCGACGATCGGCTCGAAGAACCCGGTCAGCGTCGCCAAGTCGCTGTTCACGCTGTGGAAGGGCATGCGCGCCGCGCGCCGGCTTCTGGCGCGGCTGAAGCCGAAGGTCGTCGTCGGCTTCGGCGGTTACCCCACCGTGCCGCCGCTTCTGGCAGCGACCGGGATGGGCATCCCCTCGATGATCCACGAGCAGAATGCCGTGATGGGCCGCGCCAACAAGGCGCTCGCCAACCGCGTGCGCGCCATTGCAGGCGGCTTCCTGCCGGAGACGGGCGGCCCCTATGCGGCAAAGACCGTGACGACGGGCAATCCGGTACGCCCGGCCGTGCTGGAGGCTGCCGCGGTCCCCTATACGCCTTCGACCGACGGCGAATTCCGGCTCGTCGTGTTCGGCGGTAGCCAGGGCGCGCAGTTCTTCTCCAAGGCCATTCCCTCGGCCATCGCGGCGCTGGAGCCGCAGGACCGCGCGCGGCTGAAGATCACGCAGCAGGCGCGCACGGAGGACAAGGACGAGGTGGTGCGCAGCTATGCCGATCTCGGCATTCCCGCCGATGTCTCGCCCTTCTTCAACGACATGGCGGCGCGCATCGGCGCCGCCCATCTCGTCATCAGCCGGTCCGGCGCCTCCACGGTATCCGAGCTTTCGGTGGTCGGCCGTCCGTCCATCCTCGTGCCCTATCCCTATGCGCTCGATCACGACCAGGCCGCCAACGCCGCGGCCCTGGCGGGTGCCGGCGGGGCCAAGGTGATCCCGCAGGCGGAGCTTTCGACGGAGCGCCTGGCGCGGATCGTCTCGGGCGCCATGCATGATCCGGCCAAGATGGCCACCATGGCCGCGAGCGCCAGAAATGCAGGAAAACCGGACGCCACGCGCTTGCTCGCTTCCATGGTAGAGGCTATTGCGGGCGGCAAGACGATTGCACAATTCAAGGGAGAACGGCCATGAAGATGCCGCAGAGCATAGGGCTCGTTCATTTCATCGGCATTGGCGGCATCGGCATGAGCGGCATCGCCGAGGTGCTGCACAATCTCGGCCACAAGGTGCAGGGCTCCGACCAGGCAGACAGCGCAAACGTGCAGCGCCTGCGTGAGAAGGGCATCGAGGTCTTCGTCGGCCACAAGGCGGGAAATCTCGGTGAGGCGGAAGTGGTCGTCGTTTCCACCGCCATCAAGAAAAGCAATCCGGAATTGATCGCGGCGCGCGAAAAGCTGCTGCCCGTCGTGCGCCGGGCCGAAATGCTGGCCGAGCTGATGCGCTTCCGCAATGCCATCGCCATCGGCGGCACGCACGGCAAGACGACGACGACCTCGATGGTCGCAACGCTGCTGGAGGCCGGCGGCCTCGACCCGACCGTCATCAATGGCGGCATCATCAACGCCTATGGCACAAACGCCCGCATGGGCGAGGGCGAGTGGATGGTGGTGGAGGCCGACGAATCGGACGGCACCTTCCTGAAGCTTCCGGCCGATATCGCCATCGTCACCAATATCGACCCCGAGCATCTCGACCATTACGGCAATTTCGATGCGGTTCGCGCCGCGTTCCGCCAGTTCGTCGAAAACGTGCCGTTCTATGGTTTCGGCGTGATGTGCCTGGATCATCCCGAAGTGCAGGCCATGGTCAGCCGCATCGAGGACCGCAAGGTCATTACCTATGGCGAAAACCCGCAGGCGGATGTGCGTTTCGGCAATATCCGCATGGACGGTGCGACCTCGGTCTTCGACGTGGAGATCCGCCGCCGCCGCACCGGCCAGGTCATTTCGCTGAAGGACCTGCGTCTGCCGATGCCGGGCCGGCACAATGTTTCCAATGCGACGGCGGCGATTGCGGTCGCGCAGCGTCTCGGCATCTCGCCGGAGCTGATCGCCAAGGGGCTTGCCGGCTTCGGCGGCGTGAAGCGCCGCTTCACCTTCACGGGCAGCTGGAACGGCGTGAACGTCTATGACGACTACGGCCACCACCCCGTCGAGATCAAGGCCGTGCTGCGCGCCGCGCGCGAGGCCTGCGCGGGCCGAATCATCGCCGTGCACCAGCCGCACCGCTACAGCCGCGTCGCGAGCCTCTTCGAAGAGTTCGCCGGCTGCTTCAACGACGCCGACAGCGTGATGATCGCGCCGATCTATGCGGCGGGGGAAGACCCCATCGAGGGCGTGACGGCGGAAGAACTGGTTTCCCGCATCAAGTCGGGCGGGCATCGCGATGCGCGCGTGCTGGCTTCGCCGGATGCGCTGGCCGGTATCGTGGCCGGCATTGCAAAGCCCGGCGATTTCGTGGTTCTCTTGGGGGCTGGCAGCATCACGCATTGGGCGCAGGCGTTGCCGCGGGAATTGGCAGGCATTTCGGGTGAGGTGGCATGAAGCGGGTTGATGGTGCGAAACTTCTGGCGTCGTTGGGTGAAGGCATCAAGGAGGTGCGCGGACGCCTGACACCGGATGCACCGATGGAGCGTGTCACCTGGTTTCGCGCCGGCGGCCTTGCCGAGCTGATGTTCCATCCGCACGATGTCGAGGATCTCGTCGCCTTCCTCAGGCTGCTTCCCGAAGAGGTGCCGCTGACGGTGACGGGCGTCGGCTCCAACCTCCTGGTGCGCGACGGCGGCATTCCCGGCGTCGTGATCCGCCTTTCGGCCAAGGGCTTCGGCGATGTCGAGCTGGCCGGCGAAAACCGTATCAAGGCCGGTGCCATCTGCCCGGACAAGAACATCGCGGCCATGGCGCTCGACCACAACATCGCGGGTTTCGAATTCTACTATGGCATTCCAGGCTCCATCGGCGGCGCGCTGCGCATGAATGCGGGCGCCAATGGCGGGGAGACCAAGGATCTCGTCGTCGAGGTTCACGCCGTCGACCGCAAGGGCAACCAGCACGTGCTGTCCAACGCCGACATGGGCTACAGCTACCGCAAGTCGTCCGCATCTGGTGATCTCATCTTCACCCATGCCGTCTTCCAGGGGCAGGCGGGCGAAAAGGACGAGATCCGCGCGAAGATGGACGCCGTGCGCCAGCACCGCGAGACCGTCCAGCCGATTCGCGAGAAGACCGGCGGCTCCACCTTCAAGAACCCCGAAGGCCATTCGGCCTGGAAGCTGATCGACGAGGCGGGATGCCGTGGCCTGATGATCGGTGGCGCGCAGATGTCGCCGATGCACTGCAACTTCATGATCAATACCGGGCAGGCGACGGGCTACGAGCTGGAATATCTCGGCGAGACCGTGCGCAGCCGCGTGTTGGAGCATTCCGGCATCATGCTGCAATGGGAAATCAAGCGCCTCGGCAACTTCATGCCCGGTTACGAGGTGAAGGAATTCCTCGGCCGCGCCACGGCCTGAAACCCTCTTCCTGAACCGATTGCGCGCATATAGTGATCGCGTGCCTGGCATTTTACCCGTTCAGCTTGCGTTCATGCGCAATTTCCGAAATCTTTAGCCCTGCGTGGTGATCGCGCGGAGTGATTCCGGATTTTCGGAAATGGGACAGGGGGTCCTCATGTTCAAGAAGCTTTCAGCCGAGTTTCTCGGCACGTTCTGGCTCGTCTTCGGCGGTTGCGGCAGCGCGGTGCTGGCTGCCGCTTTCCCGGAGGTGGGCATCGGCCTGCTCGGCGTGGCCTTCGCCTTCGGCCTGACGGTGTTGACCATGGCCTACACCGTCGGGGGCATTTCCGGCGGGCATTTCAATCCGGCCGTCTCCGTGGGGCTCACGGTCGCCGGCAAGTTCCCGGTATCGAGCCTCGTGCCCTACATCGTGGCGCAGGTCGTGGGTGCGGTGGCGGCTGCGGCGGTGCTCTACCTCGTGGCGTCCGGCAAGGCCGGCTTCACGGCGGGTGGTTTTGCATCGAACGGTTACGGCGAGCTGTCGCCCGGCGGCTATTCGCTGACGGCGGCGCTGGTCATCGAGGTGGTGCTGACGGCGTTCTTCCTCCTCATCATCCTCGGTTCGACCCATGGCCGTGCCCCGGTAGGCTTTGCGCCGATTGCCATCGGCCTCGGCCTGACGCTGATCCATCTCGTGTCCATTCCGGTCACGAATACCTCGGTCAATCCGGCGCGCTCCACGGGTGTCGCGCTCTTTGCCGAGACGGCGGCGCTGTCGCAGCTCTGGCTGTTCTGGGTGGCGCCGATCCTCGGCGCGGTCATCGGTGCGGTGATCTGGAAGGTCGTCGGCGAGACCGATTGATCCGCAGACATAAGAAACCCGCCGCGTTCGACGCGGCGGGTTTTCGATTCAGGCCCTGCGAGAGGGTCGGGTCAGACTTCTTCCTTGCCCGAGAGCAGGATGCAGGCCAGCGTGATCGCGGCGGAAATGCCGAGATAGTAGCCGACATGGGTCATGCCGTAATTGGCCTGGAGCCAGGTGGCGATGTAGGGCGCGAGCGATGCGCCGAAGATGCCTGCGAAATTGAACGTGATCGACGAGCCCGTATAGCGCACCTTGGTGGGGAAGGGCGCGGCAAGCGCCGTGCCGATCAGGCCGTAGGTCATGCCCATCAGCGCCATCGCGAAGATCACGAAGATGAAGATGCCCTGTTCGCCGCTGGTCATCAGGCCCGGCAGGAAGAACGAGAAGACGCCGATCAGGATGGTCGTGAGGATGAGCACCTCGCGGCGGCCGAACCGTTCCGCCAGCTTGCCGGCGACCGGAATGAACAGGCCGAAGAGCACGGAGCCCAGGATCTGCACCTCAAGCGCCTCGAGGAACGGGATGTTCAGGACCTTGACGTTGTAGGACAGCAGGTAAGCCGAGCCGATATAGAACAGCACGAAGGTGGCCAGCGCCACGAAGGTGCCGAGCACGAGGCTGCGCTTGTGGTTGCGGAAGAGTTCCATGACGGGAACTTCGACGCGTTCCTGCTTGTCGATCGCCTTCTGGAAAGCAGGCGTTTCCGTGATCGACAGTCGAACCCAAAGGCCGACGACGATCAGCAGGATCGACGCGACGAACGGGATGCGCCAGCCCCAGGCGAGCAACGCTTCCTGCGACATGAAATGCAGCAGCAGCCAGAACACGCCCGACGACAGGAAGAGCCCGATGGGCGCGCCGAGCTGCGGGAACATGCCGTACCAGCTGCGCTTGCCCGGAGGGGCGTTTTCGGTCGCGAGCAGCACCGCGCCGCCCCATTCGCCGCCAAGCCCGAAGCCCTGGCCGAACCGGCACAATGCCAGCAACAGCGGGGCCAGCACGCCGATCGTCTCGTAGGTCGGCAGGAGGCCGATGATAACGGTCGATACGCCCATCGTCAGAAGGGCGGCGACGAGCGTGGTCTTGCGGCCGATGCGGTCGCCGTAGTGTCCGAAGACGATGGCGCCGAAGGGGCGGGCGAAGAAGGCGATCGAGAAGGTCGCAAAGGACGCCAGAAGGGCCGTCGTCGGATCGCTGTTCGGGAAGAACAGCGTCGGGAAGACCAGAACTGCGGCGGTGGCGTAAACGTAGAAATCGAAGAATTCGATGGTCGTTCCGACCAGGCTTGCAAATAGAACACGCGCTGGAGAATTGAGGCCGGCGCGGTTGGACTGCGTTGCGGTCGGCGACCCTGTGTGGAGTGTTTCACTCATTGGGGGTGCCTTTTTAATGTTTTTTCTTGCCGTCGTGGGAGGCAGCGGGGCGTTCCTACGCCACGTGGCCGGCCGATGAAACAATAAAAATGCGTCCGGCATCAAAGAATCATACTTTTCTTTCCTTCGCCGCGATGCCCGCATTTACCAAGGCGTTGGGCCCGATGACGTCATGCTCACACCCGAAGCCGCGGGCACTCTGTCGTGCGGTTTTTCTTGCATGGTGAGCAAGGCTCTGATTCTAGAGAGAGAATCGTAGCGTGGCTTGATTCGGGACAGGAAAATTTGATCCACGGTGCGTCCGGTTAACGAAAGTAAACGCTTCATTAACCTTAATGGCGCTCTAGTGGTCCTCACGCGACTCGCCGAAGCGGACCCTGACGAAATCAGGTCCACGCAAGCAGCGCGGAGCAGAATGCGGAATTCAGTTGGGGGTTCTATGAGCGTAAAGCATGTCGCGATGCTGATGGGTGGTTTTTCGTCGGAACGGCCGGTGAGCCTTTCGTCGGGCAACGCCTGCGCCGACGCGCTTGAGGCCGAAGGCTACAAGGTCACGCGCGTCGATGTCGGTCACGACGTCGCAACCGTTCTTGCCGAGCTGAAGCCGGATGTCGCCTTCAACGCGCTGCACGGGCCGTTCGGAGAGGACGGCACCATCCAGGGTCTGCTCGAGTTCCTGCAGATCCCCTATACCCATTCCGGCGTGCTTGCCTCCGCGCTCGCCATGGACAAGGCGCAAGCCAAGATCGTCGCCAAGGCCGCCGGCATTCCGGTCGCCGAGCAGCGGCTGATGAACCGTTTCGATTTCACCTCCGCGCATCCGCTGACGCCGCCCTATGTGGTGAAGCCCGTACGCGAGGGCTCGTCCTTCGGCGTCGTCATGGTCAAGGAAGACCAGTCGCACCCGCCGCAGATCATCACCTCGGAAGAATGGCGCTACGGCGATGCGGTCATGGTCGAGCGCTATGTCTACGGTCGTGAACTGACCTGTGGTGTCATGGGCGATGTCGCGCTCGGGGTCACGGAAGTGGTGCCGCAGGGCCACGCCTTCTACGACTATGATTCGAAATACGTGAAAGGTGGCTCGAAACACATCATTCCGGCGCAGATTTCACCGAATATTTACCAAAAAGTACAAACACTCGCACTCAAGGCGCATCAAGCGATCGGGTGCCGTGGCGTCAGCCGTTCCGACTTCCGCTACGACGACCGTTTTTCAGAGAATGGCGAGCTTATCTGGCTGGAGATCAACACCCAGCCCGGCATGACCCCCACCTCCCTGGTGCCTGAAATGGCCGTCCATGCCGGCCACTCTTTTGGTGAATTCTTGAGTTGGATGGTGGAGGACGCGTCGTGTTTGCGTTGAGCGCCAAGAAGAGCAGGGTGCGCCCCGTCGGTCTTCCGGAAACGGAAGGCGGTCGCGTGCTGCCACGCCCGCTGCGCCGTATCGTGCGTTTCCTCGTCAGCCTTGCGGCTGGCCGCATCCATATTCCCCGCCACACCGGCAGCATCGCCACCGCACTGTTTCTCGGCGCGACCGGCTTCTACGGCATGTCGCTCGGCGGTCACTCGCAGGATTTCGCCCAGGCCTCGACGACGGCGATCGGCTTTGCCATCGAGGACGTGAAGGTTTCCGGCAATCGCGAGACCTCGGAAATCGATATCCTCGAGCGCCTCGGGCTGGACGGCACGACCTCGCTCGTCGCGCTCGACGTCAAGGATGCGCGCAAGAAGCTCAGCGAACTGCCCTGGGTCGAGGATGTGTCGGTGCGCAAGGTGTATCCGGGCACGATCGAGATCACGCTGAAGGAGCGCGAGGCTTTCGGCATCTGGCAGCATGGCAGCGATCTGTCGCTGATCGAGAAGAACGGCAGCGTGATCGCGCCGCTTCGCGACAACAAGTTTTCCACGCTGCCGCTGTTCGTCGGCCGCGATGCCGAGACGGCCGCCGCCGGCTTTTCCGACGAGTTCGACAACTGGCCGGAGATCAAGTCGCGCGTGAAGGCCTACATCCGCGTCGCCGGCCGCCGCTGGGACCTGCGTCTCGACAACGGCATCGTCGTGAAGCTGCCGGAGCACAACGTGCCCCGCGCCATGGATACGCTCGCCACGCTGGAAGCGGAGGAAAGCATCCTGGAACGCGATATCGCGGCTGTCGATCTGAGGCTTGAGGACCGCACGACGGTGCGTCTGACGGAAGGGGCGCTCGAACGTCGTAACAAGATGGTCGAGCAGAGGACAAAGGACCTGAAGAAGGCAGCGAAGCGCACATGAGCATTTTCGGTTCGTCCCATTTCGGCCTGCCGCGCTTGAAGCCGCTTTCCTCGAAGCGGGCTCACGTCGTTTCGGTCCTCGATATCGGCTCCACCAAGGTGGTCTGCATGATCGGCCGGTTGACGCCGCGCGCCGAGAGCGAGATCCTGCCGGGCCGCACCCACAATGTCGAAATCATCGGCATCGGCCACCAGAAGTCGCGCGGCGTGAAGAACGGCGTGATCGGCGATCTGGATGCGGCTGAAAGCGTGGTCCGCCTTGCCGTCGACGCGGCCGAGCGCATGGCCGGCCTCACCATCGAGAGCCTGATCGTCAACGTGTCCGCCGGCCGCCTGCAGAGCGACGTCTACACCGCGACCATCGATCTCGGCGGCCAGGAAGTCGACGCCAACGACCTGCGCAAGGTGCTTGCCGTTGCCGGCCACCAGTCGCTGCGCCAGGACCGCGCCATCCTCCATTCGCTGCCGACCGGCTTCTCGCTGGACGGCGAGCGCGGCATCCGCGATCCGCTCTCCATGTTCGGCGACGTTCTGGGCGTCGACATGCATGTTCTGACGGCCGAGCGTTCGGCGCTGAAGAACCTCGAACTCTGCGTCAACCGCGCCCACCTTTCCGTCGAGGGCATGGTGGCGACGCCCTATGCGAGCGGCCTTTCGGCGCTTGTCGACGACGAAGTCGAACTCGGCTGCGCCTGCATCGACATGGGCGGCGGCACGACGACGATCTCGGTCTTTGCCGAAGGCAAGCTCGTCCATTCCGACGCGGTCTCGCTCGGCGGCCACCACGTCACCACCGATCTCGCACGGGGCCTTTCGACCCGTATCGAGGATGCGGAGCGCCTGAAGGTCGTGCATGGCTCGGCCTTGCCGAATGCCGGCGACGAGCGTGACATCATCACCGTTCCGCCGATCGGCGAGGACGACCGCGACCAGCCGACCCATGTGCCGAAGTCGTTGATTTCGCGGATCGTGCGCGCCCGGATCGAGGAGACGCTCGAACTCATCCGCGACCGCATCCAGCGCTCGGGCTTCTCGCCGATCGTCGGCAAGCGGATCGTGCTCACGGGCGGCGCAAGCCAGCTGACGGGCCTGCCCGAGGCAGCGCGCCGCATCCTGGCGCGCAACGTGCGCATCGGCCGCCCGCTCGGCGTCTCCGGCCTGCCGACGGCAGCCAAGGGACCGGCTTTTTCAACGGCGGTGGGTCTGATGATCTACCCGCAGGTCGCGGAACTGGAAGAACACGCTGTGCAGGGCGGCATGCTCTCGCAGCTGACGGGGGGTAATGGCCGCATCGCCCGCATGGGACAGTGGCTGAAGGAAAGTTTCTGACGGGTTTGCCGGAGGCGTAGCGAGTGCCGGGAAAGACCGACAACTGAGTTTTGGGAATAGACCGGCTGGGCGAAGCGGCCGGAAACGAAAGGAACACTGCAATGACTATCAAGCTCCAGAAGCCTGACATCACCGAGCTGAAGCCCCGCATCACCGTCTTCGGCGTCGGTGGCGGTGGCGGCAACGCCGTCAACAACATGATCACCGCGGGCCTGGAAGGCGTCGACTTCGTCGTTGCCAACACCGATGCCCAGGCGCTGACCATGACCAAGGCTTCGCGGATCATCCAGATGGGTGTCGCCGTCACGGAAGGCCTCGGCGCCGGCTCGCAGCCGGAAGTCGGCCGCGCAGCCGCCGAAGAGTGCATCGACGAGATCATCGATCACCTGAACGGCACCCACATGTGCTTCGTCACCGCCGGCATGGGCGGCGGCACGGGCACGGGTGCGGCGCCCGTCGTCGCACAGGCCGCCCGCAACAAGGGCATCCTGACCGTCGGCGTCGTCACGAAGCCGTTCCACTTCGAAGGCGGCCGCCGCATGCGTCTGGCCGAAGAAGGCATCCAGGAACTGCAGAAGTCGGTCGACACGCTGATCGTCATCCCGAACCAGAACCTGTTCCGCATCGCCAACGACAAGACGACCTTTGCCGACGCCTTCGCGATGGCCGACCAGGTTCTCTATTCCGGCGTTGCCTGCATCACCGACCTGATGGTCAAGGAAGGCCTCATCAACCTCGACTTCGCCGACGTCCGCTCGGTGATGCGCGAGATGGGCCGCGCCATGATGGGCACGGGCGAAGCCTCGGGCGAGGGCCGCGCAATGGCCGCCGCCGAAGCTGCGATCGCCAACCCGCTGCTCGACGAAACCTCGATGAAGGGCGCCCAGGGCCTGCTGATCTCCATCACCGGCGGCCGTGACCTGACCCTCTTCGAAGTCGACGAAGCGGCAACCCGTATCCGCGAGGAAGTCGATCCGGACGCAAACATCATACTCGGCGCTACCTTCGACGAAGAGCTCGAAGGCCTGATCCGCGTCTCCGTTGTTGCAACCGGTATCGATCGCGCGGCCTCGGAGGTGGCTGCACGGAATGCTGACTTTCGCAACCTCAGCAAGCCGGTAGTTCGCCCGTCCGCCGCCATCCAGCCGCAGCCCGTCGCCGCAGCACCCCAGCCGGTCAGCCAGCCGCAGCCCGTGCTGCAGCAGCAGCCGGTCGCCCAGCAGCCCGCCGTCGACCCGATCGCCGAAGCCATCCGCGCCTCGGAAGAAAGCCTCGATCGCGAGCTGTCCATTCCGATGACGCGTCCGGCCGCGGTCCAGCAGGCTGCCGTGCATCAGGAAGAGCCCCGCCTGCAGAACCGCATCTTCGCGGCTCCGGCGGAAGCCCCGGCCGTCCAGCGCGTTGCACCGGTGCAGCAGCAGGCGCCCGTCATGCAGCAGGCTCCGGTGATGCAGCAGCGCGTCGAGCATGCCGCCCCGATCATTCGTCAGGAGCCGCAGTCCATGCGCATGCCGAAGATCGAGGACTTCCCGCCAGTCGTGCAGGCCGAGATGGACCACCGCGCTGCCCAGCAGCCGGCCGCCCATCACGAAGAGCGCGGCCCGATGGGCCTGCTCAAGCGGCTGACCTCGTCGCTCGGCCGTCATGAGGAAGCCCACCCGGCCCAGGAGCCTGCTCCCGTCGCCCAGCAGCAGCAGCGCCGCCCGCTGTCGGCGGAGGCAAGCCTGTATGCGCCGCGTCGCGGCCAGCTCGATGACCACGGCCGCGCCAACCCGCAGCCGCGTGCCCTGCACGAGGACGACCAGCTGGAAATCCCGGCCTTCCTGCGCCGCCAGTCGAACTGAGGCGCAACGGCTTTGTAACAGATGCCCGGATCATCGATCCGGGCATTTTTGTTTCCTGATTTCTTTCAAGGACTTGCGATGCGGATTTTGCGTAACAAACCGAAAGAAACAGTGATTTGTATGATGACGACCGGCCGACTAAATTCAGGCTGGGCAAAGGGGCAGCAGGAATCACGCCACGGCATGGCCGCGCGCAACGAAACCTTCAAACGTTCCGGCAGGCTTGTCGGCGAACGCAAGGCGTTCAGCCGCGGTACTGTTCGGCCCGCGAATTGAAATGTCGGCGATGAATGCGCCGAGACTAAGACGAGGCGAATGCACATGACGATGCTCGGTTTCCAGACGACGATTGCGGCCCCGGTGACGATTTCCGGAACGGGCGTGCATTCCGGCGCGGCCGTGTCGATCACCCTGAACCCGTCGGAGGCCGACAGCGGCATCCTCTTCCAGCGCCTGCACGATGACGGCACCGTCAGCGAATACCGCGCCGTCTCCTCGCAGGTCGGCAACACGGATCTTTGCACCGTTCTCGGTTTTTCCGCCGCGACCTCCATCGCCACGGTCGAGCATGTCATGGCCGCGCTTTACGCGCTCGGTCTCGACAACCTGCTCGTCGAAGTGCACGGCTCGGAAATGCCGATCATGGACGGCAGCTCGGCCCCCTTCATCGATGCCATCGATCAGGTCGGCATCGTGCCGCTTTCGGTCAAGCGCCGCTATATCCGTGTCATCAAGCCGGTTCGCGTCGATGCCGGTGCGTCCTGGGCCGAGTTCTCGCCCTATGACGGCATGCGATTCGAAGTCGAGATCGATTTCGATTGCCCGCTGATCGGCCGTCAGGCCTGGAAGGGCGACATGACGCCCTCGACCTTCCGCAACGAGCTTTCCCGTGCCCGGACCTTCGGCTTCATGCGCGACGTCGAGCGTCTGTGGGCCTCCGGCCATGCGCTCGGCTCGTCGCTGGAAAACTCCGTCGTCATCTCCGACGACAACACCGTGATCAATGTCGAAGGCCTGCGCTACGCCAAGGACGAGTTCGTGCGTCACAAGACGCTGGACGCCGTTGGCGACCTGGCGCTGGCCGGCGCACCCTTCATCGGCCGCTACCGTTCCTATCGCGGCGGCCACAAGATGAACGCCTACGCGCTCAAGGCGCTGCTCAGCGATCCGACGGCCTACGAGGTGGTCGAAGATGCCGGGTCGCGTTCGCGTCCCGGTCAGCGTGAGCTGGTTGCGGTCAATGCGCCGGAATTTGCGCCCTGGGCTTTGTGAGGCCGGGGCGCAATTAAGCCTTTCTCCCGTCACGACTGCCATAAAAATGCGTTAATGCGCCGGCATGGCGTTGCGATCTTCACGCTTTTGGAGATACAACGCGGGGCGCATGTGCGGCCCGCCCGCATTTGGTGCCGTTGAACTGGGATTGTCTCATGGTTGTTGCAGGATCTGTTGGTGTGAAGAAGACGGCACGTATTGTCTATCTTACGCTTTTCGCTACGGCGGCGTCTGTCGTTCTTTCCGCCTGCCAGTCGGACCCGGACATCGACATCACCAAACTGACGGGCGAAACCGAATCGTCCCAGACGCTCTACAACCAGGGCCTGGCGAACATGAACGCCGGCAAGGTGGGCGAGGCTGCCCGCAAGTTCGAGGCCGTCGACCGCCAGAACCCGTTCTCCGACGAGGCCCGCAAGTCGCTCGTCATGCTGGCCTTCACGAATTACCGTCAGGGCCGCAATGAAGAAGCCATCAAGGCGGGCAAGCGGTATCTGAGCCTCTATCCGGGGTCCGAGGACGCCGCCTATGCGCAGTATATCGTCGGTCTCGCCTACTGGAAGCAGATCCCGAGCGTGACGCAGGACCAGCGCGCCTCGCAGCAGACGATCGAGGCCATGCAGGCCGTCGTCGACAACTATCCGAAGTCGGAATATGTCGAGGACGCCCAGGCGAAGATCCGTTTCGCCCGCGACCAGCTCGCCGGCAAGGAAATGCAGATCGGCCGCTACTATCTCGAGCGCAAGGAATATATCGCGGCGGCCAGCCGCTTCCGCGTCGTCGTCGAGAAGTACCCGATGACCAACCAGATCGAGGAAGCGCTCGCTCGTCTCGTCGAGACCTATTACGCGATGGGCGTCGACAGCGAGGCGCAGACGGCGGCCGCCGTTCTCGGCCACAACTATCCGGACAGCCAGTGGTATTCCGACAGCTACAAGCTCTTGCAGACCAAGGGCCTGGAGCCGCGCGAAAATTCCGGCTCGTGGATCGCGCGCGCGGGCAAGAAGCTGATCGGGGCTTGACGCCGGCCCGGTTGAGCGGAAAGTGTGCGACAGTTCTGCGTCCGGAATCGCGATAACAAAGAGATCTGACACGGTATGCTGGCGCAGCTATCGATCCGCGATATCGTCCTGATCGAACGGCTCGATCTTGCGTTCGAGCCGGGCCTGTCCGTGCTGACCGGCGAAACGGGTGCCGGTAAATCCATTCTCCTCGACAGTCTTTCGCTGGCGCTCGGCGGGCGCGGCGACGGTTCGCTGGTGCGCCACGGAACCGAGCGCGGCCAGGTCACGGCGGTTTTCGACGTGCCGCTTGATCATGCCGCGCGCGCGCTGCTGCGTGAAAACGGGATCGACGACGACGGCGACCTCATCTTTCGCCGCCAGCAATCGGCCGATGGGCGCACCAAGGCCTTCGTCAACGACCAGCCCGTCTCCGTGCAGCTCATGCGGCAGGCGGGGCAGCGCCTTGTCGAGATCCACGGCCAGCATGACGATCGCGCACTGGTCGATACGGATGCGCATCGCCTGCTGCTCGACGCCTTCGGCGGTCTCAACGATGCAGCTGCCGATGTCGGCAGGCTTTATCATCAATGGAAGGACGCCGAGCGCACCCTGCGCCGCCATCGCGATAAGGTGGAGGCCGCCGCCCGCGAGGCGGATTACCTGCGGTCCTCGGTCGAGGAACTCGAGGCGCTGTCGCCGCAGGATGGCGAGGAGGACGCGCTGGCCGAGGTGCGGTCCCGCATGATGAAGGCCGAGCGTATTGCCGGCGATATCAGCGAGGCGAGCGACTTCCTCAACGGCAATGCATCGCCCGTGCCGTTGATCGCCTCCATGGTGCGGCGGCTGGAGCGCAAGAGCCATGAGGCGCCCGGTCTGCTGGAGGAAACCGTCGAACTGCTCGACCAGGCGCTGAACCACCTGTCCGATGCGCAGATGGCCGTCGAGGCCGCGTTGCGCAAGACGGAATACGATCCGAAGGAACTGGAGCGGACGGAGGAGCGCCTTTTTGCGCTGCGCGCGGCCGCCCGCAAATATTCGGTGCCCGTTACGGGACTGCCGGCGCTGGCGGCGAAGATGATCGCGGATCTCGCCGATCTCGATGCCGGCGAGGAGAAGCTGGTGCAGCTCGAATCGCGGCTCACGGAGGCGCGGGCGGCGTTCGAGATCACCGCGCGTTCGCTTTCGGAAAAGCGCCATCGCGCCGCCGAGGCGCTTGCCGCGGCCGTGATGGCGGAGCTGCCGGCCCTGAAGCTCGAGCGGGCACGTTTCACCGTCGAAATCACCACCGACCCCGAAGGCGGCGCGGAGGAGGGGATCGATACGGTCGAATTCCACGTGCAGACCAATCCGGGCACGCGGCCAGGCCCGATCATGAAGGTGGCGTCGGGCGGCGAACTCTCGCGTTTCCTTTTGGCGCTCAAGGTGGCGCTGGCCGACCGCGGCTCTGCCCCGACCCTCGTCTTCGACGAAATCGACACCGGTGTGGGCGGAGCGGTGGCCGATGCCATCGGCCAGCGGCTGAAGCGGTTGTCCTCGACGGTTCAGGTCCTGTCCGTCACGCATGCCCCGCAGGTGGCAGCGCGCGCGGCAACGCACCTTCTCATCTCCAAGGGGCCGGTCGAAGGCAGCGAAACGGTCGCCACCCGCGTCGCCCGCATGGACGACGGCGCGCGGACCGAGGAGATCGCCCGCATGCTGGCTGGCGCATCCGTGACCGAAGAGGCGCGGGCCGCCGCGGCCCGTCTGCTTTCCGGTGGCGGCTGAGGGGCGATCCCACCCGCACTCCCACCTTTTCTTTCGCCAACTTTGCTCTAAAACCGGTGGCAGAATCCGGAGCATGTCATGGCCAACGCGAAAATCCCTGTCGAGACCCTGACCGAAGAAGAGGCCGCGGCCGAATTGGCCAATCTTGCGGCGGAGATCGCGCGCAACGACGAGCTGTATCACGGGCAGGATGCGCCGGCGATCTCGGACGCGGACTATGACGCGCTGAAGCGCCGCAACGAGGAGATCGAGGCGCGCTTTCCCGCCTTGGTGCGCGATGACAGCCCGTCGCGCCGCGTCGGTGCAGCGCCGCTTCCCACCTTCGCGCCGATCACCCATTCGCGTCCGATGCTGTCGCTCGACAACGCGTTCTCCGACGAGGACGTGCGGGATTTCGTCAACAGCGTCTATCGTTTCCTGGGGCGTCTGCCCGACGAGACGATCGCCTTCACCGCCGAACCGAAGATCGACGGCCTGTCGATGTCCATCCGCTACGAGAACGGTCGCCTGGCATCGGCGGCCACGCGTGGCGACGGAACGACGGGCGAGAACGTGACGGCCAACGTGCTGACCATCGGCGAGATACCGAACCGCCTGCCGGCCGGCGCGCCCGATGTCGTGGAGGTGCGCGGCGAGGTCTACATGGCCAAGAGCGACTTCCTGGCACTCAACGAGAAGATGGCGGCCGAGGGCAGGCAGACCTATGTCAATCCGCGCAACACCGCGGCGGGGTCGCTGCGCCAGCTCGATGCGAGCGTGACGGCAAGCCGAAAGCTGCGCTTCTTCGCCTATGCCTGGGGCGAGATGTCGTCGATGCCGGCCGATACACAGTTCGGCATGATCGGCGTGCTGAAATCATGGGGCTTCCCGGTCAATCCGATGACGCAGCGCCTGACCCGGGTGGAGGATATCATCGCGCATTACCGGGATATCGGCCTTGCCCGGCCGGATCTCGACTACGATATCGACGGCGTCGTCTACAAGGTGGACGAACTGGCGCTGCAGGAGCGGCTGGGCTTCCGGTCCCGCTCGCCGCGCTGGGCGACGGCACACAAGTTCCCGGCCGAGCAGGCCTTTACGATTGTCGAGAAGATCGACATCCAGGTCGGTCGCACGGGCGCGCTGACACCCGTCGCGCGCCTGACGCCGGTCACGGTCGGCGGCGTGGTCGTCACCAATGCGACCCTGCACAATGCGGATTATATCGAGGGCATCGGCAACAGCGGCGAACGCATCCGCCCCGAGGGGCACGATATCCGCATCGGCGATACCGTCATCGTGCAGCGTGCCGGCGACGTGATCCCGCAGGTGCTCGACGTGGTGATGGAGAAGCGTCCATCGGATGCGGCGTCCTATGTCTTTCCCAAGACGTGTCCGGTCTGTGGCAGCCATGCCGTGCGCGAACGCCACGAGAAGACCGGTCGGCTCGATTCGGTGACGCGTTGCACGGGTGGCTTCGTCTGCCGCGCGCAGGCCGTGGAGCACCTCAAGCATTTCGTGTCGCGCAATGCCTTCGATATCGAAGGGCTGGGCGCCAAGCAGATCGACTTCTTCTTCGAGGCGGAGGACGAGGCTCTGCGCATCCGCACGGCGCCCGATATCTTCACCCTCCGGCAGCGGCAGGAGGCGTCGCCTCTCGCCAAGCTGGAGAATATCGACGGCTTCGGCAAGGTCAGCGTGCGCAAGCTTTTCGATGCGATCGATGCCCGCCGGTCGATCGCGCTCAACCGCTTCATCTATGCGCTCGGCATCCGCCATGTGGGGGAAACCAACGCCAAGCTGCTGGCGCGCGCCTATGGCACCTACGATGCCTTCGCGACGGCGATGAAGGAGGCCGAAAGCCTGTCCGGCGATGCGTGGAACGACCTCAACAATATCGAGGGCATCGGCGAGGTCGTCGCGCGCGCCATCGTCGAGTTCTACAAGGAGCCGCGCAATCTCGATGTGCTCGACCGGCTGCTGAAGGAAGTCACGCCCGAGGCGGCGGAAGCCGTGGTCGTCTCGTCCAGTCCGGTGGCGGGCAAGACCGTCGTCTTTACCGGTTCGCTGGAAAAGATGACGCGGGACGAAGCCAAGGCCATGGCGGAGCGTCTGGGCGCGAAGGTCGCCGGTTCCGTTTCCAAGAAGACCGATCTCGTCGTGGCCGGGCCGGGAGCGGGCTCCAAGCTCGACAAGGCGCGCGAATTCGACATCGAGGTGATCGACGAGGACGGTTGGTTCGAACGCATCAAGTCGTGACCGTCAGGGCACGGTGACGATCGAACCGCGGACCAGGAAACGGTCGCCGAACGTCATCGGCACGCCTTCGCCCTCGTTATAGTCGACGGTGCCGCCGAGATAGGCGTGCATGTGCAGATGCGGCTCCGACGAATTGCCGGAATTGCCGACCTGGCCGACCGTCTGGCCGGCGGTTACCTGTTCTCCCGCGCTGACGGCGATCGACCGGGGTTCCAGATGGGCCAGAAGGACGCGCACCGAGCCGCAGGCGAGGATGACATGGTTGCCGGCCGGCTCCTTAGCGTTCGTTTCCCCGATCGCATTGTCCGCGACGCCGTCATGCGTGGAAATGGCGATGCCGCTGCACGGGCTTTTCACCGTCCTGCCGAAAATCACGTAATCGGCAAGCGCGCGCGGCATGAGGCCATCGGCACGCGCGCCGAGCCTGTTCAGCGCGACGATGTCGAGCGCGAAGCGCTGGCTCTTGTCGTTATGATGGTTGTTGATCGACGTCGTGCTGCCGCCCTGGCCGATATAGTATTCGCCGCGATCGAAGGGAAACGCGAGGTCGACGGCGGTTTCGTGGTAGCCGTAGCCGGACAGGCCGCGCATCGCGAGCGCCAGGAAGAAGACGCTCATGGCGGCGGTGAAACCGTGTACGCGCACGGGGGAGGCGGCGGTGTTCCACGGACGGTTGCGAACGCGCATGAACGACAGGAAGGCCGCAAGGGCGAAGACGGCCGGCAGGATGACCGTGAGCGTAACGCTGAGAAAATCCCAGCGCCCCAGAACCGTGATGAAGACAAGGTAGCATGCGCCGTAGAACACGCGCATGAACCACGCCAGCTGGTCGGGTGGGCGTGGCCACCAGAGCCAGATCAGGAAGAAGGCCGGAAGGAAGACCTGCGTCGTCAAGAGGATGGCTAGCGAAAGCTGCATGAGTCAGACCTTGGCGATTGGCCAGGTCTCGCTGATGTCGGACCCCGGCAATTGTCTGGTTCAATACGCGCCAAAGGGATTGGTTCCGCTTTTCGCGAATCTATTCCAAGGCTTGCCGTCGTTTTTTAAGGGCTGGTATAACCCGCCGGTTGAATCGACATTTCGCCCGCGGCCGGATCGTTGCGGAAGAAGATGGCCCCCTCGGTCTTCGACTGCGCCGCGACATAGTCGAAAACGACGGGATTCTCCTCGATCACGCGCCCGTCCTGGATGATCCGGCCGATCACGGTGACGGCCGCGGCTGTCGTCGTGCCGGTATTGGCGATGTCGAAGGCCACGCGGTAGCCGCTGGCGGCCCGTTCCGTCGACACGACGTGGATGGAAAGATCGGGGGGCGTTGTCGGGCGCATGATCGCCTCCCAACCCAGCCAGCCGAGCATGCCGGCCACGAGGAGCGCGGAGACGACACCGGTCAGCCACTCGATCCAGTGCGGATCCTGTCGTTCGCGCTGACGGCGGTTTTCCTGTTTCGTCATGGCATTCTCACAGAATCAACCGTGCGCCGGCAGCGCCGAGCGCGGATGGAAAGCCGAGCACGATCACGGATACCATGATCTCGATTGCCGAACTGTCGCCGAGGCGCTCGAATATCCAGAGCGCCAGCACGCTGACCGCCAATGCGACGACATAGCCGGGCAGGGTGAAGCGCACGAAGGCGTGCCACCATGGCGTTTCAGGCGAAAGCTCGTGCCCGCCGATGAAGGATACGGCATAGACCAGGCCGTGCATCAGCGCGATGGAGAGGAGCGAGACGACGAGAGCGTGCCAGATGGTCATCTTGTAGGCCAGCACCATCATCTCGTCGGTCGGCGCGATGTTGAGCGACAGGAAGAGCGCGCCCACGCCCATGAGGAAGAGCTCGCTGTGATAGGGCGTTGCCTTTTCCTCGGTGTCGTCGTCCTCGTTGCCGAGCTGGCTACGTCCGAGCATGGCGCCGATGCTGGCGGGGACCGATTGCAAGGCAATCTTGCCGATGAGTTCGCTTGCCGACATGTCCCCGCGCAGAAGGCCGAGCGCGGCGAGCACGATGATGCTGGTCAGGATGCCGATACCGTAGGCGACGACCGCGTCGCGCGCGGCATCGCGCCAGCTCACGGTTTTCTCAAAGCCGATGCGGTGCGCCAGAACGACGAGAAGCGGAATGTTGAGGATGAAGAGCAGCAGCAGCCGCTCGCGTGCCATGTAGAAGCCGAGATACCACATTTCCATGGTCATCAGCATGGGCAGTGCGAAGAACAGTGCGCTTGCGACCCCACGGCCGAGGCCCGTTATGAAACGGCTGAATTCGCTTTGATCGTCTTCGGCGGATGCCGTCCGGTCTGTCATCGCGCTTCCCCCACAGAAGTGCGACGGTAACGTGGTGCGGACCCGAATGTTCCGCACCACGAAGGTTCTAGCTGCGATCCGTCTTCTTGAACTTCGGCTTCTTGGGGCCGCCTTCGGGCTTGGCGAATTTCTCGTCGCGCTTGCCCTTGAAGGGCTTCGGTCCGCCGAAAGGCTTGCCTGGTTTCTTGGCGGCGTTGTCGTCGCGGTCCTTCCAGTGGGGCTTCGCGCTCGCACCTTCGGCCTTGGAATCGGGCTTCTTGTCGAAGTCCTTTTTCTTGCCGAAACCCGGCTTTTTCTCGAATTCGCCGCGCGGTTTCCAGTCGGCGCGGCGCTCGCCGCGGAACGGCTTGTCGTAGCGTTGCGTCTTTTCGCCCGGCGTGCGCTCGTAGTATTGCGGCGTGAGGTCGGGCATGCCGTCAAGAACGGTCACGCGGACACCGCGTTCCAGCATCTTGTCGGGGCCGAGCGCGCCGAGGAACGCGTCGGAGGCATCGGCGGAAAGCTCGATGTACGTCTCCTCCGGCTGCATCTTGATGGCGCCGATCTCGTTTTTGGTGAGGGCGCCGTTGCGGCACAGCATCGGGATGAGCCAGCGCGGCTCGGCGCGCTGCTTGCGGCCGACGGAAACGGAGATCCACGTGCTGCGGGCAAAACTGTCGCGCGGGCGTTTGGTCTCGGCCGGGATCGCATCGTTGCTGCGCTCGCGCGGCTTGCGCTGCTCCAGCGAGACTTCGACCAGATCCTCCGGCGCAGAGCGGCCGGCCTTGAAGTAGCGCGCGACGGCGGCGGCGAGCTGACGGGCATCGAACTTGCCAACGAGCGCATCGATGGTCTCGATCTCGTCGTCACCGATCGTATCGGTCAGCGTCGTGTCGGCAAGCAGGCGCTCGTCGTCGCGCCGCAGGATTTCCTCGGCAGAGGGCGGGGTCGCCCAGTCGGCCTTGAGGTTGGCAGCCTGCAACAGGCGCTCGGCCTTGCGGCGGGCGCTGAGCGGCACGATGAGCGCGCTCACGCCCTTGCGCCCTGCGCGTCCGGTACGGCCGGACCGGTGGAGCAACGTTTCCGGGTTGGTCGGCAGATCGGCATGCACGACCAGTTCGAGGTTCGGCAGGTCGATGCCGCGGGCGGCGACGTCGGTCGCGATGCAGACGCGGGCGCGTCCGTCGCGCATGGCCTGCAGCGCGTGCGTGCGCTCGTTCTGGCTGAGTTCGCCCGAGAGCGCGACGACCGAGAAGCCGCGATTGTTGAAGCGGGCCGTCAGGTGGTTCACGGCCGCGCGCGTCGAGCAGAACACGATGGCGTTCTGGGCATCGTAGAAGCGCAGCGTGTTGATGATGGCGTTCTCGCGGTCGGCGGGCACGCAGAGCAGGGCGCGGTATTCGATATCGACATGCTGCTCGCGTTCGGCGGCCGTCGAGATGCGCATGGCATCGCGCTGGTAGTTCTTCGCGAGCGCTGCGATCTCCTTCGAGACCGTCGCGGAGAACATCAGCGTGCGGCGTTCTTCCGGTGCAGCTTCGAGAATGAATTCGAGGTCTTCGCGGAAGCCGAGGTCGAGCATCTCGTCGGCTTCGTCGAGCACGACGGCGCGGATGGCGGAGAGATCGAGGTTGCCGCGCGTGATGTGGTCGCGCAGGCGGCCGGGCGTGCCGACGATGATATGGGCGCCGCGCTCCAGCGCGCGCCGCTCGTTGCGCACGTCCATGCCGCCGACGCAGGAGGCGATGACCGCGCCGGTCAGTTCGTAGAGCCATTCCAGCTCGCGCTTGACCTGCATGGCAAGCTCGCGCGTCGGCGCGATGACAAGCGCCAGCGGGCTTGCCGCGCGGGCGAAGCGCTCTTCGCCTTCAAGCAGCGTGGGCGCGATCGCAAGGCCGAAGGCAACGGTCTTGCCGGAGCCGGTCTGGGCGGACACCAGCGCATCGGCATCGCCGATCTTGGGATCGGAGACGGCGATCTGCACCGGCGTCAAAGTGGTATAGCCGCGTTTTTCCAACGCCTTTGCCATCGCCGGAGCGAGGCTGTCGAAACTCGTCATGTGGGGTCTTCCGGAATTCGGGTTTAGCGGCGATCTTGCGCCGCACTCTCAAGCCCGCGGGTGACGAGCATGTTGACGCGCTCTCTACTGGTCAAAGGGCGAAATGTACAGTGCGCAAAACGCAAAGCTGCCCGTCAGGCGGGCAAAGCGTGCCAAATCCGTTTGCCGATTGTCTTTTTGCGCTGCACAAGATAGAAAATGCCGCCCCGGAAGCGCTCCAGAGAGAATGCACCTGGGATCGCCCGCGGGAGAGGGTGAGAGCAAGGAGGAACCGGCGATGCAGACCTTTACCACCATCGCGGAATTGCGGGCGGCTCTTGCGCCGCACCGGCTGGACGGCCGGACCATCGGCCTCGTCCCGACGATGGGCTATCTTCATGTCGGCCACATGGAGCTGGTCCGGCGCGCGCGCACCGACAACGACATCGTCGTCGCCACCATCTTCGTCAATCCCCTGCAGTTCGGCGCCAACGAGGATCTGTCGCGCTATCCGCGCGATCTCGCGCGCGACCAGGCCATGCTCGAGGCGGAGGGTGTACATTATCTCTTTGCGCCCGGCGTCAAGGACATGTATCCGCAGCCGATGGAGACGGTGGTCGACGTGCCGAAGCTCGGCGCCGAGCTGGAAGGCTCCGTTCGTCCCGGGCATTTCGCGGGCGTTGCCACCGTCGTCACCAAGCTTTTCAACATTGCAGGGCCGGACCGTGCCTATTTCGGCGAGAAGGATTTCCAGCAGCTCACGATCATCCGCCGCATGGTGGCCGATCTCGCCCAGCCGGTCGAGGTGATCGGCGTGCCGACGGTGCGTGAGGCCGACGGGCTCGCCTGTTCCTCGCGCAATGTCTATCTCTCGCCGCAGGAGCGTGCCGCCGCGGCCATCGTGCCGCGGGCGCTGGACGAGGCCGAGCGGCTGGTTGCCGCCGGAGAGACGGATGCGCGAAAGCTCGAGGCGGCGGTGCGCGCCTTCATCCAAGGCGAGGCGCTGGCCGAGCCGGAAGTCGTCGCGGTTCGCGACCCCCAGACACTGGCCGACGTCGCGACCATCGGCGAAAAGCCCGTTCTGCTGCTGCTTTTCGTTCGCTTCGGCAGCACGAAGCTTCTCGATAACCGGGTCCTCGGCCCGAAAAATGCAATGCTTGAACATGCAAAGAAGGTAGCGTGACATGAGCGTACACACCGCCAAGCGCCGTTTGGCCCCCGCCGACATCAAGGCCCTGAAGGGTGAGCGCCCCATCGTCAGCCTGACCGCCTATACGACGCCGGTCGCCAAGCTCATGGACCAGCACGTCGATTTCATGCTGGTGGGCGACAGCCTCGGCATGGTGCTGTACGGGCTTGATTCCACCGTCGGCGTGACCCTGGAGATGATGATCGCTCACGGTCAGGCCGTCATGCGCGGTTCGTCGAACGCCTGTGTCGTGGTCGACCTGCCGTTCGGCTCCTACCAGCAGTCGAAGGAACAGGCCTTTGCCACGGCCGCCCGCGTTCTCAAGGAAACTGGCTGTTCCGCGATCAAGCTCGAAGGCGGTGCGGAGATGGCCGAGACGGTGCATTTCCTCACCCAGCGCGGCATTCCGGTGCTTGGCCATGTCGGCCTGATGCCGCAGCTCATCAACACGACCGGCGGTTATCGTTCGCTCGGCCGCAACGACAAGGAAGTCGAGAAGATCCGCAAGGATGCGGCCGCCATTGACGATGCCGGCGCGTTCGCCATCGTCATCGAGGGCACGGTCGAGCCGCTGGCGCGCGAGATTACCGGCGCGGTCAAGGTGCCGACCATCGGCATCGGCGCATCGCCGGCCTGCGACGGCCAGGTCCTGGTGGTCGATGACGTGCTCGGCATCTTCACCGATTTCAAGCCGCG
This sequence comes from Shinella sp. AETb1-6, assembly GCF_009826875.1. Taxonomy (NCBI): domain Bacteria; kingdom Pseudomonadati; phylum Pseudomonadota; class Alphaproteobacteria; order Hyphomicrobiales; family Rhizobiaceae; genus Shinella; species Shinella sp. AETb1-6. Next base: position 285,373 of record NZ_WUMM01000001.1, on the reverse strand, counting down.
CTTCGTCAAGCATTTCGCCAATCTTGCGCCGCTGATGAGCGAGGCCTTCGCGACCTATGCGCAAGAGGTGAAGGCCCGAAGCTTCCCTGGTCCGGAGCATACGTTCCAGCTCAAGAAGGGCTGACCGCCGGTCTTTTTCGGCTCGACTATCGTTCAACGGCGTTCGTGCATCGCCGTTGAACGATCAATCCCGTTGAACGGATCATCAGCCATATTGGTTTGTGAGCGGGGCTTCGCTGCTCTATGGCTTGCAGATTCCCAAGAGAGCGGACTCATGACTCCCGAAACGAAAGAAGAATTCCGCGATGCCCTCCGTCGCGGCAGCGCGGTTGCCATCGCGGCCGCCCCGTTCGCCGTGCTGTTCGGCGCGGTCGCCGTCGACAATGGCCTGAGCATAGCCGAGGCGACCTTGATGAGCGCGACGCTCTATGCCGGCGCCAGCCAGCTGGTTGGCGTGGAGCTGTTCAACCATCATGTCGCGCCCTGGCTCGTCGTGCTGTCGATCTTCGCCGTGAACTTCCGGCACGTGCTCTATTCCGCCGCCATCGCCCCGCATATCCGCCACCTGACCTTCTGGGAAAAGGCGACATCGCTCTTCCTGCTGACCGATCCGCAATTCGCCGAAACCGAGCGGCGGGCCGACAGGGGCATCCGCGTCAGTTATCTCTGGCTGATGGTGCTGGGCCTCAGCGTCTACGTCCCGTGGCTGTTCCTGACCATTCTGGGGGCTTTCCTCGGCAACCTGATCGGCGATCCCAAGGCCATCGGCATCGATGTTCTGCTGCCGGTTTATTTCATGGGACTGGTGCTGGGTTTCCGCAGCCGCGCGAACTGGCTGCCCGTGGTGCTGGCCTCCGGGGCGGGCTCCATCCTCGCCCTGCATTTCGTCGGTTCGCCCTGGCATGTCAGCCTCGGCGCTCTGGCGGGCATCATCGTGGCCGCGCTCCTGCCGCTCGATAACGCCGAAGCGCCGGCCGGCGACGTCGTCGAAGGGGAGGCGTGACATGGAAAGCCTGTTTCACACCCAGACGCTGCTCATCATCGCCGCAGGCGCCATCGCGACCTATCTCACGCGCGTCGGCGGCTATGTCTTCATCACGCGCATGAAACGCATTCCGCCGCGCGCGGAAGCGGCGCTCAACGCCGTGCCGGCCGCGGTCCTGACCACGCTGGTCGCGCCGGCCGCCATTACCGGCGGCTGGGACGTCAGCCTGACCATGGCGATCGCTTTCCTCGTCGGCCTTCGCCTGTCGCTGCTGCCGATGCTCGCCGTGTGCTGGATCGTGGTCATGGTGATCCGTCACCTCATCGTCTGATCGGGGCCGTCGCCTTTTCGAGCCAGGCTTTCGTCGCGTCGTCCGTGAGGAGCGGCGCGATCTTTTCCCGCGTCTGGGCATGATAGGCGTTGAGCCAGTCCAGCTCCTCGTCCGTCAGGAGATGCGCGAGAACGAGCCTGTTGTCGATCGGGCAGAAGGTCAGCGTCTCGAAGCCGAGCATGTGGATATCGCCGCCCGCGACGGGCGCGGCGGGCAGGACATGCACGAGGTTTTCGATGCGGATGCCGAAGGCGCCGGGACGATAGTAGCCGGGCTCGTTCGACAGGATCATGCCGGGCAGCAGCTCCTGCGTCGCAAGCCGCGAAATGCGCTGCGGACCTTCGTGCACCGAGAGGTAGGAGCCGACGCCGTGGCCGGTGCCGTGGGCGAAATCCGCGCCCGCCTTCCACAAGGCGATACGGGCGAGCGGATCGAGATCGCAGCCGCGCGTGCCCTTGGGAAAGCGGGCGAGGCTGATGGCGATCATGCCCTTCAATACCAGGGTGAAGAAGCGTTTCTGCTCCTCCGGCACGTCGCCGATGGCGACGGTGCGGGTGATATCCGTCGTGCCGTTGACATATTGCGCGCCCGAATCGATCAGGAACATCGTTCCGGCCTCGATTGCCGTATCGCTGTCGGTGGTCACCCGATAGTGCATGATCGCGGCATGGGCGCCCGCGCCGGCAATGGTGTCGAAGGACACATCCTTCAGCGGGTTCTGGTGGCGCTCGCCCACCGTGCGGCGCGCCTCTTCCAGCCGTTTCGTCACGCTGATTTCCGTCTGCGAGCCGGGGGCGGTGCTGTCGAGCCAGGCAAGGAACTCCACCATGGCCGCGCCGTCCTGAAGGTGCGCGCGGGCGGAGCCCTGAAGCTCGACGGCGTTCTTGCAGGCGCGGGGCAGGCGGGCGGGATCCGCGGCTTCGACCAGCGTTCCCCCCTTGCTGCGCACGATCTCCGCCAGCGCGAAAGGCGCCTGGTCGGGATCGATCAGGATGCGCTTGCCGGCCGCCGCGAGCTTCGCGACCTCGTCGTCGAACTGCGAGGGCGGCAGGAGATCCGCCAGCTGCGTCAGGTAGGCCTCCGGCTCGATGCCCGTCTTGCGTTTGTCGAGGAAGAGCTGCGGGCGGCCTTCGGCGGGAATGATCGCGCGGGCGAGCGGGTGCGGCGTATGCGGCACATCGCTGCCGCGGATGTTGAAGATCCAGGCGATGGAGGAGGGGTCGGTGACGGCAAGCACGTCCGCTCCTGCCTTCGCCGTGGCCGCGGCCATCGTCACCAGCTTGTCCTTCGCGAGTTCTCCGGCATGGTCGATGTCCTGGATGACCACGCGGCCAAGCGGCTCGGCGGGGCGGCCGGTCCAGGCCCGGTCGAGAGGATTGTAGGGCAGGAACACGAGCTGGCCGCCAAGCTCTGCAAGGACCTTCTCCAGGCGGCGCACCTCGGCGCCGGTGTGAAGCCACGGATCGATCCCGAGACGGAAGCCCTTCGGCCCGTGGTTGCGCAGCCATAGATGCGGCGGTTCCCCGACAAGATCGCCGCCGGTGAAGACCGCGCCGTCGACCTGTTCGGCAAGTTGCGTGACATAGCGCCCGTCCACGAAGACGATCGCCTTGTCGCGCAGGACAAGCGCGATGCCGGCGGAGCCGGTGAACCCCGTCAGCCAGGAAAGCCGCTCGGCGGAGGCCGGCACGTACTCACCCTGATATTCATCGGCGCGCGGCACGAGGAAGCCATCGATGCCGAGCGCATCGAAGGTGGCGCGCAACGCGTCCACGCGCGCGCGGCCGAACTGGGGCGTGGAGGTGACGTCGAAACTCTGGAACATGGGGCTTCCGATGCGGCGTTGAATCGTGACCGGCAATCTATCCCATCGCCGGGTGGCGTCAAAGGCGGGGCGGTGGTTTCGCACGGGAGAGCGCGTAACTATGCGCTGCGTGCATGGCACCCATGCCCCATTAGCGCTGTCCAGTTTTTCGGAATCGTCTATAAGCGGCGCCAACGAAGCGAACACAAAACGCGCTTCAAGCGAAACGAAGTGAACTCCTCCTCCCACGCTTCGTATCGCGGAATAAATGCCGAAAGGCACAAAGCTAGGTGTTTCGATCAGGCGTCTTTCTGGTCACTCCTCCTCCCTCCTCCGGGAAGGCGTTCGGAACACGTAGGACCGCTTGAGCGCTCCTCCTCCTCAAGCTCGCGGTCTGGCCGGTTCGCCGGTCCAATAGGCGGTGCCTCTGGCACCGCCTTTTCTTTTGCCTGCTCATCAAAAACTTAAAGGGCGGGGAAATCCCCGCCCGCAATACCGTTCAGCGCCGGTTGTCGAGATGGATGGTGACCCAGCCTTCGCGCCATATCGTGCGCACATGGCGCAGGCCGAGGCTGTTATAGGCCGCCAGCACCTTCCAGCGCTGCGAGGCGAGGATGCCCGACAGGATGACATCGCCGCCCGGTGCGAGCTGGGCCGCGAGCTGCGGGGCCATGCGCATCAGCGGCCGGGCGAGGATATTGGCGATGATGAGGTCGAAGGGACCGTGGTGGCCGAAGGCGGTGGAATGGAAGCCGGGTGCCGTTTCCAGCGCGATGCCCGAGGCGATGCCGTTGAGGCGAACGTTCTCGCGCGCAACACGGGTGGCGATCGGGTCGATGTCGGTGGCCAGCACCGTGACGGGAGCGAGCTTGCGGGCGGCGATGGCGAGCACGCCGCTGCCGGTGCCGAGGTCCAGCACGCGCCTGACCGTACGTGCACGCATGACCTTGTGGATCACCTCCAGGCAGCCGGCCGTCGTTCCGTGATGTCCGGTGCCGAAAGCCTGGCCGGCATCGATCTCGATGGCGATTTCGCCGATACGCGCCGTGCCGCGGTCATGCGAGCCATGCACGACGAAGCGTCCGGCGCGAACCGGCTTCAGGCCTTCCAGCGATTTGGCGATCCAGTCGATATCGGGAAGTTCCTCGCGTTGGATTTGAACACCGGGGAAGTCGGCGGCGAGCAGGGCGGCGAACCGGTCGTAAACCTCGGCCTCGTCGGGCCGGAAGACGTAGACGGACGCTTCCCAGATGTCGTTCTTCTCGTCGATCTCCATCGTCGCGATGGCGAAGCCCTCCTCCTCGAAGGCATCGCTCATCAGCGCGAGCGCGTGCTCCGCCTGCTTTTCGGTGGTGGAAATGTAGAGGCGGATTTCGCTCACGGCTCGTGGTCCCTGTTGTTTGCGGACCGCCTAGCATGTCCGAAAGTCCAGGGCAAAGGCCGAATGGTCATCGCGTGATGAGGTTGGCCAGCTTCTGTTCCGCGGTCTCGGCATTCTCGCCATAGGCGATGGTGCCGACGAACCGGCCTTTTGCGTCGAGCAGGAAGACCGAGGCCGTGTGATCCATGGTGTAGTCGCCGTCGGGCTTGGCCTCGTCGAGCGGCACCTTGCGGTAGTAGACGCGGAAGCCCTTGGCCATGTCCAGCACCTTCGACGGTTCGCCGGAAATGCCCGTGATGCGCTTCGAGACGTTGCCGACATACTGGCCGATCAGCTCGGGCGTATCGCGTTCGGGATCGATCGTCACGAAATAGGCCTGGAGCTTCGAGCCATCCGGATCGACCTTGCCGAGCCAGCCGTTCAGTTCGAACAGCGTCGTCGGGCAGACTTCCGGGCAATGGGTGAAGCCGAAGAACAGCGCCGTCGGCTTGCCGGTGAAGGCCTTTTCGGTGATCGGCGTGCCGTCCTGCGCGACAAGCTGGAAGGGAACGCCGAAGGGCTCGCCGGCGATCTGGTCCTTGGCCCGCGTCATCTCCAGCGTCAGCCAGCCGAGCAGGCCGGCGACGAGCGCGACGGCGATCCAGAGTACGAGACGCAGGGTTTTCATGGCAATCCTTCGAGAGGCGGTATCGGCGCGTGTTCCCGCGCTTCTTAATCCCTAGTTCAGGGGCGCGCAAACGCGCCATTTGACGCAAGGGGAGACACCGGGGCGGCTCGCGCAATCGTGATCAGAAGCACCAGGCCATGCCGGATTCGGCAAGGCTGAGCAGAATCGCCGGCCCGTGCTCGAGCCAGCCCGCGAACGCCGCCGTTGCCGCCATGATGCTGAGCCCCAGCGCGATCAGCACGGCGGGAAGGAGCGTATATCTGCGCGCGGTATCCTTCATGGGCGCAGTATAGGCCAAAAGAGGGCATTTTCCAACCACGCACCGTGCGCACGCCGGCCTGCACAGCCGGAAATACCGTTTCAGGCGACGTTCCTTTAGTCTTTGTTTAATCTCTCTTTGCCACTTTCGAGCAACGCGCAAAGGGCGGCAAATCCGCCGGACATGAGGTCCGCCGTGCGCCGGAGACGGCGAGCTGCGCAATTCAAACCGTTTCCTTGTCTCTGGAAAGAGGTCCATCCATGTCCAATGCCATCAAGCAGTCCGGCGCCTATCTCGAAATCGTCTCGTTCCATCTGGGCGAGCAGGAATTCTGCATCGACATCATGGCTATCCGCGAAATCCGCGGCTGGGCTCCGGTGACCCCGATGCCGCATACGCCGCCCTACGTTCTGGGCCTCATCAACCTGCGCGGCGCCGTCATTCCCGTGATCGACATGGCCTGCCGCCTCGGCATGAAGATGACGGAGCCCTCCGAGCGCTCGGCGATCATCGTCACGGATATCGCCGGCAAGCTGGTCGGCCTGCTCGTCGAGCAGGTATCCGATATGATGACCATCAAGAGCGAGGAACTCCAGCCGGCGCCGGAAATCATTCCCGAGGCACAGCGTGCCTTCTGCCGCGGCATCGTTGCCCTGGAAAAGTCGATGGTATGCTTCCTCAACCTCGATACTGTCATCGCGGACGAACTCGCCCAGGCCGCCTGAGGCGACGGGCAACACGCTGATTTTGCGCCCGGTGTCGCGTGTACTGCGCGCCGCCCGAAACATGAATTATCGTTCATGTCGGGATTTTCGCGAAACCCGGCAGGAACAATCGCGGCATGTTCCCATTCTCCCCCTGCATTTCAATCCAACAGTGGAGAATGAAAATGAACAAGACCGTAACCATCGCCCTTGCTTCGCTTCTCGCCGTTTCGCCGGTTGCCGGCATCGCGCATGCCCAGTCCGCCACGACGACCGAGACCATGACGACCGGCTCGATCTCCGCCGACAACGTGTCCGTCGTGACGCTGTCCTCGCTGGAAAACGACAGCTCGTCCAAGGGTGAATACGATCGCCTGAACGCCAAGGCCCAGGACGCCGCTGCTGTCGCCAAGACGCAGGACGAACTGCGCACCGATACGGCCCTGACGGACGTCCTCGTCTCGAAGAACGTTCAGCTTGAGAACGTGATCGACGTAACGACCGCAGCCAATGGCGGCAAGATCGTTTACGTCAAGTAAGCGGCTCCCACCGTTAAGAAAAAGCCCCGGTCACTGCAAGGTGCCGGGGTTTTTTTACGGCTTGCCGTTCGTCCAGGTGACGTTCTCATCGTAGAGCGGCACGGTCGATATCGACATCTTCGCCGATCCATCCGTCAGTTCGCGGGAATGGGCGAGATAGATCAGCGTGTCGTTCTTCTTGTCATAGACGCGTGTGACGATCAGCGATTTCCAGATCAGCGACAGGCCGGATTTGAACACTTCCTCGCCGCCGCGCGACAGGTCGATGTCGCCGATCGTGACCGGGCCCGTCTGGCGGCAGGCGATGGCGTTGTTGGACGGATCCTCGAACCAGTTCCCATTCTTCAGCCGGTCGATGACGCTGCGGTCGAAATAGGTGACATGGCAGGTGACGCCGGAAATCTTCGGATCGCTCACCGCATCGATGTAGATATCGTTGCCGATCCAGTCGACGCCCACCTTGCCGACGGTTTCTGCCTTCGCGGGCAGGGCGGCGAGCGTCAGGAGGCTGGCGGCGAGGACGGTGTGCAGGCGCGGCAGGGCGGATGACAGGGGCATGGCGGTCTCCATTGTTTCGCTGACACGTAAGGATAGCCGCCCGCCGCGCGCAAGTGGCGCGGTCAGGATTTTGCAGCGGCGATCGTTTCGCGCACGGCGCTCTCGTCGGTGATCGTCAGCTGGTACTCACGATCCTTCTCGGTGCCGCCCATGCCGACATGCGGATTTCGGAAGACCATGCCGCTTGGAACCGTTGTGAGGGCGGCGAAATGCAGCTCGGTGAGGCCCGTCGCGTCCCGCACGGCGCGAATGTTTGCGGCGTCCAGCCCGCCGCAGCCCATGATGACGATGCGGCCTGCCGCCTGTTCTGCCGCTTGCTTCAGGATGGCAATGCCTTCTACGGCGGTATCGCGCTGTCCCGACGTCAGAACGCGGTCGACGCCGCAGCGCACGAGCGCTTCCAGCGCTTCACCGGCATCGGCCGTCATGTCGAAGGCGCGGTGACAGGTGACGGACATGGGGCGTGCAGCCTCGACCAATGCCTTGGTGCGTGCCTCGTCGATCTGCCCATCCGGCGTCAGGCAACCGATGACGACGCCCGATACGCCTTCGGTGCGAAGCGCCGTCACGTCCTCCAGCATGCTGGCGAACTCGGCCTCGGAATAGAGGAAATCGCCCCCGCGCGGGCGGATGATGACGTGGACCGGGATATGCCCGGCCTTCACGGCGGCGCGGATGGTGGCAAGGCTCGGCGTCAGGCCGCCTTCCAGCAGGCTGGCGCAGAGTTCCACCCGGTCCGCGCCGGCGGCCTGGGCGGCAAGGAAGCCGTCTATGCCTTCGACGCACAGTTCGATGAGAGGCTTGGACATGACGGTTCTCCGTAATTGCTCAGGCTTCATGCCAGACGGTTTTGAGAAGCCGCAGCCAGTTTTCGCGGCACAGTTTTGCCAGGTCGTCTTCGCCGTAGCCTGCCGATCGCAGGGCCTGGACGAGCGCCTGGTTTCCGGCAGCGTCGCCGATGGCGGAAGGAATGGTCGCGCCGTCGAAATCCGAACCGATCGCCACGCAGTCGATGCCCATGCGCTCGACCAGGTAGTCGATATGCCGCACCATGTCGGACAGCGAGGTGTCGGGGTTTTCGAGACCATCGGACCGCAGCATGGTGGTGGCGTAGTTGAGCCCGGCGATGCCCTTGCGTTCGCGGATCGCGTCGAGCTGGCGGTCCGTCAGATTGCGCGAGATCGGCGTGAGGGCATGCGCGTTGGAATGGGTCGCGACCAGCGGCTGCGTGCTGACGCGCTCGACGTCCCAGAAGCCTTGTTCCGTGATGTGGGCAAGGTCGATCATGATGCCCATGCGGTCGCACGCCTTTACCAGCTCGATGCCTGCATGCGTCAGTCCGGGGGCGGTATCCGGCGAGGAGGGGAAGGCGAAGGGCACGCCATGGCCGAAGCGGTTGTGCCGGCTCCAGACGGGACCGAGCGAGCGCAGCCCGGCGGCGTAGAGCGTTTCCAGCGTCGACAGGTCCTCGGCGATCGGCTCGCAGCCTTCGATGTGGAGCACGGCGGCGAAGCGGCCGGCGGCCATGGCAGCGCGGATGTCGGCAGTGGAGCGGCAGATGGCAAGTGCGTCGGCGCCCTCCAGCCGGAAGGCGATGGCCGCCATCGAAAGCGCCGTGTTCAGCGCCTCCGGCTGGTTCAGCGGGCCGACCATGCGGATATTGTAGTGGCCGTTCGCATCGAGCTCGCGCGGCGGGTAATCCTCGTTGGGCGGGATGAAGATGGCGCAGAGACCACCGGCAAGGCCGCCCTTGCGCGCACGCGGGCCATCGATATGGCCGAGTTTCGTTCCCTGCACGAATTCGGCAACCGGATCGGCGCCCGCTTTTGCATTCTCCCACAGCCGCAGCAGAACGTCATTATGGCCGTCGAAGATCAGTTGCATGCGCCGCTCCTATGCTTGTCGCACCGGTAGAGCCGATTCCGCCGAGGCCCGCAAGGACCGGCCGAAGGTCAGGCGGCAAAGACCGGCGTGCCGCCGATCCAGGTCGAGACCACGTTTACGCCATCATCGATGACGGCGAAATCGGCGTCGTGACCATGGGTCAGCCGCCCCTTGCGTCCCGTCATGCCGATGGCTTCGGCGGGATAGAGCGAGGCCATGCGCAGCGCTTCCTCCAGATCGATGCCGACCGTATCGTGCATGAAGCGGATGCAGGATGCCATGTCGATATCGGCCCCGGCCAGCGTGCCGTCGGCGAGCGTCAGGCGTCCGCCTTCGCGGAAGATCTCGCGGCCGTTGAGGAAGAAGCTCGTCATATCCGTGCCGAGCGGCGACATGGCGTCGGTGACCAGGAAGATGCGGCCGGGGCCGCGCTTGGCGCGCAGTGCCGCGCCGATCGATACGGGATGCACATGGTATCCATCCGCGATGAGACCGGCATTGATATGGCCGAGATCGAGAGCCGCACCCACCATGCCCGGCTCGCGGTTGCCGAGCTGGCTCATGGCGTTGAAAAGGTGCGTCGTCATCTGCGCGCCGGCCGTGACGGCGGCGGCCGCGGTGGCGTAGCCGCAATCGGAATGGCCGAGGCTGACGGTGACGCCGGCTGCGTGCAGGGCGGCGATCTGCTCGTTGGTGGCGTTCTCGGGCGCGAGCGTCATCAGCAGGGCATCGAGACCCGTGCGGGCCGCGATGGTGCGCGCAAGGTCTTCCTGTTCCATGGGCCGGATGAAGGCCGGGTCATGTGCGCCCTTGCGCGCGATGGAGAGATGCGGGCCCTCCAGGTGAAGGCCGAGAAAGCCGGGCACTGCTGCGGCCCGCGCCGCAAGGCCGGCGTCGATCGCGGCCGTCGTGACGGCGACGCTGTCGGTGATCAGCGTCGGCAGGAGGGCCGTGGTGCCGAAACGGGCGTGCGCCGCGCAGATGGTGCGGATGCCCTCGACATCGGGACGCTCGTTGAGCAGCACGCCGCCGCCGCCATTGACCTGCAGATCGACGAAGCCGGGAACGAGCGAAAGCCCGTCCATCGGTACGATGCGGGCTTCGGCCGGCACATCGCGGTACGACGCGATGGCGGCGATCCTGCCGTCCGAGATCAAAAGCGCGCTGTGCTCATGCCAGAGATCGCCATCGAAAATGCGGGCGCCGGTAATGGCGGTGAGCGCTGTCATCGGGTTTCCGTCACTTTCTTGAGGTTGACCGGCTTGTCGGGGTCGAGGCCCTTGCCGCGCGACCAGGCCTCCACGAAGCCGTAGAAGGGCACGATCAGCGCCAGCGCATCGGTGATCGGATGGCCGGTGGCGACAAAGGGCAGCATTCGCGCCGCCTTCGCGGTGTCCGAGGTCACGCAGGCATAGGCGCCCCGCTCGGCGAGGCCATCGGCCATGCCGGTGACGGAGGCTTCCGCAGCGTCGCGCGCGGCGAGCGCGATGACGGGAAACGAGGGGCCGACAAGTGCCACCGGCCCATGCACCACCTCCGCCGAGGAATAGGCTTCGGCATGCATGCCCGACGTTTCCTTGAACTTCAGCGCGGCCTCGCTGGCTATCGCCAGGCCGGGGCCGCGGCCGAGAACGTAGAGCGACTGGGCGTCCTTGAGGTCGCCGGCCAGGCCAGACCAGTCCAGCGCCACGGCCCTGGCGAAATGCTCCGGCAGGTCCTGCACGGCCCGGCCGAGCGCGGTGTCGCCCGTCCAGTCGGCGAGCACGGCGAGGCCCGCGACGATGGAGTTCACATAGGACTTCGTCGCGGCGACGGAGAGTTCGGGACCGGCCGACAGATCGAGCGAGTGCGTACAGGCTTCAGCGAGCGGCGAGGGCAGGGTGTTGGTGAGCGCGATGGAGACCGCACCGCCCTTCGTGGCGCCATCGGCCATGGCGACGATATCCGGGCTCTTGCCGGACTGGGAAATGGCGATGGCCGCGCCGCCCGCCAGTTTCAGGCGTGCACCATAGATCGAGGCGAGCGAGGGGCCGAGCGAGGCGACGGGGCGGCCGGCCGTCAGCTCGATGGCATATTTCAGGAAGAGGGCGGCGTGGTCGGACGAGCCGCGCGCGACGGTCACGAAAAACTGCGGGTCGCGTTCGCGCAAAGCCAGGCCGGCCGCTTTGATCGCGCCGGCCGACTGTGTCAGCACGCGAGCCGCGGCTTCGGGGATTTCGTTGATTTCTTTGCGCATATTGGTCTGCATGGACGTCTCTTTCAGGTAGGGCTCACGTATCGGACAGCGTGAGCTCGGCGACGAAGTCATAGGCGTCGCCGCGATAGATGGAGCGGGTGAACTCGACCACCCGGCCCGTGCGAAGATAGGAAACACGCTCGATGGAGAGACCCGCCGAACCGGGCGGCACGCCGAGGATGGACGCGTCGGGGTCCTTCATGTTGTAGGCGGAGATGCGCTGGACGGCGCGCACCGGCCGGCAGCCGCGCTTTTCCAGCGCCGCGTAAAGCGAATCCTGCACCTGCAACGGTTCCGGCAGGAACTCCGCGGAAATGCAGGCGCGTTCGATGGCGAGTGGCATGCTGTCGGCGATGCGCAGGCGGCCCAGTCGCGCGACGAGGGCGTCAGCCGGCAGGCCGAGCATCATCATCTCGTCGGGCGAGGGGTGGAACAGGCCTCGGTCCAGCCATTCGGCGCGGGTGGTGAGGCCGCGCCGCGCCATGTCCTCGGTGAAGGAGGTGAGGCGCGAAAGGGACTGCTGCACCTTGGAGACCGGCTTGGCGACGAAGGTGCCGGAGCCGTGGCGGCGCACCAGAAGCCCGTCCTTGACGAGATCGTCCACCGCCTTGCGCACGGTCACGCGGCTGACATTGGCGTGGTCGGCCAGATCGCGCTCGGCGGGCAGGGCGTCGCCGTAGTTCAGCCGGCCGGAGGTGATCGCCTCTTCCAGCGTCTGACGCAGCTTCACATAGAGCGGGCCGGGCACGCCCGATTGCAGGCTGTTGGGCGGCAGGATGGCGGACAGCGGCGTCGTCATGCGGCCGCTCCCGTACGCTCCCGGTAGCCCTTGGCGGCGAGCGCCACCGCGCCCGTCAGGGCATCGGCCTCGGCCTCCATCAGGATCGCGCGGTGCCCGTGCGAGAGCCATTCGGGATAAAGCGGCGCAAGCCCGCCGAGCAGGCACAGGCGCGGTGCGCCGGCGAGCTTCATGATGGCGTCGAGGGCCTCGTTGACGGACGCGGCGGCCGCCTCGACGATCGCCAGCGCCTGGCGGTCGCCCTGGCGGGCATGGTCGAAAATCAGCGGCGCGAAACGACCGAAATCGCCGGGCTTGGACAGGCGGGCGAACTCGACGATACTGCGCGGATCGCCCTTGAATTCGTCCAGAACGGCGTCGGTCACGGTCGAGCGCGGATGCACGCCGTCATGGGCGAGCAGCGCTTCCTGCAGGAGGGCATGGCCGAGCCGCGCGCCGCCGCCGAGATCGCCGACCGTAAAGCCCCAGCCGCCGATGTAACGCACCGTGCCGTCCTTGCGGCCCATAAAGATGGAGCCGGTGCCGAGGATCGCCACCGCGCCGTCCTCGTCGCCGATCGCGCCTTGCAGGGCGACCAGGCCGTCCGAGTCGATGTCGGTATGCCGGAAGGGCAGGCGGTCGTGCACGTAGCGGGTAAGGTCGCCGACATTGGTGCCGGCAAGGCCGAGAAAGGCGGAGGCGCTGTTGATGCCGGCCTCGTCGAGCCCTGCATCGCGGTAGGCGGCCTTTGCCGCCTCGGTGATCGAGATGATCGCATTGTTGGGATCGGTGAGGATGTTGGCCGCGCCGCTCTTGCCGCGCCCCAGAACCATGCCATCAGGTGTGGCGACGGCTGCGCGGCAGCTGGTGCCTCCGCCATCGATGCCGAGAATGTAATGGGTCATGGCCACCTCCGGAGATGACGATACCAAAAAAATACCAATAACCAAGGGGTATGGTGGTATCGAAGTGTGACTTTCTCCTAATTTACTGTTTTTGATGGATAAAAATGAGTGCAGCCAAAAAATTGGTCTCAAAAGTTAATTCTCTATGGACAAGTGGTATTTTTTTGGCATTAATTTGGCCAAGGGAGAACAAGCATGGCCGAGCGCAGAACGGAAGGCAGGCATGAACAGGCGGAGGGGCTGGACGCGCGCCAGCCGCTGGATGTTCTTGGCGTGCTCGCCGATGCGCAGAAGGCGGCCGTCGCAGCCGTGGACCCCGCGCTTGCCGATATCGCCGCGGCGTCACGCCTTGCCGCCGATGCCCTGCTTGCCGGCGGGCGTCTTGTCTATGCGGGTGCGGGCAGTTCCGGCCTGATGGCCATGGCCGACGCGCTGGAGCTTCCCGGCACCTATGGTATTGGGCGCGAACACATCGTCATCCTGCTTGCCGGCGGTGCCGCGAGCCTGGTGGATCTGGCCGGCGGCTTCGAGGACGACCGGGCGCTCGCCGTCTCCGATGCGAGGGAAGCGGGGCTTCGGGCCGGTGACTGCGTGATCGCCGTTTCCGCAAGCGGCAGCACGCCCTATGCGCTTTCCCTGATCGCCTATGCGAAGGAGAAGGGCGCCAAAGTCATCGCGATGGCCAACAATCCGGGTGCCGCGCTGTTCGACGAGGCCGATGTCTCGATCCTGCTGCCGACGCCGCCGGAGGTGATTTCCGGTTCGACGCGCATGGGTGCGGGCACCGCGCAGAAGATCGCTTTCAACCTCTTCTCGACGCTTCTCGGCATTCATCTCGGCCACGTTCACGATGGCCATATGGTCAATCTCAAGGCCGACAATATCAAGTTGCGCGGCCGCGCCTGCCGCATCGTTTCCGACATTTCGGGTGTCGGTCTCGACGAGGCCGAGCGCCTGCTCACCTTGTCCGACGGGTCGGTCAAGGCCGCAGTGCTGCTGGCCAGGGGCGTGGAGGACAAGGCTGCCGCGCAGGTGGCGCTCGACCATTCGGGGCAAAGCCTCCGCCGGGCCCTCGAGGCCGTTGAACAACAGAATCTCAAAGCGCGCTACGGCGCATAAAAGGGGAGAATGACATGACACGCAACGCAATCAAGGGCCTGCTTCTGGCCTCCAGCATGCTCGGCACGGCCGGGCTTGCGCAGGCGCAGGACGTGACGCTGACGGTGGAAAGCTGGCGTAACGACGACCTGTCGATCTGGCAGGAGAAGATCATCCCGGCCTTCGAAGCGAAGAACCCGGGCATCAAGGTCGTGTTCTCGCCGTCGGCCCCGACGGAGTACAATGCGGCGCTCAACGCCAAGCTCGATGCCGGCTCGGCAGGCGATCTCATCACCTGCCGTCCGTTCGACGCCTCGCTCGAACTCTTCAACAAGAAGCACCTCGTCGGCCTGAACGATCTGCCGGGCATGGAGAACTTCTCCGACGTCGCCAAGTCCGCCTGGACGACGGACGACGGCGCGACGACCTTCTGCGTGCCGATGGCATCGGTCATCCATGGCTTCATCTACAATGCAGACGCCTTCGCGGAAGTCGGCGTAGAAGTGCCGAAGACGGAAGCCGAGTTCTTCGCGGTCCTCGACAAGATCAAGGAAAACGGCAACTATACGCCGATGGCCATGGGCACGAAGGACCTCTGGGAAGCCGCAACCATGGGCTACCAGAACATCGGCCCGACCTACTGGAAGGGCGAGGAAGGCCGCAAGGCGCTGATCGCCGGCACTGAGAAGCTGACCGACGAACCGTGGGTCGAGCCGTTCCGCGTTCTTGCCAAGTGGAAGGATTATCTCGGCGACGGCTTCGAGGCGCAGACCTATCCCGACAGCCAGAACCTCTTCACGCTCGGCCGCGCGGCGATCTATCCGGCCGGCTCCTGGGAAATCGGCCTGTTCAACACGCAGGCCCAGTTCAAGATGGGCGCGTTCCCGCCGCCGGTGAAGAACGAAGGCGATACCTGCTATATCTCCGACCATAACGACATCGGCATCGGCCTCAACGCCAAGAGCCCGAATGCGGAAGCCGCGAAGAAATTCCTGACCTTCGTCGCCTCGCCTGAGTTCGCCGACATCTACGCCAACTCGCTGCCGGGCTTCTTCAGCCTGAATTCGACGGCGGTGAAGATGAACGACCCGCTGGCGCAGGAATTCGTCTCCTGGCGCGAGAAGTGCAAGCCGACGATCCGCTCGACCTACCAGATCCTGTCGCGCGGCACGCCGAACCTTGAAAACGAGACCTGGACGGAATCCGCCAACGTGATCAACGGCACGGACACGCCGGAAGTCGCTGCGGAAAAGCTCCAGAAGGGCCTCGACAGCTGGTACAAGCCCGCGAAGTAAGACGGCTTGCCGAAGGGCAGGGATCTTTCCCCGCCCTGAGCCTCTTTCCGCAGGCGGGGAGAGGGGCCAAGTCTTGAAGCTGGTCTTCCTCTCCTCGTTTGCGAGGGGAGGAGGCCCGCAGGCAGGAGCCGGGACATCGCGCCCGCCCAGCCGCAGGCGGACGTAATGCCTCCGCGCAAAATCGGGGCGGCAGCCTCAAGCCAAATGTGTATGCTGACCTTGGCCCTGTGCGGCACAGCCGTCCGCGCATGGCGTCCGTTCCTGCGGGCATTCAACGAAGAACAACCGGATGGGGCAGGCTTTCATGAGCGACGCAACTTCTTCCCGCGACACGATGGCGCCGATCCGGCGTCCGAGGCGCTGGCATATCGCCGTCTTCCTGCTGCCGGCCTTCCTGGTCTATTCCGCGGTGATGATCCTGCCCCTGATCGAGACGCTGCGCCTTTCGCTGTTCAACACGGTGGACGGCGAGGCGGCCTTTGTCGGGCTCGCCAACTTCAAGGTCCTGTTCGGCGATGCGCGCTGGGCGGCGGATTTCTGGAACGCGCTGAAGAACAACGTCATCTTCTTCATCATCCACATGCTGGTGCAGAACCCGATCGGTGTCGCGCTCGCCGCCATGCTGTCGATCCCCAAGCTGCGTTTCGCCGCCTTCTACCGCACGGCCATCTTCCTGCCGACGCTGCTTTCGTTCGTGATCGTCGGTTTCATCTGGAAGCTGATCCTGTCGCCGATCTGGGGCGTGTCGCCCTATCTGATGGATCTCGTCGGCCTGAAGTCGTTCTTCTCGCCCTGGCTCGGCAAGCCGGATACGGCGCTGATCGCCGTCTCGCTCATCTCCGTCTGGCAGTATGTCGGCATCCCGATGATGCTGATCTATGCCGCACTCCTCAATATTCCCGAAGAGGTGATCGAGGCTGCGGAATGCGACGGCGTGACGGGCTGGAGCCAGTTCTGGAAGATCAAGCTGCCGCTGATCCTGCCGGCCATCGGCATCATTTCCATCCTGACCTTCGTCGGCAATTTCAACGCCTTCGATCTGGTCTACACCGTGCAGGGGGCGCTCGCCGGCCCCGACAAGTCGACCGACATCCTCGGCACGCTGCTCTACCGCACCTTCTTCGGTTTCCAGCTCCAGCTCGGCGACCGCTCGATGGGCGCGACGATCGCGACGGTCATGTTCCTGATCATCCTCGCCGGCGTCTCGCTTTACCTCTTCGTCATCCAGCGGCGCATGCGCCGCTACCAGTTCTGATCGGGAGGGCCTGACATGTCCAAGGCACGCGCTTCGCTCAGCCGCACGACCCTCGTTCACCTCGCGCTCATCGGCTATACGCTCATCGCGGTCTTTCCGGTGTTCCTGACGCTCATCAACTCGATGAAGAGCCGCAACGCGATCTTCCGCAATCCGATGCAGCTTCCCACGACCGAGACCTTCGATCTCGTGGGGTACACGACGGTTCTGGGGCAGGGGGATTTCGCGTCCTATTTCCAGAACAGCTTCATCGTGACGGTGGCCGCCATCGCGCTGGTGCTGCTGTTCGGTGCCATGGCCGCCTTCGCGCTTTCCGAATACCGCTTTCGCGGCAATACGCTGATGGGGCTCTATCTCGCGCTCGGCATCATGATCCCGATCCGGCTGGGCACGGTGGCCATCCTCCAGGGCATGGTCGCGACCGGGCTCGTCAACACGCTGACGGCGCTGATCCTCGTCTATACCGCGCAGGGCATACCGCTCGCCGTCTTCATCCTGTCCGAGTTCATGCGCACGGTCTCCGACGATCTCAAGAACGCCGGGCGCATCGACGGTCTTTCGGAATATGCGATCTTCTTCCGCCTCGTGCTGCCGCTGGTGCGGCCGGCCATGGCGACGGTCGCCGTGTTCACGATGATCCCGATCTGGAACGATCTGTGGTTCCCGCTGATCCTGGCGCCGAGCGAGGCGACCAAGACGGTCACGCTGGGCTCGCAGCTCTTCATCGGACAGTTCGTCACCAACTGGAACGCGGTTCTGGCGGCGCTGTCGCTCGCCATCCTTCCGGTCCTCGTCCTCTACCTTGTCTTCTCGCGGCAATTGATCCGCGGCATCACGTCGGGAGCTGTAAAGTGAGTTCTGCCATGACCCCCATCCGTGTCCTTTCCGCCGGCCTCGGCAACATGGGCAGGAGCCATGCGCTCGCCTATCACGAAAACCCGGGCTTTGAACTCGTCGGGCTGGTCAACCGCTCGAAGGTGCCGGTTCCGGCGGGGCTGGAAGGCTACGAGATCCATCCGTCGTTCCTCGATGCCCTCCACGAATTCAAGCCGGAGCTCTGCTCGATCAGCACCTATTCCGACAGCCATGCCGACTACGCGGTGGCGGCGATGGAAGCGGGCGCCCATGTCTTCGTGGAAAAGCCGCTGGCGACCACGGTCGCCGATGCCGAACGCGTCGTGGCCTGCGCCAAGGCCAATGGTCGAAAGCTCGTCGTCGGCTATATTCTCCGCCACCATCCATCCTGGGTGCGGCTGATCGACGAGGCGCGCAAGCTCGGCGGCCCCTATGTCTTCCGCATGAACCTGAACCAGCAGTCGAGCGGCGCGACCTGGGCGACCCACAAGGCGCTGATGAACACGACGCCGCCGATCGTCGATTGCGGCGTGCATTATGTCGACGTGATGTGCCAGATCACGGATGCCAAGCCCGTCGAGGTGCGCGGCATGGGGCTGCGCCTGTCGAACGAGATCGCGGCCGACATGTACAATTACGGCCACCTTCAGGTGCTGTTCGACGACGGTTCGCTCGGGTGGTACGAGGCGGGCTGGGGCCCGATGATCTCGGAGACGGCGTTCTTCGTGAAGGACGTCATGTCGCCGAACGGCTCGGTCTCCATCGTCATGGACCCGAACGCCAAGTCCGACGATATCGACACGCACACCAAGACCGCCGTGATCCGCGTGCACAATGCAGCGACCGGGCCGGACGGCAAGTTCCTGTCGCCGGACGAAGACATGACGATGGCGGGCGAACCCGGCCATCAGGAGCTCTGCGACCGCGAACAGGCCTATGTACTGAAGGCCATCCGCGAGGACATCGATCTCACGCGGCACATGGACGATGCCGTGCAATCGCTGAAGATCTGCCTTGCGGCGGATGAAAGTGTCAGAACCGGCCAGCCGGTCAAGCTCTAGAGGATATCGCGTGGGCTCTCTTCAACTCAAATCCGTCCGCAAGTCCTTCGGCCCGGTCGACGTGCTCAAGGGCATCGATCTCGATGTGAAGGATGGCGAGTTCGTCATCTTCGTCGGCCCGTCGGGCTGCGGCAAGTCCACGCTGCTGCGCATCATCGCCGGTCTCGAGGATGCGACATCGGGCTCCATCACCATCGATGACCAGGAGGTGGCGACGGTGCCGCCGGCCAAGCGCGGCATCGCCATGGTGTTCCAGTCCTACGCGCTCTATCCGCATCTGAACGTCAAGGACAATATGGGGCTCGGCCTCAAGCAGGCCGGCACGCCGAAGGATGAGATCGACAGGCGCGTCGCCAAGGCATCGGCGATGCTGTCGCTTGAAAAGTATCTCACCCGCCGTCCCGCCGAACTGTCGGGCGGGCAGCGTCAGCGCGTGGCCATCGGCCGCGCCATCGTGCGGGAACCGAAACTGTTCCTGTTCGACGAGCCGCTCTCCAACCTCGATGCGGCGCTACGCGTCAACACGCGCCTGGAGATCGCAAGGCTTCATCGCGAACTCAAGGCGACGATGATCTACGTGACGCACGATCAGGTCGAGGCGATGACGCTCGCCGACAAGATCGTGGTGCTCGATGCCGGCGTCATCCAGCAGGTCGGCTCGCCGATGGAACTTTACAACCGCCCGGCCAACCTGTTCGTTGCCGGCTTCATCGGCTCGCCGGGCATGAACTTCATCGACGCCGGCCGGCTGGGCGTGAGCGATGCGAAGACGATCGGGGTGCGGCCCGAGCATGTCGCTTTGTCGCGCGATGCCGGGACGTGGCAGGGCAAGGTCGTGCATGTCGAGCATCTCGGTGCGGACACGATCGTCTATCTCGAATCCGAGGCCATCGGCACCTTGACGGTGCGCCTGTTCGGCGAGCATCATCACGCCGTCGGCGATGTGGTTTTCGCAACGCCCTCGGCAGATCAGACGCATCGTTTCGATGCGGTGGGGCAGGCGATACGTTGAGGCCCCTCATCACAAATCCGTGATCACAGCAGATCGCGGTGCGTCCGGCATGCGTGCCGGATTGTCAAAAGGCAGGAATTAACATACAGCCGTGTTTGTATGTTGCGATGCGGTGGTCCTCTCGGCCACCGCATCTGTTCGTTTTCAGCACCCAGCCGCCTAGACGGCGCCTTCTATGGAAGAACCGATGCGTTTCACGAGACCGATTTCGATTGCGACCCTTGGCGCCGTTTTGATTCTCGCAGGATGTCAGGAAGAGCAGGCGCCGCAGGCCGGCGCCGCCTTTCCGCCGCCGGCGGTCTCCGTCATTACCGTGAAGGCCGAGGACGTGCCGATCACCAACGAGCTGCCCGGCCGCATCGCCGCGACCCGCACGGCGGAAGTCCGCCCGCGCGCTTCCGGCATCATCATCGAGCGTGTTTTCGAACAGGGCTCGCAGGTCAAGGAAGGCGATGTGCTCTACCGGATCGATCCGGCGCAGTTCAAGCTGCAGGTCGATAGCGCCGAAGCCACGCTGCGGCGCGCCCAGGCCGTCCAGGCCCAGGCGAAGAACGACACGGCACGGCAGGAGCAACTGAGGAAGTCGAACGTCGCCTCCGCGCAGAACTACGATGACGCCGTTGCCCGGCTGGCCCAGGCCGATGCGGACGTCGCGAGCGCCCAGGCTGGCCTCGCCACCGCCAAGCTGAACCTCGAATACACCGAGGTGAAGGCGCCGATCAGTGGCCGAATCGGTCGCGCCTTGATTACCGAGGGCGCGCTGGTTTCGGCCAACGGCACGGAAAACCTCGCGACCATCCAGCAGCTCGATCCGGTCTATGCCGACTTCACCCAGTCCGCCACGGACCTTATCCGCCTGCGCAAGGCGCTGGAGGATGGCGACCTGATGGCCGACAACAATTCGGCCGCCGTCAAGCTTATCCTCGATGACGGGTCGCCGTATCCGCACCCCGGCAAGCTTCTGTTCTCCGAAGCGGCTGTCGACGAGACGACCGGCCAGGTGACGCTGCGTGGCGAATTTCCCAATCCGGACGGCGATCTTCTGCCGGGCATGTATGTCCGCGTCCAGATCGAGCAGGGCGTCGAAAAGGGCGCTGTCCTGGTGCCGCAGCAGGCCGTTCAGCGTGACGGTTCCGGCAGTGCGCTCGTCTATGTCGTCAGTGCCGACAACAAGACGGGTGTCCGTCCGGTCCGCGTCGGCCGTGCCGCCGGAACGCGCTGGGTCATCACCGATGGCCTGAAGGACGGCGAAACCATCATCGTCGAGGGCTTCCAGAAGGTTCAGCCCGGCGGCGAGGTCGTTCCGTCCCCGTGGGATCCGAACGCCGTGGCCAAGGACGCCGAGAAGATGGATGCCGAAGGTGCTGCGACCGAAAACGGCGATGCCAAGCCGGCCGACGCGCAGACGGATGAAGCCGGCAAGGCGGAAGGCGCAGGCGCCGACACGACCGAACAGGCGAAGTAAGGACCGCAACGATGCCCAGTTTTTTCATCGACAGGCCGATTTTCGCCTGGGTGGTCGCGATCTTCATCATGATCGCCGGCGCCATCTCCATCCCGTTGCTGCCGATCTCGCAGTATCCGGATGTCGCTCCGCCGCAGATTTCGGTTTCCACCTCCTACGCCGGCGCGTCGTCCCAGGACACCTACCAGAGCGTCACCAAGCTCATCGAGGATGAGCTGAACGGCGTAGACGGCATGCTTTATTTCGAATCGACCTCGAGCGCTTCGGGTTCGGCCGAAATCAACATCACCTTCGCGCCGGGCACCGATCCGTCGCAGGCCTCGGTGGATGTGCAGAACCGCGTCAGCCGCGTCGAGCCGCGTCTTCCCGATTCGGTCCGCCGTCAGGGCGTGCAGGTCGAGGAAGCCGGTTCGGGCTTCCTGCTTATCGTGTCGCTGACCTCCACCGACGGCTCGATGGACGCGATCGGTCTCGGAGACTATCTCAACCGCAACATCCTCTCGGAAGTGCAGCGCGTGCCCGGCGTCGGCCGTGCACAGCTGTTTTCCACGCAGCGTTCCATGCGTATCTGGCTGGATCCCGCCAAGATGCTCGGCCTCAACCTGACGGCAGCCGACATCACGGCGGCTGTCCAGGCGCAGAACGCGCAGATCGCAGCCGGTTCGATCGGCGCGCAGCCCAATCCGATCACGCAGCAGATCGCGGCTCCCGTCAACATCCGCGGTCAGCTGACGACGCCGGAAGAGTTCGGCGCCATCGTGCTGCGCGCCAATGCGGACGGTTCGGCCGTGCGTCTGCGCGACGTTGCGCGCGTGGAAGTGGGGGGCGAGACCTACTCGTTCTCCACGCGCCTCAACGGCCAGCCTTCCGCCGCCATCGGCGTGCAGCTTTCGCCGAGCGGCAACGCCATGGCGACATCGGCAGCGATCAAGGCGCGCATGGACGAACTGTCGAAGTTCTTCCCGCCGGGCCTCGAATATTCGATCCCCTATGACACCTCGCCCTTCGTGAAGGTGTCGATCGAGAAGGTGCTGCACACGCTGCTGGAGGCCGTGGGTCTCGTATTCCTCGTGATGTTCCTGTTCCTGCAGAACATCCGCTACACGATCATTCCCACACTCGTCGTTCCCGTTGCGCTGCTCGGCACCTGCGCCGTCATGCTCGCCATGGGCTTCTCGATTAACGTGCTGACCATGTTCGCCATGGTGCTGGCGATCGGCATCCTCGTCGACGATGCCATCATCGTCGTCGAAAACGTCGAGCGCATCATGTCGGAAGAGGGGCTGCCGCCGAAGGAGGCGACCCGCAAGGCGATGAAGCAGATCACCGGCGCCGTCATCGGCATCACGCTGGTGCTCGCTTCGGTATTCATTCCGATGGGCTTCTTCCCCGGTGCGGTGGGCGTCATCTACCAGCAGTTCTCGCTGACCATGGTCGTGTCGATCCTGTTCTCGGCCTTCCTGGCGCTCTCGCTGACGCCGGCGCTTGCCGGCAGCTTCCTGAAGCAGGTGCCGAAGGGCCATCATCACGCCAAGGGCGGCTTCTTCGGCTGGTTCAACCGCGGCTTCGACCGTACGTCGAAGGGTTATAGCGGCAGCGTCAGCTGGCTGGTTCGTCGCGCCGGCCGGTTCATGATCATCTACCTCGCGATCCTCGCGGGCCTCGGCTACATGTTCATGAAACTGCCGTCCTCGTTCCTGCCGGATGAGGACCAGGGCTTCGTCATCGTCATGATGCAGCTTCCCTCGGAAGCGACCGGCCACCGCACGGATGAAGTGCTCAGCCAGACCGAGAAGATCTTCGGGCAGGAGGCTGCGGTCGACAAGATCGTCGGCATCAACGGCTTCTCGTTCTTCGGTGCGGGCCAGAATGCCGGCCTTGCCTTCGTGACGCTGAAGGACTGGAGCGAACGCGGGCCTGAAGATGCCGCGCAGGCGATCGCCGGGCGTGCCAGCATGGCGATGAGCCAGATCAAGGATGCGATCAGCTTCGCGCTGTCGCCGCCGCCGATCCAGGGTCTCGGCACGACGGGCGGTTTCTCCTTCCGCCTCCAGGACCGTGGCGGCCTTGGTCAGGAAGCCCTCTCGGCCGCGAGCCAGCAGCTGCTCGGCCTCGCCGCGCAGAGCAATGTCGTGGCCGGCGTTCGCGTCGAAGGCATGCCCGACGCCGCGCAGGTCAATGTCATGATCGATCGCGAGAAGGCCAACACCTTCGGTGTGACCTTCGCCGATATCAACTCGACGATCTCGACCAACCTCGGCTCCACCTATGTGAACGACTTCCCGAATGCCGGCCGCATGCAGCGCGTGACGGTGCAGGCAGATCAGAACGAGCGCATGCAGGTCGCCGACCTCCTGAACCTCAATGTCCGCAACGCGAGCGGCGGCATGGTGCCGATCTCGGCCTTTGCGACCGCCGAGTGGGTAAGAGCTCCCACGCAGACGGTGGGTTACAACGGCTATCCGTCGATCCGTTTCAGCGGCGACACCAAGCCGGGCTTCTCCTCGGGCGATGCCATCGCGGAAATGCAGCGGCTTGCCGCCCAGCTTCCGCCGGGCTTCGGCTATGAGTGGACCGGACAGTCGTTGCAGGAAATCCAGTCCGGCTCGCAGGCGCCGATCCTTGTCGGCCTCTCGATCCTCCTGGTCTTCCTGTGCCTTGCGGCGCTCTATGAAAGCTGGTCGATCCCGTTTGCGGTCATCCTCGTCGTGCCGCTCGGCGTCATCGGCGCGGTCATCGCGGTCACGCTGCGCGACATGTCGAACGACGTGTACTTCAAGGTCGGCCTGATCGCCATCATCGGCCTCTCGGCGAAGAACGCGATCCTGATCATCGAGTTCGCCAAGGAGCTTATGGAGGACGGCAGGTCGCTGATCGATGCGACCATCGAGGCCTGCCACCTGCGCTTCCGGCCGATCCTGATGACCTCGCTCGCTTTCACGCTCGGCGTTCTGCCGCTCGCGATCGCCACCGGTGCGAGCTCGGGCAGCCAGCGCGCCATCGGTACCGGCGTGATGGGCGGCATGATCACCGCGACGGTGCTTGCCATCTTCTTCGTGCCGATCTTCTTCGTCTTCGTGATGAAGCTGTTCGGATACGGAAGAAAGAAGGAGGAGCCGGCTCCGGCGGCGACCAACCCGGCCGAGTAAGCCGCATGCGCCGGACCAAGGCCAGGGCCAAGGAAACCCGCGAGCAGATTTTGCTCGCGGCCGAGAAGGTCTTCTACGAAAAGGGTGTTGCGCACGCCTCCATGGAGGACGTGGCGCGCGCCGCGGGGGTGACCCGCGGCGCCATCTACTGGCACTTCGCCAACCGGGCGGATCTGGTGCTGGAACTCTACAATTCCCTGCCCATGCCGCAGGAAGAGCTGATCGCACGCGAGCTGGAAGCTCAGAATGCCGATGTCTTCGGCGTGCTGGAGCGTGTGGGCCGGGAGTGGCTCGAGCTGCTGGCTTCTGACGAACACCGCCAGCGCATTCTCTCGATTCTCCTGCGCTGCGACCACAGCGGCGAATTCGCCGCGATAGCCGAGCGCCAGAACGATATCGACGACGAGCATATGCAGGTGCTGGAGGCAGCATTTGCGAAGGCTGATGGCCAGGGCAAGCTCGGCGGCACCTGGACGCCCCGCTCGGCGGCATCGATGCTGCGCTGGGTGATCAAGGGCCTCTGTTCGGAATGGCTGCTGTTCGGCCGCCGCTTCGATCTTGCCGGGGAGGGCAAGGAGGCGCTGCGCCGGCTTTTCGCCAGCTATGCCCAGCCCGCGCCGTCGGGCTGAGCGGCATCGACGCCGCTCCTTTTTGATCCGAACCCGCCTGTCTGCGTCGTCAAAAGGTTCTTGACAGCGGCGAGCATTGTCCCGCTCTGCTGCATCACGCCATGGCGGCCCTGTGGGCGCCCATGACCAGTATGCTTGATGATCCGGGAGGCAAGGTGACGGCGAAGATGCGGGCAGGCGGGGGCGAACAGGGCTCGATCGACGGCGAGAAGCGCGGTCGCAAGGCCTCCAGGGAGACGCGGCGCCAGCAGCTCATCGAGGCGACCATCGATTCGCTGGCCAAGCGTGGTTATTCCGACACGACGCTGGCGGATGTCGCCGTTGGGGCCGGACTTTCCCGGGGCATCGTCAACTTCCATTTCGAGAGCAAGGAAAACCTGCTCGTCGCCACGCTGCAGTTCCTGTCGGAGGAGTACAGCGACAACTGGCAGGCGGCTCTGGAGAAGGCGGGACCCAGCGTCGCCGGCCGGCTGTGGGCGCTCGTGCATGCGGATTTCAGCAGAAAGATTTGCACGAAACGCAAGATCGCCGCGTGGGGTGCCTTCTGGGGAGAGGCCAAGTCGCGCCCGACCTACCAGGCCCTCTGCGGCGCACGGGACGTCAAATATCGCGAGACGGTCATCGCTCTTTGCACCGAACTTAAGGCGGAGGGTGGTTACGATTACCAGCCGGAGCCGGTCGCGCTGTCGCTCTGCGCCATGCTGGAAGGGTTGTGGCTGCGCCTCTTGATGGGCGACGGCACGACGCGCGAAAAGGCGCTGGAAGCGGCTAGCGCATTCGTTGCGGCGGTCTTCCCGCGACACCTGACGCCGCAGGGACCGCGGCCGGATCAAGCGCCCGCCGGTCAATGGGACAGGCCTTAACCGCTCGGTAACCCTTCGGCATCGCCGGCATGACGGCGGATTGACCTTTCGCAAGCCGCGGGCGTAGTTGATGCAACCGCCATGATGGCGGCCAGCAGTTCGTCGTCCTGGACGCGGGCTGCGCCCTGTCACCGACACGCTGTTTTCGATGTAAATCCGCCGCGTCCTTCTCGCCCCTGTGTAGCAGCGTTCATGCCCGGGCTGGCGCTCCGATTTTCCACCTGCTAGCTCTTGCTCGACCAGATCGCCGGAGCAGACCTTGCAGGACATCACAGACCTTTCCGCCCTCGCTCTTTCCACCGCCATCGCCGAACGGCGGCTCGATTGCCGAAGCGTCATGACGGCCTACCTGTCGCGGATTAAGGCCATCAATCCCCGCATCAACGCCATCGTGAGCCTGCGGTCGGCCGAAACGCTGCTGGCGGAGGCCGAGGCGGCCGACCGGGCCCTTGCTGCCGGCGATTATCGCGGCTGGCTGCACGGCATTCCCTTCGCCGTGAAGGACCTCGCGGAGGCCAAGGGCATTGTCTGCTCATTCGGCTCTGCCAACTACGCGGATTTCGTGCCCGACTACGACGATATCCAGGTCGAGCGCATCCGCGCCGCCGGCGCCATCATCATCGGCAAGACGAACGCGCCGGAAATGGGCCTGGGCTCGCACAGCTACAATCCGGTTTTCGGCGTGACCCGCAATCCCTACGACACGACGAAGAGTGCGGGCGGATCGTCCGGCGGCGCCGGTGCGGCACTTGCTGCGCATCTTCTGCCGGTCGCCGACGGCAGCGACATGATGGGTTCGCTGCGCAATCCGGCCGCCTTCAACAATGTGGTCGGCTTTCGCCCGTCCTTCGGCCGCGTGCCGTCGCTGGGCACGGAACTCTTTCTCGGCCAGCTTGCGGTGAACGGGCCCATGGGGCGCACCGTCGCCGATGTGGCTGCGCTTCTGGCCACGCAGGCCGGATACGATGCGCGCGATCCGCTGTCGCTTGCCGATGAGGACCTTTCCCCGGATATGCAGCGGGACTTCTCTGGCGCCCGCGTCGGCTGGCTCGGCGATTTCGGCGGTTCCCTGCCGTTCGAGCCCGGCGTGCTGGAACTGTGCCGCAGTTCGCTCGACGTGTTCCGGCGGCTCGGCTGCGCGGTCGAGGATGTCGCGCCGGGCTTCGACATGGCGGCGCTCTGGCAGACCTGGCGCACGTTGCGCCATTTCCTCGTCTCGAACGGGCAGGCGGCGGATTATGCCGACCCCGCGCGCCGCGCGCGCATGAAGCCGGAGATGATCTGGGAGGTGGAGAACGGCCAGCGACTGTCGGCGGGGGACGTTTACGCGGCCTCGCTCGGGCGCAGCGAATGGTATCGCTACGTCGCCGGCCTTTTCGAACGCTACGATTTCCTGGTCCTGCCATCGGCGCAGGTCTTCCCGTTCGATGCCGCACTGGACTGGCCGAAGAGCATCGACGGGCGTTCGATGGACACCTATCACCGCTGGATGGAGGTGGTCATCGGCCCGACGCTGGCGGGTCTTCCGGTCGCGGCCATGCCGGCCGGTTTCGGCGCGAACGGCTTGCCCGCCGGCATCCAGATCATCGGCCGCGCCAGGGCGGATCGGGACGTGCTTTCCATGGCCGCGCGCTATGAGAAGGCGACGGATTGGCTCGGCCTGCATCCCCAGTTCTAGGGAGCCGGGCAGCGCGGACACGCGAGCGCCGCATTTCCATGACAGGGAGCCTTGCCGGGCGATGAGCGCCCACAGGGCCTATTCCTGCAAAAACATGGGGCGCCGTAAAGGAATTGCTTACCATATTTCGTCATTCTTTACCCGTTCGGCAGGAACCGGAGGCGCATCGCCCCACCCGCCGCAAGCGTAATGGCTTCCGCAGGATGTCGTCCGCGGCCGCGCCGAGTAACGAGTATCGGGTAACGAGTATCATGGCGTCTGTGTACAGTTCCGCGCGTTCCGCGTCGAAATCCCGTCGGGGTCGCCCCGGAGGTATTCTTGTCAGCGCATTGCTTGCCTGCGGCGTCATTGCCGGATCCGCCTGGGCCGTCGTCTCGACGCTCGGGGCCATGCAGGAAGCGGCGTCGTCGCTTTCGCAGAGCAAGAAGCACCTTGCCCTCTCGCTTCCCGGCCAACCTGTTTCGGCCGAAAAGATGCAGGCCGAGCGCAATCTGAAGATCGCCAAATTCTCGCGCCTCTCGCCGCCGTCGGAAAGCGATATCCGCCAGAAGCAGCTGACGGCCGAGGCCATTCAGGCTGCGCATCAGCGCAAGATTTCCGTCCAGCTCGCCTCCGCCGTCAAGCGCGAGAAGCAGAAGGCCATGATGATCGAGGCGGCCTTTGCCCGCGCCGAACGCTCGGTCGAGCAGGAGAAGGCGATCACGGGCCAGCCGGCGCTGGTGACGGCGCTCCTGCCGGACGATTCTTCGCGCAAGAACATCCAGCCGTTCGGCCTCGTCATGGCGAAGCCGGAAGCCGAGGACGAAGACGAGGATTTCCTGGCGTCGATCCCGCTGCCCGAGGCACGGCCGGCGCTGGAGACGGTGACGATCGAGCGCAAGCCGGCCGTCGAGGAAAAGCCGGTCGCCCGCACCAAGCGCGACGAGGCGAAGGACAAGGACGAGGATGTCGCCTTCGCCAAGCCGGAGCGCTCGCTGTTCGGCGATCTCTTCAAGGGCAAGGGCAGCGGTTCCGGCTGGCCGGGCAAGGGTACGCGGGTCGCGATCTACGATGTCTCCAACGCCACGGTCCACATGCCCGACGGCACGAAGCTGCGCGCCCATTCCGGCATCGGCAAGATGCGTGACAACCCGCGCTACGAGCACGTCAAGATGAACGGCCCGACGCCGGCCGGCATCTATCGCCTGCGGATGCGCGAAAGCCGCTTCCACGGCGTCGAGGCGATCCGCATGCTGTCGGTCGATGGCCGCGATCCGAAGAACCGCACGGGCCTGCTCACCCACACCAACCTGCTGCGCGGGCAGAAGGGATCGCATGGCTGCGTGGCCTTCCAGAACTACGAGCCCTTCCTGAACGCCTTCAAGCGTGGCCACGTCACCATGCTGGTCGTGGTGCCGGAGCTGCCGTCCTCGCGCAACCAGCTGGCGGCGCTCTATCGCAAGGCGGGCGCCTGAGCCATCCCGTTTCCTTCTACCAAGACCGGCGCCATGGCGCCGGTCTTGGTATGTGCGCTACGTCCCGTCGTCCAACACGGCGGTTTTTTTATCAAATGTCAGTTCTCCGGCCGCCGTGGTTTAGCAAACGCTAAGAATTTTAGGCGATTTCTGGTCAGCCGCGGATTGGACCGCGGCGTTTCGCGTTTCGTTTGGGGTGCTACGTGGCTGCTTTTGATTTCGGAATGAATGCACGCGCCGTTCTGGCGGCGGTGAACCGCTCGCAGGCGATCATCGAGTTCGACCTGACAGGCCGCATCCTCCACGCCAACGAGAATTTCCTTGAGGCCGTCGGCTATACGCTGCCGGAGATCGTCGGCAAGAACCATCGCATTTTCGTCGCGCCCGACGAGGCGGCGTCGGCAGCTTACGCCGCCTTCTGGGCCAATCTGGCGAAAGGCAATTTCGACCGGGGCCAGTACAGGCGTATCGCCAAGGGCGGCCATGAAATCTGGATCGAGGCGTCCTACAATCCGGTGTTTCGCGGCGGCAAACCCTACAAGGTGGTGAAGTTCGCGACCGATATCACGGTCCTGAAGCGCAAGGCGCTGGAGGACGAGGGCAAGCTTGCCGCGCTCGGCCGCGCGCAGGCCGTCATCGAATTCACGCCCAGGGGCGACATCCTTACGGCGAACGCCAATTTCCTCTCGACGCTCGGCTACAGCCTCTCGGAAATCGTTGGCCGCCATCACTCCATGTTCTGCACGCGCGATTATGTCGACAGTCCCGATTATGCGCGGTTCTGGGAGCGGCTTGCCGAGGGCCAGTTCGCTTCGGACCAGTTCACCCGCATTGCCAAGGATGGCAGCAGCGTGCACATCCAGGCCTCCTACAATCCGATCCTGGATGCCGATGGAAAGGTCTTCAAGGTCGTGAAGTTCGCGACCGACGTGACGGAGCGCGTGCGGGCAATCTCGGAGATCGGCGCGGGGCTCGGGCGGCTGGCCGAATGCAACATCCGCGTTACCATCGACGACGCTTTCGTCAGTGAATTCGAACCGTTGCGGCGCGACTTCAACAATTCGATCGCGGCCTTCCAGGAGACGCTTTCGCTCGTCCTCGACCAGACCTATGTGCAGAACCGCAGCGGCCAGGACATGCGCAAGGCTGCCGAGGAGCTTTCCGAGCGCACGCGCAAACAGGCCGTTGCGCTGGAAGAGACGGCCGCCGCCCTGACGCAGGCGACCATCGCCGTGCGTTCCTCCACCGAGCGCACGCGCGAGACGCGCAAGCTCGTGCAGGATGCGCGCGTATCCGCGAGCAGTTCGGCGCAGGTGGTGAACGATACCGTCAGCGCGATGCAGCGCATCGAGGCCGCCTCCAGCGAGATCGGCCAGATTATCGGCGTTATCGACGAGATCGCCTTCCAGACCAATCTGCTGGCACTCAATGCAGGCGTCGAGGCGGCGCGTGCGGGGGACGCGGGCAGGGGCTTTGCCGTCGTCGCGCAGGAGGTTCGCGAACTCGCTCAACGCTCCGCCAAGGCCGCGCGCGAGATCAAGACGCTGATCACCAATTCAGGGGCGGAAGTGCAGGATGGCGTGCGCCTCGTCGGCGAAACCGGCCGGGCGCTGCAGGAAATCGGCAGCTTCGTGCAGAAGATCAACGAGAATGTCGATGCCATCGCGACTTCGGCCGCGGAGCAGGCGTCCGGTCTCGAGGAGATCAGCGCCGCCGTCTCCGATGTCGACCGCATCACGCAGGAAAACGCCGCCATGGTGGAGCATACGACCGCCACAAGCCAGACGCTGGCCGAAGGCGCGGTCAAGCTGAGCGACCTCGTCAACCGCTTCCAACTCAACCGCCGCGCCCGTCGTCGCGATGGCGGCGATATCTGGACGCCGGAGGAGCGTGCGGCGCGCCTCGGGACGATGCGCAAGGCATCCTGATCCCTTAGCAAGGCGGGCGGGGCCGGTGTCGGCTCCGCTCCGTCAGGCCTTCTGGACGAAACCGTCCAGCACGCGTTTCTGGCCGGCGCGGTCGAAATCGATGGTCAGCTTGTTGCCTTCGATCGACGCGACATTGCCGTTGCCGAATTTGAGGTGGAACACGCGGTCGCCGATGGCGAATTTCGAGGGTTCGCTTGTCGCTGACTTGGCGATGAGCTCTCCTTCGATCGTGCGGCCGCGCGGACCGCTTTCACCATAGCCGACGCGTTCCACCGCATGGCCCGAGCGCGAGCCCCAGTTGTCGCGCGTCGCGTCGGTGCGGTTTGCCTGCGCGCGCCGCCAGCCGGGCGTCGAATAGGCGTTCTGGAACGGCTCCTGCTTGTCGAAGCGGGATTGGCCATAACCGCCCCCGCGACCATAGCCGCCATAGGACTGCTCGACCTCCGCTACTTCGACATGTGTTTCCGGCAGCTCGTCCAGAAAGCGGGACGGCAGCGTCGATTGCCACAGGCCGTGGATGCGCCGGTTGGAAACGAACCAGATGTGGCAGCGGCGCTTGGCGCGCGTGATGCCGACATAGGCGAGGCGGCGTTCCTCCTCCAGCCCCGAGCGGCCGCCCTCGTCGAGCGAGCGCTGGTGGGGGAAGAGGCCTTCCTCCCAGCCGGGCAGGAAGACGGTCTCGAACTCCAGGCCCTTGGCCGAGTGCAGGGTCATGATCGAGACGGCGTCGAGGTCGGCATTCTGCTCGGCATCCATGACCAGCGAGACGTGATCCAGGAAGCCGCGCATGGACTCGAACGCTTCCATCGAGCGGATGAGTTCCTTGAGGTTGTCGAGGCGTCCGGGGCCTTCCGCCGACTTGTCGGCCTGCCACATCGCCGTGTAACCGCTCTCGTCGAGGATCTGCTCGGCAAGCTCGGTATGCGGCATCGTCTCCAGCAGCGATTGCCAGCGGCGAAAATCGGTGACGACATCGAACAGCGCCTTGCGAGCCTTCGGTTTCAGCTCGTCGGTCTCGATGATATCGGCGGCGGCGGCGAGCATGGGGATGTCGCGGGCGCGGGCATAGTCGTGCAGGTTTCGGATCGTCGTGTCGCCGAGGCCGCGCTTGGGCGTGTTGACGATGCGCTCGAAGGCGAGGTCGTCGGACGGCTGGCTGACGAGGCGGAAATAGGCGAGCGCATCGCGGATTTCGAGCCGCTCGTAGAAGCGCGGGCCGCCGATGACGCGGTAGTTGAGGCCGAGCGTGACGAAACGGTCTTCGAATTCGCGCATCTGGAAGGAGGCGCGCACGAGGATGGCCATGTCGTTGAGCTTGTGCTGCTTGCGCTGGAGCTGCTCGATTTCCTCGCCGACGGCGCGGGCCTCTTCCTCCGAATCCCAGGCCGCGTGGACCACCACCTTGTCGTCGTCGGGGTCGTGCCGGTCTGTGAACAGGGTCTTGCCCAGCCGGTCCTCGTTATGGGCGATCAGGTGGCCGGCCGCACCCAGGATATGGGCGGTGGAGCGGTAGTTGCGCTCCAGCTTGATGACCTTGGCGCCGGGAAAATCCTTCTCGAAGCGCAGGATGTTGTCCACCTCCGCACCACGCCAGCCATAGATCGACTGGTCGTCGTCGCCCACGCAGCAGACGTTCTGCGGTGTGCCCTTCGGGCGCTGGGCGAGCAGGCGCAGCCACATATATTGCGCCGTGTTGGTGTCCTGATACTCGTCGACGAGGATGTAGCGGAATTTCTGGTGGTATTCCGCCAGCACGTCCGGATTGGCGCGGAACATGCGGATCGGGTGCAGCAGCAGGTCGCCGAAGTCGCAGGCGTTCAGCGTCTTCAGGCGGTTCTGGTAGGCGGTGTAGAGTTCGCGGCCCTTGCCGTTGGCGAAGGCGCGGGCATCGCCTTCCGGGATCTGCGCGGGATCGAGGCCCTTGTTCTTCCAGCCGTCGATCATGCCGGCGAACTGCTTGGCCGGCCAGCGCTTGTCGTCGATGTTCTCCGCCTGGAGCAACTGCTTGATCAGCCTTACGACATCGTCTGTGTCGAGAATGGAGAAATCCGAACGCAGGCCGACAAGCTCCGCATGGCGGCGCAGCAGCTTCACGCCGATGGAGTGGAAGGTGCCGAGCCACGGCATACCTTCCACGGCGCCGCCGACGAGCAGGCCGATGCGTTCCTTCATCTCGCGTGCGGCCTTGTTGGTGAAGGTCACCGCGAGAAGCTGGCTCGGATAGGCGCGGCCGGTGGCGAGGATATGGGCGATGCGAGTGGTCAGCACCCGCGTCTTGCCGGTACCGGCGCCGGCGAGCACCAGAACGGGCCCGTCGAGGGTCTCGACGGCTTCACGCTGTTCCGGGTTGAGGCCGGAGAGATAATCGGGCGCGCGGTTGGCGTCGCGCGCCGCCATGGCGCGCGCGGCGATGCCGAGCCCCGACCCGCCGCCCGCTTTCGGGGCGGGTGCGGCCGGATTGGGGCCGAGCTGCGGGTCTTCATCGAAGAAGGGAATATCGTCGTAACCGCTCATCATGCGGCTCAATGTAGTGATTCGGGACCGAAAGGCCAGTTTTGCGTTCTGCTTTTATTCCACGGGCAAAGAGATCGCTCCGAATATTGTGGAAAGGGCGGCCCGTCAGGGCTTCGCGGCATCCGCATCGAAAGCGCTGTCCACGGGGACCTGCAGGCCAAGTGCGAGCTGGTTTGTCTTGCCGGCCAGGGAGATGATCGAGAGCAGCTCGGCATATTGCGCGTCCGTCATCCCCTTCGCCTTTGCCGCTGCCGTGTGTGAGTGGACGCAGTAGCTGCAACCGTTCGTCACCGAAACGGCGATGTAAAGCATTTCCTTGATGACGGGGTCGAGTGTCGAGGGTGTCGCCATCACGGTCTTCACTTCGGCCCAGGTCCGTTCCAGAAGGGCCGGATCGAAGGCGAGATAAAGCCACATGTTGTTGATGAAATCCGATTTGCGCGTGGCGCGGATATCATCGAACACCGCCTTCACGCGGTGATCGGCTTCGAGGTTTTCGGCGGGCGTAATGGTGCTCATGACAATTCTCCGGAGGAAGCCGGCGGTGGTGCCGCCGGCCGCATGACATCAGGCGAGGGCGAAGACGCGGGATGGACCGCCGGTGCCGCCGCGTACCTTGGGCGCGCCGACGATCAGGGTGGCGCCCTTGGCGGGAAGCTGATCCAGATTGGCGGCCGCTTCAAGCCCCCAATGACCGGAGGCGAGCCAGGCATAGTGCGTGGCAAAATCCGGTGAGATGCCGTAGTCGAGCGACAGCGTGTCGACGGCGATGCCGACGGCGGTCGAATTTTCCGCAAGATACTGCACCGCTTCGACGTGGAAGCCGGGGAAGTGCATCTTGCCCTCACTGTCGGCGTTGCGGAACTTGTCCGTGCCGAGATGCTTGTCCCAGCCGGACAGAAGCGCGACGCAGGCCTTCTCCGGCAGGTCGCCATTCGCCGCGATCCAGCCCTTGATATCGTCGGGCGTCAGCTGCGCATCGGCATTCTCGGCGGCCTTCTTACGGATATCGATGACGGCGAGCGGCACGACGAGATCGGAAACCGGAATCTCTGCGACCGACTTGCCGTCTTCGGAAAAGTGCAGGGGTGCATCGATATGGGTGCCGGTGTGTTCGTTCACCCGCAGTTCGAACAGATTGAACTTGTGTTCCTTGTAATTGAACTTCTGCTCGCGCCAGAACTGCTGGTCGCCGAAGAAGGTCGGGAATTCCTCGTAGAGTTCGTGCGTAAGATCGGTCGCTTTCGTCGGTGCCTGCGCAAGGGCCGGGCTGAGCGCACCCGTGCCGGCTACGGCCGCGGTCGCCGCGCCGGCTGCGGCGGCGCGGAAGAAGCCCCGGCGCGAAAGCATGCGGTTTTTGACGGATTCGATGACGCAGGCGTCACACATGAGTTTCCCCTCTCGTTTGTGCGTCCCCAAGGATGCGTACCGGCCACGGACGACAAATTGGCCGGTAGGGACGCTATCACAAGCCGTGCCATGATCCAGATTACGGCATGCTCAAAGAGGCGGCGAACGGGAAACTTTTCTCCCCGGCGGCTTACCGTCCTGTAACGAACCGGCCGGGCAATCTTACAATTCCGTAATGATCGGATTCTTTCATTGCCGGTTCATTTCCAAATCGGGATACTTGCCCTATGTCGCGACGCAACATGTCGCGGTTTGCTTGTCATCGGAGAGAGAGTGCATGCGGGTTTGGAAACAGCTCCTTCTTGGCGTCGGCGTCATTTCGGCCGGCGTGCTGCTGTGGGGCCGTTTCGTGCCGGGTGCGAACGGTGTTCTGGAGGCCGCCGGCCTGCCGGAGACGGTGGTCGCGGCGATTGCGCCGGCCGGTGAGGGCAATGGGCAGGCGGGCGGCGAAGGCGGCGGCAGGAGCGGCGGCTTCGGCGGCGGCCCGGCCCTGGTGGTGACCAAGCCCGTCGCCATGGCGCTCGTCAACGACCGGCTGAATGCCATCGGTGACGGCGAGGCGATCCGCTCGGTGACGGTAACGCCCTATGCCTCCGGCAACCTGACGGAGGTTCTCGTCCAGTCCGGCAGCCGGGTTGAGCAGGGGCAGGTGATCGCCCGCCTCGACAATGACGAGCAGAAGATCGCGGCCGATCAGGCCCGTGTGGCTCGTGAAAGTGCTGCCCAAAAGGTGACGCGCCTGACCAACCTGCGCTCGTCCACCAGCGCGGCCGACCTCCAGGACGCCGAAACGGCGCTGAAGGCCGCGGAGCTGGCCTTGCGCAACGCCGAACTCATGCTCAGCCGGCGCGATATCACCGCGCCGTTCGCCGGCACGGTCGGCATCATCTCGGTCAATCCCGGCGATTACGTCACGACCACGTCCGCCATCGCACGCGTCGACGACCGTTCGAAGATCCTCGTCGATTACTGGGTGCCGGAGCGCTTCGCGACGAACATCCGCGTGGGCGGGGAAGTCACGGCCACCGCCGTGGCGCGTCCGGGTGAAACCTTCACCGGCACCATTCAGGCGATCGACAACCGTATCGACCAGGAAAGCCGCACGCTGCGCGTGCGCGCCCAGATCGAAAACCCGCAGGATCTGCTGCGCGCGGGCATGTCCTTCCAGGTGACGATGCATTTTGCCGGCGACCACTATCCGAGCGTCGATCCGCTTTCCGTGCAGTGGAGCGCTGACGGGTCGTTCATCTGGCGCGTCAGCGGCGACAAGGTGGAGCGCGTGCCCGTGCATATCGTCCAGCGCAATCCCGACAAGGTGCTCGTGAAGGCCGACCTCGCGGATGGCGATGCCGTCGTCGTCGAAGGCGTGCAGACGCTCAGGCCGGGCGGCGCGGTGCGCACTGCCGCCGAGCGACAGGCCCCCGCCGGCACGGAGGGTTCGTGATGTCGGGCGATGCGGTGGAGGCGAATGGCGGCGGCAAGGCGGGGTTTACCGCGCTCTTCATCCGCCGACCGATCTTCGCGCTCGTTCTCAATACGCTGATCGTGGTGGCGGGGCTCGCCGCCTTCAACGGCGTCGAGATCCGCGAGCTTCCTTCGGTCGACCAGCCCGTCATCAGCGTCACCACCGATTTTGACGGGGCATCGCCCGAAACGGTCGACCGTGAGCTGACCGATATCGTCGAGGGTGCGGTCTCGCGCGTCCAGGGCATCAAGGATATTTCCTCCACGTCGTCCTTCGGCCGTAGCCGCGTCACGCTTCAGTTCTCCGACACGACCGACGTCAACCAGGCGGCGAACGACGTACGCGACGCACTCGGCCGCGTGGCGAACAACCTTCCGGATGGCGCCGAGGAACCGCGCGTCGTCAAGGCGGATGCCGACAGCCAGCCGATCATGCGGCTTGCGCTCACCTCCGATACGCAGTCCCTCGAAAACCTGACGCTGCTCGCCAATAACGAGATCACCGACCGGCTCGCCTCCGTCGAAGGGGTCGCCGACGTGGTCGTCTACGGCGATCAGGAGAAGATCTTCCGCGTCGACGTCGACCAGTCGCGGCTTGCCGCGCGCGGCCTGACCGTGGCCGACCTGCGCAATGCGCTGGCGACGGCGGCCTTCGATGTGCCCGCCGGTTCGCTGAAGAGCCAGAGCCAGGACATCACGGTTCGGGCGACGGCGGACCTTGCCACCCCCGCCGATTTCGAGAACCTCATCCTGAAGAACCATGTGCGCCTCGGCGATGTCGCGCTGGTGACGCTCGGCCCCGACGACGGCTCGACCGCCTTGCGCTCGAACGGCCGGGCGGGCATCGGCCTCGGCATCATCCGGCAGGCGCAATCCAACACGCTCGACATTTCCGCGGGTGTGAAGACCATGATCGGGCAGTTCGGCGACGTGCTTCCGCCGGGAACCGAACTCAAGGTGACGAGCGACGACGCGGTCTTCATCGACGGCGCCATTCATGAGGTGGAGATCGCGCTGGTGGTCGCCGTCCTCATCGTGACGCTCGTGATCTATCTCTTCCTGCTCGACTGGCGCGCGACGCTGATCCCGACGATCAGCATGCCGATCGCGCTGATCGGCACCATCGCGGCGATCTACATGGCCGGGTTCTCCGTCAACATCCTGACGCTGCTCGCCATCGTGCTGGCGACGGGGCTGGTGGTGGATGACGCCATCGTGGTGCTGGAGAACATCGTGCGCCGCCGCGCCGAGGGCCTCAAGCCGCGCGCGGCCGCCATTATCGGCACGCTCGAAGTGTTCTTCGCGGTCATCGCGACGACGGCAACGCTCGCCGCCGTCTTCGTGCCCCTGTCCTTCCTGCCCGGACAGGCGGGCCGGCTGTTCCGCGAATTCGGCTTCGTGCTCGCCTTCGCGATCCTGCTCTCCTCCTTCGTGGCGCTCACGCTCTGCCCCATGCTCGCATCGCGCATGCTGACGAAGGACATGACGCACGGGCATACGGGCCTGCTCGCGCGCATCGGGGGCGCGGCTTCGCGCTTCTACCGCTCGACGCTCAGCGCCTGTCTCGGCGCGCCCGTCATCGTCTTCGTTGTCGCACTGCTTTTCACGGCCGCGGGCGCGACCTCGTTCTTCACCATCAAGTCGGAACTCACGCCGACAGAGGACCGGTCCATGGTGATGCTGCGCGTGAACGCGCCGCAGGGCGTGTCGCTCGAATATGCGCAGGACCAGATGCGGCGCATCGAGGGCAAGCTGCGCCCGCTCTACGACAAGGGCGAGATCGTCAACATCTTCTCGATTTCCGGGCAGGGCGGCTCGACCAACAGCGGCTTCATGGTACTGACGCTGGCGCCCTGGAGCGAACGCGACCGCAGCCAGCAGCAGATCGTCCAGGACATCAACACGGCGGTCGCCGAGGTACCGTCCGTGCGAAGCTTCGTCACGCAGCCGAACAGCCTCGGCATCCGCGGCGCCGGCAATGGCCTTCAGGTCGCGCTCGTCGGCAACGACTATACCAAGCTCGGCAATGCCGCGGCCGAGCTCGTGCGCAAGATCGAAGACAGCGGGCGCTTCCAGAATGTGCGCCTCAACTACGAGGCCAACCAGGCGCAGCTCTCCGTGACCGTCGACCGCGAGCGTGCGGCCGATCTCGGCATCGATATCACCGGTCTTTCCGCGGCCCTGCAGGCCATGCTGGAAGGCACCAGCGTCGTGGATGTCTATGTCGAGGGCCAGTCCTATCCGGTCAAGCTTTCCTCGACCACCACGCCGATCAACGATCCGACGGACCTGGAAAACATCTTCCTGAAGACCGGAGATGGAAAGATCGTGCCGATGTCGTCCATCGCCACGCTGGAGGAAAAGGCCGTCGCGCCGCAGCTGTCACGCGAGCAGCAGCTGCGCGCCGTGTCGCTTTCGGCAGGCCTGAAGGACGGCCTGGCGCTCGGCGAGGCGCTCCAGCTGGTGCGCGAGATGGCCGAACCCTTGCTTCCGGAGGGCTCGCGCGTGCTGCCGCTGGCGGAAGCGGCGACGCTTCAGGAAAACTCCAACGGCCTCATCATCACCTTCGGCTTCGCGCTCGTCATCATCTTCCTGGTGCTGGCCGCGCAGTTCGAAAGTTTCGTGAGCGCCATCATCATCATGGTCACGGTGCCGCTCGGGCTGGCCTGCGCCGTCTTCGCGATGGTCGCGACGGGGACGTCGCTCAACATCTACAGTCAGATCGGGCTGGTGCTGCTTGTCGGCATCATGGCGAAGAACGGCATTCTCATCGTGGAGTTCGCCAACCAGCTGCGCGACCGCGGTCAGGATATCCGCAGCGCCATCGAAAACGCCTCGAATATCCGCCTGCGCCCGGTCCTGATGACGATGATCGCCACCGTCGTCGGCGCCGTGCCGCTCATTCTGGCAAGCGGCGCGGGCGCGGAGGCGCGTATCTCGCTCGGCTGGGTCCTGGTGGGCGGCCTTGGCCTTGCAACCGTCGTGACGCTTTATCTCACGCCCGTCGCCTATCTCGTCATCGCGCGGTTCACCAGCCCGCATGCCGACGAGGAGCGGCGCCTTGCCGCCGAGTTGCAGCATGCCGCGACGATCGAGCGCCGCGAGGAGCCGCCATTGCCGCAGGCGGCGGAATAGGCACGCCGAAATGCTGCCGATGAGCCGCGATTGGCGCTGGACAGGGCAGCGCCAATTTGCACAGTAACGCCTCACGGATGTGAGGACCCAGCATGGCATTGGCGGATATCAGGCGTGGCACACGCAACGACACGGGCATCGCCGCGGCGCTGCCGCAACTGGCGTCGCGGTTCGGGCAGCGCTTCCAGACCGGCGAGGCGATCCGCACCCAGCATGCGCATACCACCACCTACATCCCGGCCCAGCTCCCCGACGGCGTCGTCTTCGTGGAGAATGCCGAGGATGTGAAGGCGGTCGTGGCGATCTGCGCAGCGCTGAAGGTGCCGGTCATCCCCTTCGGCACCGGCTCCTCGCTGGAAGGGCAGGTGAACGCGCCCGAGGGCGGTATCTCCATCGATTTCAGCAACATGAAGCGTGTGCTTTCGGTCAATGCCGAAGACCTCGACTGCACGGTCGAGCCGGGTATCACGCGTGAGGAGCTGAACCTCTACCTGCGCGATACCGGGCTGTTCTTCCCGATCGATCCGGGTGCCAACGCCTCGATCGGCGGCATGGCCTCGACGCGGGCCTCCGGCACCAATGCGGTGCGCTACGGCACGATGAAGGACAACGTCCTGGCGGTGACCGCGGTGATGGCGACGGGCGAGGAGATCCGCACCGCGCGGCGCGCGCGCAAGTCTTCGGCCGGTTACGACCTGACCCGGCTTTTCGTCGGCGCGGAAGGAACCCTCGGCGTGCTGACCTCCGTCACGCTGCGCCTGCAGGGCATTCCCGCCGTCATCGCCGGCGGCATCTGCGGCTTCCCGACGCTGAAGGATGCCTGCAATGCGGTGATCATGACGATCCAGCTCGGTATCCCCGTCGCGCGCATCGAACTGCTCAACACGTTGCAGATCAAGGCCTGCAACGCCTATTCCGGCCTGACCCTGCCGGAGCAGCCGACGCTTTTCGTGGAGTTCCACGGCAACGAGGAAAGCGTGCGACTTCAGTCGGAGGAATTCGGCGCCATCGTCGCCGAATGCGGCGGTGGCGAATTCCAGTGGAGCGCCGATGCCGACGAGCGGGCGAAGCTCTGGAAGGCGCGGCACAATGTCTATTGGGCGTCGAAGGCGCTGCGTCCCGGTTATGAGGCGATTGCCACCGATGTCTGCGTGCCGATCTCGCGCCTGGCCGATTGCGTGGCCGAAACGGAGCTCGACATCGAGAAGAACGGGCTGCTCGCGCCGATCGTCGGCCATGCCGGCGACGGCAACTTCCATGTCTGCGTCGTCTTCGATGACAAGGATCCCGTGCAGATCGAACAGGTCGAGGCTTTCGTCGGACGGCTTGCCGCGCGCGCGCTCGCCATGGACGGCACCTGCACGGGCGAGCATGGGATCGGACAGGGAAAACAGCGCTTCCTGCCGGACGAGCTCGGCGGCGCCGTGCATCTGATGCAGCAGATCAAGCAGGCGCTCGACCCCGACGACATAATGAACCCCGGCAAGATTTTTTCGTCACTTCCGTCGATTTAGACGTTATCCTCTGAACGACTGAAGGACATTCGAGGCATGCGGCGTGCTTTCTAGGATCGGGCTTATCGTTGGCGGCTTGGTGGTCGTGGCGCTCTTCGTGGCGCTTCTCGCTCCCCTGTTCGTGGACTGGACAAGCTTTCGGCAGGATTTCGAGCGGGAGGCGAGCCGCATCATGGGGCGGCCCGTCACCGTGCACGGCAGCGTCGATGCGCGGCTGATCCCGTTTCCCTCCGTAACGCTCAACGACGTGCGGGTCGGCTCGCCGGAGGACGGCCAGCCGCTGGTCGAGGTCGCGCGCTTCTCGATGGATGCCGAACTCGCGCCGTTCCTGTCCGGCGAGGCGTTGATTTTCGACATGCGCATCGAGGAGCCGAAGGCGCGCATCAAGCTTTTCAAGGACGGCACGCTGGATTGGGCGCGCGGCCGGAAATCCGATATCCCGGCCCGCACCGTCATTCTGGAAAATGTCTCGATCACCGGCGGCGAAATCGAATTCGTCGACGAGCAGACCGGCCGCACCCGCCATGTGACGGGTCTCGATGCGCAGATTTCCGCGAAATCGCTCGGCGGGCCGTGGCGCATCGACGGGCGCGGGGCGCTCGATGGCGAAGCCGGCGCCTTCCAGCTTTCGAGCGGGCAGGTGGAGGACGGCGCGCTCTCCCTGCGCACCCGCATCGTACCCGACCGGGTGTCCTTCACCGCCGATCTGGATGGCGCCTTGAAACTCGTCGATTTCCGGCCGCAATATGCGGGCGGCTTCACCCTGTCGGAAAAGCCGCGCGCCAAGGGCGAGAAGCCTGTCGATCCGATCCGCGTCGGCGGCAAGTTCGAGCTTTCCAACGAGCGCATCCG
Source organism: Shinella sp. AETb1-6 (assembly GCF_009826875.1). Taxonomy (NCBI): domain Bacteria; kingdom Pseudomonadati; phylum Pseudomonadota; class Alphaproteobacteria; order Hyphomicrobiales; family Rhizobiaceae; genus Shinella; species Shinella sp. AETb1-6. The sequence continues at coordinate 243,711 of NZ_WUMM01000001.1, read as the reverse complement.
CGTGCCGGAATACCGCCTCGAGGCCGGGGCGCAGGCCGATCCCTATGTGGTGACCGGCGAAGCGACGCTCGATACCGGCCGCGCGCCGGAATTTCTGCTCACCGCCAATGGCCAGCAGATCGACGTGAACCGCATCGGCAACAGCGGCGAGTCGGGCAAGACCGGGCGCAATCCGCAGGTCTCCGCCCGCCAGCGGCTTCAGGCGCTGCTTTCGATCGCCGCCGACATTCCCATTCCGCAGGTGCCGGGGCGGGCGAGCCTCCTGCTGCCCGCCGTGGTGATCGGCGATACGACGGTGCGCGAAATCCGGCTCGACGTGAAGCCCGATGGCGACGGATGGCTCGTCGACCAGGCGACCGTGCTTTTGCCCGGCCGAACGACGCTGGAGGCGAAGGGGCGGCTGAGGCTCAAGGACAACCGCGGCTTCATCGGCGACCTCCTGGTCGCCTCCAACCAGCCGTCGGGGCTTGCGACATGGCTTACGGGCTCCGTCGACCCTGAGATCCGCAAGCTGAAGACGGCCGGGTTTTCCGCCCGGGTGAACCTTGCCGACGAGTTGCAGCGCTTCGAGAACCTGGAGATCGCCATCGGCGGTGCAAGCCTGCTGGGGCGGATGGAGCGTGAATCGCGCGCGGATGCCGTGCCGGCTCTTTCGCTGCAATTGCAGGGCAACGAGGTGCGGCTGGAATCGCTTCAGGCGCTTGTCGGCCTCGTGGCCGGCGATGCCTCGCTTTCCAGCATTGCGAGCAACGCGATCGCGCTCGACCTCAAGGCCGACAGGCTGGTTGCGTTCGGCGAGACCGCATCCGGTGTGAACGCGGTCCTCTCTTCCAGGAATGGTGCGCTGACGCTCGACCGTTTCAACGTGGCCTCGCTGGCGGGCGCGGCGATTTCGGCGAAAGGCACGCTGGGCGGATCGCTGGACGCACCGGATGCCGGGCTGGACGTGACCGTGAAAGTGGAGGCGATGGAGCCGCTCGCGGCCCTGCTGGCGCGTCATCTGCCGGCGCATCCGCTGTTGTCGCGCTTTGCCGAGAATGCGGGCTATTACGACAACGCCGATCTCGCCATGCGCATCGCCACCTCCGGCGGAGACGAGAGCCCTGCGACCGTGACCCTGTCGGGACCGGTCAATGACGGGCGGGTGGATATCAGGCTTTCGGCGGCAAGCCTCGCGGACCTGCTGGCGGCGCGCGATTTCGAGCTGAACGGCAGCCTGTTCAATCCGCGCACCGTGGTTCTGGCTGGCCAGGCGGGTCTCGCCCCCCTTCCGTTCGATGCCGATCCTGATGGCACCATCACGATCGAGGCCAAACAGCCCGCCGATGGGCCGGCTACGGTTTCCGCAGCGTTCAAGGCCGGCGGCACGACGGTTTCCGCCGCGGGCACGGCAGCGCTTTCGGCGGATGATTTTCTGAACGGCGCGCTCACGCTTTCGGTCGCCAGCGACGACATCGAGCCCTATCTGATGATGAACGGCATCGCGGCGCCGCAGGCGGGCACCGGGCTGCCGCTCACCTTGCAGGCCAAGCTGGACACCGGCGCCGAGAGCGTCGCGATCACCGACATCGCCGGCAAGGCGGATCGCAATGGCTTTTCCGGCGCGCTGACCTTCGACCGTGCGGCGACCGCGCTGAAGGGCACGGGCTCGCTGCGCATCGACACGGTGGATTTCGCGTTCCTCGCCGAGGCGGTCGGCGGGCCGGTGACGGATGTGGCGGAGGGCGGGCTGAACAGCGCGCCGCTGACGCAGCCCCTCTTGGATAATGCCGACGTTTCGGTGGCGCTGGAGGCCGGCGCCTTCTGGCCGGGCCTCTATGGCGCGGTGGACGGTTTCAAGGCGAACCTCGCCTGGAAGGGCAGCGAATTCGAGCTGACGGATATGGCCGGCGCGTGGCTGGGCGGCAGGCTTTCCGGCCGCGTGAAGGTCTCGAATGCCGAGGAGAACGGCCTGTTCGAGGCGCGCATGGACCTTGCCGGGGTGGATGTCTCCAAGGCGGTCTGGGCCCGACCGGGTGGCGCGGTCGCGAGCGGCAAGGCGGATGTGACGCTGGCCGTCGATGCCTCGGGCAAGAGCGTGCGCCGCATGGTGGAGGGCGCCAGCGGCTCGGGCGAGGCGAACATCTCCGACCTCGTGCTGCACGGCCTGGACACGTCGGCCTTTCCCGCCCTGCTGGCGGCGGCCAACGCGATCGAGGGCGACATCACGCCGGAGCGGGTGGCGGGCTTTGCCGCCGACGCCATCCTGAAGGGCGAGGCATCCCTTGGTGCCGTGCGTGTTCCGCTCGCGCTTGCCAGCGGCAGGTTGCGCGCGCAGAGCGTCGCAGCCGAAAACAGCGGTGCGGCGCTCTCTGCCGATGCCGATCTCGATCTTGCCGGCGATGCGATGACCGGCCGGCTCGCCGTCACCTTCAAGGCGGGTGAGGATGCGCTGGCGGGTGCTGCGCCCGAAGTGTCGCTCGATTATCGCGGTCTCATCGAGGCGCCCGGCGTCACGTTGGATGTCCAGCCTCTGGCCAACTATCTCTCCCTGCGGCGTTTCGAGACGGAGCGCCGGCGCGTCGAGACGCTCCAGGCCAATGTGCTGGAGAAACAGAGGTTGCGGCGCGAAGCGGCCCTTTATCGCGCACGTGCCGATGAACGCGCGGCCCGTGCCGAGGCCGAGCGCCTGCAGATGGAGGAAGAGCAGCGCCGCCGCGTCGAAGCCCAGGAGCGTGCGGAGCAGGAACGGTCCACCCGGGCGGCGGCCGAGGAAGCCGAACGCGTGCGGCGCAACGAGGAAGAGAACGCTCGCCGTATCCTGGCCGCACAGGAAGAAGCGCGCAGGCTTACCGAGCAGCGCGCCGCGCAGGAGGCGCGCAAGGCGGAAGAAGAGGCGCGCCGCCGCCGATTGCCGGCCACGGGTGGGGAGGCGGTGGAGCGCGGCGGCGAGTTGCCGCCGGTCGATGGCGGGAGAAACCTGAACTTCGAAAGCCTGCCGGGTGTCAACTGATCGCGGCGTCCCGCACTTTCGTCTTCAGCCATTCCAGCACATGAAGGCGTAGCGCCGAGGAGAGGTTGTCATCGACCGCACGCGCGTCGTCGATCTCGCGGATCAGCGCGGCGACGGGCATTTCCCGTTCGTCGGCGATAGCCTTAAGCTCGTCGTGGAAAAGCGGCTCGAGCGAGAAGCTCGTGCGGTGGCCGTGCAGCGTGGTGGAATATTTGCGGATCATACCGATCGTGGTGTCTGGCTGGGGGAGATTGGCAGATCGATTCCGGTTCCGGCGGCAAGCCGTTGAAAGATCACTCTTTCGTCTCGTCGGGCCGCTCGATGCGGCCTTGGTCGAGCGTGCGCCTCGCCTTGTCGTTGAGGGCATCCGTCAGCGTCTTCTCGGCCTTGGTACGGCCGAAGGTCAACCGGTTCTGCTCGGCCTGCCGCTCCTTTTCGGAGCGGGCCTTCTGCTTGCGGAACTGGCGAAGGTTGACGACGTCGCCGCTCATGCCGCTGCTCAGTTCTTCTTGCGGAAGGAATCGAGCGAGACCACGGAGCCGCCCTTGTCGCCGCCACCGCCGGTGGGGGGCGTGGGTTCCTCGACGGGCTCCTCGGTCTTTTCCGCAACCGGGTAGGCGGTGATTTCGGCGGAGTGATCGTCCTCGCCTTCTTCCTCTGCGGCGGGAACGTCGAACTCCAGCTCGAAGCTGACCGAGGGGTCATAGAAGCCGCGGATGGCGTTGAAGGGAATGACGAGCTTTTCAGGCGTGTCGGAGAAGGACAGGCCGATCTCGAACAGGCTCTCGGTGACCTTCAGGTCCCAGAACTGGTGCTGCACGACGATGGTCATCTGCTCGGCATATTTCGCCTTGAGATGCTGCGAGATGCGCACGCCGGGCGCATTGGTCAGGAAGGTGATGAAAAAATGGTGCTCGCCCGGCAGGTGGCCGGTGACCGCGACTTCGGACAAAACCTTGCGAATGACGCCGCGCAGAGCGTCCTGGGCGAGAATGTCGTAGCGAATGTGGTCTTGCGCCATCCGTTCCTGTCTTTCTTTCTGATGCCTTTGTCTTCAGGCATTGCACTTCATCTCGTGCCTTCCGACGCGAGTCATCTGGGACAGCTATAGACCATTTCAAGAGATTGGAGAAGGTGAAGGCTTCTGTTGCCAGGTGCCTTCGGACCCCGCCTGCCGGTGCGACCCGTCAGGACTTTGAGTGAAGTGTCACACCGCCATTAGGCAGCGAGACGAGCTTCCGCATAGTTGTCGTTTGCAACTACAAGTTTAGCCCGATAACGGTGGTACAATGCCGAGCAAAAAGTCGATCTTTACGCCCTTGTCGATCCTATTTCGCCCCCATCAAAAGCCGGTCGGTCGTGCTTTGACCGGTTTTTGGTGGAGGCGCCGGGTACCGCCCCCGGGTCCAATGGGTTTATTGCACCGCTCGTTTATTGCCATAGCTGCCGAAGCAGCAATCCACATATAGGCATTCTGTCCGGCCAAGGAAAGGGGGGCCGGCAGGGATTTGACACCGGGAGGGCGTTCAGGCGAGCCGCGCAGCCGGCGGGACGGGCTGGTCCGCCCATTGCGACTGGAATTCGCTGCGTGGCACGGGGCGCCCGAAGTAATAGCCCTGGAAGGCGGTGCAGCCGAAGGACCGGAGCAGACCCAGTTGCTCCAGCGTTTCGACCCCTTCGGCGACCACGGCAAATTCCAGCACATGCGCCATGTCGAATATGCTTTTGAGCAGCACGCGGTTTCGCCGGCTCTCCACGATATCCTGCACGAAGGAGCGGTCGATCTTGATTTCCTGCACGGGCAGCCGGCGCAGGTGGCTGAGGGAGGAATAGCCCGTGCCGAAATCGTCGAGCGATATGAAGAGACCGGCATCCCGCAAGGCGCGCATCTTTTCACTGATCGCGTCGATATCGCCGGCCATCATGCTTTCGGTAAGTTCGAGCTTGAGAAGGGCCGGGTCGAGCTCCAGCGTGCGCAGGCAATCTAGGACCATGTCGACGAAATCCGGCTTCATGAAGTGGTCGGCGCTGACATTGATCGCGAGTTTCAGCCCGCTCGTCGCCGGGTCGTGACGCCATGCCGCGAGCGTCTCGCAGGCCTGTGCCAGGACCCAGTCGCCGATGGCCGGCATCAGGCCCGCTTGTTCTGCGGCGGGGATGAATTCGGCGGGCGGAACGTGGGTTCCGTCGCCGCGTCGCCAGCGCAGCAGGGCTTCGGCCCGCGCTGAAATTCGTTCAGAAATTGCAAAAGGCTTCCGAACCGGCCTTCTGCAACCGCGAATAGGATAAGGCGCCTTAAGCCAAAAGCCGGGAAAATCCTATTTGCCGTTTGGCCGTTGCGGCGTCTGGCCTTAATATAGCGCGCTGAATCAGGAAACGGCGGCGATCATGCAGCAATATCTCGACCTTCTCGCGCATGTCATGGAAAACGGCAGCGACCGGGGTGACCGGACCGGCACCGGCACGCGCGGCGTTTTCGGCTACCAGATGCGGTTCGATCTCGAGGAAGGCTTCCCGGTGCTGACCACCAAGAAGCTGCATCTGCGGTCGATCATTCATGAACTCCTGTGGTTCCTGAAGGGCGACACCAATATCGCCTACCTGCACGAGAACGGCGTCACGATCTGGGACGAGTGGGCGGACGAAAAGGGCGAGCTCGGGCCGGTCTACGGCTATCAGTGGCGCTCATGGCCGACCTATGACGGCCGTCATCTCGACCAGATCGCCGTCGTCGTCGAGAGCATCCGGCGTAATCCCAATTCGCGCCGCCACATCGTCTCCGCCTGGAACCCGGCGCTGGTCGACGAGATGGCGCTTCCGCCCTGCCACTGCCTGTTCCAGTTCTACGTGGCGGACGGCAGGCTGTCCTGCCAGCTCTACCAGCGTTCGGCGGATATCTTCCTCGGCGTGCCCTTCAACATCGCGTCCTACGCGCTGCTGACCATGATGGTCGCGCAGGTGACGGGGCTGCGGCCGGGGGATTTCGTGCACACGCTGGGTGACGCGCATATCTATTCGAACCATTTCGAGCAGGTGCGCACCCAGATGACGCGCCGCCCGAAGCCCTTGCCCTTCATGAAGATCAATCCCGAAGTGAAGGACCTTTTCTCCTTCAAATTCGAGGACTTCGAGCTGGTCGGCTACGAAGCTGATTCAACCATCAAGGCGCCCATCGCCGTCTGATTTCTTTGAAAGTCTGTCTTGCATGAATGAACCCCGGATCGTGCTCGTGGTCGCCGTCGCCAGCAACGGTGTCATTGGCCGCGACGGCGACTTGCCGTGGCGGCTGCCGTCCGACCTCAAGCGCTTCAAGCAGCTGACCCTCGGAAAGCCTGTCGTCATGGGCCGCCGGACGTGGGATTCCATCGGCCGGCCGCTGCCGGGGCGCCCCAATATCGTCATTACCCGCGATCCGGCCTTTTCCGCGCCGGGCGCGCAGGTGGTCGCCTCGCTCGACGACGCGCTGGCCGCTGCGCGGCAGGAAGCGGAAACGCTCGGCGTGGACGAGATCTGCGTCATCGGCGGCGGGCAGATCTATGCGCAGGTCTTCGACCGTGCGGACATCCTGCATGTCACCCATGTCGAAGCGGATGTGGAAGGCGACACGCGCTTCCCGGATATCGACCCGGCTTCCTTCGAAAAGGTCGTGGAGGAGGAGATTCCCCGCGGTGAGAAGGACAGTCACGCCATGCGCTTCGTCACCTGGCGCCGGAAATCGGCCGTTTAAGCGGTAAAACCCATCGATCACGAACTATTTTGCCGCAAGGACACCCAAGCCGGGCGGGATTTGTTGAAAGGTGCCGGTGGGATACCTATAACGGGTTCACATCGCGTTGCGCGGCGAAACAATCCGCGACATGCGCCTATGGGGATTTATAGAAAGAGGTATTGATGCCCTGGAGCAATCAGAATGGCGGCGGCGGCCCTTGGGGCGGCGGCGGCGGTGGTGGAAACAATCAGGGGCCATGGGGGCAGGGACCGAACCGTCCTCGCGGCGGTGGCGGCAGTGGTAACGGTGGTCCGCCCGATATCGAGGACATCATCCGGCGCGGCCAGGACAAGCTGAAGACCGTCATGCCCGGCGGTTTCAACGGCGGTGTCGTCGTCATCGCACTGCTTCTCGTCGGCGTCTTCTGGCTGATGAACTCCATCTATACCGTCCAGCCGGACGAGCGCGGCGTCGAACTGCGCTTCGGCAAGCCCAAGCAGGAAATTTCCATGCCGGGCCTGCACTTCCATCTCTGGCCCTTCGAGACGGTCGAGCTGGTCAAGATCACCGAACAGCAACGCAATATCGGCCGCCGTTCGGCCGCGTCGAACTCCGACGCTTCGGGCCTGATGCTCACCGGCGACCAGAACATCGTCAATGTGCAGTTCTCGGTGCTCTACACGGTCACGGATCCGCAGTCCTACCTCTTCAATCTTGAAAATCCGGCCGAAACGCTGCAGCAGGTCGCCGAAAGCGCCATGCGCGAAGTCGTCGGCCGCCGTCCGGCGCAGGACATCTTCCGCGATAACCGTCAGGCCATCGCCGAAGGCGTGAAGACGACGATCCAGGCGACCATGGATGCCTATGGAGCCGGCATCTCGATCAACACGGTCGCCATCGAGGATGCGGCTCCGCCGCGCGAAGTGGCCGATGCCTTCGACGAAGTGCAGCGCGCCGAACAGGACGAAGACCGTTTCCTGGAAGAAGCCAACCAGTACGCCAACCAGAAGCTCGGTGCCGCACGCGGTCAGGCCGCGCAGATCCGCGAAGAGGCAGCCGCCTACAAGGATCGCGTCGTCAAGGAAGCCGAAGGTGAGGCGGCTCGCTTCATCTCCATCTACGACCAGTACAAGATCGCGCCCGACGTGACGCGCAAGCGTCTCTTCCTTGAAACCATGGAAGGCGTGATGAAGAACTCCAAGAAGGTCATCATCGATGAAAAGCAGGGCGGACAGGGCGTCGTTCCCTTCCTTCCCCTTAACGAACTCGGTCGCACGACCGGTCAGCAGGCAGGAGGTTCGCAGTAATGGGTAACCGTTTGCCAGCCGTTTTGATCGCCCTCGGCGTTCTTCTCTTCATCGCCTATTCGTCGGTGTTCGTCGTCAACGAGCGCCAGCAGGCCATCGTCATCCGCTTCGGCCAGATCCAGGACGTGAAGACCGAGCCGGGCCTGTACTTCAAGCTGCCCTTCGGCTTCATGGATGCCGACAGCGTCCAGTATATCCAGGATCAGGCCCTGCGCTTCGATCTCGACGATATCCGTGTCCAGGTCTCGGGCGGCAAGTTCTACGAGGTCGATGCCTTCGTGGTCTACAAGATCACGGATGCCCGTCGCTTCCGCGAAGCCGTCTCGGGTGACCGGGAATCGGCCGAGGCCCGCCTCAGCACCCGTCTCGATTCGGCTCTGCGCCGCGTCTACGGTCTGCGCGGCTTCGAATCGGCTCTTTCCGAAGAGCGCGCGTCGATGATGCGCGAAGTTCGTGGCGAACTGACCGCCGACGCCTCCAACCTCGGCCTCACCATCGAGGACGTCCGCATCCGCCGCACGGATCTCACGCAGGAAGTCTCCCAGCAGACCTACGAGCGCATGAAGGCCGAGCGTCTGGCGGAAGCCGAACTGATCCGCGCCCGCGGTAACGAAGCCGGCCAGCGTCGCCGCGCCATCGCCGATCGTCAGGTCGTCGAGTTCATCGCGGCCGCCCAGCGCGACTCGGAAATCCTGCGCGGTGAAGGCGACGGCGAACGCAACCGCGTCTTCGGCGAGGCCTTCTCCCAGGATCCGGCCTTCTTCGACTTCTACCGGTCGATGAGCGCCTACCGGGATTCGATGAGCTCGTCGGATACGACGCTCGTGCTGTCGCCGCAGTCGGAATTCTTCCGCTATTTCGAGGACGCGGCTGGCACACGGCCGGCGGCCACGGGCACCGGTGCGGGCACGACGAACGGCACGGCCACGACGCCGTCGACCGCAAACTGAGAACGCCATGTCCGATTTCCTGACGGGGATCGCGTTCTTCCTGATCATCGAGGGGCTGGTGTACGCACTGGCCCCTTCGGTTTTGAAGCGCATGGCGGAACTGCTGCCGCAAATCCCGGAAAACCAGCTCAGGCTTTCGGGGCTGTTTGCCGTGGCGCTTGGCGTTTTGATGGTGTGGTTCCTCCGCAGCGCCTGAAAGCCGCCCTTGCGAGCGGCGGCGAAGACAGGCAAAAGTTCAGACAAATCATCGTGGCAGACTGATTTTTGCCGTATCCGCGGCGAACACTCGCCAGAGCCGACCAGACCCGAGAGGATGCCGAACATGGCCTTGAAGATGAAGTCCAGCGTTGCCAATGCGGCGCTCACGCTTGCGATGAGCTTTTCGCTGGCCGCCGGCCCGCTCGCAGCGCCGGCAATGGCCCAGGCGCGCCAGGCCGGACCGGAATCGGTGGCCGACCTTGCCGAAGGCCTGCTGGACGCGGTGGTCAACATTTCGACCTCGCAGAACGTGAAGAACGAAGACAAGGCGCCGATGCCGCAGGTGCCGGAAGGCTCGCCCTTCCAGGACTTCTTCGATGAGTTCTTCAAGGGCGATGGCGGCGAGGGCTCCAACCAGGGACAGACGGTCAACTCGCTCGGGTCCGGTTTCGTGATCGATCCCGCCGGTTATATCGCCACGAACAATCACGTCATCGAAGGCGCCGACGATATCGAGGTGAATTTCGCCAACGGCTCCAAGCTGAAGGCCAAGCTCGTCGGAACCGACCCCAAGACCGACCTCGCGCTGCTGAAGGTCGAGCCGAAGGCTCCCTTGAAGGCCGTTCCGTTCGGCGATTCCCGCGTCATGCGCATCGGCGACTGGGTCATGGCCATCGGCAACCCCTTCGGGCTCGGCGGCTCCGTGACGGTCGGCATCATTTCCGCGCGCGGCCGCAACATCAATGCCGGCCCCTATGACAACTTCATCCAGACGGACGCGGCCATCAACCGCGGCAATTCGGGCGGCCCGCTGTTCAACATGAAGGGCGAGGTCATCGGCATCAACACGGCGATCATCTCGCCGTCGGGCGGTTCGATCGGTATCGGCTTCTCGGTCCCGACGGAGCTGGCGCAGAACATCTTCTCGCAGCTTCGCGAGTTCGGCGAGACCCGCCGCGGCTGGCTCGGCGTGCGCATCCAGCCCGTTACGGACGATATAGCCGAAAGCCTGGGCATGAGCGAGGCGAAGGGCGCGCTCGTTGCCGGCATCATCAAGGGCGGGCCGGTCGACAACGGCGTGATCCAGACCGGCGACGTCGTCATCCGTTTCGACGGGAAGGACGTGCATGAAATGCGCGATCTGCCGCGCGTCGTCGCCGAAAGCCCCGTCGGCAAGGCCGTGGACGTGCTGCTCCTGCGCAACGGCAAGGAAATGACCGTGAAGGTCACGCTCGGCCGTCTCGAAGACGGCGAAAAGCAGGTGGATGCCGAGGACGATGCGGCAACGCCGGACGAAGGCACGACCGAAGAGGATACGACGACCGGCGGCGAAGAGCTGGCCGAGCCGCAGAAGGCCGAGCTGGTGCTGGGCATGGGCATCGGCGATCTCGACGAAGCCGCCCGCAAGACCTTCAACATCGTGGAAAGCGTCAAGGGCGTTGTCATCACCGAGGTGGCCCCCGACACGGCGGCCGCCGAGCGTGGCATCGTGCCGGGCGACGTGATCGTCGAGATCGGCCAGGAGGCCGTGGCGACGGCCGAGGAGGTCAAGGCCCGCGTCGCCAAGCTCAAGTCGGAAGACCGCCGCAACGCGCTGCTGATGATCGCCGACCGCACCGGCGCGCTGCGCTACATCACGGTGCGCATCGACTGAAAGGCGAGTCCCGTCAGGGACTTGGCGACGTCAATGCAGAGATTGATTCAGGCCGCTGGAGCATTGCTTCAGCGGCTTTTCTACGCCGTGACAAAGTCGCTCTTGCGGTAGCCCTGCAGGTAGAGCAGTGCGGTGAGGTCGCCGTGGTCGATGCGGATCTTCGCTTCGGCCGCCACCGCGGGCTTGGCGTGCAGCGCGACGCCCGCGCCCGAGAGGTGCAGCATGCCGAGATCGTTTGCGCCATCGCCGACGGCCATCGCCTCTTCGGGAGAAATGCCGAGGCGGGCGGCGATCTCATTGAGGGCGTCGACCTTGGCCTGTTTTCCGAGGATGGGTTCGGCGACCTCGCCGGTCAGCCTGCCATCCGCGTCGAGAAGAATGTTGGCGCGGTTCTCGTGGAAGCCGAGCGTGGCGGCGATGCGGCTGGTGAAGACGGTGAAACCGCCGGAGACGAGGGCGGTGTAGTAGCCCTTCGCCTTCATGGTGGCGATCAGCTCGCGTCCGCCCGGCGTCAGCGTGATGCGCTTTTCGATCACCTCGTCGATGACGGACACCGGCAGGCCCTTAAGCAGGGCGACGCGCTCGCGAAGCGCGGGCTCGAAGGCGATCTCGCCGTTCATGGCGCGGGCGGTGATGGTGGCGACCTTGTCTTTCAGGCCAACCTCGGCGGCCAGCTCGTCGATGCATTCCTGGCCGATCATGGTGGAATCCATGTCGGCGATCAGCAGCTTCTTGCGCCGCGTTTCCGCCGCCTGCACGGCGAGGTCCACCGGCGCATCGCCGATGATCGTTCGCAGCGCCGCGCTCGCGGCCTCGATGTCGCTGCCGTCGCGCAGGGCGATATCGCAGGCGATGCCGTCCGCAAGCCAGTAGAGACCGGAAGCCTTGACGGCATCCGCGGCCTTCTCGGCAAGCGATGGCGTCAGAACAGGATTTGACGGATTGGCGACAAGCGTGGCAACGAAAGCCATGATGAGAAACCTTGATCGAATGCAGGACGCGATCCTGATAACGGGCCCGACGGCGAGCGGCAAGTCCGCGCTTGCGGTGCGCCTTGCCGCCGAACATGGCGGGGTCGTGGTCAACGCCGACAGCATGCAGGTCTACGACACGCTGGGCATCCTCACGGCACGGCCGCAGCCGCAGGATCTGGAGGGCGTCGAGCATCGGCTTTACGGTCACGTGCCGGCCGCGGCCGCCTATTCGACGGGCGAATGGCTGCGCGAGGCGACCGCTCTTGTCGCCGAACTGCGCGAACGGCAGACGCTGCCGGTCTTCGTCGGCGGTACGGGGCTTTATTTTCGCGCGCTGACCGGCGGTCTCTCGGATATGCCTGAAATTCCTGACGATGTGCGGGAGCGGCTGCGCGCGCGGCTTGCCGCGGAAGGACCCGAAGCGCTGCACCGGGTACTCGGCGAGCGTGATCCCGAAACGGCCGCGCGCCTGATGCCCGGTGACGGCCAGCGCATCCTCCGTGCGCTGGAGGTGCTGGACGCGACGGGGCGCTCCATCTCCACATTCCAGGCGGGGTCGGGGCCGGCGGTGATTGATCCGGCGCGCGCGCGAAAGATCGTCGTCCTGCCGGACCGGGCCGTCCTTGCCGCCCGCATCAACCGGCGCTTCGGCGAGATGCTGAAGACCGGTGCGGTGGAGGAGGTGAAGGCGTTGATGGCGCTCGATCTTTCACCCGCCATGCCGGTCATGAAGGCGATCGGCGTGCCGCAGATCGCGGCCATGCTGGCGGGCGAGATGAGCGAGGCCGAGGTCATCGAGCGCGGTGCGGCCGCGACACGGCAATATGCCAAGCGCCAGATGACGTGGTTCCGCAACCAGCTCGATGAGAGCTGGCAGCGCATCGACCCTAGCGCCTGATCAGGCTGCTCAGCGGCTTTTTCAAAAGCTGCTCGCGGATGGAGCCTTCGCGGCGCGGTTCCTGCTGCTCGCCGAAGGCGGGGCGCGGCGGCTGGCGGTAGGGATCGGCTTCCGGGCGGCGCGGTTCTGCCGCGAGCTCGCGGCGAATGGAATCGAAGCGCTCGTTTGCCGGGGGCTGGTATGCGCTCGCGGCGCCGGGCAGCATGTCGGGTCGATAGGGTTCGTGGGCTGTCGGTTGCGGCGCCTTCTGTGCCGCGGCTTGCAGCGTATCGATATAGTCTTCCTCGTCCTCGTAGGGCGCGTCCTCGTATCCGCTTGTTGCGACAGCGCTCGTATCGCGCGCCGCAAGATAGGAAGACTGGAAGCCGGAAATGTCAGGACCTGCGACCGACCGCATACGCGCCACGATGGAGCGAAGATCGACGCTTTGTGGCGTTTCTTCCGTATGTATGTTGCCTGTGCCGTTGGCCTTGGGCAGTCGGTTCGTATCGACACGGGCGAAGCGCATGCGCATCGGCACCGCCACCGCCTCGCCGAAGGCGATCGCCTCGCCATTGCCGATCGAGGAGATGAAGCTCGTCGTGGAGGAGGACGAATTGGGGATCGCCGAGCGGATGATGTCCTGGTCGCGGTCGTTGGCAAGCCGCATGGCGAAGATCGTCGAGCATTGCGACAGGATCGTCGGATCGAGTTCGCCCGGGCGCTGCGTGATGATGCCGAGCGAGACGCCGTATTTGCGGCCTTCCTTCGCGATGCGGGCAATGGCCTGGCGCGTCGGCGTGAAGCCGAGATTGGGATCGGCCGGCACGTAACGGTGCGCTTCCTCGCACACGACGAGCATGTGCACGCCGCCGTGGCTCCACAGGCCGATCTCGAAGGCCATGCGGCAAAGAACCGATGCCACCGAGTTCACCACTTCCGAAGGGATGCCGGCGAGTTGGAAGGTCGTCACCGGCTGGCCGTCGCCGGGAATGCGAAAGATGCGGGCGATGGTGTCGAGGATCGTGTCGGTGATCGTGTTCGAGGAGAACATGAAGTGGTAGCGCGGATCGTTGATCGCCGACATGATCTTGCTCTTGAGCGAGCGCAGGTGCGGCTTTTCCGCCCGTCCCTCGAGGCGGCCGATCCGTTCGTCGACCAGCGCCAGAAGGTCGGCCACACGGAAAGGCACCGGCGTATCGGCGGTGATCGAGCTTTTTTCGCTGGTGCGGCGCATCAGGCCGCTTTCGGGCGAACCGCGGAAGGCGCGCTTGGCCTCCGGGATCAGGTCGCGCAGGATGTCCATTTCCTCCGGCACGGGCGGGCGGCCGCGGAAGATCACCTCGGCGAACTCCTCCAGCCGGAAAAGCCAGAACGGCAGGTCGAGCGTGTCCGTATCGATGACCATGGCAAGGTCGCCGAAGGCGGAGGCGAATTCGTTGTGCGGGTCGAGAATGAGCACGCGCAGCTGCGGATCGGCCTGGATCGCCTTGTGAAGCAGGAGGGTAACGGCGGTGGACTTGCCGACGCCCGTCGTTCCCACGATGGCGAAGTGTTTCTCCAGCATGGAGGGCACGTGGATGGTCGCGTCGATCTGGTCATCCTGCGTCAGCTTGCCAATGGTGCAGACATCGTCCTTGCCGGTATCGTAGACCTTTGCCAGATCCGCGGCGCGGATCCTGTGCGCGATGGCGCCGAGATAGGGATAGTCGCTGATGCCGGCCGAAAACTCCTCGCGGCCATCGGCGCCCACGCGCACCTCGCCCATCAACTCCACTTCGACATGGAACGTCGTGTCGCGGTTTTCGGTCCAGTTCTGCTGGTCGGTGGCCATCGAATAGACGAGGGCGACGATGCGGTTGCGGCCGACGGAAATCGAGACGAGGCGGCCGACGGCCCAGAGCTCGGTGAGGGCGGTTTCCCCGCCTTCCGCCGTGGCGCAGATGGTGGCACGCGACCCGCTGCAGGCGACGACACGGCCCAGCATCCGGTTTCCGGCGGCCATCTCATCGCGGCGTTCCTGTTCGCCTGCGGTGATCGACGTCTGAAAATCGTTGTTCAGCAAATCCGGCGCTCCTTGCCTCCGATCCTTCACTTTAGGGAATCCGGCTTAATAACCCGTTTCCGGTTGTGGCAGGTTTCAGCGGCTCCGGCGGCGCGGCTGCCCCTGATCGTGCCATCGGGATGGAGCAAAAGGCGTTGACGCGCATTCGATTTGCCGTTAACACTCCGCACCATGAAAAACTTCACGACGATCATTCTTGTGGTGGGAAGGCGCATGGGCAGGATGGTGTAACCATCCGGCGAAAGCACCCATGCGCGGTAAGCAGGCTCCTCCAGGGGGCCTTTTTTTATGCCCGAAAATTCTATAAGCACCCCGACAATACGAAAGAAACGGACGGAAACATCCGATGAGCGGAACAGAAAACCAGATGACGGGCGCCGAAATTGTCTTGCAGGCCCTGAAAGACAACGGCGTCGAACATATCTTCGGCTATCCGGGCGGTGCCGTCCTGCCGATCTATGACGAGATCTTCCAGCAGGACGACATCGAGCACATTCTCGTGCGTCACGAGCAGGGCGCCGGCCACATGGCCGAAGGTTATGCCCGCTCCACCGGCAAGGTCGGCGTCATGCTCGTCACCTCCGGTCCCGGCGCGACCAATGCCGTCACGCCGTTGCAGGACGCGCTGATGGATTCGATCCCGCTCGTCTGCCTCACCGGCCAGGTTCCGACCACGCTCATCGGATCCGACGCCTTCCAGGAATGCGACACGGTCGGCATCACGCGCCCCTGCACCAAGCACAACTGGCTGGTCAAGGACGTCAACGATCTCGCCCGCATCATCCATGAGGCCTTCCGCATCGCGCAGTCCGGTCGTCCGGGCCCCGTCGTCGTCGATATCCCGAAGGACGTGCAGTTTGCGACCGGCACCTACACGCCGCCATCGGCAGCGCCCATCCAGAAAAGCTATCAGCCGAAGACCTCCGGCGACGCGCGCGCCATCGAAGCCGCGATCAGCCTGATGAAGGGTGCCCGTCGCCCCGTCATCTATTCCGGCGGTGGTGTCGTGAATTCCGGTCCGGAAGCCTCGCGCCTGCTGCGCGAACTGGTCGAGATCACCGGCTTCCCGATCACGTCGACGCTGATGGGCCTGGGCGCCTATCCGGCATCGGGCAAGAACTGGCTGGGCATGCTTGGCATGCACGGCTCCTACGAGGCGAACATGGCGATGCATGATTGCGATGTCATGGTCTGCATCGGCGCGCGTTTCGACGACCGTATCACCGGCCGTCTCAACGCGTTCTCGCCGAACTCGAAGAAGATCCATATCGACATCGACCCGTCTTCGATCAACAAGAACGTTCGTGTCGACGTACCGATCCTGGGCGATGTCGGCGCCGTTCTGGAGGACATGGTTCGCCAATGGCGCGCCGGTTCGAAGACGTATGACAAGGCCATCCAGGCGGACTGGTGGACGTCGATTGCCAAGTGGCGTGCCCGCAACTCGTTTGCCTACAAGGCGAGCGACGACGTGATCATGCCGCAATATGCCATCCAGCGTCTCTACGAGCTGACCAAGGATCGCGACACCTACATCACGACGGAAGTCGGCCAGCACCAGATGTGGGCGGCGCAGTTCTACGGCTTCGAGCAGCCCAACCGCTGGATGACTTCGGGCGGCCTCGGCACGATGGGCTATGGTTTCCCGGCGGCGATCGGCGTGCAGGTCGCGCATCGCGACAGCCTCGTCATCGATATCGCCGGCGACGCCTCGATCCAGATGTGCATTCAGGAAATGAGCTGTGCGGTCCAGTATAACCTTCCCGTCAAGATCTTCATCCTGAACAACCAGTATATGGGCATGGTGCGCCAGTGGCAGCAGCTGCTGCACGGCAACCGCCTGTCGAACTCCTATACGGAGGCGATGCCCGATTTCGTCAAGCTGGCGGAAGCCTATGGCGGCGTGGGCATTGCCTGCGACAAGCCCGGCGATCTGGATGCCGCTATCCAGGAAATGATCGACGTGAAGCGTCCGGTCATCTTCGATTGCCGCGTGGCGAACCTCGCAAACTGCTTCCCGATGATCCCGTCGGGCAAGGCGCATAATGAAATGCTGTTGCCCGACGAAGCCACGGACGAGGCGGTTGCCAACGCGATCGACGCCAAGGGCCGCCAGCTCGTTTGATGAAGAGGTAGATACCATGAACGCACACCTACAGCCCACCGGTTCCGCCTACTTCATCGCCGCCGAGACGCAGGTCGCGGAGAGCCACACGCTCTCCGTGCTGGTTGACAACGAGCCGGGCGTGCTGGCGCGCGTCATCGGCCTGTTTTCGGGCCGCGGCTACAACATCGAGAGCCTGACGGTTTCCGAGACCGAGCACGAGGCGCATCTGTCGCGCATCACCATCGTGACGCGCGGCACGCCCGGCGTGCTGGAGCAGATCAAGTCACAGCTCGAGCGCATCGTGCCCGTCCACCGCGTGGTCGACCTGACCGTGCGCGCCAAGGCCATGGGCCAGGAACGGCCCATCGAGCGTGAAGTCGCGCTGGTGAAGGTCGGCGGCTCCGGCGAAATGCGGGCGGAAACGCTGCGCCTTGCCGATGCCTTCCACGCCAAGGTCGTCGACGCCACCGTCGATCACTTCATCCTGGAAATCACCGGCAAGTCGTCCAAGGTCGACCAGTTCGTGGCCGTCATGAAGCCGCTCGGCCTCATCGAAGTGTGCCGCACGGGCATTGCCGCGATGAACCGCGGTTCGCAGGGCATGTAATCGCCGCCGCCCTTCGCTCAGGCGAGGTCCGGGATTTCAAGAAACGAGAAAGGCTTTCCGGTCAAATGGAAAGCCTTTTCGTTTCAGATCATTTCCAGCGGCCGTTTGCGGGTCGGCGGAGGGAAGGCTTCGTCGAGCAGGCGCAGGTCTTCGGAGGTGAGCCGGATCTCCGACGCCTTGAAATTCTCGCGCACGCGCTCCGGCGAGCCGGATTTCGGAATGGCGATCACACCAGCCTTGGTCAGCAGGAAGGCGAGCGCGACCTGGGCGCCGCCGGCATTGTGGATGCGGCCGATCTCGTCCAGCACGGGATGGCCGATCAGCCGGCCCTCATCCAGCGGCGAATAGGCCATGATCGGAATGCCCTGGACCTGGCTCCAGCGCAGCAGGTCGTATTCGATGCCGCGGCGTGCGAGGTTGTAGAGCACCTGATTTGCCATGGGGCGGGCCGGTTCGGCCACGCCGAGCAGTTCCTTCATGTCCTCCTCGTCGAAGTTCGACACGCCCCAGGCCCCGATCTTGCCGTCCGCTTTCAGGCGCTCGAAGGCCTCGACGGTGTCGGCCAGCGGATACCGGCCGCGCCAGTGCAGCAGGTAAAGGTCGATATGGTCGGTGCCGAGCCGCTCCAGGCTCGCTTCGCAGGCGGCGATCGTTCCGGCGCGGCTGGCATTGTGCGGCAGGACCTTGCTGACGAGAAACACCTCGTCGCGCCGGCCCCGGATGGCGTCGCCGACCACGGTTTCGGCGCCGCCATCGGCATACATTTCCGCGGTGTCGATGACCGTCATGCCGAGATCGAGCCCTGCGCGAAGGCTCGCGGCCTCCTGCGCTGCCGATGCGCGGCTTTCGCCCATATGCCATGTGCCGAGGCCAAGGGCGGGCACCTGTCGCCCGCCGGGAAGGGTCACTGCCGGTAGTTCCGCTTTCATCGTGCGCTCCATCTGCCGTGGCATGCAATTGTCTGCATGACAAGAATTGGCTGGTCGTTGCAAGGAGATGGACTATCAATCGCAAAAAACAATCCGGATACCCAGAGTTCTGCCATGCAGATCGAAATCTTTCTCGCCCTTCTCGTCTTCGCCTTTACCACGTCCATCACGCCGGGCCCGAACAACATGATGCTCTTTGCGTCAGGTGTGAACTTCGGTTTCGTGCGCACGATCCCGCATATGTGCGGCATCGGCCTGGGCTTTCTTTCGCTTCTGCTGGCGGTCGGCTTCGGGTTGGGCGCGCTCTTGGAGACGGTGCCGCTCGTCTATACGGCGCTGAAGTTTGCGGGCGGCGCCTACCTGCTGTGGATCGCCTTCAAGATCGCGACGTCTCGCACCCTGGGGGAAGGCAAGGCCGGCGCGCGGCCGATGAGCCTGCTGGAAGCGGCCGCCTTTCAGTGGGTAAACCCCAAGGCCTGGGTGATGGCCGTTTCCGCCATGGCGACCTATACCAATGCGGCGAACTATACGACGAGCGTCCTGATCGTCGGCGTCGCCTTCGCTCTCGTGAATTTCCCGAGCGTTTCCACCTGGGCCGGCTTCGGCTCGGCGCTGCGGCAATGGCTGTCCCATCCGGTGCGCCTTAAATGGTTCAACATCTCGATGGCGCTGCTGCTCGTGGTGAGCCTCTGGCCGATGCTGCGATAAATGCGCTAGAAGTGGGCCTCGAAGCGGAGGAACTGCCGTGTCGCACGATCACGACCACGACGACCATCATCACCGTCACGACAACCATTTCTCGCCGATGGAAGCCCGCGTTCGCGCGCTCGAGACCATTCTGACTCAGAAGGGGCTGATCGATCCCAAGGCCATCGATGCGATCGTCGAGACCTATGAAACGAAGATCGGCCCGCGCAATGGCGCGCGCGTCGTGGCGAAAGCCTGGGCCGAGCCGGATTTCGCCGACTGGCTGAAGCGCGATGCGACCGCGGCCATCGCCAGCCTCGGTTACACCGGCCGGCAGGGCGAACATATGCGGGCGGTCTTCAACGACGCGGAGACGCACAATCTCGTCGTCTGCACGCTTTGCTCCTGTTATCCGTGGTCGGTGCTCGGCCTGCCGCCCGTCTGGTACAAGGCGCCCGCCTACCGGTCGCGTGCGGTGGTCGACCCACGCGGCGTGCTGGCGGAGTTCGGCGTGACCTTGCCCGCGGGCAGGAAGATCCGCGTGTGGGATTCGACGGCGGAGCTGCGCTATCTCGTCGTGCCCGAGCGGCCGGCCGGAACGGACGGACTGGACCAGGAAGCGCTCGCCGATCTCGTGACGCGGGATGCCATGATCGGCACGGGGCTGGCGCTGGAACCGGAGGCCGGGGCATGAACGGACCGCACGATCTCGGCGGCCAGCATGGCTTCGGCCCGGTCGCGCCGGAGCCGAACGAACCCTATTTCCACGGCGACTGGGAAAAGCGGGCGCTCGGCGTGACACTCTCCTGCGGTGCGTTCGGCGCCTGGACCATCGACGAGAGCCGTCACGCGCGTGAGAACATCCCGCCTGCGACCTATCTTTCGGCGAGCTACTACGAAATCTGGATTCGCGCGCTGGAGACGCTGCTTGCGCGTCACGGCTTTGTCAGTGCGGAGGAATTGTCGACGGGGCGCATGCTGGAGAAGGGTGCTGTGCCGAAGCGCGTTCTGACGGCGGACATGGTGCCGGCCGTTCTTGCCAAGGGCGGCCCCTGCGACCGGCCGGTGGCGGCGACGCCCCGCTTTGCTGTAGGCGCACGCGTGCGCGCCCGAAATTTCAATCCGACGACGCATACCCGCCTGCCGCGCTATGCCCGTGGCAAGGTCGGCGTGGTCGAGGCCGTGCAGGGTTCCTTCGTCTTTCCCGACGACAATGCGCATGGCAGGGGCGAGAACCCTGAATGGGTCTATACCGTCGTCTTCGACGGCGGCGAGATCTGGGGCGAGGATGCGGCAGACGGCCTCACGGTCTCCATCGATGCCTGGGAGAGCTATCTTGAGCCGTTGTGAGACGCTTGCCGATTCGCCCGGCCTTCCCGTTTCGGCCGAAGGCGAGCCGGTCTTTGCCGAGCCCTGGCAGGCGCAGGCCTTCGCCATGACGGTTCGCCTGCATGAACAGGGTGTTTTCACCTGGGCGCAATGGGCCGAGGTGCTGTCGCGCGAAGTGCACCGGCCTGGTCGTGCGGTTGACGGCGCCGACTATTTCGACTGCTGGGTTGCGGCCCTCTCGTCGCTCCTGTCGGAGCGTGGCGTGGCGAGCGAGGCGGAGCAATCCGCCCTGTCCGACCGCTGGGCGCGCGCTGCCGAGGCGACGCCGCACGGCATGCCCATTCTTCTCGACAACGCCGGCTAGGCGCGATCTGCCACGAAGCGCGCGAGCCAGGGGCCGATGATGGTGACAAGGATGAGGCGCGCCGTCTGGAGCGTCATCACGAAAGCGATGTCCACATTGCTGGAGGCCGCGATGACGGCGATGGAATCGAGGCCGCCGGGGCTGGTCGCCAGATAGGCCGTCAGCGGATCGATGCCGAGCAGCAGGATCAGCGATCCCGCCAGCAGGCCGGAAAAGCCGATCAGCGCGAGGATCGACAGTATCGTGGGCACCAGAGCGCGGCGGGCGTGCACCAGGATCGTGCGGCTGAAGCCGAGGCCGATGTTCCAGCCGAGCAGGGTGAAGGCGATGACGAGCAGCCAGTCCGGCAGTTCGATGGTGACCGTGCCCGAGGAATTCAGCATGGAGGCCAGCGCGAAGGGCACGAGAAAGGCGCCGGCGGGAACGCGCAGTTTCTGCCCAATCAGGCCCGCGACGACGCCGATCGCCATCATGGCCACGAGCGGCAGCATCGGGACGGGCTTGAACCAGGCATGCGGCGGTACGGATGCGCCGTCATGGCCGCCGAAATGGGCAACGAGCGTCGCAAAGCTCGCGACGAAGACGACGCGCAGATATTGCATGAAGGCGACGAGGCGGGCGTCTGCGCCATAGGCTTCGGCCATGATCATCATGGTGGAGGCCGCGCCGGCCGAGGAGCCCCAGATCGCCGTCGTGCCGGGCAGGATGCCGGTCCGGGTGATCAGCCAGCCGGACAGCGTGCTCATGCCGATGACCGACGTCACCACGAGCAGTATCAGCAGCCAGTTGTCGCGGAAGGTGCCGACGAAATCCTTGGAGACCATGGTCGCGATCATCAGCGCCAGAACGACCTGAACGACAAAGAAGAAGAAGCGGGGCAGGCGGATCGTGCTGCCGGCAAGCGCGACCGCAATGCCTGCCAGCATCGGGCCGATGAGCAGGGCAGCCGGCAGGCCGGCGATTTCGAGTGGCACCGTCGTCAGCACGGAAAGGCCGGCGACGACCCCCCATTGCAGCCATGGCGGCAAACGGCCGATGCCGGTCTCTATGCGGGCGACGTCGTTCTGGTTTCGGGAAGGCACGTGACGGCTCCGGGAAGATCGGCCTTCCATACCGCGTGATGTCGAGGGAAGACAGGGCGAAATATAGGGACGGGCATTTTACAGCTGCTTGTGAACTGATCGGCGGGCCCCTTGCTTCACCGCCGCGAATCCTGCCAAGTCCCGGCATGGAATTCGCACCCCAACAGGATGAAGCGCTGAAGGCCGTCTCGCGATGGCTGAAGGATGGGCGCCAGCCCTTGTTCCGGCTCTTCGGTTATGCCGGCACCGGCAAGACGACGCTCGCACGCCATTTTGCCGAGAATGTCGATGGCGAGGTGCTGTTCGCCGCCTTCACCGGCAAGGCCGCGCAGGTGCTGCGCTCCAAGGGCGCTTCCAATGCGAAGACGATCCATTCGCTGATCTATCGTCCGCGCGGCGAAGAAGAAGTGTCCGACGAGGAGACCGGCAAGACCTCGATTTCGCCGATGTTTTCGATCAACCGCCAGAGCCCAGTCGCCAAGGCGGCGCTGGTGGTCGTGGACGAATGCTCCATGGTGGACGAGGCGCTCGGCCGCGACCTGATGAGCTTCGGCACGCCGATCCTCGTGCTGGGCGATCCCGGCCAGTTGCCGCCGGTGAGCGGCGGCGGCTACTTCACCAACCAGGAGCCGGATTACCTGCTGACGGATATCCACCGTCAGGCGCGCGACAATCCGATCATCCAGCTTGCCATGCAGGTGCGCGAAGGCAGCGATATCGATTATGGCGATTACGGCGCCGCCCGGGTCATCGGCCGCAATGAGGTCGATCAGACGCTCGTGCTTGATGCCGACCAGGTTCTCGTCGGCACCAACCGTACGCGCCGTCGTTACAACCAGCGGCTCCGCGAACTCAAGGGCTTCACCACGGATTATCCGCAGTCCGGCGACAAGCTGGTGTGCCTGCGCAACGACCCCGCCAAGGGGCTGCTGAACGGCTCGCTGTGGCAGGTGATGAGTTCGTCCAAGGAAACCGTGAAGCCGGGCATCAACCTGATGATCCGGCCCGAAGACGACGACATGGATCGCGGTGCCGCCAAGATCAAGCTTCTGAAGGCGGCCTTCGAGAACCTTGACGAGGAAATTCCGTGGTCGACGCGCAAGCGTTACGACGAATTCGATTTCGGCTATGCCCTGACCGTCCACAAGGCGCAGGGTTCGCAGTGGAACAATGTCGTCTTGTTCGATGAGAGCTTCGCGTTTCGCGATACGCGCGAGCGGTGGCTCTACACCGCCATCACGCGCGCCGCGGAAACGCTGACGATCGTTCGATAGGACCGCCTTTCGTCCGCCCTAGTGGCCGACGATCCCGAGCATCACGGCCTTTGCAATCGCCTGGAAGCGGTTGTTGCCGTCGAACTTGCCGATGATGGTCTTCTCCATGACCTGGATTTCGCCGGGCTCCATATCAAGGGCACGTGCGATCCGGCTGGTCGGATAGCCTTCCGCCATCAGCTCCAGGCAACGCAGTTCCGCGGGTGTGAGATGCGCCGGCGGCGCATTGTCGTTCACTTCGATTTCCGCAGACGGCGTGAAGTCGAGCAGTTCGTTGATCTGCTGCATTTGCCGGCGGATCGTCGATTGCTGGGCGGCCAGTTCGCGCTTGCGGGCAAGCATCGCGGACCGGAAGACGAAGTCCGCCTCTTCCTGCGTCTGCGCGGCGGAAAGCCGCTCCAGGAGCTCCTGGATGACGGCGACGGGCATGCCGGTTTCGCGGCAGGTATTGACCACCGCCATCTGGTGGATCTCGCCCTGACCATAGACCCGCATGGGGCCGACGCGGGCGGCGGTCAGCAGGCCTTTTTCCTCGTAGAAGTGCAGCGTGCGGTGGGTCACGCCAAAGGCATTCGCCATGTCGGCGATGGCAAGGCGGCCTTCCGGCAGGTTGTCCGGCAGCGGCATGACCGGCAGGAAACGGATGGATTTGCGCTCGCCGCCCTGCGTTTCGGTTTTCTTCGACGCGCTGGCCATCATGCTAGCCTTCCACATGAAAGAAGAGTGGTCATCGATTACCCCCGGATTGCCGGTGCCCTTTGGCCCGCGTGTGCATTGCCATGGCCGGAACCTGATTGCGAAGGCGCTCGCGATCGGCGACCGGGCAGAGAAGCCGGACGTAATCCTGTCGACGCGCTTGTATACAACAATACCCGCAGCGCATGCGAATGCCTATCACTACATCTAGGGATGTATGTTTCGTCACCGGCTGCGCGCGGAGGCCGCAGGGCCTTCACTGTGCGGAGGGCACGTCGTTTTGCGGCGTGATCGCGGCAACCACGTTCGGTGGCGTCGTTCTGCAGACGGTCGATTTTGCGCTCTGGGATATACCCGCCGAGAGCGAGGCGGTCCGGTGGATCAGGCATTCCATGAGGCCGCTGGCAATGCCGGTGCGCGCGGCGTGGCGATAGAGCGGGCCGTTCACGGAGAGGGCGCGCGCCGTGAAAGTCACTGCCTCGAAGGCCACGGCCTCGGCGCTGCCCAGCTGCTCGCGGGAAAAATGCCGCGTATCGACCGTGATACCGGAGCTTTCGTGGAAAAGGCGGACATAGACGCCCTTTCCATCCGGCTGGGTCTCGACGCGGACGGCATAGGACAGGGGCGCCGGATCGTCGTCGCGCGATCCCGCAATACGCACGGTCCTGTGATAGCCCGCAGCCTTTTCGACGGCATCGGCGAGGACATGGCATTCGCTGCCGGCCGGCCAGCAGCGGAGAATGCGAAGGCGCGGCAGGGCCAGCGCCTGGCTGGGAAAGCGGTTCTGGACGGAGAGCGCGAACTGGGCGTCGCCGATCGCCGCATTGGTCGCGCCCGGATAGACGGACGGGGCGAGAAAGACGAGCGGAAGCAGAGAGAAGAGCGCCAGGTGGGATGAGACGGGCGCGGGAAGCCAGGAGCGCGAGGGCTTGGCGGGCGCAGCGCGGGGCCGGCGCGTCTCGATGTCGCGGTTCGCTTTTGGCGGTACGTCCACGCTGACGACGCTGTATTCCGGCACATAGCTGCCGAGCGGCACCCGAATGCGCACGGGATCGGCCGCGCCTTCCTTGTTGTAGTATTCCTCGATGAGCTTGCGCAGCTTTCCCGCCTGCACGCGCACCAGGGGGTCGCTTCCCGCGTCGAAGCCGGGCGGGCGTCCGAAGACGTCGACGCCGATGCTGTAGCCCTTCAGGTGACTTGCCTTGCCGGAAAGATCCATCTCGACGATGTAGGCGAGGAACGAGCGCAGGCGCTCCGAGCGGGCGAACGTCTCGCTGGCGATGATGGCCGAAAGCGCCAGCCGAATGCACTCGCACGCCGGCCTTTCGATCCTGCTCATCGTGTCGCCATAAAGGAGACCATCGGTGTTTCGACGTCCTTCCCGTTTCGCCGGGCCTATTTCGCCGGCCGCTTCAGCATGCCCTAAAATTTAAGGGTACTTTAGCGGTGATTCCCGAGGGGCGGCAAGGGGGCGAAGCAGACTGTATACAGACGACTGACGACTGGCGGCGGCCGGCCGGTTGCGGGTGATTGCTCTTGTGGAAACAACCGGCTAGACCTTTCTTTCGAAAGGGAGTCCATGTCGCCATGCCTGCAAAACTGTCGGTCAATCTGAACGCAATCGCCATGCTGCGCAACCGTCGGGACCTGCCCTGGCCGAGCGTCACCGATCTCGGGCGGATCGCGCTCGATGCGGGGGCGAGCGGCCTGACGGTTCATCCCCGGCCCGACCAGCGGCATGTGCGTTTCAGCGATCTCGCGCCGATCCGTGCTTTGGTGGACGAGGCAGGCGCGGGCGCAGAGTTCAACATCGAGGGTTTCCCGGAAGAAAACTTCATGCGGCTCGTGGAAGAGCATCGTCCCGAACAGGTGACGCTGGTGCCGGATGATCCCTCGCAGGCTACATCCGATCATGGCTGGGACTTCCGCAAGAGCCACAATCTCCTGGGCAATATCGTCGACCGGCTCAAGAAGCTCGGCCTGCGCGTCTCGGTCTTCGCCGATGGTGATCCCGATCGCGAGGCGCTGACCATTGCACGGGAGATCGGCGCGGACCGGATCGAGCTCTATACCGGTCCTTACGGCGGCTGCTACGACAATCCGGCAGAGGGCGAGCGCATTCTGGAAACGCTCGGCGAGACCGCCGATATCGCTTTCGATCTGGGCCTCGGCGTCAATGCCGGCCACGACCTGACGGTCGCCAACCTGCCGCCGCTGGTCGCCCGCATACGCGGTCTCGCGGAGGTTTCGATCGGCCACGGCCTGACGGCCGATGCGCTGCAATACGGCATGGCCGAGACCGTGCGCCGCTTCTGCCGCGCCTGCGGGCAGGACGTCTGACGCGATGCGGCGCGCCTGTTGGCACGCCGCATCCTCATGGATCAGCCGAGCAGGGCTGCCTTGTTGGCGGCAACGAAATCCTCGAGCGTGGTGAGAGGGCGGCCAGACAGGGTTTCTGCGTCCTTCGTCACCATCGCGATCTTGCCTTCGCGCGTATTGGCGTCGAAGGAGACGATGGTTGGGATGAAGGCTTCGGGAAGCCCGGCGCCCTTCAGGCCTTCGGCAAGCTGCGCATCCGTGACGTGAACGACATTGAGCGGCTTGCCCGTGGCGGCCGAGACGATCGCGGCGATTTCTTCCGCCGTGCGGCTCTTCGGGCCGGTCAGCGTGTAGGTCGTGCTTTCCGTTCCGGCCTTCAGGATTGCGCCGGCGAGGGCCGCGGCGGTGTCGGCGCGCGTGATATGGGCGATCTTGCCCTGGCCGGTCGACGTGTACCAGGAACCGGTCTGCAGCGCATGCGGCAGCGACATGAAAAGATTTTCCGCATACCAGCCGTCGCGCAGGATCGTATAGGGGATGCCCGTCGCCTTGATGGCCTTTTCGGTGCCGAGATGATCGGGCGCAAAGGTGACGAGCGAATCGTCCGGCTGCGGCATGGACGTGTAGAGGATGTGCTTCGCGCCGGCCTTCTTCGCGGCGGCGACGGCGGCCTCATGCTGGGCGAGGCGGCGGCCCGGCTTGTCGAGCGCGTCGGTGGAGATGATGAGCACCTTGCCGGCGCCCGCGAACGCGGCGTCGAGCGAGGCCGGATCGTCGAAATCGGCGGCGCGGACGGTCACGCCCCGCGCGGCATAGTCACCCAGCTTGGCCGTATCGCGGCTGGTCGCGATAATGTTTGCGGGGGCTACCTTGCCGGAGGCCAGGAGCGCGTCGAGCACCAGCCGGCCGAGATGGCCCGAAGCGCCGGTGATGAGGATCGTGTCTGACATGGACTTGCCTTTCTCTCGATGTCTTGGGGGAGGCAAAGCGCCTTCGGACCCGATGGAATAAGGTCTCAAATTGAGACTATCTCCAATTTGGTCATGTGATAGAATAAGTAAAGGAGGCAGTTTTTCCTGCCGTGGTTACCTGGAGGGAACCGGCCATGAACAAGATGATCGACCGCGCCGAGGGCGAGCGCGTCATTCTCATCGACGGCGTCGCCATGTCGATGAACGACTGTCCCGTGCGGGACGTGCTGGACAGCGTGGGCGGCAAATGGACGTCGCTGATGATCCTCGGCCTTGCCGATGGTCCGCGCCGCTTCTCGCAGCTTCGCCGCTTCATTCCCGACATCTCGCAGCGCATGCTGACCCAGACGCTGCGCGATCTCCAGCGCGACGGCTATATCACGCGCACCGTCTATCCCACGCAGCCGCCGAGCGTGGAATATGCGCTGACGCCGCTCGGGCAGTCCTTTCTTGCACTTCTGCGGTCCCTGGTGCACTGGTCGACGGAAAATCACGACGCGATCCGTGCCGCGCGGGCGGTCTACGACGCTGAACAGGACTGAGGGCCCGGCGGGGAAAGCATGAAGCCACTGGATATCGGGATTGCCGGAGCGGGGCCTGCGGGGCTTGCCGCTGCACTTTTTCTGGCGCGCGCCGGCCACCGGGTCGAGATCATGGAACGTTTCGAGCAGCCGTCGCCCGTCGGTTCGGGCCTGTTGATGCAACCGACCGGGTTGACCGTGCTCGATGCACTCGGCCTGTCCTCGACGATCCACGGCCTCGGCAACCGGATCGAGCGACTGCATGGCGCGGATGCGCGCAGCGGCCGCACCGTGCTCGACGTTCGTTACGATGCGCTTTCCGGCGGGCGCTACGGGCTTGCGGTGCATCGCGCCGCGCTGTTTACGACCCTGCACGACGCTGTCGTGGCGGAGCGGATTGCGGTGCGCACGGGCATTTCGCTCGCCAAGGCCGAGACGCGGCAGGCGCGCACGGTCCTGCATGATGTCGATGGCGAGATCGTCGGGGATTACGACCTGGTGGTCGATGCGACGGGCGCGCGTTCGCAGCTCGTGGCCGCATCCGTCGTCGCGCCCGCGATCCGCGAACTGCCGTGGGGCGCCTTCTGGGCGACGCTCGACTCCGATGGCATCGATCATGATCCGCGCGCGCTGACACAGCGCTACGATGCGGCGAAGGTGATGATCGGCGTGCTGCCGGTCGGCCGGGCACATCCGGCGGAAGGCCGCAAGGTCGCCTTCTTCTGGAGCCTCAAGATCGCCGAGGCCGATGCCGTAAGAAAGGCCGGGCTTGCGCGCTGGAAGGCTGGCATCGCCGATTACTGGCCGGAAACGGCGCCGTTCCTCGACCAGATCGCCGACTGGGACCAGCTGACGCTGGCGCGCTATGCCCATCGCACGGCGCTTCCGCCGCATGCCGACGGCATCGTCTTCATCGGCGACAGCGCGCATTCGACCAGCCCGCAGCTCGGGCAGGGCGCGAACATGGCGCTGCTCGACGCCGCCGCGCTCGCCCATGCCCTGTCATCGGCCGCCAGCGTCGAGGAGGCGCTTGCCGCCTACGCCGCCGCGCGGCGCAATCACGTGCGGCTCTTTCAGCTGCTGTCCTATGTCTTCACGCCGTTCTACCAGTCGGATTCGCGGGCGATCGCGTGGTTGCGTGACCGGCTGGTCGCGACCGTCGCAAAAATCCCGCCGGCGCCGCAGCTGCTGGCGTCCATCGTCTCGGGCACGCTTGCCGACCCGTTCGCCCGTGCCGGCTTGCAGGAATGCCGCTGGCTGGAGGCGGCGCTGCGGGAGGCGTAGGCGTCAGGCCGCCCGGCTGGCGGCGGCACAGCCAAGCGCGAAATCGACGGCGGCCTTCGCGTGGATGGCGGTCGAATCGAAACCGGGCAGCGGCAGGGCATCGGGATCGAGCAGCATGCAGATTTCCGTGCAGCCGAGGATGACGCAGTCTGCGCCCTCAAGACGGGCTGCCTCGATCAGCGCGATCATGCGCGCATGGGAGCTTTCCAGCACCTTGCCCTGGCACAATTCGTCGAAGATCACGTCGTGAACCAGCGTGCGGCCCGCCGCGTCGGGGACCATGACGTCGAGGCCCGCCATCTTCATGCGGTCGGCGTAGAAGCCGTGCTCCATCGTGTAACGGGTCGCGAGCAGCAGCGGGCGGCGCTTGCCGGCGGCGAGAATGCTGCGCGCCGTCTCGTCGATGATGTTGAGAAGCGGGGCCTTCACCGCGCTCTGGACCGCATCGGCCACGAGATGCATCGTGTTCGTGCAGATCAGCACGCAGTCCGCGCCTGCCTTCTCCAGCCCCGCGGCCACTGCACCGAGGCGCGCGCCGGCGGCGTCCCAGCGTCCGGCCTTCTGCAAATCGACGATGGACTGGAAATCGACGGAGTGCACGATGACATCCGCGGAGTGCAGACCGCCGCGCCGCGCGCGGACGGCCTCGTTGATCATGCGGTAATAGACCGCGGTGCTTTCGAAGCTCATGCCGCCGATAAGGCCGATCGTTTTCATCGTCACTTCCCCATGATTTTCCTGTTGCGTCTATAATGATGCCGATGCCGTGGCGATTGTTTGCAAAGTTGCGGCGATTTTCCCGAATTCTCGCGTGTCTCGTGTTGTCTGATGCATTTAATGCGCTAATAATTCGCGCATAGGCCGTAAATATCGAGGAATCTGCGCGTGCTTGATGATCGTGACCGGAAATTGCTGGCGTTGCTTCAGGAGGATGCGGGTGCATCCGTGGCGGTGCTGGCCGAGAAGGTGAACCTTTCGCTCTCGGCCTGTGCCCGGCGCATCCAGCGGCTTGAGGAAAGCGGCCATATCGCCGGGCGGGTCGCGCTGCTGGACCGCGAGAAGATGGGGGTGCCGACGACGGTCTTCGCCCTGATCAAGACGGCGCATCATGCCGATGACTGGATCGAGCTGTTCTCGCGGGCGATCGCCGATATCCCCGAAGTGGTCGAGGCGCACCGGCTGACGGGCAATT
The DNA here is from genome assembly GCF_009826875.1 of Shinella sp. AETb1-6. NCBI lineage: Bacteria > Pseudomonadati > Pseudomonadota > Alphaproteobacteria > Hyphomicrobiales > Rhizobiaceae > Shinella > Shinella sp. AETb1-6. The sequence goes on along the minus strand of NZ_WUMM01000001.1, from coordinate 213,623 downwards.
ACGACTACATCCTGAAGGTCGTTCTGCCGCGCGTCGAGCACTATGACGTCGTCTACAAGCGCATCGTGCGGCGGGTCGAACTCTTCGACGTCTCTGCCTCCATTTCCATGGAGGTACTGAAATCCGGGGTCAGGCTACCGGTCGACCACGCGCAGTAGGCCAAAGAAAAAGGCCGGTCGAGACCGGCCTTTTCCGTCTGTCAATTCAATTGCTGATCAGGCCGCGGCGAGCTGATCGGCCGACATCTTGCCGGACTTGCGGTCGCGGACCAGCTCGAAGCTGACCTTCTGACCTTCGTCCAGAGCGACGAGGCCCGCGCGCTGTACAGCGGAGATGTGGACGAAAACGTCCGGTTCACCGCTGTCCTGCTGAATGAAGCCGTAGCCCTTGGTCGTGTTGAACCACTTTACAGTGCCAGTTGCCATGACGAAACCTTTCCTAGCCGTCAAATCAATCTTCGGCCGCCGGAGGGCGGCCTTGGGTGGTCGAATTTGAAGGGGAAGTTCGTGAAGCTGCAGGCAGAGCCGGCAAAAGCAGAAGACAACGTTCAAATCTCGATGCGGGAGAAATAAGTGCTTCGCCGCAAGCGGTCAAGACGCGCCGTCGCGCATGTCGTCATTCGTTTGGCGCCGGAAATGCGCTTGCGAAGGACGCAGGCCCCGCCATTGACGGGGCCTGGCCACAATCAGGCGGGGCGCCGCTTGTCGATGCGGTGCTGGTTCAGGAAGGCTGCGATGGCGGTTTCGCCATAGAGCCGGCGTTGCGCGACGCTGACGGCGGCAAGGCGGGCAGCGTCGCCGAACGTGACGATTTCCGTGTTGGACGCCGCCGGGTCGTGGGCGAAGGCCGTTGTCACGATATCGACCAGCGTACGCGGGAGGATATCGGTGCACTCACGCATGTTTTCGAAAACGAGGCCGATCGGGAGGAGCTGGTCCTCGTAGATCACGGTGGGTTCGGCGCGTCCATCTTCCCAGGAATCGAAGGCTTCCAGGGCATCGCCGAACAGTTGTTGCAGGGTTATGGGAGCATGTCCTTCGTGCAGGTCTGGCAGGAAATTCATCATTCTCTGTCTCCTTGGCATAAGGGCGTTTTGCTTCTTACTCCTGACTGAGCACCTGAGGCGTGGCGGGCCGATACGTATGGGCATCGGTCTGCTGCACCGCAGGCCTCACAAATCTTAACAAGCGGAAATCGATTGGGAAGCGAAAAATATTGTGCATCGCCGATGCCGCGAGTGAATAACCGGGAGTTCTGTTTCTAAACAGCAGGATAGCGGGAAAAATATTTTTCGCGCCGTTGTGCGTTGCGGCGTATTTTGTGTGCCGCAGCGCGTGAAGGGACGCGACTCTCTCCATATCCATCCGTGACTCATCCCTTTATCGCACAAAAGGCGATTGACCGGCGCCGCGCGGATCGCTAGAAGATGCGAACCGTACCGTACGGTACGTATAATGTGGCGGGTGACAGACGTGCAGGCGACAGAACAGGGCAGGGCAGGTGCAGCCGCCGCGGGACTGACGGAACGTCAGGGCGCGGTGCTGGAGCGTGCGCTCGGCCTGCTTGTCGAGGGTGGCGAGCGGGCGCTGACGACCGCCGGTGTCGCCCGCGCGGCGAACTGTTCCAAGGAAAGCCTCTACAAGTGGTTCGGCGATCGCGACGGGCTGATCGCGGCGATGATCGCCTACCAGGCCGGCAAGGTGCGCACGGTGGAGGCGAGCGCGGGCGCGCTGACGGCCGAGACGCTGCGCGCGCATCTCGTCGCCTTCGCCGTCGATCTCATCGATGTCCTGTCGGGCGATGTGTCGCTGGCGCTGAACCGGCTTGCCATCGGCCAGGCGAGCCGCGAGGGCGCCGGGCTCGGCCGGCTGTTGCAGGAGCGCGGCCGACGCCAGATCGGCAAGCGCGCCGCAGCGCTGCTGGAAGCCGGACGCAAGGCGAAGCTGCTTGCTTTCGACCGGGCGGACGAGGCATACGGCACGCTCTACGGCCTCATCGTCTCCGACATGCATCTGCGCATGTTGCTGGGCGAGGATGCCGCAGCCCTCAGGAAAGAATTCTCGCCACGCGCGGAGAAGGCGGTCGATGCCTTCCTGACGCTTCATGGCGCGAAACGGTAAAACCGGCAGGAAACCGCCGGTCCAGTTCAAACAGACAAGCAAGGGAAGGAACCATCGATGCGCGTCTATTACGATCGTGATGCCGATCTCAACCTCATCAAGGCGAAGAACGTCGCCATCGTCGGCTACGGCTCGCAGGGCCGTGCTCACGCCCTCAACCTGAAGGATTCCGGCGCCAAGAACGTCGTGATCGCGCTCAAGGCCGGATCGCCGACCGTCAAGAAGGCCGAAGCCGACGGCTTCAAGGTCATGACCGTTGCCGAAGCGGCCAAGTGGGCCGACCTCCTCATGATGGCGACGCCGGACGAGCTCCAGGCCGACATCTACAAGGCCGACATCGCCGGCAACATCCGCGACGGCGCTGCCATCGCCTTCGCCCACGGCCTCAACGTGCATTTCGGCCTCATCGAGCCGAAGGCTTCGCTCGACGTCGTCATGATCGCGCCGAAGGGCCCGGGCCACACGGTTCGCGGCGAATACCAGAAGGGCGGCGGCGTTCCCTGCCTCGTTGCCGTTCACCAGAACGCCTCCGGCAACGCGCTCGACCTCGCGCTCTCCTACGCCTGCGGCGTCGGCGGCGGTCGTTCGGGCATCATCGAGACCAACTTCAAGGAAGAGTGCGAAACCGACCTCTTCGGCGAGCAGGTCGTTCTGTGCGGCGGTCTCGTCGAGCTCATCCGCGCCGGCTTCGAAACGCTGGTCGAAGGCGGCTATGCGCCGGAAATGGCCTATTTCGAGTGCCTGCATGAAGTGAAGCTCATCGTCGACCTGATCTATGAAGGCGGCATCGCCAACATGAACTACTCGATCTCGAACACCGCCGAGTGGGGCGAATACGTCACGGGCCCGCGCATCATCACGGAAGAGACCAAGGCCGAGATGAAGCGCGTCCTCAAGGACATCCAGACCGGCAAGTTCACCTCGGACTGGATGCAGGAATGGAAGGCCGGCGGCGCCCGCTTCAAGGGCATCCGTCGCAACAACGACGCCCACCAGATCGAGGAAGTCGGCGCCAAGCTGCGCGGCATGATGCCCTGGATCGGCAAGAACAAGCTGGTCGACAAGGCCGTCAACTAAACACTTGGCTCCAGCCAAGTAATCGTCCGGCACCCTGCGCCGGGCGAGCGACCGGGCGGTCTTCCGCCCGGTCTTTTATTTCAGCGCCATCAAATTAATGCGATGCATACATTTTATATATTGCATCGCAGCAAGTAATATTCTTGCGAAAACCCTCCTTCAGGAACAAAATACCTCTGTGTTTCGTTCGACTGTCAGGAGGATGGTGCGATGACCACGATTATCCAATACTTCGCCTGGTTCGATCTTTTTATCCTGGGCAGTATAGCGATGCTTGTTCTGCTCAGTCTCTACGGTGACCGGACGACCTGAACGCTAAAGGCGCGGGCCGCGGTATTCGGCGGTGCTTGCCGGCGGCGATACCAGGCATGGTTTCGGGCCTTGAACGTCTTTTGGTGCTAAAAATTAGGTCAGTATTATTGACATAAATGCGGCGCCATGATGAGGTGCGTTCAAACAACAAGCCCGAGGAAACACCATGTTCAAATGGGAACAGGCCTTCGCGACCCGCGCGTCGCGCATGAAGGCGTCCGAAATCCGCGAACTTCTGAAGCTTCTGGAGCGTCCCGACATCATCTCCTTCGCGGGCGGCATTCCGGATCCGGCCTTGTTTCCCAAGGAGGCCTTCGCCGCCGCCTATGCGGATGTGCTGGCGGGCGAGAACGCGGCGGCCGGCCTGCAATATTCCGTCAGCGAAGGCTACAAGCCGCTGCGTGACTGGCTGGCCGGCGAAATGGGCAAGATCGGCATTCCCTGCACGGCCGAGAATGTCTTCATCGTCTCCGGCTCGCAGCAGGGGCTGGATTACCTCGGCAAGCTTTTCCTGTCGCCGAAGGATACGGCATTGGTCACCTGGCCGACCTATCTCGGCGCGCTCCAGGCCTTCAACGCCTATGAGCCGACCTATGACCGGCTGAACCTTTCAGGCAATCGCACACCGGACGCCTATCGCGCGACGGCGGCGGAAGCCGGTGGTCGCGTCAAGTTCGCCTACCTCTCCGCCGACTTTGCCAATCCCACGGGCGAGACCGTCGATCGCGCCGGCCGTGAAAGGCTGCTGTCGCTCGCGGAGGAGCTGGATATCCCCGTCATCGAGGACGCCGCCTACCAGTCGCTGCGCTATGACGGCGAGGCCGTGCCGCCGATCCTGGCGCTGGAAATCGCCGAGAAGGGCGATATCGATGCCACGCGCACCATTTATTGCGGCAGCTTCTCCAAGACGCTCGCGCCGGGCCTGCGTGTCGGCTACATCGTCGCGGCCGCCCCCGTCATCCGCAAGCTGGTGCTGATGAAGCAGGCGGCCGACCTGCATTCCTCGACGATCAACCAGATGGCCATCGCCCATGTCGCCGAGCGCGGCTTCGACGCGCAGGTCGCGAAGATCCGCACCGCCTACAGCGCGCGCCGTAACGCCATGCTGGCCGCACTCCAGAAATACATGCCGGATGGCGTGAGCTGGACCAAGCCGGAAGGCGGCATGTTCATCTGGGTCACGCTGCCGGCTGGCATGGACGGTGCGACGCTGCTCGCACGCTCCATCGAGACCGAAAAGGTCGCCTTCGTGCCCGGTCAGGCGTTCCACGCCGATGGCAGCGGCGCCAACACGCTGCGCCTCAGCTTCTCCTGCGCCGATGCCGCGACGATCGAGGAAGGCATCTCCCGCCTCGGCCGCCTGCTGAACGCGGAACGCCTGGCGGCGTGATCACGACCTTCGCCGCCCTGCTCTGCCTGCAAGCGTGCCGGATTTGCTGAGGGGATGCGGGTCTCTCTCATCTCCTTCTCCCCACGGGGAGAAGGTGGCCCGAAGGGTTGGATGAGGGGGCTGCGGTTAAAGGTTGCGCCACTCCCTCATCCGCCTGCCGGCACCTTCTCCCCGCGGGGGAGAAGGGCAGGATGCCAGCCTCAGCCGAGCTTTCATGGGTGGGTTTCTGGAGCTGAATCCAGCAAGGCCACAGCCGACTCGAACACCAGGTCCGGCAGCACTTCGAATGTATAGGGCGCATGCACGCGCTCCCATTTCTGGTGATAATCCCGCCCCCATGGGCCGATATTCACGGTCGGGAAGGACAGCAATCCGGCAGGGGCTGCGTCGGTGAAGGCCGCCGACGGGGTGTTGGCGGCGAGGATGCCGGTTTCGCCGGCGTCGGGACGATGGCCGAAGAAACTCATGTCGGAAATGCCGGCGAAGATCTGCTTGAACTTGATCGACGTGCCGTGTCGCTTCGCGGTATCCGCCATCACGGCCTGCAAGCGGCTCCGCATGGTGCGGCCGGCGCCTCCCGCCTGTTCCAGATGCACCAGCGGATAATGCAGGCTGCCGAAGCCGATGATGACAGCGGGGCCCTCGATGCCCGCTTCGGCTGCCGCCGCCGCCACGATCTCGCGGCTCACCTTCAAGGGATCGTTGCCGCCGGAGAGTGAACGGTCGAGTGCTTCCAGGCGTTCGAGCGCATCGCCCTTCAGCCGCGCCACAAGCTCCGCATAGGTCAGCACCACGCCTTGTGTCTTCGCGACCGGACCGCCCTGGAAACGGGCGTGATGCGCGTCCTGCGTGTCGAGTGCGGACTGGAGCGCTCCGCTTACGACCACGCGGAAATCGTTGAGGATGTCGGCGGCGCGGCGTCTGTGGGTCAGCCAGTTGAAGGAGAGCCAGACACGATCCGGTGTCGTCACCTCGTAGCCGTCCCTGACGTCGCGCGCTTCAAGGCAGACCGGCGGCGGCGCGCGCTCGCCGAAGGCCTCGTCGCTGAGCTCCGGCACGGTATCCATGGCACGCACGATGTCCGCGCCGATGCGGGAGGCGCTCGTGCCGTCGAAGGGATAGCCCGCATGGGTCGGGCGGCCGATGACGAAGGCGAAGGGCGCGAACTTGCCGATGGAACCGAGATAGATCGCGCGGCCCTCTTCGCCACCGTGCTCACAACTGGAGGCATCCAGGTTGATGCCGGCGACGATGTCGAGGTCGAAGCGGCGGGCGATGTCGGGCAGGGCGTCGCGCAGGCTGCGCATGCCGCGCGAGCGGTTTTCCTCGTCCGGCGTAGCAACGAAGAGGATATTGCCCTGCGGCGCCTCCATCGCCACGAAGCGCTCGAGCGCGGCGATGCCGGCGGCAAGGCCGCTCTTCATATCGAGAAGCCCGCGCCCGGCGATGAAGTCGCCGCTTTCGAAATCTATGAGTACTTTTTCTTCGGCGCGGTTGCGTGGGCGGCCACGCAATTCGGCGATGAGCGCTTGGGTGAGGGGTTCGGGATCGCAGGCAAGCGCTGCCAGCGCGCCATAGTTTGCGATGGAGACGGTATCGAAATGCCCGGCCAGCACGACGGTTCGCCGGCCGGTGCCGCGCGCCAGCGCCACGAGGGTGCGGGTCATCGGTTTGCCATGGCTGGCGATGGTGAAAAGCTGGTCGGGATGGCGCGTGAAATAGGGCGTCTCGGCCAGATGCGCGCGCAGGTGCTCTGAAAACGCTGCCTCGTCGGGCGAGCCGGTCACACTCGGCCAGCGCGTCATCTGCAGCGAAAGAGCCCTGGAGCGCCGGGCAGCCGTTTGAACCGCGGTTTCTGTCATCATCGGAGCGCCTGTCGTCAGCGTTGTCATGATGAGAACGCTAGCCGAGGATGAAGGCAGGCAAAACGCCAAATCCCTGTATGAATTGTGCGAATTTCTGGCATTCTGTCATGAGAGATTGTCATTTCGTCAGGTTTCCCATGGATACGATCGATCAAAAGCTTCTCGCGCTGTTGCGCAAGGATGGCCGTGCGTCGTTGTCGGCGCTGGCGACGGCGCTCAATGTATCGCGCGGCACGGTGCAGAACCGCATCGAGCGGCTGACGCGTGCGGGCGTCATTTCCGGCTTCACGGTGCGGGGTTCGGAGGCGGATGATCCGCACGCCGTGCGCGCGGTCACGATGATCGAGATCACCGGGCAGAAGACGCTAGCTGTCATCAAGGCATTGCGCGGCATCCCCGAGGTGCATGCCCTGCACACCACCAACGGTGCGTGGGACCTCGTCGCGGATCTTCGAGCGGAAAACCTCGTCACCTTCGAGCGCGTGCTGCGCGGCATCCGGGCCATGGACGGGGTTTCGAAATCCGAAACGAGCCTGCTTCTGACGACGCTCTAGCCTTTTGCCGCCCGGTCACGGCTCCGGGCCGACCGGTTGTGCACGGACCGAAAAGACGCTTTCCATTGCCGGGCAGGCGGTTACACTTCGCCGGCATTGCCGAAAGGACCCCATGTCGCTCCGCCTCGCCACCTTCAATATCGAAAATCTCCTCACACGCTTCGATTATACCGGTTTCCGCAACCAGGTCCGGCAGGATCGCGTCCTGCGGCTGTTCGATATCCGCAACGAGGCCGAATACCAGCGGCTGGAGGAGGCGCGCACCATCGCGCTCACCGACGATGCGCGCCAGCATTCTGCCCTGGCGATCGCGGATGCGGATGCCGATATCCTGTGCCTGCAGGAAATGGACAACATGGCGGCCCTGCAGGCTTTCGAATACGGCTATCTGTTCCGCATGGTGGGCAACGGCTACCGGCAGAAATACCTCATCGAGGGCAATGACAGCCGCGGCATCGACGTCTGTGTGCTCATGCGCGAGGAGACGCGTGACGGGCAGCGGATCGAATGCGTCGACATCCGCAGCCATGCCGGCGTGACCTATCGCGATTTCGATCTGCACACGGCTGATCCCGCCGCGGGCTTCAATCCCGATGACAGGGTCTTCAAGCGCGATTGCCTGGAACTGGACCTGCGCATCGGCGGGCGTCCGCTGACGCTTTACGTCGTGCATTTCAAGTCGATGGGGCCGGGGCGTGACGGCATGGATGGCCGGCAATCGACCATGCCGGTCAGGATCGCCGAGGCGCGGGCCGTGCGCCGCATCATCGAGAATCGCTTCGGCGTCGGGAAAACCGCCGACAAGGCCTTCGCCATCTGCGGCGACATGAACGATTATCAGGAAAAGCTCGCCATCGAAGGCGACCGGCGCAGCGGCTACCGCTTCATCCCGCAAAAGGAACCGCTGAGCGCGCTCGACACGTTCACCGTGGATGGGTTTGCGGTGAACCCCATGCTGCGCCGTCCCGTTGATGACCGCTGGACGCTCTATCACAGCCGGGGGCCGGAGGAGCGCCATCTCTGCCAGCTCGATTACATCTGGCTTTCGCCATCGCTTGCCGAGCGCAACGCCCATCGCGTGCCGGAGATCATTCGCGCCGGCCAGCCGTTCCGCACGCTGTTTCCGCCGGGGCAGGAGGTGGAGCGTTATCCGCGCGTGGGCTGGGACCGTCCGAAGGCGTCCGATCATTGCCCCGTCGTCATGACGCTGGATGTCTGACAGGCACCGGCATCATTTCCGCTTGCCCGCGGTTGGAAGCTCGGGCAGGTTTGGGTGCATGTGTTCAGGCAAAAAATGAACAGGGAGAATGCCTTGTCCCGTCGCTACGCCCTTTACGACGTCTTCACCGATACACGCCTTGCCGGCAATCCGCTGGCGGTCGTCTTCGACGCCGACGATCTGGACGACGGCACGATGCAGCGCATAGCCGGCGAGTTCAACCTTTCCGAAACGGTGTTCGTCAAGGCGGCGGAGAACCCGGCGCATACGGCGCGGCTGCGCATTTTCACGCCGGGCCGCGAACTGCCGTTCGCGGGCCATCCGACGGTGGGGGCAGCCATCGCCATCGCGGAATCGGCCGGGGAGGCCGCCGGGCAGCGCGATCAGGTCTGCGTGCTGGAGGAGAATGTCGGGCCGGTGCGCTGTGCGGTGCGGCTCGGTGGTGGCAAGGCGGCCTTCGCCGAGTTCGACCTGCCGCGCAAATCCGCGCAGCTCGACGCCACGTTCGACCGGCAGGCGCTTGCCGATGCGTTCAGCCTCAAGCCCGGGCAGATCGGTTTCGAGAACCATGTGCCGTCGCTCTGGAGCGCGGGGGTGGCCTTCGTCATGATCCCCGTGCACGATCTTGCCGCGGCCGGTGCCGTGGAGTTCGATCCCGCGCTCTGGGAGCGTTGCGTTCCCTTCGCGGAAGGGCGGCTTGCTGCCGCCTATCTCTATTGCCGCGGCGGCGTGAACCACAATGCGAAATTCCACACGCGCATGTTCGCGCCCGACATGGGCATTGCGGAGGATCCGGCCACGGGCGCGGCCGTGGCGGCGATGTCGGGTGCGATCCACTTCTTCGACGGGCTGATGGACGGTCATCATCCCTACCTGATCGAACAGGGCGTCGAGATGGGCCGCCCCTCGCATATTCATCTGCACCTCGATGTGGCTGGCGGAACGATCGCCGGCGCACGCATCGGCGGCGAAGCCGTTCGTATCGCCTCGGGAACGCTGGATTTGTGACGGTATTTTTGCGCTGCGGAAGAAATTTGCCCACGGACGCAGATTTTTTCCGATGCGGTATGGACAAGGTCGGAGAACGTCTTTATACGCCCCGTCAGACCGCTGGAGCGGTCAAGTGGGTGATTAGCTCAGTTGGTAGAGCAGCTGACTCTTAATCAGCGGGTCCACGGTTCGAGCCCGTGATCACCCACCAAATCAATTGCTTAGCGCATTTCTACCAACGCGCTTTCTCAGAAAATGACCATGTCCAAGGCGCCTCACGGCGCCTTTGTCGTTTGTGCGTGTTCGGCCCGCGCGGCAGGGAGGACGGTCCCCGATTTGGTTGGTAAAGCTGTTCCTAACGCTGCGACAATTGTGTGTCTGAACAAGACGGAATCACGGGCCGATTTTCGCTGCGGCAGTGGAATTTACCATGCGACCGGGCATTTCCCTCTGGTTGTGCCTTTCCGCTTGCATGAAAGGTGAAGGCGAACAATCTGACGTTCCGGCATCGTGCCGATGAACGGTCAGGATTGTGTTTCATGCCGAACGAGCTTCGATCTCTTCAGTATCTGCGAGCTGTCGCCGCGCTTTTGGTCGTGATGGTCCACTACCAGGCGCCGCTGGCGCGGCTCGGTTATCACGGATGGTCCCCACAGGCACTCGGGTCTGGTGTCGACATTTTCTTCGTCATCTCCGGCGTGGTCATGTGGCTTTCGACGGTGGATAAGAACCTGACGCCGGGTGATTTCCTGCTGAAGCGGGCGTTGCGCATCGTGCCGATGTATATGCTCATCACGCTGTTCATCACGCTGATCATGGTCGCGTTCCCCTGGGCCGTGAGCAACGGGCACTTCGATGGTGCGCATGTCGCAGCGTCGCTGCTGTTCCTTCCCTGGGAGCATCCCGATCTGAGAGGGCATCTCTATCCGGTTTTCGTGCCCGGCTGGACGATCAATGCCGAGATGTTCTTCTACCTCCTGTTCAGCGTGGTGCTTCTGCTTGCGGTGCGCCTGCGGATCGTTGCGGTCGCTCTTGCCTTCGGCGCACTTGTGCTCATAGGAGCTGTCCTGCATCCGACCGGTTCGCTCTCGTTCTACACGGAGCCTTATCTGCTTGAGTTCCTGTTCGGCCTCGTGATTGCGGCCGGTTACAGGACCACCGGGCAGATCGGCGTTCTGCCGTCGGCCCTGCTGGTTGCGGGCGGTGTTGCCTGGCTGGTGCTGTCCGCCGTGTTCGAGCCATCTGTGCAGGATATCGATCGCGTGATCACCTGGGGTATCCCCGCCGCCATGATCGTCTGCGGCAGCATGTATCTCGAGCGCGCGGGCGCGCTGCGGCACAGCCGGATCATGCATTTTCTCGGGAACGCGTCCTATTCGATCTACATGACCCACACGATCGTACTGTCGGCCTGCGGTCTCGTGCTGTCGCGCCTCCCGCTGTCGCCGGTCGCCCAGCAATTGATCTATCGCCCCTTCGCCATGGCTGCGGTGGTAGCGGTGGGCTGTCTGACCTATCTTGTGGTCGAACAGCCCATGACACGGGGCCTCCGAGCACTTGTAGGCCTGCGGCAACGACGCCAGCAGATCGCCTAGCGCCTTTGTGCCGAATGCCGGCAAACGCCCTTGCCTCGCGGGCCTCGTTCGCCATATTGCCTCCCGAACCGAATGGAGGACCAGGCATGACGGATATCAAGCGACCGGAAGAGGTGGTTGCCTATTGGTGCGATACGCTGACGGCCGAGAACTGGTGGAACTCCACGCCGGAACTCGATGCATGGGTCCACGGGCAATTCGCCGCCACGCATCTGGCGCTATCGCGCGGTGTCGGGCCGCAATGGCGTGCGAGCCCCGAGGCGCGGCTGGCGGCCATCATCGTGCTCGACCAGTTTCCGCGCAACATGTACCGCGCATCGCCCATGGCCTTCGCGACCGACTGGCTGGCGCTCAGGGAAGCGCGGCTTGCTCTTGAGGCTGGGGCGGACCAAGAGGTCGATTACGGGCGCCGCCACTTCTTCTACATGCCCTTCGAACATTCCGAATCGCTGGCCGATCAGGACCGCTCGGTGCAGCTGTTCGAGGCGCATGGCGATGCCATGTATCTCGATTATGCCATCCGCCATCGCGACGTGATCGCCGAGTTCGGCCGCTTTCCCCATCGCAATGCCTATCTCGGCCGCGTCTCGACGCCGCAGGAGGAAATCTATCTCGCCCAGCCGGACGCGGGCTTCTAGGCGCCGGGCGGCCCCATTTAAAATGGCCGCATTCATGGCTAGAAGGGTGTTCGTTCGCGCGTCTGCGAAGTCGCCTGTTTCCGTTCAGTGAGGATGGCCCGTTGCCGATCTCCCGTCTCCTGTCCATTCTTCTTGCGGTTTTCCTGTTGGCCGCTTCCCCCGCCGGTGCCCAGACGGCGCCGACGGTCGCGACGGATGTGGGCACGCAGCTGGACCAGGCGAATGCCGGCCTCACCACCGCCGGCAAGCAGCTCGACGACATCCGCAAGCAGGTCGATGCCTACGAGACCGACGATAACCGCCTTGTCGACCTCAAGGTCGAGGCGGAGACGCTCAACCGGTCCATTCTGGCGATTTCCGTGGCGCTGCGCCCGCGGCTCGACGCCATCAAGGCACGGCAGACGGAGCTCGGCGATCCACCGGCGGACGGCGAGCCCGCCGAATCGGCCGTCGTGGTGGAGGAGCGCAAGAAGCTCTCGGCCGAACGCAACCAGATCAATGCATTGACCGGCGAGGCCGAAAATCTCTCCATCGAGGCGACGAAGCTTTCCAACCGGATTACCGAAATCCGCCGGCAGCTGTTCAGCGAGGCGCTGCTAAAGCGCACGGAAATAACGCCCGACCTCTTCAGCGATGCCGCCACCGCCATCGATGCCGAGGCGCGCACCTTGCAGCGGACGGTGACGGCCTGGCTCCAGTTCGTCTGGAAGTTCAAGCGGTTGCAGCTGCTTGCCGCCGTTTCGCTCTCGCTGATGGCGGCCCTTGTGCTTCTCACGGGCAGTTACCGGCTGTTTTCGCCCTACATCACGCGCGTCGCCCAGCAGGAAAAGCCGCACTACATCACGCGGCTTTCCGTCGCCTTCTGGTCCACGGTTCTGCCGACGGCGGCCGCGGGCGCTTTCGCCGGTACCAGTTACTTCTTCATGGATGCGTTCAAGGTCCTGCGGCCTGACACCGCTCCAATGCTTGCCGTGGCGCTCGCCGTCATGGTCGGCATCTTTTTCGTGGGCCAGCTTGCCAATGCCGTGCTGTCGCCGGGCGACGGGAACTGGCGGCTGGTGCGGGTATCCGATCATGGTGCACGTCTGCTTTGGCTGCTGATCTTCAGCATGGTCATTGTCAACGGAGCGGACTACTTCCTGGGCACGATCAGCGAAACGCTGGGCTCCCCGGTCATCCTGACCGTGGTCAAGAGCTTCTTCGCCTCCATCATCATCGGCTTGCTGCTTCTCGTGACGGCGTTTGTCCAACCCGTCCTGCGGCGCGGGGAAGCGCCGGAGTCGCAAGGTCATCAGTGGCCGCGCTCCGTCTTCGTGCTGCTTGTCCTGACCGGCCTCGGCCTCATCCTGGCATCGCTGCTCGGCTATGTCGGCCTGGCGCGCTTCGTGGCGGCGCAAATCGTCGTGACGGGCGCAATCCTCGTGACCATGTATATCGGCTTCCTGTCCGGCCGCGCGGTGTCCGCAAACAATGCCTTTGGTGCGACTGCGGTCGGCAAGCGGCTGGAGGAGCGCTTCGGCCTGAGCCCGATCGTGCTCGACCAGATCGGGCTGGTATCCGGCTTGAGCATCTACCTGCTGATCATCGTGCTCTTCCTGCCGATGATCTTTCTGCAGTGGGGCTTCCAGATCGCCGACATCGAGTCCTGGGCGTACCGCATCTTCACGGAAATCCGCATCGGCAGCATCACGATCTCGCTGGTCGGTATCCTTGCGGGGATCGTGCTCTTCGCGCTCGGCTTCATCGTCACGCGCTGGTTCCAGAAGTGGGTGGACGGCAACGTGCTGGCGCGAAGCCAGGTGGATGCGGGTGTGCGCAATTCCGTGCGCACCGCGGTCGGCTATGCCGGCGTGGCGCTTGCCGGGCTCATCGGCATATCGGCGGCGGGCATCAACCTGTCGAGTCTCGCGCTCGTCGCCGGTGCCCTCTCGCTCGGTATCGGTTTCGGCCTCCAGAACATCGTGTCGAACTTCGTCTCCGGCCTCATCCTGCTGGCCGAACGCCCCTTCAAGGTCGGCGACTGGGTGGTGGCGGGAACGACGGAGGGCTTCGTGCGGCGCATCTCGGTGCGCGCCACGGAGATCGAGACGTTCCAGCGCCAGACCGTGATCGTTCCCAATTCGGTGCTGATCAACGGACAGGTCGGCAACTGGACGCATCGCAACAAGCTCGGCCGGATCGATATCGCTCTCAGCGTTCACGCCGGCAACGATCCCCGCCAAGTGCAGGAGGTCATCGCCGATGTCGTGCGCGGCCAGCAGGGGCTGTTGCGCAACCCCGAGCCGGTCGTCGTTTTTCAGGCCTTTTCCGCCGCGACGCTCGATTTCGAGATCCGCGCCTTCCTTGCCGATATCCTCAACGGTACGGCCGTGAAATCCGAACTGCGTGCCGCCATCCTCGAGCGGTTCCGCGCTGATGGCATCGCCATGTCCGGCCCCGCCGCCCCGGAGGTGCCGGTCAAGATCTCGCCGGAGGGGGCTCTCCTTCTCTCGACGCTTCTCGAACAGGCGACGGACAAGCTGGCGAAACCGGCCGCCCAGCGCAACCGCAAGCCCGCGCAGGATCCGTCCGATGCCTGATTTGCGGCACATGAATGCCGCATTCACGCTGCATTCAGCCGTCCCCTCATAAAACACATGCAAATCCCGCCGGGGAGCGATAGTGTTCTTCAGGGCGTGTGAAGAGGGGCGGCGCGTTGCGCCGGGCAAAGATGAAGCGAATGATCATGATGCTGCTTGTGTCGGCCGCAATGACCGCGCAAGCCGAGGCCGCCTCCGTGACGAACAAGGATGCCGAGACGCAGGTGCTGGTGGTCGTCGAGGACGGCAGCCGCGCGGAGATCGCGCTGGAGCCGGGCACGACGGAAACCATCTGCCCGTCCGGCTGTTTCCTCACCATGCCGAATGGCGACCGCATCGCACTCGGCGGCGGAGAAGAGGTCGAGATCAAAGGCGGCGAGGCGCTGGTCAAATAGGCCACGACCGTGGTTTCCCATGACGGGAACTTAACGCTTTCTCAAAGGGATGCATCTACGCCTTAACGTGGGGAAAATCTACGTAAGAAGGCAGATCATGGGGTTCATCGGCATTTCCGGGATGCAGTATTCCGGCGCGTCTCTTTCGCATCATCGCATCATCGTTGCCGAGGATTCCAACGTCTTCACATCCATGATCTCGAAACGGCTCAAGGAGCTGTTCGATATCGACGTGGAGATCTGCCGCAGCTTCGAGGAGCTGGAGCTTGCCTATGACAAGTCCAGCGAGAAGATCACGCTGGCGATCTCCAATATCAACCTGCCGGGCGCGGAGAATGGCGAGGCGCTGAATTACCTCGTCGACCTCTCCATACCCACCATCGTCTTCACCGGCACCTTCCAACAGACGACACGCGACCAGCTCCTGTCCAAGGAGATCGTCGATTATATCCTGAAGGATAATATCTTCGCCGTGGACATGCTGGCGGAGTCCGTCTGCCGCTTCCTGACCAATCACAATCACCACGTGCTGATCGTCGATGACAGCGCCACGGCCCGTGCGCTGCTGTCGACGCGGCTCAAGCGGTACAACTTCCGCGTCAGTGTGGCGGAGAACGGCGCGGCGGCGCTCGCGCTCCTCAAGGCGAACCCCGATATCGGGCTGATGATCACCGATTACAACATGCCCGACATCGACGGCTTCGAACTGACGCGGCGAATCCGCAGCTCCATCGGCTCGCACCAGCTGCGGATCATCGGCATCTCGTCATCGACGGACAGGCTGCTTTCCGCGCGGTTTCTCAAGGCCGGCGGCAACGATTTCATCATGCGGCCCTTCATCGATGAGGAGTTCTACTGCCGCGTCAACCAGAACCTCGACACGCTGGCGCAGATCAGGAGCGCGCAGTTCAAGATGGCCGGCTGAGCCTGCCTTTTGCCGGCGTTTTACCTCACGTAACGTGAGATATTTCCGGCCGGATTAACGACTTGGTAAAGCGTGTGGGTTGTAATGCCCGCAGACGAATGTGTCATCGGGGTAGGGGAAGCGTGGACGTGGATTCGAATCCGCAGCGAGGACCGGCATTTCTGCGTCATACCGGCCAGAAGGTGCTGCTCGTGGAGGATTCGCGCATGTTCTCCACGGCGCTCAAGTACCGGCTCGAAAAGGAGCTTGGCCTGGATGTCACCCACTGCTCCAGCATGGCGGCGGTACGGACTATCTTTCAGGGCGACGCGCCGGAATTCGCCCTTGCCGTTCTCGATCTCAACCTGCCCGACGCGCCGAATTGCGAAGCACTCGACTACGTGATCTCGAAGGGCATCGCCCCGCTCGTCTTCACCGGCTCGTTCAGCGATGCGACCCGCGACCAGATCCTGGCCAAGAACGTGCTGGATTATGTCGTGAAGGACAATCCGGCGGCGATCCAGCAGCTCGTGCTTGCGGTGGACCGCATCCTGACCAGCGGCAAGACGCAGGTGCTCGTGGTCGATTCCGATCCGGAAAGCCTTGAGAAACAGGTCAGCCTCATCGCCAAGCAGCGGTTCCAGATCATTGCCGTCGATACGGGGGCCGCCGCACTGGAGGCGCTCGATTCTCATGGCGGGATTGACATGGTCGTCTGCGATATCGCGCTCTCCGACATGAGCGGCTTCGATCTGCTCAGCGAGATCCGCAAGCGCCATGGCGACGATGCGGTGCGCGTGGTGGGGCTTGCCCAGTCCGAAGACCGCATGGTTGCCGCCCGTTTCCTGCGGGCCGGGGGCGACGAATATATCCAGAAGCCCTTCCTCATCGAGGAATTCAACAGCCGCATCTTCCATGTCGCGGCGATCCAGAAGCGGGTGCAGTCGCTGCACCGCATCGCCGCGCGCGACTACCTGACGGACATCTATAACCGCCGCTACTTCTTCGAGGCCGGGCCGCGGCTCGTCGAGCAGGCGCTTCGGCGCGGGGAGCTGATGTCGATCGCCATTCTCGACATCGACCACTTCAAGCGGCTGAACGATACCTACGGCCACGAGGTCGGCGACGTCGTGCTGAAGGCCATTGCGCGGCGGCTGAAGCATCGCGTGAGCGACCGGCATCTGCTGGCTCGTCTCGGCGGCGAGGAATTCGGCCTCATCTTCAATGGGCTGGGCCTCGACGAGGCCCTGGATTACTGCGAGCGCCTGCGTGAGGAGATTGCGGCCCAGCCGATCGATGCCGATGGCGAGCCGTTGACGATTACCGTGTCCGTCGGCCTTGCGGTCATTTCCGACCGGGAAACCTTCGACAACTACCTGAATGCCGCCGACCAGTTCCTTTACATGGCCAAGCATGCCGGCCGTAACCGGGTGTTCTCGGAACTGTCGCTGATGAAGGCGCTGGCAAGCTGATCCCCGCCGCAGGGACGGGGACCTCCCTTATTTCAGGATCGTCCGATCAGCGCGCGATGGCCGAGAGCGTCAGCTTGCGTTCGGCGCGCTCCTGCTGGGGCGAGCGGTTGTAAAGCTCGCGGTAGCACTTGGAGAAGTGCGAGGCCGAGACGAAGCCGCAGGCGACGGCGACTTCCACCACGGGCATGGAGGACTGCACCAGCAGGTGGCGGGCACGGTCGAGCCGGATTTCCAGGTAGTAGCGGGCCGGCGAGCGGCCCATTTCCTGACGGAAAAGGCGCTCGATCTGGCGGCGCGACAGGTCGGCGCCATCGGCGATTTCCAAGAGCGAGAGCGGCTCGGAGAGGTTCTTTTCCATCAGTTCGATGATCGACAGCACCTTGGCGTTCTGCACGCCCAGTCGGGCGCGCAGCGGCAGGCGCTGGCGGTCGTGCGGGCCGCGCACGCGGTCCGTGAGGGCCTGTTCGCAGACGCGGTTGACGAGGTTTTCGCCGAAATCCTGGTCGATCAGGTTGAGCATCATGTCGAGCGAGGCCGTGCCGCCGGCGCAGGTGTAGATGTTGCCGTCGATTTCATAGAGATCGGCATAGACATCGGCCTGCGGGAATGCCTCGGCAAAGCCCGGCAGGTTTTCCCAGTGGATGGCGCAGCGCTTGCCAGAGAGGAGACCGGCCTGTGCCAGCACATGCGCACCTGTACAGAGCGAGCCCACGGCGATGCCGCGATTGTAGACCTCGCGCAGCCAGGCATTGACCGACTTGTTGGAGAAGTCCTCGACATAGATACCGGAGCAGACCAGCACCATGGAGGGGCGGTTTTCCCCGCCGAGATGCTTGCGCTCGTCGGCAAGCGAGGAGTTCACCTCGATGCCGATGCCGCTGGAGGACAGCACCTGCTGCCCGTCCGTGGAGGCGAGGCGCCAGGTATAGGCCTCGTATCCGAGCATGCGGTTGGCGATGCGCAACGTCTCGATTGCCGCCGAGAAGGGCAGCATGGAGAAGTTGGGCACGAGAAAGAAAACGAGAGAGCGCTTCTTGACGTCTTGCTTGTTCATCGGCGTGTCCATGCTGGTGAGGCGGAATGTCGCAATCGTCGCAGGCAAGCCGGCCGTCGCGCTAGTATTTTTGCGACAGGAAAAAGGATGGTTGCGACCGGGACGTATGCCGTATCGCTGAGATGTCAGCGTCTTCCGGCGAAATTATGACAAAAGTGCGTGGGTTGCGTATTTGCGACGTCGCTTGCGCCATGGCCGGATTGCGACGGCGGTGCTTCGTCAAGGCCCGCTGTTTGACAAGATCGTTCGGCGCAGCGAGAAAGCAGCCATCGAAAGAGAGGCGACAAATGCTGCCAGATGGATATTCGGACGTGCCGGCGGGCAAACTCGCAGCGGTGGTGACGCATCTCGAAATGCGCAAGCCGCCGCAACTAGGGCCTGACCCTGAACAACCCGGCATAACGCTTGCGCATGTCGAGACGCCTGATACCGCATGGTATCGCGATCTCTACGCGCGCGTCGGCACCGATTGGCTTTGGGATTCGCGCCTCAGAATGGCGGAATCGGACCTCGCGGCGATTCTGACCGATCCCGACGTCGAGGTCTATGCGGTGATGAAGGATGGCCGCGCGGAGGGCCTGCTGGAACTGGATTTCCGCGAGGAGGGGGCCTGCGAACTCGCCTTCTTCGGACTCACGCCTGCGATGGTCGGGAACGGTACGGGGCGCTGGTTGATGAACCGGGCGATTGCGCGCGCCTGGTCGCGGGAGGGGCACGCACCGATCGGGCGCTTCTGGGTGCACACCTGCACGCTCGATTCGCCGCAGGCGCTGAATTTCTACATCCGCTCGGGTTTCGTGCCGGTGAAACGGCAGGTCGAGGTCTTCGACGATCCGCGCCTGACCGGCGTGCTGCCGGAAACCGCCGCGCCCCAGGTGCCGATCTTGCGGGCCTGATGCAAAACCGCCGGCTTGACGTTGTCTGTCAGAGCCGGCGGCCTAGGCTTGGTCGATATGCGGCGTACAGCCGTTACAGTCTGCCGTCATCGTGTCGACTTGGGCGCTGTGTTGGTTGCCGCGCGGAAGCCGATGTCCTTGCGCAGGTCATAGGGCATGCTTTCCATCTCACGCTCCTGACGGCTGCGTTCCCATGCGGAGACGATCCGCCCGAAGAGTTCGCGGACGAGATGAGCAAGGCTGTGGCCGAGCCGGGCGCCCGTTGCGCGCCGTTCCTGCCGATGTTCCAGTACGAGTGTCATGTTAGGTTCCTTTCGTGCTTGGGAGTTCCGAAAGGTCGCGACCGTGGTCAGACTGTGCCGCAACCCAATGCATCAATCAAACGAATATATTTGATCCGATCGATCAGCGTTCTTCATGGTCTGACGCTGGCGGCCACTGGATATCCTGCTTGAGGTAGTCCGGCAGCTGGGCCAGTTCCCAGGCCGCGTGATCGACCGAGAGACGCCGGCGGCGGGCCTGGATTTTCTCACTCACGAACCGCCGTATGGTATAGTAGAAGCCATTTCCGCGGGCGCGAACGGCAATATCGCCGCCGAATATGGGAGATTTTTCGCTTTTCATGGCGTTTTTCCTCATGTTCGTTTGTTTGCCCGTTGACTATCCGCCTCACTCGGTTTTCAATCAAACGAAATGAAATGAGCTTTCACTTCATTTTTTCTGATCCATGGAGATTGGCCATGAACCTGTTGATGCGTCAGACGCTGCCGCTGCTCGAGCTGGATATCCTGCGAACGTTCGTGGCGATTGCCGAGACCGGCAACTTCACGACAGCCGCCGAGACCGTGCATCGCACGCCGTCGGCCGTCTCCATGCAGATCAAGAAACTCGAGGAGATGCTGGGCTGCTCGCTGTTTCGCCGCGATGCCCGTTCGGTCGTGCTCACCCACCAGGGCGAGGTGCTCCTGTCCTACGCGCGCCGGCTGATCGCGCTCAGCAATGAAGCGGTCTCACGCTTCATGATGCCCGAGATGAACGGCGTCGTGCGCCTTGGCGCGCCTGATGATGTGGGCGAGCTGATCCTGCCGGAAGTGCTGCGGCGCTTTGCCGAAACCTACCCGTCGATTGCCGTCAACGTATCGATCGAGACCAGCAGCACCCTGCGCCGCGCGGTCGCCGAGCGGCGTCTCGATCTGGCGATCTTCAACGCGACCGATGGCACGCTTCCGGTTCCCGGCGAAATCCTGCTGAAGGAACAGCTGGTCTGGGCGGGAAAGAACTGCGGCAATGCCTATCTGAAAAATCCGCTTCCCGTCTCCGTCTGGGAAGAAGGCTGCATCTGGCGCGCGCGCGCCCTGGAGGAGTTGAGCCAGTCGGGGCGCGATTTCCGGGTCGCCTATTTCTGCGCCCACCATATGGGCCAGCGCGCGGCCATTCGCGCCGACCTCGCCGTCGCGCCGCTCGCGCGCTTCCTGGTCGGTGACGACATGGTGGCACTGGGCGAGAAGGACGGCCTGCCGGACCTCGGCCACTATCTCATCGGTCTCGTCGTCAACGAGGAAGCGGAAGCGCCCGCGCAGGCGGTCGCAGACTATATCCGCTCCGCCTTCGCCCGCATGGAGCGGCGCCCCATGGACATGCTGCAGGTCGCCTGCTGATTTGGGAGGGCCGGGCGATCAGCCCGGCTTTCGCCTATTCGTAGGTATAGGACGCGCACATGTCCGCATCGCTTGCGGGCGGCTGCGGGGTCGAGAAGACCGCGAGAACGGTGCCGCTGCCGTCGCTCGTCTCCCAGGAGGCGACATAGGTGACGGGCGCGCCGCACAGTGTATTGCCGTTGAGCAGGACGGGATCGCGCGCCTCCGCGAGGCTGAAGACATGGGCCTCCACCGATTGGCCGTCGACCGTGAACCGGTCGGCCACCTGCTCCTCGAAGGTGAGCTGTTCGCCGTTTTCGAAGGTGATGCCGGTCTCGTCCAGCTCTATATCGCCGGTGATGGAAACAGCCGTGTTGCTGACGGCCGCATAGGTCTCGGCGAAAGCGGGCGAGGCGAGCACGACGCAAAGGGCGGTGGCGGCGATGGCGGAACTGGTCATGGTGTTCTCATTCTTTTCGGCAGGCCATCGTAGGGCCGCTTTCGGACGAAGAAAAGACCGGCCGCTTCATTCGCGGTTGCGCCGCCGACGGCGGCCGCCGCCTTCGCCGCCGCCCTCGTCGGACAGCACCTTGCGTTCGGGCAGCGTCACGACCTTGGCGAGTTCGGGGAAGGGGTCGACCTTGTTCGGCATCGCCATGGCGTTGACGAAGAGCTGCTGGAAATGCGGCTCGAGTGCCGTCTCGATCTTTTCGATGCGGCTGACCTCGCGCTCGATCTCGCGGCGGTGGTCGCGGTTGAGCAGCGCCATCAGTGCGCCTGTGCCTGCCGCATTGCCGACGGCCTTCACCTCGTTGAGGTCGCAATCCGGGATGAGGCCCAGCACCATCGCGTATTTGGGATCGATGAAGGAGCCGAAGGCGCCGGCGAAGCGGATCGTATCGACATGGTCGACACTCTGCTTTTCCATCAGCAGCTTGATGCCGGCATAGAGCGCCGACTTGGCGAGCTGTATGGCGCGGATGTCGTTCTGCGTCACCGTGATGCGCGGCTCGCCGTCATGCAGCAGATAGGAGAAGGTGCGGCCGTTCTGCAGGATGCGCGGGCTTCTCTCCGCCATGGTGCCATCGACGACGCCATCCTCGGATATGAGGCCGGTGAGATACATTTCCGCCACGACTTCGATGATCGCCGAGCCGCAGATGCCTGTTATGCCGACCTTTTCGGCTCCCTCGGCAAAGCCTTCCTCGTCGGACCACTTGTCCACGCCGATGACGCGGAACTTCGGCTCCAGCGTGACGGGATCGATGCGCACGCGCTCGATGGCGCCGGGTGCTGCGCGCTGGCCGGAGGAGATTTCCGCGCCCTCGAAGGCCGGCCCGGTCGGCGAGGAGGCGGCAACGACGCGCTGGCGGTTGCCGAGCACGATTTCCGCGTTGGTGCCGACATCGACCAGCAGCATCATGCGATCCTGCCGGTAGGGGCCTTCGGCGAGCGTCGCCCCCGCCGCATCCGCGCCGACATGGCCGGCGATGCAGGGCAGCGTGTAGAGCCGCGCGCCGCGGTTCACGTCGATGTCCAGTTCGTGCGCCCAGTATTGCAGCGCGCCGGAGACTGCGAGCGCGAATGGCGCCTGGCCGAGTTCCGTCGGGTCGATGCCGAGGAACAGGTGGTGCATGATCGGGTTGGCGACGAAGACCATGTCGAGGATGTCGTGCCGGTCGACGTCGCCTTCCGCGCAGACCTTGCCGATCAGGCCATTGACGGCTTCGCGCACGGCTTTGGTCATGGCTTCCCGGCCGTCCGGGTTCATCATGACATAGGAGACGCGGCTCATCAGGTCTTCGCCGAAGCGGATCTGCGGGTTCGACGTACCCGAAGAGGCGACGATGCGGCCGGACAGCAGCGAGACGAGGTGCATGGCGATCGTCGTGGAGCCGATATCGCAGGCCACGCCATAGGCCTCGTTCTTCAGGCCGGGCCACAGGCCGACGATAAACGGGCGGGAACTGTCCATGTCACGGTGGATGGCGGCGGTGACGCCCCAACTGCCCTTGCGCAGGATCGACTGCACCTGCGGGATGAGATGGGGCGCGATCAGCAGGTCCTTCCAGCCCCAGTCCTTTTCCAGCATCACCTTCAGGCGGTCGAGATCGCCCAGCGGCTTGTGCATGTCGGGCTCGTCCACCTCGACATAGCAGAGCTGGACGGCGGCGTTGCGCTCGATCACCCGGTCGGTCGCGGCCTTGCGCACCACCTGCGCATTGATGACGGTGTCCTGCGGCACGTCCACGACGAGGTCGCCGAGGATGAGGGCGGAGCAGGAGAGGCGGCGTCCTTCGGGCAGGCCGCGGACCTTTTCGTAACGCTCCTCCTTCGGGCCCTTTTCCGAGATGTGGTCGAGCGAGGAGACGATCTTGTGCTTGGCGAAATTGCCTTCCTGCACCTCGATCTGACAGCGCCCGCAGGTCGCGCGCCCGCCGCACACGCTCTCGACGTAGACGCCGAGTTTTCGGGCGGCTTCGAGAACCGGGGTGCCGACCGGGAAGCGGCCGCGCTTGCCCGAGGGCATGAAGAGGACCAGCGGTTCTTTTGCCGAGGCTTCGGTCATGTTGATCTCGCTTTCCCCTTCAATGCGCATCGGATCGGTCTTTCTACGGCCGGCTGGGCCGCCTCATGTCTTCTTGCGGGAAAGGCGGCGCATATTGCTGCGCACGCGCTTGCCGTAGGGTTTCAGCGCGGCCTGCGAAACCGCACGGACCGTGCTTTCCGGCGAGGTCGCCGTCATCATGGCTTTCGCCAGAGCAAGATTGGCCGCCACGGCGCTTTCCGCCGCGGCAGCCATCTTTTCCGTGACCATCCGGGTCATCTCGGCGGTGTTCTGCGTCGAGCCGGTCAGCGCCGCCATGCCCATCTCCTGGCAGCGCATGGCGATCACCAGAGGCGCCTCCAGCCACAGGCTGAAGGCGTCGTGGCGGAACTGGCGCCCGCCGGCCATTATTCGCGCGCCGCGCCCGCACCGGCGCGGGCTGCACGACCACCGCGGCGGCCGCCGGCAGGCGCAGGAGCTGCGGCGCCAGCGCCGGCCGAGGCACCGCCCTCGGCGGGCTTGTGATCGCGGTAGGTCATGATCCAGTTGGTGCAGTTGGGGTCCGTGCCGTTCAGCACGTTGGCGGCGCGCACGGCCTCCATTTCCTGTGGGCGGCAGGGGTTCATGATGGCGGATGTCATGCCTGCGCCGATGACCATGGGGATGAAGCCGGCATTGATGCCGTGACGGTGCGGCAGGCCGAAGGAGATGTTGGAGAGGCCGCAGGTCGTGTTGACCTTCAGTTCGTTGCGCAGGCGGTAAAGCAGCTGGAAGACCTGGCGGCCGGCATCGCCCAGCGCGCCGATCGGCATGACGAGCGGGTCGACGACGATGTCGTGCGGCTTGATGCCGTGGTCCATGGCACGCTCGACGATCTTCTTGGCGACGGCGAAGCGCACGTCCGGGTCCATGGAGATGCCGGTCTCGTCGTTGGAGATGGCAACCACAGGCACATCGTATTTCTTAACGAGCGGCAGGATGGCTTCCAGCTTTTCCTCTTCGCCCGTGACCGAGTTCACGAGCGGGCGGCCCTTTGCGACCTTGAGGCCGGCTTCGATGGCTGCCGTCACCGAACTGTCGATGGCAAGCGGAATATCGACGAGGCCCTGGACGATTTCCAGCGTCTGGACGAGAAGGCCCGGCTCGGTCTCGTTGGGGTTGACGGAGGTCACGCCGGCATTGATGTCCAGCATTGTGGCACCGGCGGCGACCTGTTCCAGCGCATCCTTGATGACGGTCTCGAAATTGCCGGCCTGCATTTCCGCGGCCAGCTTCTTGCGGCCGGTCGGGTTGATGCGCTCGCCGATGACGCAGAAGGGCTGGTCGAAACCGATGACGATTTCGCGGGTGGCCGAGGCGACGATGGTGCGTGTCATATAAGGTCCTCTGAGGCGGGGCGCCGATTGTGATCTAGCGCGCGATATCGGGTGTTACAATGCTGGTCGGCGGACGAAGCGGGAACCCCGCATCCGGCCCTTGCGGGCCACCTTCTCCCCGCGGGGGAGAAGGCAAAAGAGAGGTTGACGGACTTCCCCTTCTCCCCCGCGGGGAAAAGGTGCCGGCAGGTGGATGAGGGGGCAATCTCCTGCATGGCTACCGTCCGTTCAAAGCGGCTGCTGGGCGGCCTGCCCGGCGAGTTTCTGCTGGTCCTGCTCATGGCCGTCCCGGGCCATCTCGATGCGTTCGGCAACGAGCTGGTCGACAGGGTTCGGCTCGCGCTTCCAGGGCTTGCGCCCCTTCAGGACGCCGGAATCATGCACCATTTCCGCGACATATTCTTCCTGCCGGTACGCCATGACGTGAATGCCGGAAACGCCCTCGATCTCCTTCACCTCGTTGATGATGTCGATGCAGAGCTGCTTGCCCTCCTTCTTCTGGTCCTCCGCGCCTTCCAGGCGCTTGATGACGGAATCGGGAATGTGGATGCCCGGCACGTTGGAGCGGATCCACTTGGCGGTCTTGGCCGACGCCATGGGGCCCACGCCCACGAGGATGTAGCACTTCTCGTGCAGGCCGAGGTCGCGCACCTTCTTCATGTATTCGCGGAACATCGGCACGTCGAAGCAATACTGGCTCTGCACGAACTGCGCGCCGGCCTCGATCTTCTTGGCGAGGCGGTAGGGGCGGAAGTCGTAGGGCGGGGCGAAAGGATTGATCGCGGCGCCGAGGAACACCTTCGGCGGCGTTGTCAGCTTGCGGCCGGACAGGAACTTGGAATTGTCGCGCATGATGCGCACGGTTTCGAGCAGCGACATGCAGTCGAGATCGAAGACGGGCTTTGCGCCGGGCTGGTCGCCGGCCTGCACGCCGTCGCCGGTCAGGCACATGATGTTGCACACGCCCATGGCGGCGGCACCGAGAACGTCGCCCTGTATGGCGATGCGGTTCTTGTCGCGGCAGGCGATCTGCATGATCGGCGCATAACCCATGCGAGTCAAAAGCGCGCAGATGCCGAACGACGACATGTGGCAGTTAGCGCCCGACGCATCGACCGCATTGATGCCGTCGACCCAGCCGTCGAAGATCGCCGCGCGTTCGTAGACGTCTTCCGGGTTGGCGCTGTCGGGCGGGTTCAGTTCCGTCGTCACGGCGAATTCGCCGCGCCTGAGCACCCGTTCCAGCCGGCCCAGCGAGGAATGGCCGGGCAGGGGATCGAGCGGCAGGTGGGCCCCTAGCGGGTTTTCGTCGATATGCGCCATGCTCAGGCGTCCTTTCCGGCGGCGGCGGCCGCTTCACGGGCAGCGGCGGCTTCCGCGGTCACGCGCAGCCAGGACGAGGTCTCGCGCAGCGACTGGTTCACCGGCTTCTGCACGTTCATGATGGCGTCTCCCTTCACCATGTTCTGCGAGCCCTTCCAGGCCTGGACCCAAACGCAGGGCATATCCGGTTCCACCTCGCAGTTGCCATTGGCACGCACCCCGCCGCAGGGGCCGTTGCGCAACTGCTTGGGACAGTTCATCGGGCAGGACATGCCCGTGGACGACAGCGCGCACTGGCCGCACATGCGACAGTCGAAAAGAAAACCCTTCACATGCTTTTCGACGAAGGTGATGGGTCGCTCGACGCGCTGGTAGCCGAAGAGCTTCCAGACGGGGTGGAGAAGCAGGAACGCTTCCGCGAAACGGTGGTAGAACCACTCGAAAAAACGGGAATGGCGCACCGCCCAGAGGCGGATCGTGTATTTGTGGCGCGACCGGCGGTTCGGCGAGACGCCTGATGGCGTGAAGGCGCCCGTGGCGGCCTTCTTGGCGGGCGCGGCGTTGCCGGGCTTCTGCGCGCCTTCGAGCTTCGGTTCTCCGAGTTTCGGATCAGCCATTGTCGCGCCCTCCGGCCTTGACGAGGGCGACCAGCCGCTCGCGGTCATAGGCGGCCTCGATCTCGGCGACGGCCTTGTCGGCTTCCGCCTCCAGGTCGTCGGAAACGGGCTCGGGGGCGGCCTTGCGCCATTCGGCGAGGTAATCGTCGGTTTCCGCCGCGCCGGTGCGCATGGCGCACATGTCGATGGCCTCGGTGAAGCGCAGCGAGAGTTCCCGCTTGGCGCTGGCCCGGCCTCTCTTGATGATGACCTGGGCGGGGATATCGCGCCAGTAGACGATGATGCGGTCTGCCATGTCGAATTTCTCCCGGAACATTGCCGCGCGTCTTCAGCCGGAATGCTCTACCCCCTCTGCCGCAACTGCGGGCGGAAAGCGCTCGGCGTCTTCCTCCCGTTGCTATGCTGACAATGCGTGCTGGCGTCGTCGCGGGCTCTACTCGCCACGACTGCCTCATGCTCAAAAACGACGTCGGATTCGACCTCGCCGGGAGGACCTACCAGATGCCGCGGGTCACGCCGTTCCAGAGCCAGGTCCAGATCGGCGGATGATACCATTGTCGCGATGGTGCCGCTATTTTCAAGGGCTTGAGGTTACCCGTCACCGCTTCGTCGAGCGCCTGCACGACAAGGCCGGTGGCGGCGGCCGTCTGGAGGAGCGGATAGGTGTGCATCGTGTCGCGTTTGGAAGGTTTGATGCGCATCTGGTGGAGCACGCCGCCGGTGTCGACGCCGGCATCCACGAGATGGATCGTCGTGCCGAAATTCGCCTCATCCGACCGCACGCGCGACCAGTATCCGCCTTGCAGGCCGCGATATTGCGGGTTGATGCCCGCATGCAGGTTCAAGACCGGGCAGGGTATGGCGGCGAGCGTTTCGGCCTTCAGCATGCGCGTGCTGACCAAAAGCAGGGCGGCCGGCCGGATCTCGGCGATCGCGGCCAGGAACGCCGGGCTGTTGGCGGAGGGAACGGCCACGCGGCGAATTGCCGGATCGGGCGACGGGTCGGCGCCGAAGGTTTTAAGGATTTCGGCGGTGCGTTTCCTGGTGAAGCGCTTGCCGTATTTGGAGACGACCATGGTCGCGAGCTGCCCCAGCGCCTGGATCCAGCCGAGTTTTTTTGCGCGGCGGCGGATGAACAGCGCTTTCGACTCGGGCTCTTCCTCGATCACCACAAGATTAGGGAAGGCCGCCTTGACGGCATTGACGACGATTTCCGGGTTGGGTCCGGGCTGAATCAGCATTGCCACCGTTTCCGTCCGTACTGCCTGCTGCGTCATGTCGATGCCTCGCCGATTTCTGGCGGGCATGATCGGATCCCGCTCTTAGAAAGGCGTAACCGAGGGCGCGGGATTTGCGGGCAGGGCTAAGAATTGGTTAGCGCGTGGTGAGCAGGGCGCCGGTCAGGTCGCCGTAACCGGTGAAGCGGTACTCGTAGGTGAGCCCGAGATAGCCGGCCGCCTCTTTCGCCTTCTGCTGCAGGGCCTCGTCCTCGACCTGTGAGAGATAGACGAGTTTGGTGTAGTTGCCGAAATACATGTCCTTCAGCTGCGGATGCCGGTCGAGGCCGAGCGGCTCGATGACGAAGGCGCGGAACTGGCGGGCCAGGAAGTCGGTGAGGAAGAACGCGGTCACGTCGTCATCCTTCGCGGCGAAGGCCTCGTTGCCGGCGAAGAAGGAGTAACAGTGCGGTCCGGCGATCCGCTCGACGCCGAGCGTTTCGCAGACCCGGTCGAGCAGCCCGCCGGTGCCGCAATCGGCGTAGCCCACGAAGAAACGGGAGAAGCCTTCGGCGCGCGCCTCTTGAACCGCTTTTTCGACGCCGGGCGCAATCTTTTCGGGATGGGCGTGCCAGATGGCGGGCAGGCAGACGAGATCGATGTGATCGAGGCCGTTCGCATCGCGGATCGCGATGATCTCGCGCGCGATCGCACCGCACGCGATCACGCGAACTTTTTCGCGTCTCGTGCGTTTAGACGCCGGACTTCCAAGCCGAAGTTCTGCGTCAACCACATCCATCGAGAGGGACTCCCACCATGACTGGCACAAATCTGACCAAGATCAGCATCGTTCTCGCCGCTCTTCTGGCGCTCAGCGCCTGCGGCAACACCATTCGCGGCGTGGGCAGGGATACGGCCAATGCCGTTGATGCGACGCAGGATGCCGGCCGCAGCGTCGAGCGTGCCGCTCGATAAATCTCGTGGTCAGGCGGCGCGCTTTCAAGGCGCCGCCTGATATTTCACGTCAGCCGGCAAGCATGTTGTGCTTGCGCTTCATGAATTCCTTGGCGGTTTCCACGGCAACGGCCGCATCTCGGCAATAGGCGTCGGCACCGACGGCCTTGCCGAATTCCTCGTTGAGCGGCGCGCCGCCGACCAGGACGACGTAATCGTCGCGCAGACCCTTTTCCTTCATCGTGTCGATAACGACCTTCATATAGGGCATGGTGGTCGTCAGAAGCGCAGACATGCCGAGGATATCGGGCTGTTCGCGCTCGATGGCTTCCAGATAGTTTTCGACCGGGTTGTTGATGCCGAGGTCGATCACGTCGAAGCCCGCACCTTCCATCATCATGCCGACGAGGTTCTTGCCGATGTCGTGGATGTCGCCCTTGACGGTGCCGATCACCATCTTGCCCTGCTTCGGCGCGCCGGTGGCGGCAAGCAGGGGACGCAGGATCGACATGCCGGCCTTCATGGCGTTTGCCGACAGGAGAACTTCCGGAACGAAAAGAATGCCGTCGCGGAAATCGACGCCGACGATGCGCATGCCTTCGACGAGCGCCTGGGTCAGCACGTCGTAGGGTGCCCAGCCGCGCTCCAGCAGGATGTTGGTGCCCTCTTCGATTTCCTCCTTCAGGCCGTCGTAGAGGTCGTCGTGCATCTGCTGCACAAGCTCTTCGTCGGAGAGATCGGCGAGAATGATTTCGTCGTCAGACATTGCGTTTCCTCGTCTCCATTAGCGCTGCGGTCGGCAGGCTCCTCACCCTAGAAATATCCGTCCTCGTGTCGCAATCCGATTTCGAAAACGACGTCGCATACAGCGAAAAGCGACCCGACGAAAACATGCCGCGATCTTACGCTGCAAAACGGTGAATTGACAGCGCAAACAAGAGAATGCCGCTACGATCCCGGCGGCGTCCGCATTATGATCGCGCCAAAGCCGGTATCCAGCGTGCGCCATTGCTTGGCGCTTTGAGACCCGCCCCGATCCGGCGGCTTGCTAGCATAGCAAAAGAGGCGCTTTCGGGCGCGGGAAGAAAGGGAAGACGGATCATGAGCGAGGGCATTGAGCAGGTGGCAGGCGAGGGCACCCAGGAAGGTGGCGGGCGTCGCTCGCGGGAGGGGCGCGGCGCGGCCGCACGGCGCGCATCGCGCACCGGTGGCGGTCCGGGCCCGTCGCTGCCCTATATCACCCGCAAGATCAGGGAATACGAGGTTCTCGACGAGGACGGCCTGCAGCTCATCGAAGCCAATGCCGACCTCATTCTGGAGGAAATCGGCATCGAGTTCCGCGAGGATCCGGAAGCGCTCCAGCTGTGGCGGGACGCCGGCGCTGACGTGCGCGGCGAGCGCGTGCATTTTCCCAAGGGACTGTGCCGCGAACTCTTGAAGACCGCACCGTCGCAGTTCACCTGGCATGCCCGCAACCCCCAGCGCAGCGTCCAGATCGGCGGCAAGGCCACCGTTTTCGTGCCGGTCTACGGCCCGCCCTTCGTGCGCGACCTCGAAGGCGTCAGGCGCTATGCGACGATCGAGGACTTCCGCAATTTCGTGAAGCTCGCCTATATGGCGCCGTCCATGCATTCGTCGGGCGGCACGGTCTGCGAGCCGGTGGACATTCCGGTGAACAAGCGTCACCTGGACATGGTCTACAGCCACCTGAAATATTCCGACAAGCCGTTCATGGGCTCGGTCACCGCGCCGGAACGCGCGGAAGATTCGATCGCCATGGCCAAGATCGTGTTCGGCGACGAATTCGTCGAGAACAACACGGTCATGATGAACCTCATCAACGCCAATTCGCCGATGGTCTTCGACGAGACCATGGTGGGCGCGCTGAAGGTCTACGCCCGGCATAACCAGGCCTGCGTCGTTTCGCCGTTCATCCTGTCGGGCGCGATGAGCCCGGTGACCGTTGCCGGCACGCTGACGCAGATCCTCGCCGAGGTTCTCGCCGGCGCCTCCTTCACCCAGCTCATCCGCAAGGGCGCGCCGGTGCTGTTCGGCACCTTCGCCGCGTCGATCTCCATGCAGTCGGGCGCGCCGACCTTCGGTTCGCCGGAGCCGTCGCTGGTCTCCTACGGCGCAGCACAGCTCGCCCGCCGCCTCGGTCTGCCGTTCCGTACCGGCGGCTCGCTCTGCGGTTCGAAGGTTCCGGATGCGCAGGCGGCGCACGAATCCGCCAACACGCTCAACATGACGCTGCTGGCCGGCACGAATTTCGTGCTGCACGCCGCGGGCTGGCTCGAAGGCGGCCTCGTTTCGTCCTACGAGAAGTTCATGATCGACCAGGACCAGCTCGGCATGATGCAGAAATTCGCCGAGGGCATCGACCTCTCGGAGAATGCGCAGGCGCTCGACGCCATCCGCGAAGTGGGTCCGGGCAGCCATTATCTCGGCTGCGCCCATACCCAGGCCAACTTCCAGACCGCCTTCTATCGCTCGCCGCTCGCCGACAACAACTCGTTCGAGCAGTGGGAGATCGAGGGGCAGAAGCGCATCGAGGAGCGCGCCAACGCGCTGTGCCGCAGCTGGCTCGAAAGCTACGAGGCGCCGCATCTCGACCCGGCCATCGACGACGCGCTTCTCGCCTTCATCAAGGAGCGCAAGGACTCGATGCCGGACGCCTTCACCTGAAAGGGTCCCGACCGCGCCAGGGAGCAAGGCGGAGCGACGCGGGTGGCCGACATGATCCAGAAGGAAGTCTGGCGTCCGCATTATGAGCTCAAGGGAGACGTGACCCGGTGAACGCCTCCGGTCACCACCTCGAAACGATCCGTGCGGCTCTTCAGCCGCACGGTCTTTTTTTGCGCGGTGTGGTGAATTTTGCGGACGGCGAGGCCGCGCCGACGCTGAGTAACAGTCGCCCCGCCGCCAGCGTCGTGCTCATCGGCAATATCGGCAGCTCGCTCTGGCCGGCGTTCTCCCGCTGGCGGCGCAGCCGGGCGGATGCCGGCGGGCCCGACCCGCTCGATACCTGGTCGAAAGATGTCATCGGTCCCATCGCGGCGATGGCCGGTGCAACGGCGTGGTTTCCCTCCGATCCGCCCTGGCAGCCGTTCCAGCAGTGGGCGATGCGCGCGGAGGGTCTGAAAGCCTCGCCGCTCGGCATTCTCATCCATCCCGTTTATGGCCTGTGGCACGGTTATCGCGGTGCGCTTGGCTTTGCGTTCCCGGCCGAGGACGAGCCTGCA
Source organism: Shinella sp. AETb1-6 (assembly GCF_009826875.1). NCBI lineage: Bacteria > Pseudomonadati > Pseudomonadota > Alphaproteobacteria > Hyphomicrobiales > Rhizobiaceae > Shinella > Shinella sp. AETb1-6. The sequence continues at coordinate 181,649 of NZ_WUMM01000001.1, read as the reverse complement.
CCGCGCGGCGCGCATCCCTGCGACACGTGTCTTGACCAGCCCTGTCTCACGACCTGTCCCGCCGCTGCCGTGCGCGCGGACGCATTCGACGTGCCGGCCTGCCGCAGCCATCTGCGCACGCCGCAAGGGCAGGGCGGCTGCCTGCGCGGCGGCTGTCTTGCCCGTGCCGCCTGTCCCGTCGGGGCGGCGTATCGCTACGGGGACGACCAGTTGCGTTTCCACATGGCCGCGCTATCGCTTTGACCATCTGCACGGCGCGCTGCTAAATTCGCCGCATTGCAAGCCGAGCCATCGTTCATGCGCTTTCTCCCCATCCTGTGCTTTTTCCTCGCCACCCTGGCCCTGCGGAGCGTCGCCATGGCCGAACCGCCAAAATGCGCCGAGGTCGAACATCTCGGCGGCCGCTATACGATCTGCACCTTCGATCCCGCCGAAGACACGATCCGGCTCTACGGTGCCCGCACGGTGGGCAGTTCAGGTGCGAGCTACGACCAGCTGAACACATACCTCCTGCGCAACGGCGAGCACATGAGCTTTGCCATGAACGGCGGCATGTACCATCCCGATTACGGCCCGGTCGGGCTTCTCGTCGAGAACGGCCGGGAGACCGGCGCGCTCAACCGTGATGATGCGTTCGGGAACTTCTTCATGAAGCCGAATGGTGTGTTCTGGCTGGCAGACGGCAAGGCCGGCGTTTTGGAGACGGAGGCTTTCGCCAAAGCCGGGCTTTCGCCGCGCGAAGCCACGCAGTCGGGTCCGATGCTGGTGGTCGACGGCAAGATCCACCCGCGCTTCCTGCCGGATGCGACGAGCCTGCAGATCCGCAACGGCGTCGGCATCCTGCCGGACGGGCGCGTGGCCTTCGCCATATCGAAAGACCATGTCCGCTTTCACGATTTCGCGACGCTGTTCCGCGACCGGCTGCACTGTCGCAACGCGCTGTTCCTCGACGGCAGCATTTCCAGCCTCTATGCGCCGGAAATCCGCCGACACGATCGTCGGGCCGCGATGGGAACGATCATCGCCGTCGTGAAAAAGCTGCCCTGGTAAGATTTTTTCGGATTCGATCCAAAGGATTGCCACGCCATGCACGTCTGAAAGGTCAGTGCACGCAATCGGGATGGGCCCGTGGAAACAGAACTCGTCGAAAAGGCGGCTCAGGGGGACCGGCAGGCATTCGCCGCGCTGATCGAGAGCCGCTATGATTTCATCCATGCCGTCGCCTGGCGATGGTGCGGCGACCGGCAGGATGCGGAGGATGTGGCGCAGGAAGTGTGCATACGCCTCGCCAGCGCGATCAGGGGCTTCAAGGGGGCCAGCCGCTTCAGCACCTGGCTCTATTCGGTCACGCTCAATTCCGCCCGCGACCAGATGCGCAAGCGCCGGCGCGCCGCATGGCGCGATGCGGCCTATCTGCGCGAGCAGGCGGTGCTGGAAGCCGGGCGCGCCGAGGATGACGGCGAGGAGCTGTGGCAGGCCGTTCGCCAGTTGCCCGACAGGCAGCGCGATGCCGTCCTGCTCATCTACGGCGAGGGGCTTAGCCATGCGGCGGCAGCCGACGTGCTCGGCTGCGCCGAAACGACCATTTCCTGGCATGTGCACGAGGCCCGCAAGCGCCTGAAGGTGCTTTTGCGCGATGCCGCGTGACGGAAGGATAGACCGATGACCGATCTCGATCTCGAAAAGCTCGCCCGCCGCCAGTCGCCGGCCGCCGGAGCATCGTCGCGCGCCGCAGCCCTTGCCGCCGCCATGCAGGCTTTCGACGACGCGGAAAAAAATGCGACCGCCACCAAAGGTTCCGCCGAGGGCGGGCGTCGAAGCTCCATCTTCAACAGGATATGGAGCCCTATCATGAACCGCAGACTTCTGGCCGGATCGGCCCTTGCCACGCTTCTCGTCGTCCCGGTCGCCGGCCTCGTGACGTATGAACTGGTGCGCAACGGTACCATCGCCTTGCAGGTCGAGCAGACTGGCGATGCGAAAACGCGGACCGATGCGCAGAAACCGGGCGCTGAGACCGCGCAGGTACAGGCCGAAAACAAGAAACAGGAAACGCGTACCGTCGAACAGGCGGACGACGCTGCCGCCCTGTTGAACAGGGAGCGGGCCGCGCAGGCGACGGCAACCCAGGGAACCAGCCAGTCCGCGGCCGACAACCGCGCCGCCGAACCCGCGCCGCTTACCGAAAGCCTGGATGGCGAGACGGCGGTGGTGCCGCAATCGCTTTCGGTCGACCGGACGCTGACGCGGCGCGTGGCGCAGCCCGCGGTGACACAGGATACCGGCATCATGCCCATGCCGCAGGAGGACCGCGAACGCTTCGCCTCCGCCGATCCGAACCCGGTGAAGAGCGTCGCCACCGATCCGGTCTCGACGTTCTTGGCCGATGTCGACACGGCGTCCTACTCCTATATGCGCAGCGCGCTTCTCGGCGGCAGCCTGCCGGAGCCGGATTCGGTGCGTGTCGAGGAGCTGATCAACTATTTCCCCTATGACTGGAAGGGGCCGGAAACGGTGGAAAAGCCGTTCAACGCCACCGTCACGGTCATGCCGACGCCCTGGAACAAGGGCACCGAACTGCTGCATATCGGCATCAAGGGCTTCGAGACCGTGGCGGCCGAACAGCCTTCGGCCAACCTCGTCTTTCTCATCGACGTCTCCGGCTCGATGGATGAAGCCGACAAGCTGCCGCTGCTCAAGAGCGCCTTCCGCCTGCTGGTCGGCAAGCTGAAGGATACCGATACCGTGTCCATCGTCACCTATGCCGGCAATGCGGGCGTGGTGCTGGAACCGACGGCGGCGAAGGAGCGACAGAAGATCCTCGACGCGATCGATACGCTCCAGCCCGGCGGCTCGACGGCCGGCGCCGAAGGCATCGAGATGGCGTACAAGCTGGCGCAGAAGGCCTTCAAGAAGGACGGCGTCAACCGCGTCATGCTGGCGACGGACGGCGATTTCAACGTCGGGCCGGCAAGCGACGAGGACCTGAAGCGCATCATCGAGGAGCGTCGCAAGAGCGGCATCTTCCTCTCGGTGCTTGGCTTCGGCCGCGGCAACTATAATGACGGCATGATGCAGACGCTGGCGCAGAACGGCAACGGCACGGCCGCCTATATCGATACGCTCGCAGAGGCCCAGAAGACGCTGGTGGAGGAGGCGGGGTCCTCGCTCTTCCCGATCGCCAAGGACGTCAAGTTCCAGATCGAGTTCAACCCCGATCGCATCGCCGAATACCGGCTGATCGGTTACGAAACCCGCATTCTCAACCGCGAGGATTTCAATAACGACAAGGTGGATGCCGGCGACATCGGCTCTGGCCATCGCGTCACCGCGATCTACGAGGTGACGCCGAAGGGTAGCCCCGCCGTGCTGAACGATCCCCTGCGCTACGGCAAGGGCGAGACGGCGGATGCGGCTTCGCGCGGCGTCGGTGAGATCGCGTTCCTGAAGATGCGCTGGAAGAAGCCCGACAGCGACACGAGCGAACTGGTCACCATGCCGGTGACGGACAGCAATGTGGTGCCCGATCTCGATGCGGCCTCGGCGGATGTCCGCTTCTCCGTCGCGGTCGCCGCCTTCGGGCAGAAGCTGAAGGGTGTTTCAGCCCTGCAGGACTACGCCTACGGCTCGATCCTCGGCCTGGCGGAGGCGGCCAAGGGCAACGATCCCTTCGGCTATCGCGCCGAGTTCGTGAAGCTCGTCCGGCTCGCCGAGGGCCTGGCGGGCGGCAAGTAACCGCCGCTACCCTGGTCGTCGTCCTTCCGATAGCCGGGGCACGTTTCAGGCGGCGGACGGCGCCTCTGCGCTGCACGGTTCCTGCGCAGTCGCCGGCTGGACATTCTTCGTGCCGGTTTTGCGCGGCCAGACAGGCGACAGCCGCATGAGGGGCGCTCTCCAGCGCCTCTCTTTTTCGGTTGGCAGAGGCGTGCAGGTCGGCGGTGTGGCGTCCACGAGTTCGAGCCCGGCGTCCCGCAACAGGCGCCGGTCCCGGCGCCGGACAAGGTGTTGCAACGCTTCGCGCTCGGCCATTCGCTGCCGCTGGTAGTTCCAAAATTCCCGCAATGTTGCCAGAATATCCATGCCATGCGCCCTTCTTTCCTCCGCACAGCCAAGCAAAGCCGTAGACATTTCACAAACGAATAGCGATGATGGCAGGCATCAGAAAAGGCGATGGCTGAATGTACCCACCTCTTGAAAGCGATCTGCTCCGGATTTTCGTCGCCGTCGCGCAGGCGGGCAATGTCACCCATGCGGGCGAACGGCTCGGGCGAACGCAGTCGGCGGTCAGCATGCAGGTGCGCAAGCTGGAGGAGTCCGTCGGGGCGAAACTGTTTGCCCGCGGCCCGCGCGGCGTGGGGCTGACGATGGAAGGACAGCGGCTGCTGCCCTATGCCAAGCGCATCGTCGGCCTTGTCGACGAGACGACCGCGGCGATGCGCACGCTGCCGCTCGACGGGCCGGTGCGGGTCGGCATTCCCGAAGAATACAACCAGACCATCCTGCCCAATGCGCTGGCGGCCTTTGCTCAGGTGCATCCCGGCGCCGAGGTGACCGTGTTTTGCGGCTATACCGCGCAGCAGATGGAGGCGCTGGAGGCCGATGAACTCGATCTCGCCGTGATCTTCGAATGGGACGGCGGCATTTCCGGTGAGCTTCTGGCGATCGATCCGACGGTCTGGGCGGTCTCGGTCGGGCATGACCTGCACCTGGAGCGCCCGGTGCCGGTCGCGCTCTACCGGCGCTCGGTCTGGTGCCGGGAGTTTGCGGAGCGCTCGCTGGAGCGATACGCCATTCCCTATCGGGTCGCCTATACCAGCGATACGAGCAGCGGCCTGCGTTCGGCGGTGTCGAGCGGCCTTGCCATCGCACCGCTTGCCCGCAGCAACATTCCCGCAGGCGCGCGCGAATTGACCCTTGCCGAGGGCTTTCCGCAGGTCGATTCCTCGCGCGTCGTGCTCAAGCGCAACCCACGCCGTGGCGGGCCGGCCATCGATGGCATGGCGGATCTCGTCCGCAAGTCCTTCGCGCCGCTGGCGGCGGCGACCGATCAGGCTTTCGGATAGGCTCTTTCCAGCCCGCCGGACCGGGTCAGCCCGGCGCGAAAGGCGGCGTGTGCGGCGTGCTGGCTGGAGCGTGCGCATTCCATGAGGCGGATCTGCAGGCGGGCGGGCGCCGTCTCGCCCAGCCATTCGCCAAGCTTTTCCAGCTTCAGGGAATTCAGGAAGCGGGCGGTGGACGCCCGGTCGAGAGATACGCTCAGGCCTTCGAGCAGGTTCTCATCCTGCTGCGGGTTTTGCATCAGCAGGCTCAGATAGGCCTTCTCGCCGTCGCCGAGCGCCAGAAGCTTGTCGGCGACGGTATCCCTGTCCGGAAAGGCGGCCGGATCTGCACTCATATCATCCCCCATAGAATCGTCTCCGTCTTGGATAAGGCGCGCAAAGGCTCGCCGCAAGCGACGGGAAAAATGTGGACTTAAAATCCAATATTGACAAAACGTCTATAATCGGATTGGTTGCCGCCATGTTTGATGCTTCGAATTCCAACGCGCTGCTGGTGCGCCACGCCACGACCGCCGCGGCCATCTCCACCCTGTTCTATCCCCATGCCGAGGTCGTGCTGCACGATCTCGAAACGGGCCGGATCGCGGGTATCTGGAATGCCTTTTCCGGCCGCAAGCCCGGCATGGAATCGCTCGTCGACGGCGAGCTGGAGGAGGCCGGCGAGGCGGGCGTCTATGGCCCCTATGAAAAGACCGGTAACGACGGCCGGCGCCTGAAATCGGTGACGTCGGTGCTGAAGGACGAGTTCGGCCAGGCGCTCGGCCTGCTGTGCATCAACATGGATGTCTCGCATTTCGATGCCGCGGCGAAGCTGCTGTCGGCCTTCACCGGAACGGTGGCGCCGCGTCCGCCGTCGCTGTTTTCCGGCGACTGGCGCGAGGAGATCAATACGGCTTTGCACGACTGGCTGCGCAACCAGGGCCTTGCATTGACGGCCCTGAAGAAGGCCGAGCGCGTGGCGCTGGTGGCAGCGCTTGAGGAACGCGGCCTGTTCCAGACCCGCAATGCGGTCGATCATCTCGCCAGTCTCATCGGCGCCTCGCGCGCCTCGATCTACAACTACCTCGCCGATGCCCGGCGCCAGAACGTCAAGGATTGACCGCGTGACCCCATTGCCGGATTTCCGTCTCGAAACCCATTTTTCCCGCTGGGAGTTCAAGGCTCGCCACCACATGACGGCGAGCGATGCCGAGACGATGAGCATGTCCGAACTCCTGGCGCTTGCCGGCCCCGAGGACCTGGAGGCGTGGGAGCATGTCTCGCTCGGCTATACGCAGACCTGGGGTGCGCCGGAGCTGCGCGAGATCATCGCCTCGACCTACGAGACGCTTGGTGGCGCTGACATCCTGACCTTCGCCGGCGCGGAGGAGGGGCTTTACTGCGCCATGCTGGCGCTGCTCGGGACTGATGATCACGCCATCGTCACCGTGCCGAACTACCAGTCCATGGAGACGCTGCCTGTCACCATCGCCGGCAGCGTGACGGGCGTTGCGCTGCGGGCGGAGAACCGCTGGCAGCTCGACCTCGACGATGTGAGGGCCGCGCTTCGCCCGGAAACCCGGCTCATCGCCGTCAACTTTCCCAACAACCCGACCGGGGCCATTGCTGATCAGGCGACCTTCCGGGAACTGGCTGAGCTTTGCGCGGAGCGCGGCATCCATCTCTTCTCCGACGAGGTCTATCGCGGACTGGAGGTCGACGATGCCAAGCGCCTGCCGCAGGCCGCGGACCTGTTCGACAAGGGCATTTCGCTCAATGTCATGTCCAAGGCCTATGGCCTGCCGGGCCTGCGCATCGGCTGGATCGCCTGCCGTGACCATGCGCTGCTCGAACGCATGGAGAAGATGAAGCACTATCTCTCCATCTGCAACGCGCGCCCTTCGGAGGTGCTGGCCGGTATCGCGCTCAAGGCGCGCGAGACGATCCTGGCCCGCAACCGCGCGCTATGCGCTGACAACACCGAAAAACTGGGCCGTTTCTTCGCGGACTACCCGCGTCTCTACGAATTTTCGCCGCCCGACGGCGGCTGCGTCGCTTTCGCCCGCTATCTCGGAGCCGATGGCGTGGAGGCGCATTGCCGCCGCCTGGTGGAGGAGAAGGGGGTGCTTCTCCTGCCGTCCAGCCTCTATGTCTCCGATCTGCTGCCGGTGCCGGCAGATCGCTTCCGCGTCGGCATCGGGCGCAGGAACATCGACGCGGGCTTTGCGGCGTGGCGGGAATTCCTGTCTGCGGCTTGAGCGCACGCATCATGGCGGGTTAGGCTTGGCAAAGCCCGAATGGAGACAGGGATTGGTCACAAAAACAGAGTTCCTTTCACCTGCTATTTTTTTGATGGTTCTGCTGGGATCGCACTCTTCTGCGCCCGCTGATGACTTCAAGCGATGCGGCGTCCGGCACCACGTGCCGGCGTTGCTGGTTGTCGATAAGGTACTTGGGAGGGATTCTATCGGCCAAGTATACGCTGATTTCTGGGTGACAATGAATCCAAACGCGTTCGTTATCTTAGACATGAAAACGCGGCCCGTGGCTGTGACCCAATTCAGCGGCACTTTCCACGTTGCGCTGCCGGGCAGGGGAGTTCGCGGCATAGGAGCGTCGGTATCGAGCGAATGGATTACCGCAACGGCGCCCGTAAAAATTCGTATCACGCTAAATTATAGACCCAACTGGGAGAAATTCTTGGCAGGTCCGGCCAGCGAGATGGAGGTGTGGGTGTGTGATCAATCTATCACTTACGATGACGGAACTTCCATCATTAGAAATTGATGATTTTCTGCTGCCGGTGCGGGGTGGGCGCGGTGGATCAACTTTAGCAGGGAATGCTGAGGACACGCGCAAAAAAGCCGCCCGCGGCGCTAACCGGGGCGGCTTGCAATTGTCGATCCGACAACCGGTCAGCCGCGCCGGCGGCCGCCGCGTTCGCGGGCGGGCGCCGCGGGGGTTTCATTCGCGGTCTTGTTGCGCAGCGGGCCGATCTTTTCGACGATCGTTTCGAGTGTCGGGCGTTCGCGCGGTTCATGCGCGTCGAGGGCCACGCGCATGGCGGCAAGGTGCTCGCAGGACGTGCCGCAGCAGCCGCCGATGATGCGTGCGCCGGCATCGCGCGCAAGGCGGGCATATTCGGCCATCAGCGGCGGCGTGCCGGAATAGTAGATTTCCGAGCCGCGGAATTCCGGGATACCGCAATTGCCCTTCACGACGACCGTGGCCGAGGGGGCAGCGCTGGTCATGTCAAGCAGCGAGGACAGGATGTCGGAGGCGCCGACGCCGCAATTGGCGCCGACCGCGAGCGGGCCCGCGCCAATGTCGCCGGCCACGCCGTGGATATCCTTCGGATGCAGGCCCATCATCGTCTTGCCGGCCGTATCGAAGGAGCCGGTATAGACGAAGGGCATGCCGACCTTGGTGGCGGCTTCCGCGGCCGCGCGGATTTCATCCGGCGACGACATGGTCTCGATCCAGGCGACATCCGCGCCACCGGCCTTCAGGCCCTCGATCTGCTCGACGAACGCGGCGACGGCATCGTCACAGGTCATGGCGCCGAGAGGCACGAGCAGTTCGCCCGTCGGCCCGACGGAACCGGCGACGATGACGGTGCGCGGCGCCTTGTCGGCGACCGCGCGGGCGATCTCGGCGGCCTTCTTGTTGAGCGCGTGCACACGATCCTGCGCATGGTGCAGTTTCAGGCGGTGCCGCGTGCCCCCGAAGGTGTTGGTGAGGATGATGTCGGCGCCCGCATCCACGAAGTCCTGGTGCAGCTTCGTGATGTTCTCGGGCTTGGCCTCGTTCCACAGTTCCGGCGCTTCGCCCGCTTCCAGCCCCATGGCGAACAGCGACGTGCCGGTTGCGCCATCGGCAAGCAGGAAGGGTTTTTCGGCCAGGAGGCTGGCGAGCGGATTGGTGGCGGTCATGGCATGTCCTCTGTTTGCTCCATCATATAAGGATTTCTTTATGTGGTTGCAACGGCGGATTGGCAGAGCCCCCCATGGAGGCCGTCGACCCCCTTCGGTCCCGGCCGAGTGGCCGCGAGAAACATCTAATTGGGACAGTGCGTCGCAAAACGGGAAGAGGGCGCCCCGGGGCGCCCTCTTGAGGTGCTTGTAATCAGGCTCAGGCCGCCGCCTTCGCCTCGTGGCTCGTCGGCGTCACCATGGAGGAGATGATCGCGCCGATGTCGATCGCGCCGATCGGCCGGCCGGCCTCGTCCACGACATGGGCCTGCGTCTGGTTGGCGCCCGTCATGGCCCGGGCGGCGGTTTCCAGCACGGTGCCCTTGGCGATCGGCATGCCCTGGGGATTGCCCGCGAGCGGCGCCATGATCGTCTCGACATTGACGACGCGGCCACGGTTCACTTCCTTCACGAAGGCCGTGATGTATTCGTCCGCCGGGTTGAGCACGATCTCCTGGCCGGTGCCCTGCTGCACGACCATGCCGTCACGCAGGATGGCGATCTTGTCGCCGAGGCGCAGCGCTTCGTCGAGGTCGTGGGTGATGAAGACGACGGTCTTTTTCAGTTCTTTCTGCAGGTCCAGAAGCACCGTCTGCATGTCGACGCGGATCAGCGGGTCGAGAGCGGAGTAGGCTTCGTCCATCAGCAGGATGTCGGCATCGTTGGTCAGCGCACGCGCGAGGCCAACGCGCTGCTGCATGCCGCCCGAAAGCTGGTTCGGGTAGTGGTTCTCGAAGCCGGCAAGGCCGACGCGCTCGATCCACTGCTTGGCGCGCTTTTCGCGTTCGGCTTGCCCGATGCCCTGGATCTCCAGGCCGTAGACCGTGTTTTCCAGCACCGTGCGGTGCGGCAGGAGCGCGAATTTCTGGAACACCATCGCCGTCTTGTGGCGGCGGAATTCGCGCAGGTCGTTTTCGCTCATCCGACAGACGTCGACACCGTCATAGAGCACTTCGCCGGCCGTTGGATCGATCAGGCGGTTGATGTGGCGGATCAGCGTCGACTTGCCCGAGCCGGAGAGACCCATCACCACCATGATGCCGCCGGCGGGCATGGAGATGTTGATGTCGCGAAGACCGAGCACATGGCCGTACTGCTGGTTCAGCTCGGCCTTGCCCAGGCCGTTCTTCACCGCGTCGACGTAATCGCCGCCACGGGGTCCGAAAATCTTGTAGAGGTTGCGGACCTCGATTGCATGACTAACCATGAATTACCTCCGAATGCTTCTGTAGTCGCCTGCCATAGGCCTGGCTTGTACGGTCGAAAATGATGGCGATGGCCACGAGCGCGAACCCGTTGAGGAACCCCACCGTGAAGAACTGGTTGTTGATGGCCTGAAGGACGTTCTTGCCGAGACCACCGACGCCGACCATGGAGGCGACGACGACCATGGCAAGCGACATCATGATGGTCTGGTTGATGCCGGCCATGATGGTGGGCAGGGCAAGCGGCATCTGCACGTTCTTCAGCTTCTGCCAGGCGGATGAACCGAAGGCGTCGGCCGCTTCCAGCACTTCCTTGTCGACGAGCCGGATACCGAGATTGGTCAGGCGGATCATGGGCGGGACGGCATAGATGACGACGGCGATCAAACCCGGCACCTTGCCGATGCCGAAGATCATGACGACGGGGATCAGGTAGACGAAGCTCGGCATCGTCTGCATCACATCGAGGATCGGGTTGATGAAGCCCTGCACCCGGTCCGAGCGTGCCATCGCAATGCCGATGGGAATGCCGATCACGATGGCGATGAGCGTGCAGACCGTGACCATGGCGAGCGTCACCATCGTGTCGTTCCACAGGCCCAGCATGCCGATGACGAGCATCGAAGCGGCCGTTCCGATGACGATCTTGGTGTTGCGGCTGGCGAAATACACGATGGCCAGCAGGATCAGCAGGATGATCGGCCATGGCGACGTGACGAACAGGCGCTCGAGATAGTTCAAAAACCATTGCAACGGCTGAACCATCGCATCGATTGCATTGACGTAACTTCTGACGAGCCCCTTGAACCCGTCATCGACAGTCTTTCTCACGGCGCGAATGCTCGCGTCGCTGAATGCCGGAAACTTGCAAAGAAAGACCGGCAACGAGTCGCATAGTCCTGCCATCCTTTTCCCCTCTTCCTACCGGTCGATGGTGCCCCGCAATGCGACGGATGTATCCGGCATGGCGAATGGGGCGGCTTGTACAGCGATATTCTTCTTATTGTTCCGGTTTGTCCGTATTGGCACGGGCGGCGGCCCGATAGTGTACTGTTTGCGACCTTCTCGGTGAAGATCAGTCAAATGGCTATCCGCACCGAAGCCATTGGCACCGGCAGCCTTGGGGCCGCCGGTGCCTGATGTCTGTCAGAGAGCGGCCTTGACCTTCTCGGCAACCTCGGGGCTTACCCACTTGGTCCACATATCGGGATAGGTTTCGAGGAAGTACTTCGCCGCATCCTCGTTCGTGCCCTGGTTTTCCGTCATCCAGGCGAGAACCTTGCCGACCGTGCCGTTATCCCACTGGCGGGTCTTCATGTAATCCATGGCGACGCCCGCCTTTTCGGAGAAGGCTTTCGTCACGACGGTGAAGACGTCGGAGGTCGGGTAGGAGTTCACCTTGGGGTCGGGGCAATCGGGAACGGCCGTGCAGGCATCCCAGTCGGCCTTGTTGTGCTCGACGCCGAAGGACAGGCGCGTCATCTCGTACTGACCGAGAATGGCGGTCGGCGCCCAGTAGTAGCCGAGCCAGCCGGTCTTCTTTTCGAAGGCGTTGGCAATCGAGCCGTCGAGGCCGGCCGCCGAGCCGGTATCGACCAGTTCGAAGCCGTCGGCATCCGCGTTCAGCGCCCGGTAGAGGTTGGATGTCGATACCTGGCAGTTCCAGCCGGCGGGGCAATTGTGCACCGCGCCCTTCGACGGATCCTCCGGCGCCGGGAACAGGTCCGGATGCTTGAGCGCATCCTGCACGGTCTTGATATCAGGATGCGCGTCGGCGAGGAATTTCGGTATCCACCAGCCTTCCACGCCGCCTTCCGACAAGAGTGGCGCAAGCTGGATCAGGCGTCCCTCGGCGATGGCCTGGTCGAGCGGCGTGCGCACGGCGTTGACCCACATTTCCGGCGCGACATCAGGTTCGCCCTTCTCGTTCATGGAGGTGAAGGTGGGCATGGTGTCGCCCGTCACCAGGGTGACGTTACAGCCATAGCCGTTTTCGAGAATGATCTTGTCGACCTGTGCGGCGACGCCGGCCGACGCCCAGTTCATTTCGGCGATCGAAACATCGCCGCATTCCGCCGCCTGGGCGGACCCGGCAAAGCCATAAAGGCCGGCGGCGAGGATAGTGGAGGCAAAAAGCTTCTTCATCGGATTTAAGACCTCCCAGTCTTGAGATGCAGCGTTCATCCCGGAAGGCAGAGCAGGTTACTGCGTTGTCCCGACTGCCCGGTCTCATTGTTCGGCAGACGAGGGAATGCGATGCCAGGTGAGGCGAGCCAATCCCCCTGCTGCAAGGACGTCGAGCTTTTTTCTGTTCCCCGGCGTAACCCTGTCACCGGCGATCCGTCCGCGTACGTCACGGGGCAAGCCTACGGGTTCTTATTGAGAAATCAACCGCCTGAGAGGCAGGCAAGCGCTGCGTCGGGCGCGAGTCATGAGCGGAATGCTGAAAAACAGGTGTTCTTGCCGTCGAAAAATTGGGCGTTTGCCCCAGTGCGGGCAAATACTCGTGACCGATCCGCGCCGGGAACGCCGCTTCCTGTCCGGAAGCAGACAGATCGTGTCCGGATTACGCCGTTTCGCCCCGGCAGCCACTTTTTTCGCGGTTTTATAAAAAAATCGCGATTCACCTTTGCTTAAGGTCTCGATAACCGTCCGGTAACGATGTGGCGCTATTGATCTTCTCACGGCGGGGGACACTGCCGAACGCTCCGGAAAAGGTATTGCGTACCGGGGTGACTGGGCTCCGATGTGTTTTTGTCGGAAGCCGCCATGCGTATTTTGGCAAGCCGTGCACTTCCGTCAGGGGTGCGCGGCTTTTGTGTTTTAGCGATCCGGCAGGCAATAAAAACGTCGCCTCCCGGAGAGAGGCGACGCTGGATGCGAGCGGGACCTGACGTCGCGCTCGAAGGATCAGCCGATGTTGCGCGTGCGGATGACGCCGAGCGGGCCGAGCGGCACATCCATGACCTCGTTGCGCACACGCGACTGGTTCTGGGGAGCGACGCCGTTCCAGGCGATCTGTACGAAGTTCGGCTTGCTGAAGATGAACAGCATGGTCTTTGTCCTAAAAATCCGAAGCCACGCGCCTCGGCTGTCTGATGTCCCTCATATAGGTGCGCCGCAGAGAAAAATCAGCGTCGTTCACGGCGCAAAATGTCGCAAAAAGGATAGCATCCCAGCTATGCCGATCTTGCATGGCACGCTGTTGCGGAAATACATCGGAGCGCCGGGCCGGATTGCGGCAAAATTGCGGTAAATCAGGGCTTTCCGGTGGCGAGGCGCGGTGATAGGAAAAGCGCCATGACAAGAACGATCATGCTACAGGGCACCGGCTCGGATGTCGGAAAAACGGTACTGGTGGCGGGCCTCTGCCGCATGGCCGCCAACCGCGGTCTGACGGTGCGCCCGTTCAAGCCGCAAAACATGTCCAACAATGCCGCCGTTTCGGCCGACGGCGGCGAGATCGGCCGCGCGCAGTGGCTCCAGTCGCTTGCCGCGCGCGTGCCCTCCAGCGTGCATATGAATCCGGTGCTGCTCAAGCCGCAGTCGGATGTCGGCAGCCAGATCGTCGTTCAGGGCAAGGTCTTCGGGCAGGCCAAGGGGCGGGACTACCAGGCGCTGAAGCCCAAGCTCATGGGCGCGGTGATGGAGAGCTTCGAGACCGTGTCGGCCGGCGCCGACCTCGTGGTCGTCGAGGGCGCGGGTTCGCCGGCGGAAATCAACCTGCGGGCCGGCGACATCGCCAATATGGGGTTCGCCACCCGGGCCGGCGTGCCGGTCGTCCTGGTGGGCGATATCGATCGCGGCGGCGTCATCGCCTCGCTGGTGGGAACCCACGCCATTCTGCCGGACGAGGACCGGCGCATGGTCACCGGCTATCTGATCAACAAGTTCCGGGGCGATGTCACGCTGTTCGACAGCGGCATTGCCGAAATCGGCCGCTTCACCGACTGGCCATGTTTCGGTGTCGTGCCCTGGCTGAAGGATGCCGCGCGCCTGCCGGCAGAGGATTCCGTCGTGCTGGAGCGTCTGGCGAAGGGCGGCGGCGGGGCGCTCAAGGTCGCCGTGCCCGTGCTGCCGCGCATCGCCAATTTCGACGATCTCGACCCCTTGAAGGCTGAACCGCAGGTCGATCTCGTTTTCGTTCGGCCGGGGGAGGCGCTGCCGGCCGATGCCGGCCTTGTCGTCCTTCCGGGCTCGAAATCCACCATTTCGGACCTCCGCGATTTCCGCGCCGCAGGTTGGGACCGGGATCTTTCCTTTCATATGCGCCGCGGCGGCCGCGTCATCGGCATTTGCGGCGGGTATCAGATGCTCGGCCGCCGCGTGACCGATCCACTCGGCATCGAAGGCGGCGAGCGGGAGGTCGAAGGGCTCGGGCTGCTTGCGGTCGAGACGGAAATGGCGCCGGAGAAGACCGTGCGCAACAGCGACGCCCGCTCCCTGCAATATGATGTGCCGCTCGAAGGCTACGAGATCCACCTCGGCCGCACCACGGGGCCGGATGCGTTGCGTCCCTCCGTCAGCATAGACGGCCGGCCGGACGGCGCGGTCTCGCCGGATGGCCGCGTGATGGGAACCTATCTGCACGGCCTGCTTTCGAGCGATGCCTACCGGGCGCAGCTGCTTGCGGATTTCGGCATCGAGGGCGGCGGTTTCGATTACCGGGCCGGCGTCGATGCGGCACTCGACGGCGTGGCGGCCGAGCTTGCGGCCGTGCTGGATCCGCGCTGGCTCGACAGCCTTATGGGCATCCGCTGATTAAACTGCCGGCCTGAAACGTTCAGCCATCGGGTTTCTCCACTGTCGGTCGCGGCCGCACCAAAGTTGCGCCTGATTTCGGTGTAAGGAGGGACACTATCATGCCCGCTCTGCGGGTGCCGACGCCGTTGTGCGATCCGAAAGGGTGATTTGATGGGTTCTGGACCTCTTGCTCGATCTGTTCTGGTGGGCCTTGTCGGGCTGTCGCTCGCCGGTTTCCCGCTGGCTGCCTTCGCCCAGACGGCCAAGGAAACCACCAATGCCGGCAAGCGCTGGGAGGAGGAATTCGCCTTCTGGCAGAAAGCGTCTTCCGGCAGCGATGTCACGCAGTTTGAAAACTACCTGAAACAGTATCCCAACGGCACGTTCGCCTCGATGGCGCGTCTGCGTATCGCCGAATTGAAGGCCGCGGGCAATGCGAAGCCGGCGACGACGGCGTCCGACGATGCCGCCGCCAAGGCGAAGGCCGAGGAGGCGAAGGCGGCTGAAGAGGCCAAGCGCATTGCCGATGCGGAGAAGGCCAAGGCGGAGGACGCCCGCAAGGCCGCCGAGGCCGAAAAGGCGAAAGCCGAAGCGGCGAAGGCCGAGGCGGCCGCTGCCGCGGCCAGCAAGCTTGCGTCGGAAAAGGCCGCCGCCGAGGAAAAGGCGAAGGCCGAAGCCGCAGCCGCCGAAAAGGCGCGGGCAGAGGAAGCTGCCCGCCTCAAGGCGGAGGCGGACAGGAAGGCGGCCGATGAACGCAGGCTGGCGGCAGAGAAGGCTGCAGAAGCCGAACGCGTGAAGAAGGAAGCCGCCGCTGCAGCCGAAAAGGCCAAGGCGGACGAGGCGGCGCGCGTACAGGCCGAGGCTGAGCGCCGCAAGGCCGACGAGGCCGCCGCGGCCCAGAAGGCCCGCGCCGAGGCCGAGGCGAATGCCCGCGCTGCCGAAGCCGCGGCCGCCCGTGCCGAAGAGGCCAAGCGGCTGGAAGCGGAAAAAGCCGCGGCTGCCGAAAAGACCCGGCTGGAGCAGGAGGCGGCAGCCGCCCGCAAGCTGGCTGAGGAAAAGACGCGCGAGTTGGAGCGCCTGAAGGCGGAGGCCGCCAAGGCTGCGGCGGAAGCCGAGGCCAAGGCCGCCGAAGCCTCTCGCCTTGCCGCCGAGGCCAGGAAGCGTGCCGAGGAGGCCGAGGCCGCCCAGAAGCGCGCCACCACCAGTGGCCCGGCAACGGCAACGCGCGACGGCGCGGAGGCCGACAGGATCGCTGCGGCCAAGCGCGAGGAAGACACCTTCCAGAAGGCGGTGGTCGCCGGCTCGCGGCAGGCTTTCCAGGCCTATCTCGATGCCTATCCGCGCGGCCGCTATGCATCGGATGCGCGCGAACGGATGGCCGCCCTTTCGACCACCCCGACACAGAAGGTGGAAACCGAGCGCCTGGTCGAGGAGCGCCCCGTCGTCGATCCGCGTGAAGCCTATATGGAGCGCTCGACGCGCGTCCAGGCGCAGCGCTGGCTGAGCGCGCTGGGCTACAGCACCTATGGCGCCGATGGTGTCTTCGGCCCGCGCACCCGCGCGGCGATCGCCGCATGGCAGGGTGCGTCCGGCTACCGCGCCGATGGCTATCTTTCACGCCGGCAGTTCGCTGCCCTGCGCCAGGCCGCGCAATTCGCCGAGGCACGCCAGGCCAGCCGCGAGCGCCGCTACCAGCGCGAATACGATGTGCTCGAAGGCCCGGTCGACGGCTATTACGATGGCCCCTATTACGGCGATGACGGCTACTACCGCCGGCGCGGCGGCGTGGTGATCATCCCCGGCTATTGAGTTTGCGACGGCCGGCCGGCGTTTTCGGCACAGGCCATGCCGCTGGCTGTCGATTGACTTGTGGCGGCCGGCGGCATAATCATCCGACTATTGGATGGTTCTCTGGTCCGGAAACGGACCGGTGAGTAAATGGGAATGTGACGCGGCGGACCCAATCAGGGCGCTGCAATCACGGCCGACCCCGCGACTGTAGAGCAGCGAGGGACGCCCATCCGGAGGGAGGAATTTCGCGGGCGGGAGGGCAATGGTGTCCTTGAAGCGCGAAACGCCCACCGACCGGAAAAGCCACTGGGTGGCATCACGATAGCCGGGGCTGGACGCCTCTTTTTCTACGAATCGTCCGCCTGCGTGATGTGAAGAGACCTGGGAAGGTGAGGGTGGCCCGAAGGCGCTGATGCGCCGGACGCTGCGAGCCAGGAGACCTGCCAGCCAATGAGGGCATATCGCCCGACCTGGGGAGGGGCTTCCCCGGTGCCTGCACGGAGGTTGTCATGGCTGTTTCCAATACGTCTTCTATCACGCTTTCCGCGAGCGATCGCCTTGTCGCCGGCGTTCTCGCGCTGCTGCTCGGCGGGTTCCTCGTCTTCGGCGCCGGCCTTGCCAATTCGGCCGTGCTGCACGACACCGCGCACGATACGCGTCACTCCTACGGCTTTCCCTGCCACTAAGGAGTTTCTGACATGATCGTTCGTTATCTCCTGGCCGCCCTGGTGGCCGGGCTCTTCTCTGGCGTCCTGATGACGGCCGCCCAGGAGGCCCGCGTCGTGCCGCTCATCCTTCACGCCGAAGAATTCGAAGGCGATGAGGCGGCCCCCGCCACCGAAGGCACCACGCCGTCCACCGATGGCGCCGCCGCAACGCATGAGCATTCATCCTTGGGCGCCGTCGTCCTCGACGTCGCAGCTTACCTGTCGCCTGTCTCCGTCGCCTACGCCCACGATGCCGAAGGTCATGAAGACGGTGGCATCATGTTCGGCATGAGCCGGTTCTCCGGCACGCTGCTGGCCAACCTTGTGACGGGAGCAGGCTTCGCGCTGCTGCTTGCCGGTTTCAGCCTTGTCTCCGGCCATCCGATCACGGTCGCCAACGGGGCGCTGTGGGGTGCTGCGGGCTGGCTTGCCGTGCATATGCTGCCGGCCATCGGCCTGCCGCCGGAACTGCCGGGCTTCCCGGCCGCGGACCTGACGCAGCGTCAGATCTGGTGGGTTGCAGCGGTCGTGCTGTCGGCGGCGGGGCTCTACCTGCTGTTCCTCAAGCCGGGCATCGTGGCCAAGATCGCCGGGGTGGTGCTGATTGCCGCGCCGCAGGTCTATGGCGCGCCGCAGCCGTCGGACATTTCCAGCGCGGTTCCGGCCGTTCTCGGTGCGGAGTTCGCCGTCGCGGCCCTTGCCACGACGCTGTTCTTCTGGATCGTGCTCGGCCTTTCGCTGGGCTTTGCCAACGAAAAGATCGCCAAGGCTGCCTGATATGACGCTGACATCGCCCGGAGCCGTCCTGGTTCTGGGCGGTGCGCGTTCCGGAAAATCCGCTTTTGCCGAAAGGCTGGTCGCCGAGACCGGCCTTTCGCGTCATTATATCGCCACCGGCCGCGCCTGGGATGACGAGATGCGTGAACGCATCGCCAGGCACCGGGAAGACCGCGGCGACGGCTGGCAAACGCATGAGGAACCGCTTGCGCTCGCGGCCCGGATAACCGATGTCGCGCGTGCGGACCGTGCGGTCCTCGTGGATTGCCTGACCCTCTGGCTCACCAATCTGATGCTGGAGGAACGCGACATCGCGCAGGAATTCGCCGGCCTCCTGTCGGCCATCGCACAGGCGCCGGGCCGTCTTGTCTTCGTTTCGAACGAGGTCGGCCTGGGCATCGTGCCTGAAAACCGCATGGCGCGCGACTTTCGCGACCATGCCGGGCGGCTCCACCAGCAGGTGGCGGCGCTCGTACCGGAAGTGTATTTCGTTGCGGCAGGACTGCCGCTGAAAATGAAGGGTTGAGCCATGCTGCAACAGAAGATCCCCGCCACCGTCATCACCGGCTTCCTCGGGGCCGGCAAGACGACGATGATCCGCAACCTCCTGCAGAATGCCGGCGGCAAGCGCATCGCGCTCATCATCAACGAGTTCGGCGATCTCGGCGTCGACGGGGACGTGCTGAAGGGCTGCGGCGCGGAAGCCTGCACCGAGGACGATATCATCGAGCTCACCAACGGCTGCATCTGCTGCACCGTGGCCGACGACTTCATCCCCACCATGTCGAAGCTGCTGGAGCGGGAGAACCGCCCGGACCATATCGTCATCGAGACCTCCGGCCTTGCCCTGCCGCAGCCGCTCGTCGCCGCCTTCAACTGGCCGGAAATCAAGACGCAGGTGACGGTCGACGGTGTCATCACCGTGGTCGACAGCGCCGCCGTCGCGGCCGGCCGTTTCGCCGACGACCATGACAGGGTCGACGCGCTGCGCGTCGAGGACGACAATCTCGACCACGAAAGCCCGCTGGAAGAGCTCTTCGAGGACCAGCTGACCGCTGCCGACCTCATCGTGCTCAACAAGACCGATCTGCTCGACGCCGCCGGTATCCAGACCGTGCGCGACGAAGTCGCCTCGCGCACCGCCCGCAAGCCTTCGATGATCGAGGCGAAGAACGGGGACGTGGCCGCCGCCGTGCTGCTCGGCCTCGGCGTCGGCACGGAAGACGACATCGCCAACCGCAAGTCGCACCATGAACTGGAACACGAGAACGGCGAGGAACACGACCACGACGAATTCGACAGCTTCGTCGTCGAACTGCCGGCGCTTGCCGATCCGTCGGCCTTCATCGAGCGCCTCAAGGGCGTGATCGCCGAGCACGACGTGCTGCGCGTCAAGGGATTTGCCGATGTGCCCGGCAAGCCGCTGCGCCTGCTCATCCAGGCGGTGGGCAGCCGCATCGACAGCTATTTCGAGCGCGCCTGGGCGCCGGGCGAAACCCGCGGCACCCGCCTCGTCGTCATCGGCCTGCACGACATGGATGAGGCCGCCGTGCGCGCCGCCATCGCCGCGGCGGTGTGATATCGGGATGAGCATGCGGCGGCACCCCCCTCTGGCCTGCCGGCCATCTCCCCCACAAGGGGGGAGATCGGATGAGGCGACGGCTTGCCCCGCTGTCTTGCCTGGACGCCGCCGCTCAATCTCCCCCCGAGTGGGGGAGATGTCACGAAGTGACAGAGGCGGGTATGCCTCCTTGGCGGTCCTCTCGCAGCAGGGAGGCGCTGCATGCATCTCCTGCTAGCCCAGAAGGGCACCATCGCCGACGGAAAGGAGGCGATCGACCTTGGTCAGACGCCGGGCGATATCCTCTTCCTCTCCGCTGCCGATACGGAACTGGCCTCCATCGCCGCCGCCCACCGTGCGCGGGGCGGTGAGACGCGCCTTCGTCTGGCGAGCCTCGCGACGCTGTCGCATCCGATGTCGGTCGATACCTATATCGAGCGCACGGCCCGGCACGCCCGGCTCATCGTCATCCGCGCGCTCGGCGGCGCGAGCTATTTCCGCTACGTGCTGGAAGCCCTGCTGGCGACGGCTGTCGCCAACGATGTCAAGCTCGTCGCGCTGCCCGGCGACGATCGTCCCGATGAGGGCCTGATCCCCTTCAACCGCATCGAGGATGCCGACCGACGGAACCTCTGGGCCTATCTCAACGAGGGTGGGGCGGAAAATGCCGACCGTTTCCTCGCCTATGCCGATGCGGTGGTGTTTGGCGGCGAGAAACCGGCACCGGCGACGCCGCTCGAAAAGGCCGGCATCTGGTGGCCGGGGCGCGGCGTGGTGGATGTGGAAGCGTGGCAAAAAGAGTCTGCGGGGACTCCCGTCTCCTTCTCCCCCACGGGGAGAAGGTGGCCCGAAGGGCCGGATGAGGGGGCTTGTACCCCGGCGACGGTCGGTGCCGCCCCCTCATCCCGCTGCCGCGACCTTCTCCCCGCCGGGGAGAAGGGGAAGGGGGAGAGCCCTCGGCTTATTGGCGAACCCGAAGGCGAATTCCCCGGCAGGCCGGAGGGGGGTATCGGCGGAGCAGGCCGTCCGACCGTCGCCATCGCCTTCTACCGCGCCTATGTCCAGAGCGGCGAAACTCGCCCGGTCGAAATGATGATCGAGGCGCTGGCGGCGGAGGGCATCCGCGCCCTGCCGCTCTTCGTCTCCAGCCTCAAGGAGCCGGTTTCCATCGAAACCGTCCGCGCCGCCTTTGCGGAGGTCCGGCCGGAGGCCGTGCTGAATGCCACGAGCTTTGCCGTTTCCGCGCCCGGCGCCGGCCGCAAGCCGACGGTGCTCGACGAAACCGGTGCGCCGGTGTTGCAGGTCGTCTTCTCCGGCTCGTCGCGCGAGGCGTGGCAAGCGTCGGGGCAGGGGCTCACGGCGCGCGATCTCGGCATGAACGTCTCGCTGCCGGAAGTCGATGGCCGGGTTCTGTCCCGCGCCGTCTCCTTCAAGGCGGCCGCGCGGTACGACGAGCGCGTCGAGACCAACATCGTCAGCCTCGATCCGGTCGAGGACCGCATCCGCTTCGTTGCGAAGCTCGCCGCAGGGTGGGCGCGGCTTCGGCGCACCGCGCCGGCCGAACGCCGGGTCGCCCTCGTCATGGCGAACTATCCCAACCGCGATGGCCGCCTCGGCAACGGCGTCGGCCTCGATACGCCCGCCGGCACGATGGAAGTGCTGCGCGCCATGGCGGCGGAAGGTTATGCGGTGGCGGACCTGCCGGAGGATGGCGATGCGCTGATCGCCCATCTCATGGCGGGCCCCACCAATGCGGCGAACGACGGCCGTGAAATCCGCGAAACCCTTTCGCTCACTCATTACAAGGTCTTCTTCGCTTCGCTTCCGACATCGATTCAACAGGAGATGACCGGCCGCTGGGGCGCGCCGGAAGACGATCCCTTCGTGACCGGCGAGGTCTTTGCCCTGCCGCTCGCCCGTTTCGGCGAGACGCTGGTCGGCATCCAGCCGGCGCGCGGCTACAATATCGATCCCAAGGACACCTACCATTCGCCGGATCTCGTGCCGCCGCATGGTTATCTCGCCTTCTACGCCTTCCTGCGCCTGCATTACGGCGCGCATGCCATCGTGCATATGGGCAAGCACGGCAATCTCGAATGGCTGCCGGGCAAGGCGCTGGCGCTGTCGGAAGCCTGTTACCCCGAGGCCGTGCTCGGCCCGGTGCCGCATCTCTATCCCTTCATCGTCAACGATCCCGGGGAAGGCACGCAGGCCAAGCGCCGCTCCGCCGCCGTCATCATCGATCACCTGACGCCGCCTTTGACCCGCGCCGAAACCTACGGCCCGCTGAAGGACCTCGAAGCCCTCGTCGATGAATATTACGAGGCCTCGGGCGGTGATCCGCGGCGCATCAGGCTGCTGACGAAGCAGATCCTCGATCTGGTGCGCGATATCGGCCTGGACAGCGACGCCGGCATCGCCAAGTCGGACGGCGAGGAGGCCGCGCTGCAAAAGCTCGACGCCTATCTCTGCGACCTCAAGGAAATGCAGATCCGCGATGGCCTGCATGTCTTCGGCGTCTCGCCCGAAGGGCGCCTGCTGACCGACCTGACCGTTGCGCTGGCCCGGGTGCCGCGCGGCCTGGGCGAGGGCGGCGAGGCGAGCTTGCAGCGTGCCATCGCAGCCGACGCCCTGGGCGAGACGGATTTCGACCCGCTCGACTGCATCCCTTCCGATCCCTGGACCGGCCCGCGGCCGCAGATCCTTGCCGGGCAATCCGAAGCCGCCTGGCGCAGCAAGGGCGATACGGTGGAGCGCATCGAACTGCTTGCGGCAAGGCTGGTGGATGGCACATTGGGCTGCCCGGCCGGCTGGCTCGCCACGCGCGCCGTGCTCGACGTCATCGAGACATCCATCCGGCCTGCCATTGCCGCCTGCGGCCCGGCGGAAATCACGGCGTTGATGCGCGGCCTCGACGGGCGGTTCGTCGAGCCCGGCCCCTCTGGCGCGCCGACGCGCGGGCGACCGGATGTTCTGCCGACCGGGCGCAACTTCTATTCCGTCGACAGCCGTGCGGTGCCGACGCCGGCGGCCTGGGAGCTTGGCCGCAAGTCCGCCGAACTCCTCGTCACCCGCTATGCGCAGGATCACGGCGAATGGCCGACCTCCTTCGGCATCACCGCCTGGGGAACCTCCAACATGCGTACCGGCGGCGACGATATCGCACAGGCCATGGCGTTGATCGGCGTGAAGCCGACCTGGGATATGGCATCGCGCCGCGTCACCGGCTTCGAGATCATTCCACCGGCGACGCTGCGTCATCCGCGCGTCGACGTGACCTTGCGCATCTCCGGCTTCTTCCGCGATGCCTTCCCCGAACAGATCGCGCTTTTCGATCGCGCCGTGCGGGCGGTGGGTGCCCTCGACGAGGATGATGCGGACAACCCCATTGCCGCCCGTATGCGGGCGGAAGCCGCGGCGCTTGCGGCCCGGGGCGCCTCCGAAGCGGAGGCCGCCAGACAGGCGGGCTTCCGCATCTTCGGTGCGAAATCGGGCGGTTATGGCGCCGGCCTGCAAACCATGATGGACGAAGGCCTGTGGACGAACCGGGGCGACCTTGCCGACGCCTGGCTCGACTGGGGCGCACACGCCTATGACGGCGAGGGCGACGGCGTGCCGATGCGCGAACGGCTGGAGGCGCGCATGAAGAGCCTTCAGGCCGTCATCCAGAACCAGGACAGCCGTGAGCACGATCTGCTCGACAGCGACGAGTACTACCAGTTCGAGGGCGGCATGGCGGCAGCGGCGGAGCACCTGTCCGGCCGCCAGCCCGTCATGTACCACAACGACCTGTCGCACCCGGAAAAGCCCGTCGTGCGCACGCTGGAAGACGAGATCGGCCGCGTCGTGCGCGCCCGCGTGGTCAATCCGAAATGGATCGACGGCGTGATGCGCCACGGTTACAAGGGAGCCTTCGAGATCGCCGCGACGGTCGATTTCATGTTCGCCTTCGCCGCCACGACAGGGGCGGTCAAGGACCATCACTTCGAGGCCGCCTACCGGGCTTATCTGCTGGATGAACGCGTGCGCGATTTCCTGATGGAGAAGAACCCGGCCGCACTCGTCGAAATGGCGGCACGCTTTGCCGAGGCGATCGATCGGGGCCTGTGGACGCCGCGCTCCAATTCGGCGCGTTATGATCTCGACATGCTTGGGAAGAGGAGGGCATCGTAATGAACCTTACCGGCCATTGCCTTTGCCGATCTCTGGCGTTCGAGGTGACCGGCGATATTCTTCGCACGGGACATTGTCACTGCGAGAGTTGCCGACGCGCCACCTCTTCGCCGGTGACGACATTTTTCTGCGTCGCGACCGCCGATGTGGCATTCCGCGGCGACACGCTTCGCCATTATGCATCCTCGCCCGGCGTCCGTCGTGGCTTCTGCAACGGATGCGGTTCACCCGTGAGCTTCGAAACCGAAGGCCGACCGGGTGAGATCGACCTTTATGTTGCCGCGCTGGAGGACGCCACGGGCGTCGAGATCACCCAGCACTGGTATTGGAACGAGCGTGTCTCCTGGCTTCGTTGCGAGGACGACTTGCCGAAACGGGAAGACTGACATGACCGAAAACCACGACGACACCGCCGGCATGACCGAGGCCGAGCTCGCCCGCCACTCTGAAAAGATGGCGAAGAAGAAACAGGCGCGCGAAAAGATCATGGCGACGAAGACCGATGAAAAGGGTCTCGTCATCGTCCATACCGGCAAGGGCAAGGGTAAGTCGACCGCCGGCTTCGGCATGATCTTCCGGCATATCGCGCACAAGAAGCCCTGCGCCGTCGTGCAGTTCATCAAGGGCGCCTGGCAGACCGGAGAGCGCGACCTGATCGAGGCGCATTTTTCCGATCTCTGCCAGTTCTACACGCTCGGCGAGGGCTTTACGTGGGAAACGCAGGACCGTGCGCGCGATGTCGCCATGGCGCAGACGGCCTGGGAGAAGGCCAAGGAGCTGATCCGCGACGAGCGCAACTCCATGGTGCTGCTCGATGAGATCAACATCGCGCTGCGCTACGACTATATCGACGTCAACGACGTCGTCGACTTCCTCAGGACGGAAAAGCCCTACATGACCCATGTCGTGCTGACGGGCCGCAACGCCAAGGAAGAGCTGATCGAGATCGCCGATCTCGCGACCGAGATGGAACTGCTCAAACACCCGTTCCGCTCTGGCATCAAGGCGCAGCAGGGCGTGGAGTACTGAGGGCCGATCAACGCTTAATTCGCCTGCCTGCCGGTCTTGTGCGCGCAGGCGACAGCGAGGCTACCACCCCAGCCACACCCGGATCGGATGGGCCGGGTCGGCCATCAGGCGGATGGCGAGCGCGATCGAGGTGACGACGAGGAGCGGCTTGATGATCCGGGCGCCGTTTCTCATCGCCACGCGTGAACCCACCTGTGCGCCGAGGAACTGGCCGACACCCATGGTCAGCCCCACCTTCCACAGCACGACGCCGTAGAGAATGAAGACGACGAAGCCGCCCAGATTGGAGCCGAAGTTCAGAAGCTTCGTGTGCGCCGTCGCCTTCAGCACGCCGAATCCGGCCAGCGTCACGAAAGCCAGCATGAAGAACGAACCGGTGCCCGGGCCGAACACGCCGTCATAGAAGCCGACCAGCGGTACGATGGTGACGGTGAACAGGAAGACGCTCATGCGGCGGTGCTTGTCGAGATCGCCGATATTCGGCTTGAGGCCGAAGTAGATCGCGATCGCCACCAGCAGGAACGGCATGAAGATTTTCAGGACATCGCCGGGCACGACCGTGGCCAGCAGCGCACCGAATACCGAACCGATGGTCGCCGCCGCCGCCATGGGCAATTGCTCGCTGAGCCGCACATGGCCGGCGCGCGCATAGGCTATCGTGGCTGATCCCGAGCCGAACAGCGATTGCAGCTTGTTCGTCCCCAGCGTCTCCAGCGGCGGAATGCCGGCCAGCAGCATTGCCGGAATGGTGATCATGCCCCCGCCGCCGGCGATGGAATCGATGAAGCCGGCGAGGAAAGCGGCAAGGAACAGCAACAAGAGAAGGTGGAGGGCGATATCGGCCACGGCGGGACTCGGGAGCAAAAGGGGACGTCGCGTGACCTTCTGTCAGACTGGGGGCCGAAAAGCAAAGCATGTCGACGCTATGCCTCC
The DNA here is from genome assembly GCF_009826875.1 of Shinella sp. AETb1-6. Taxonomy (NCBI): domain Bacteria; kingdom Pseudomonadati; phylum Pseudomonadota; class Alphaproteobacteria; order Hyphomicrobiales; family Rhizobiaceae; genus Shinella; species Shinella sp. AETb1-6. The sequence continues at coordinate 155,720 of NZ_WUMM01000001.1, read as the reverse complement.
GCACTCTGCCGCAACCCGCGCCTTGCATGCCGCAATCCGGTTTGACCGGCCTTGCCCCCTCCGGTACTAAGGAGGCAGCGACGGTGCCCGCCAGGCGGGCCGAGCGGTGTCCGGTGCGGCCGACCCAGGCGGGGCCATAGCCGGAACTGTCGGAAGACGGCGAAGCCGGGCCCTTTCGCGTGGAATTTTGCGAGAGACTGCCATGCGCGCTGCGGCCCCATCCCCAGACACCGGACGACCAAGGCTTGTCCTCGGCCTCGGCTGCGAACGCGGCACGGCGCCGGAAGAACTGGTCGCGCTTGCCCTGTCCGTCGTCGATCGCCCGGACGATATCGCTTTCGTCGCCACGCTGGATGTGCGGGCCGGGGAACCGGCCATGCAGGCCGTTGCCCGCCATTACGGCGTCCCGCTCGTGACGTTCACCGCCGCGCGCCTCGAAGCCGAGACGCCGCGCCTCGCCAATCCGTCCGATATTGTCTTTGCCCATACCGGCTGCCACGGCGTGGCGGAGGCCGCCGCCCTGGCGCAGGCGGGTGAGAAGGCGCGGCTCGTGCGCGGCAAGACGAAATCCGCCCATGCGACCGTCGCCATCGCCGAATCATCTCAATCGTTTGCGGCGCTTTCCTCGCAAACCGATTCGGCTTCTTCGCATATCGATTCAAGGGAGCGCGTGTGATGAACGCCCTGTTCTCCGCTCTTCCGGTCATCGAGAAAGGCAGCGTCTGGCTGGTCGGTGCGGGGCCGGGCGATCCCGGACTTCTCACGCTGCATGCCGCCAACGCGCTGCAGCAGGCCGATGTCATCGTGCATGACGCGCTCGTCAATGCCGAATGCCTGTCGCTTGCGCGGCCGGGCGCAACGCTGGAATTTGCCGGCAAGCGTGGCGGCAAACCCTCGCACAAGCAGCGCGACATCTCGCTCAGGCTGGTCGAACTGGCGCGGGCGGGCAACCGCGTGCTGCGGCTGAAGGGGGGCGATCCCTTCGTCTTCGGCCGCGGCGGGGAGGAAGCGCTTACGCTCATCGAGCACGGCATCCCCTTCCGCATCGTGCCGGGCATCACCGCCGGTATCGGCGGGCTTGCCTATGCCGGCATCCCGGTCACACACCGCGAGGTCAACCACGCCGTCACCTTCCTGACGGGCCATGATTCCTCCGGCGTCGTTCCCGATCGCATCAACTGGGAGGGCATCGCCAAGGGCTCGCCCGTCATCGTCATGTATATGGCGATGAAGCATATCGGCCAGATCGCCACCAATCTCATGGCGGCCGGCCGCGCGCCGGATGAGCCGGTCGCCTTCGTCTGCAATGCCGCGACCGCCGAACAGACGGTGCTGGAGACGTCGCTTGCCCGCGCCGAGGCGGATATGGCGGCGGCCGGCATCGAGCCGCCCGCCATCGTCGTGGTCGGCGAGGTCGTGCGCCTGCGTGCCTCGCTCGATTGGCTCGGCGCCTTGACGACCGGCCGCAGGCTCGCGCCGGACCCGTTCGGGGCGAGCGCGCTCAAGGACCCGGCATGAGCGGATTGCTCATCGCAGCACCTGCCTCCGGCTCCGGCAAGACGACGGTGACGCTGGGCCTGGCGCGCGCCTTCGCCGATGCCGGGCTCGACCTCGTCTCCGGCAAGGCGGGGCCGGATTACATCGATCCTGCGTTTCACGCCGCCGCCAGCGGAAGACCCTGCTTCAACTATGATCCCTGGGCGATGCGGCCGGACCTCATCCGCGCCAATGCCGCGCTCCAGGCGGGCGAGGGCAGCTTCCTGCTCGTCGAGGCGATGATGGGCCTGTTCGACGGCGCCATGGACGGCACCGGCACGCCTGCCGACCTTGCCGCCATGCTCGATCTGCCGGTGGTGCTTGTCGTGGATTGCAGCCGCATGTCGCAATCCGTGGCCGCACTGGTGCACGGCTATCGCGGGTATCGCAGCGATATCCATGTCGCCGGCGTTATCCTCAACAAGGTCGGCAGCGACAGGCACGAGGCGATGCTGCGCGGCGCGCTGGAGGCGGGCGGGGTTGAAATCTTCGGCGTGCTCGGGCGCGATGCCGCACTCGCCTTGCCGGAACGCCATCTTGGCCTCGTCCAGGCCGGCGAGCACACGGCGCTGGAGGGCTTCATCGCCCACGCGGCCGCGGTCGTTCGCCGCAGCTGCGATCTCCAGCGCCTCGCGGCCGTGGCGGAGACACGACGCGCGCCGCCCGCCGCGCCCGCCGTGTCGCGCCTGCCGCCGCTTGGCGCGCATATCGCCGTGGCCCGCGATCGCGCTTTCGCCTTCTCCTACGAGCATCTGCTGGCGGGATGGCGCGCGGCAGGCGCAGCCCTGTCCTTCTTTTCTCCGCTGGCCGATGAGGCGCCCGACGCAGGCGCCGATGCCGTCTATCTTCCCGGCGGCTATCCCGAACTCCACGCCGGCGCCCTTGCCAATGCCGCCCAATTCCGCCTAGGCATGCAGGCGGCAGCGCGCCGGGGAGCGCGTGTCTATGGCGAATGCGGAGGCTATATGGTTCTGGGAGAGGGGATCGTCGCTGCGGATGGCACCGGGCACGCCATGCTCGGGCTTCTGCCGCTCGTCACCAGCTTTGCCGAACGTCGCCGCCATCTCGGCTATCGCCGTGTCACGCCGCTGGCAGGTTCCGGTTTTGCCGGCCCCATGACGGCCCATGAGTTCCACTATTCGACCGTGCTGCACGAGGGCGATGCGGATCGGCTCTTTGCCGTCACCGATGCCGTGGGCGAGAATCTCGGCCAGGCCGGCCTTCGTCGCGACACGATCAGCGGCTCCTACATGCATCTCATCGACCTCGCCCCGGTGGCGGCATGACCGCGCCGCCTATCGTCCACGGTGGCGGCATTGCCGCGGCGGCCGCGCGCTTCGGCGGCAAGCCGGAGGACTGGCTCGATCTTTCCACCGGCATCAACCCCAATCCCGTCGCCGTTCCCGAGATCGACGCCGCCGCCTGGCATCGCCTGCCGGATCGGCATCGGCAGGACGCCGCCCGCGCCACCGCCGCCCGCTATTATCGCACGCCGCACGTCCTGCCGCTGCCCGTGCCCGGCACGCAATCCGTCATCCAGCTTCTGCCGCGCCTTGTGCCGGCGGGCCGGCGCGTCGCCGTCCTGTCGCCGACCTATGGCGAATATGCCCGCGTGCTGAGCAATGCCGGCATTGCCGTCGACCGGGTGGACGGCCTCGATGCGGTGACGGAAGCACACGGCCTCGTGGTCGTCGTCAATCCGAACAATCCCGATGGCCGCTTCTTCCAGCGTGAAACCCTTCTGGACCTCCATCGCCGGGTCGAGGCATCTGGCGGCATTCTTCTGGTCGACGAGGCTTTCGGCGATATGCGCCCGGACGACTGCATCGCGCCGCTTGCCGGCGATGACAGACCCGGTCTTGTCGTCTTCCGCTCCTTCGGAAAATTCTTCGGGCTTGCCGGCCTTCGGCTGGGCTTCGTCGCCGGCCCGTCCGCCGTTCTGGAGACGTTGGCCGATGGCCTCGGACCCTGGGCCGTGTCAGGCCCGGCGCTGACCATCGCGACAACGCTGATGGCCTCCGATACGACAGCCATCCGGCATGCCATCCAGCAACGCAAGGCGGCGCTCGATCGGGTCCTTGCCGGGGCCGGGTTGGTGTCGGCCGGCGACACGGGCCTGTTTTCACTGGTCGAACACGCGTCGGCCAAGGACCTGCACCTGCATCTCTGCCGCCAGCATATCCTCGTGCGTCCCTTCGACTATCATCCGCGCTGGCTGCGCTTCGGTCTCACGCCGGATGGGACGTCCGACACCCGGCTGGCGGCGGCGCTTCGTGATTTTGCGGGCTGACCGATGACGCAGACGCTCTTCATCCTCTTTTTCGCGCTCGTGCTGGATCGGCTGATCGGCGATCCCGATGCGATCTGGCGGCGCGTGCCGCATCCGGTCGTGCTGTTCGGCCAGGCCATCGGCCTGATGGACCGGCTGTTCAACGGCAAGCGCCTGTCCGCCGAAACGCGGCGCTTCAATGGTGCGGCCTGCATCGCCGTCCTGCTGGCCGCGAGTGTGCTGCTCGGCTTCGTCATGCACCGTCTTCTCGCCGCGATCGGGCCGCTCGGTTTGCTCGTGGAGGTCGTCGTGGTCGCGGTCTTCCTCGCCCAGAAAAGCCTGCTGGATCACGTTCGCGCCGTGTCGGAGGGCTTGAAACAGGGCGGACTCGAAGGCGGGCGGCGCGCGGTGTCGATGATCGTCGGTCGCGATCCGGCAACGCTCGACGAGCATGCCGTCTGCCGTGCCGGCATCGAAAGCCTTGCGGAGAACTTTTCCGACGGCGTCGTCGCACCGGCCTTCTGGTATGCGCTGTTCGGCCTGCCGGGCCTGTTCGCCTACAAGATGCTGAACACCGCCGATTCGATGATCGGCCACAGGAACGCGAAATATCTGGACTTCGGCTGGGCCTCCGCCCGGCTGGACGACCTGGCCAACTGGCCGGCGGCGCGGCTGTCGGTCCTCTTCATCGCCGCCGGCGCCTGGCTGGCCAAGGGCAAGGCGTTTGCGCGGCTCGCCGTCAGCACCGCCCTGCGGGATGCCGGCCTGCACCGTTCGCCCAATTCCGGCTGGCCGGAAGCGGCCATGGCCGGCGCGCTCGGCATCGGCCTCGCCGGCCCCCGCATCTATGGCGGCCAGCGCGTCGACGAACCCATGATGAACGCCAGCGGTCGCACCACGGCCACCCCCGCCGATATGGATCTCGCGCTGCGCATCTTCTCGGCAGCCTGCGCTGCACTGTCCTTCACGATACTTGTTCTGGCACTCTGCGCCGTCGTTTTGTGAACGCGTGATAGTAAAGCTCGTGCGCCCGCATCTGGTATTCGCTAAATTTTTATACCTTAACTTCGTTTTGTTTTCGCCATCCCCGTCAATATTGCGGAAGGATGAAACGTCTATATTCTGTGCCATCGGGAGACATGGCGTTCAGCATTTCAGAAATCGATAGAGAGGGAAATCATGCGTAGTTTTCTTGCGACTGCCGTCGCATTTCTTCTTGTGCTGTTCCAGGCGGAGACGGTGCTTGCCGCCAATCTGGTAGCGCAGGTCAATCTTTCTTCGCAGACCATGACCGTTACTCAGAACGGCGTCGTGAAGCATCGCTGGCGTGTTTCCACGGGGCGCAAGGGCTTCAACACGCCGACGGGCAGCTGGTCGGCCAAGTGGGCGTCGCGCAACCACCGTTCGCGCAAGTACAACAACGCGCCGATGCCCTATGCGATCTTCTTCAAGGGCGGTTATGCCGTGCATGCGACCTATGAGACGCGGCGCCTCGGTCGCCCTGCGTCGCATGGCTGCGTGCGGCTTTCGCCAAGCGATGCGGCGACGTTCTACCAGCTGGCCAACCGCCACGGCCTGCCGAACACCCGCATCGTCATCACGCGCTAGAGCATTTCCAGCCGAAGCGAAGTCGCTTCGGCGTCGGATAATGCGGTAAAAACAGGAATCTAGCGCATTTCCGGTGAACCGGAGTTCACCAGAAATGCGCTGGTATCGTCAGTCATTGCCGGCATAGCGCATGAGGCGGTCCATGTCGGGCACGCTGACATGGCGGTTGTTTTCGATGCGGATGACGTTTTCCTTGCGCAGCTTGGTGAACTGGCGGCTGACCGTCTCGATGGTCAGGCCGAGGAAATCGGCGATGTCGGCGCGCGAGAGCGGCAGGTCGAAGACGGTGGTCTCGATGTTTTCCGGGTCGACATGGGTGGCGATCAGGTGGAGGAAGCTTGCGACCTTCTCCTGCGCCGTCTTGCGGCCGAGCGTCAGCATCCAGTCGCGGGCTTCGTCCAGCTCCTTGAGCGCCTGGCGGTGCAGCTTGTGCTCCAGCTCCGGTGTCCGCCTGACGAGGCGGTCGAGCACCTGGCGCGGGAAGTTGCAGACCTCGCTTTCGGTCGCGGCCTCCGCGGTGATGGCGCTTTCCTCAAGGAAGGGGCGACCGAGGAAATCGGGTGCGAATTGCAGGCCGACGATCTGCTGGCGGCCATCGGCCATGACCTTGGTCAGCTTCACGACGCCGCGGATGATGTTGGAATAGTTCACCACCGTCTCGCCCTGGCCGATCACTTCGGCGCCGGTGTCCAGGCGATGGCGGGAGGAATGCTTGTTGAGTTCGCAGAGCTGCTCGGGCGTCAGCACGCCGCAAACGCCGCCGTGGCGTGCCTCGCAGGCGCGGCAGACCACCGGGATATCGGAATTGTGGATATCTTGGCGACGAACTTCCATGTCGATTTCCTTTGGCCCGATGGCACAACGCTGCCGTGCTATCGCAAGGTGCCGCCAACATAAAGAGTGTCGCGCAGCGGCAAAATAGCGCTTTCTGACTATTGTCAAATCCTAGCCCATCCAATCGGCTTTTCACTTGATCAAAATCAAATGGCGCGCGGCATTTCGGGTTTATTTGGCTGATCAGCAAGGAGATGATCATGCAGGACGCACTCGTAGAACGCCTTTCCGCGCCGGTTCCCCGCTACACGAGTTATCCGACCGCGCCGCATTTCGACGAGAGCGTGGGGCCGGATGCCTATGCCGGGTCGCTCGCGGCGCTGGGTTCTGCCAATCGGCTGTCGCTCTACGCCCACATTCCCTATTGCGACCGGCTCTGCTGGTTCTGTGCCTGCCACACCAAGCACACGCTGCGCTACGAGCCGGTGGAGGCCTATCTGAAGGGGTTGCATGCGGAGATCGCGTCCGTCGGCGCGCGGGTATCGCGCGCGGCGTCGGTGACGGCGCTGCATTTCGGCGGCGGCTCACCCACCATGCTGCGGCCCGATGACCTCGTGGCGCTGAAGGACTGTCTTGCGCATCATTTCGCCTTTTCCCCGGAGGCCGAGATCTCGGTGGAGATGGACCCGAACGATCTCGACGATGCCAGGCACGATGCGCTCGCGGCCATCGGCATGACGCGCGCCAGCCTCGGCATCCAGGATTTCGACCCCAAGGTCCAGAAGGCGATCAACCGCATCCAGACCTTCGAGCAGACGCGGGGCGTTGTGGAGGCCGCACGGGCGCGGGGCGTGCGCTCCGTCAACTGCGACGTCCTGTACGGGCTGCCTTACCAGACGCTGGAGACGATGGCCGAGACCGTGCGCGCGGTGATTTCGCTCGCGCCTGATCGCATCGCGCTGTTCGGCTATGCGCATGTGCCTTGGATGAAGAAGCACCAGTCGATGATCGCCGAGGCTGCGCTGCCCGGCATCGTGGCGCGCTTCGAGCAGATGTCGATGGCGGCGGAGATGCTGGTTTCGGCCGGTTACGAGGCGATCGGCATCGACCATTTCGCGCTGCCGGCCGACCGGCTCGCCGTGGCTGCACGGGAGGGCACGCTGCGCCGCAATTTCCAGGGTTATACGGACGACCGGGCGGATGCCCTGATCGGGCTCGGCGCATCGTCCATTGGGCAATTGCCGCAGGGTTATATCCAGAACATGCCGGCGACGGGCGAATATCTGCGTCGCGTTGAGGAGGGCGGCCTTGCGGTGGTGCGCGGCTACGCTCTGACCGAGGAGGATCGCGCTCGCGCCTGGGTCATCGAACGCGTCATGTGCGATTTCGGCTTTTCGCTGGCCGATCTCGCGAAGCGGCATCCGGCATTTTCCGCCGTCATTCGCGGGGAGGCGGGGCGTTTCGTCGCGACGGATCGGGACGGGCTGGCGACGCTTGAGAGCGAGCGCTTCGTGCTGACGCAGGCCGGCCGACCCTTTGCCCGCACGGTGGCCGCCACCTTCGACGCGCATCTTGCGAGCGGCCGGGGACGGCACTCCATTGCCGTGTGAGGGCTGTTGCCGCGGCAACACAGCCTTGCGGGGAATGCAGGTCCCTCATCAACCCCATTGGCAATCGCGTCGGTTTTCCATATAGGATCGCGCGACTATAGATTCATGAGGTATGGGCGTGACTGCTACATTCGACAAGGTTGCCGACATCATTGCTGAAACCAGCGAGATCGATCGCGAGACGATCACGCCGGAAAGCCACACGATCGACGATCTCGGCATCGACAGCCTCGATTTCCTCGACATCGTCTTTGCGATCGACAAGGAATTCGGCATCAAGATCCCGCTGGAACAGTGGACGCAGGAAGTCAATGAAGGCAAGGTTGCGACGGAAGAATACTTCGTCCTGAAGAACCTCTGCGCGAAGATCGACGAACTGCGGGCCGCCAAGGCCTGATATGCGGCGCCCGGCCGCCTTTCGGGCGGCGATGTTCCGGACGAACCCGGCGCAGAGGGCTATCGGCCTGCCGTCTTCGGCAGGCCTTTCGATTTTCGGCAAAGGCTAATCCGATGCTGCTAGAATATTTCCAGATGATCGACCGGGTGGAAGCCGTCGATGCTGCGCGCCGCACCCTGAAGGCCCGCTCCGTCGTTCCGTCCAAGAGCCCGGTCTTTGAAGGTCATTTCCCCGGCATGCCGCTCGTTCCGGGCGTGCTCCTCATCGAGACCATGGCGCAGGCATCCGGCTTTCTCGTGCTGGGCGCATCGGATTTCGCCGCCATGCCCTTTCTGATGAGCGTGGACGGCGCGAAGATGCGCACCTTCGTCGAGCCCGATGCAGTGCTCGACATCGAGGTCGTGCTGGAGCATGAGGGATCCGGCTACGCCGTGACGAAGGCGAAGATTTCGTCGGCCGGCAAGAAGGTATGCGACACGCAGCTGAAGCTGCGCACCATGCCGTTTGCCGAGGTGCCGCTTGCCGATATCGTGCGCAAGCGCGCCGAAGAGGTGGGTTTGTTGGAGGCGCTAGCCGCGTCTGCTGAAGGGAAGTGAGTATGGCCAAGGCGAACAACGATGTTGTCATCACCGGCGTGGGTATCGTCACCTGTCACGGTGTCGGCGCCGAGGCGCATGTGCAGATCCTCGGCGCGGCCGCAGCGCCCGGGCTGAAGATCGAGACGGAGCGTTTTTCGCCCTATCCCGTGCATCCCATGCCGGAAATCGACTGGAACCAGCAGATTCCCAAGCGTGGCGACCAGCGCCAGATGGAAAACTGGCAGCGCCTCGGCGTCTTCGCCGCCGGCCTCGCGCTTGACGATGCCGGTTTCAAGGACGATGCGGACGCCTGCGGCACCATGGACATGATCGTGGCGGCCGGCGGCGGGGAGCGCGACATCACGGTCGATTCGCTCATCGTCGACGAGGGCCTGAAGCGCAACGACCGCGAACACCTGCTCAACGAGAAGCTGACGACCGAGCTGCGGCCGACGCTTTTCCTCGCGCAGCTTTCCAACCTGCTCGCCGGCAACATTTCCATCGTGCACAAGGTCACGGGCTCCTCGCGCACCTTCATGGGCGAGGAAGCGGCCGGCATCAGCGCCGTGGAGACGGCGTTCCACCGCATTCGCTCGGGCCAGTCGACGCACACGCTGGTCGGCAGTGCGCTGGTGGCCGAGCGGCAGGACGTCATCCTGCTTTACGAGGCGCTCGGCGCGCATGCCACGGGCGGCTGGACGCCCCTGTGGTCGCGTGACGAGACGGCCGGCGGCGGCATCATCACCGGCTCGGCCGCCGCCTTCCTCATTCTGGAATCGCGCGCGCATGCCCAGGCGCGCGGGGCGCGCATCTATGCGACCATCGACGCCATCGGCGGCGACCGCGGCTCGCGCGACGCGGGCCGCCTGGAAGCGCGCCTTGAGCAGCTGGCCGACGGAGCAAAGGCCGGTGCGGAGACTGTCGTCTTCTCCGGCGCCTCCGGTGCACATGACGTTACGGCCCGTGAAAAGGCCTGGCTCGGCACCCGTTTCGAAGGCAGCGCCGTGCGCGGCTATAGCGGCGTCATCGGGCAGTCGCTCGAGGCGCAGTTCCCGCTGGGCTTGGCGCTCGCCGCGCTGACGCTCGGTGCGGGCATCACGGTCGCGCCCTTCGACACGGCCGCCGAGACCGCCATGAGCGCACCCGCCGCAACCGCCGTCGTCACCACGGTCGGTCATTCGCGCGGCGAGGGCGTCGCAATCCTTTCCGCAGAGAAGTGAGGGTAGGGCCATGACGAAAGCCGCTTACAGGGATCATCTCGGTCGCCCCATCGTCGCCGTGACCGGCATGGGTGTCGTCACCTCGCTCGGGCAGGGCCTCAAGGACAACTGGGCCGCGCTGACCGGTGGCGTCTCCGGCATCCACGCCATCACGCGTTTTCCGGTGGACGGGCTCAACACCCGCATTTCCGGCACGGTCGATTTCATCGAAGTGCCGGTCGAAAACCCGGTCGAGCGCTCCTATGCCTATGCCCGGGAGACGACCGACGAGGCGCTGGCGCAGGCCGGCATTTCCGGCGATTTCGGTGGTCCGCTCTTTCTGGCAGCACCGCCCATCGAGCCCGACTGGCGCGACCGCTTCGCGCTCGCCGACCGGGCGCCGGCCTCGCAGCGCCCGGGCGACGCCTATGACCGCTTCCTGTCCGTGCTGCGCGAACAGCCGAGCCCGGAACTGCACGAGGCATGGTCCTTCGGTTCGATCTCCGAACGCCTGTCCGACCGCTACGGCACGCGCGGGCTGCCGGTGACGCTCTCGACCGCCTGCGCGTCGGGTGCGACCGCGATCCAGCTCGGCGTCGAGGCGATCCGCCAGGGCCGCACGGAGCGCGCGCTGACCGTCGGCACCGATGGCTCGGTGACCGCCGAGGCGCTCATCCGCTTTGCACTTCTGTCCGCGCTGTCGACGCAGAACGACCCGCCGACCAAGGCTTCCAAGCCGTTCAGCAAGGACCGCGACGGTTTCGTCATCGCAGAAGGCGCGGCGACGCTCGTGCTGGAATCGCTGGAATCGGCCATTGCCCGCGGCGCCAAGGTGCTCGGCATCCTCAAGGGCTGCGGCGAGAAGGCCGATCATTTCCACCGCACGCGCTCGTCGCCGGACGGCGGCCCCGCCATCGCGACCATCCGCGCGGCGCTGGAAGATGCCGGCATCGACGAAAGCGGCATCGGCTATATCAACGCCCATGGCACGTCGACGCCCGAAAACGACAAGATGGAGTATCTCTCCATGTCGACCGTCTTCGGCGACCGGCTGGCGGGCATTGCGGTTTCGTCCAACAAGTCGATGATCGGCCACACGCTGACGGCGGCTGGTGCGGTCGAGGCCGTGTTCTCGATCCAGACCATGCTGACCGGGACGCTTCCGCCCACCATCAACTACACGAACCCCGACCCGACCATCCAGCTGGACGTCGTGCCGAACGTGAAGCGCGATGCGCAGGTCACGGCGGTTCTCTCCAACTCCTTCGGCTTCGGCGGCCAGAACGCCAGCCTCGTGATGACGGCCGAACCGGCCTGATAGGAAATTGACTATGCGTGCCCTGCAGCTTCTCGACGACCGCAAGCTCGAAATCACCGACATCCCGGAACCGGAAGCGCCCGGCCCGGGCGAGGTGACCTTGCGCGTCAAGGCCGTCGCCCTCAACCATATCGATGTCTGGGGCTGGCGCGGCATGGCCTTTGCCAAGCGCAAGATGCCGCTTGTCATCGGCGCGGAAGCCGCCGGCGTCGTCGAAACGCTCGGTCCGGGCGTCTCGAACGTTCTGCCCGGCCAGCTCGTCTCCATCTACGGCGCGCGCACCTGCGGCCTCTGCAAGCCCTGCCGCGAGAAGCGCGACAATCTCTGCGAACATGTCGGCGGCGTGCATGGCTTCCATCTCGACGGCTTCGCGCAGGAAAAGGTCAACCTTCCCGCCCGCCTGCTCGTGCCGGCACCGCCCGGCATCGATGCGGTTGCGGCAGCGCTTGCGCCCGTCACCTTCGGTACGGTCGAGCACATGCTGTTCGACAATGCCAAGCTTCAGCCCGGCGAGACGATCCTCGTTCACGCCGGCGGCTCGGGCATCGGCACGGCCGCGATCCAGCTTGCCAAGAAGACCGGTTGCACCGTCATCACCACCGTCGGCTCGAACGACAAGATCGAGAAGGCCAAGGCGCTTGGCGCCGATCACGTGATCAATTACCGCGAGGATCGCTTCGAGGGCGTGGTGCGCAAGCTGACGAAGAAAAAGGGCGTCGACGTCGTCTTCGAACATGTCGGCAAGGATACCTGGGCCGGTTCGATGCTCTCCATGAAGCGCGGCGGCCGCCTCGTCACCTGCGGCTCCACGTCGGGTGTTTCGACCGACATGAACCTGATGATGCTCTTCCAGCAGCAATTGAAGCTGCTCGGCTCCTTCGGCTGCCGCATGGAAAACATGGCGGATGCCATGCAGAAGATGGCCCGCGGCATCGTGCATCCGGTCATCGACACGGAAGTCACCTTCGACGGCATCGCGACGGCGCTGGAGCGCATGGAATCGCGCCAGATCTTCGGCAAGATCGTCCTCAAGCTGGACTGATTGCCGTGAAGATGATCATCACCCGCCTTGTTCTGGCGCTCAGGAACACGAAGCAATGGCTGGAGGCGCAATTCGCCTTCGGCCTGCTCAACCTCCTGAAGCTGCTGCCGGCGGATGGTGCGATCAACTTCGCCGACCGGGTCGCGCGCTGGATCGGTCCCAGGACGAAGCGCCACAGGCTGACCCTGACCAACCTGCGCAATGCCTTTCCGGAAAAAACGGATGAGGATATCCAGGCGATCGCGCTCGACGCCTGGGGCAATATGGGTCGCCTCGCCGCCGAATATGTCTTCCTCGACAAGCTGTTCGATTTCGATCCGGCGCGCTCGACGCCCGGCCGTGTCGAAGTGTCCGGCATTCCGATCTTCGTCGACCTTCGGGACAATCCGCGCCCGTTCATCGTCTTCACCGCCCATACCGGCAATTTCGAGCTGCTGCCGGTCGCGGGCGCGGCCTTCGGGCTTGACGTGACGGTGCTGTTCAGGCCGCCGAACAACCCCTACGTCGCCGACAAGGTGTTTGAATTCCGCCGCGCGCGCATGGGCGGTCTGGTGCCGTCCCACGCCGGTTCGTCCTTCACGCTGGCGCGCAAGCTGGAAGCCGGCCAGCCGGTGGGCGTGCTCGTGGACCAGAAGTTCACCCGGGGCCTGCCGACGCAGTTCTTCGGTCGCCCGGTGCAGACCAACCCTTTGCTCGCCAAGCTGGTCCGCCAGTTCGACTGCGAGGTCTATCCGGCCCGCTCCATCCGGCTTCCCGGTAATCGTTACCGCCTGGAGATCGAGCCGGCGATGAGCATTCCGCGCAAGCCGAACGGCGCCGTCGACGTCGATGCCACGGCGCAGATGCTGAACGACAAGGTGGAGCAGTGGGTGCGCGAATATCCGGGCCAGTGGCTCTGGTATCATGATCGCTGGAATATCAAGCGCAGCCTTATTACTTGAAGGCTTATCATTTTTTATTGGAACTTTGCTTTTACGTACGTACTTCAGCCTTTTTCTTTCAATTTGTCGTTTGACATCTTTTCCGACGCTGTTACCATTTTGCTAATGTAAGCGCTTTGGACGGCGGTTTCAGGGAGGTGTCAGGCGAGGGAGGAATCCTGTTCTCAATAATATGAATAATATGGATGGCTAATTGCTGTAGTTGTCAGCAATTTTGGGGAGCATGCATTGAAAGCTCTTATAGAGTTATTCTGGTTTAAGTATTCGCAACTACAGTATGCTGTAAGAACGGGGGATGAGAAGCTCATCTCCATGCTGGACAGGGAAATAGAGCCGGCGCTCGCCGCCGTGCTCCAGCTGGAGGCGCAGAATGTCGGCGACCTTCGCTGTCAGTTCCAGTTCGCGCTGGATCTTCTGCGGGAGGATGCGGACGACAGGGCCTGCGTGCTTCGGCAGGCGCAAAGCCTCAAGATTTTGCTCGACAGGTATTTTGGCACGCAGGAGGCGGCAGGTCCCTTCTCCGTTCCGGCGATCGATGCCATACGCCCGAGCGGCGTGTCGCGTGTGACGGAGGACGGCCTTCTGAACGAAGCGATCCTCGACAGCCTGCCCGATCGCGTTGCTGTCGTTACCACGGATTACCGCTACATCTATTCGAACGCGCTCAATGCCAGCCGCTTCAGCCAGAAGCCCATCGATCTCGTCGGTCGGCATATCGTGGAATTCATCGGCCTTCAGCGCTTCGAGGCACGCGTGAAGCGGCATCTCGACCGATGTTTTGCCGGCGAGCTGGTGGAATACGACTACATATCCAGCGGGCGCGGCAGCGCCGTCACCCGTTGCCGCATGACGCCCTGCCTGTCGGCGGCCGGCGACGTGATCGGCGCCATCCTCGTTCTCCAGGATTGCCAGGAGTTGTCGCGCGACCCGATGGCGGCGTGAGCCCCCTCATGAAACGAGCGGCCCGCGCAGCATGAACTGCTGCTCGAAGGCGATATGGCGCCGGATCGATTCGAAGAAGCCGCGGAGCATGTAGCCCGCCGCTTCCGCGTTGATCCCGGCGTCACCGCTGCCGAGCCGCGTCAGCGTGTCGGTCAACTCCTCGGCGAAACACTCGTCTTCGACATGCTCGAACTTCAGCCGCGCGATGGCTTCCGTCAGTTCGCCGTCATGCGCGCGCTGTTTCTCCAGCAGGGGAAACAGCGTTTCCTCCTCATAGCGATGCACGCCGTTGACCAGCGGAATCAATGATTTGGCGGCGTACATGCATTTTTGCCGGTTGATGTTGGCCGGCAGGCTGTCGGCGATGTCTTCCAGCGCTTCGCACAGCGCGAGCTGCGCATCATGGGCCTTCTTCAACCAGTCGAGCGAAACGGCATCCATCGGGCGGTCCGAAAGCAGCCGGGCGATACCAGTGTGGTCCGTCATCTCATATGTCCTCGTTTTCTGGATGCCGCGCGTCGCCGGGCGGGCTGCGTCAACCTGTCCCCTTGATGACCTCGGCTTCCGATCTGCGCCTTGATCCATGTCAAGGATGCTGGCGTGCGCATCTGCGAAGGCTCATTCGAGCGCAAAGGCCGATTCCGCGTGGGAACGGCTTATGCGGGACATTCGAGAGTTGGGGGATGCCAACGATGAAATACACAACGGAAACAATCGTCCTTGCCGTGGGCGCATTCCTCGCGCTGCTCGGCGCGGCGTTTGCCCAGGACAAGCTTTTCGGGGCCCATATGTGGGTCCTCTTCTTCGTGCTCCTGACGGGCACGGTCTTCATGATCCGGCGCATTTCCTTCGCTCCGGCCAAGGTCGCGGCCTCGTCCGACGATGGCGGTTACTTCGACGAGGTCGTGAAATACGGCGTCATCGCAACCGTCTTCTGGGGCGTCGTCGGCTTCCTGGTCGGCGTCGTGGTCGCGCTGCAACTGGCCTTTCCCGATCTCAACATCGAGCCCTGGCTGAACTTCGGCCGCACGCGCCCGCTGCACACCTCGGCGGTCATCTTCGCCTTTGGCGGCAATGCGCTGATCGCGACGTCGTTCTATGTGGTGCAGCGCACCTCGCGCGTGCGCCTCTTCGGCGGCAATCTCGGCTGGTTCGTGTTCTGGGGCTACCAGCTCTTCATCGTCATGGCCGCCACCGGCTATCTGCTCGGCATCACGCAGGGCAGGGAATATGCCGAGCCGGAATGGTATGTCGACCTGTGGCTCACCGTCGTCTGGGTCGCCTACCTCGTCGCCTTCCTCGGCACGATCATGACCCGCAAGGAACCCCACATCTACGTGGCGAACTGGTTCTTCCTGTCGTTCATCGTGACGGTGGCCATGCTGCATATCGTCAACAACCTGGCGATCCCGGTGTCGTTCCTGGGTGTCAAGAGCTACTCGGCGTTCTCGGGCGTGCAGGATGCGCTGACGCAATGGTGGTACGGCCATAACGCCGTGGGCTTCTTCCTGACGGCCGGTTTCCTGGGCATGATGTACTACTTCATCCCCAAGCAGGTGAACCGTCCGGTCTATTCCTACCGCCTGTCGATCATCCACTTCTGGGCCCTGATCTTCATGTATATCTGGGCCGGCCCGCATCACCTGCACTACACGGCGCTGCCCGACTGGGCGCAGACGCTGGGCATGGCCTTCTCGATCATGCTGTGGATGCCCTCGTGGGGCGGCATGATCAACGGCCTGATGACGCTCTCGGGCGCCTGGGACAAGATCCGCACCGATCCGATCGTGCGCATGATGGTCATGGCCGTCGCCTTCTACGGCATGGCGACCTTCGAAGGCCCGATGATGTCGATCAAGTCGGTCAACTCGCTCAGCCACTACACGGACTGGACCATCGGCCACGTTCACTCGGGCGCGCTGGGCTGGAACGGCCTCATCACCTTCGGCGCGGTCTACTTCCTCGTTCCGAAGCTGTGGAAGCGCGAACGGCTGTACTCGATCCGCATGGTCAACTGGCACTTCTGGCTCGCCACGCTCGGCATCGTCGTCTACGCGGCGGTCATGTGGGTCGCCGGCATCCAGCAGGGCCTGATGTGGCGCGAATACGACGAGCAGGGCTTCCTGGTCTATTCGTTCGCCGAAACCGTCGCCGCGATGTTCCCCTATTACGTGCTGCGCGCCGTCGGCGGCGGGCTGTTCCTCTTGGGGGCGCTCATCATGGCCTACAACGTGACCATGACAATCCTCGGCTACCAGCGTGACGAAGCCCCGATCCCGGGTGCCGCACCTGCGCTCCAGCCGGCCGAATAGGAGGGGACACCATGTCCATTCTTGACAAACACGCGATCCTCGAACGCAACGCGACGCTTCTCCTCGTCGGCTCGCTCCTGGTCGTCACCATCGGCGGCATCGTCGAGATCGCCCCGCTGTTCTACCTCGAAAACACCATCGAGAAGGTGGAGGGCATGCGGCCCTATTCGCCGCTCGAACTGGCGGGCCGCGACATCTATGTCCGCGAAGGCTGCTACGTCTGTCACAGCCAGATGATCCGCCCGTTCCGCGACGAGGTGGAACGCTACGGGCACTACTCGCTGGCCGCTGAGTCGATGTACGACCATCCGTTCCAGTGGGGCTCGAAGCGCACGGGGCCGGATCTCGCCCGCGTCGGTGACCGCTACTCGAACGAGTGGCATGTCCAGCACCTGATCGAGCCGCGCTCGGTCGTGCCGGAATCGGTGATGCCGAGCTACGCCTTCCTCAAGGAGACGCCGCTGGAGGTGAAGAACATCACCCTGCATCTCGAAGCAAACCGCAAGGTGGGCGTGCCCTATACGGACGAGATGATCGAGAACGCGGCGGCCGATATCAAGGCGCAGGCGGATCCGAACGCCGACACGTCCGGCCTGGAGGCCCGCTATCCGAAGGCCAAGCTCGGCGACTTCGACGGCGATCCCGCCAAGCTCACCGAAATGGATGCGCTCGTCGCCTATCTGCAAATGCTCGGCACGCTGGTGGACTTCTCCACCTATGACGATGCCAGCGGTTACCGCTGAGGAGGTGGATCATGGAAACCTATACCGCCATGCGCCACTTCGCCGACAGCTGGGGCCTGCTCGCCATGACGCTGTTCTTTCTGGCCGTCGTCGGCTTCACACTCCGCCCCGGCGCCCGCAAGGCCGCCGAACGGGCCGCTGAAATCCCTCTCAAGGAGGACTGATCATGGCCGAGAAACATGTTGACGAAATCTCGGGCGTCGAAACCACCGGCCACGAATGGGATGGCATCCGCGAACTGAACAACCCGATGCCGCGCTGGTGGGTCTGGACGTTCTATGCGACGATCCTCTGGGCGATCGGCTACACCATCGCCTTTCCAGCATGGCCGCTGGTCAGCGACGCCACAAGGGGCGTTCTCGGCTGGTCGAGCCGCGGCAATATCGCGACCGAGCTGGCGGAGGCCAAGCAGGCGCAGTCCGCCTTCGTCGACCGCATCGCCAATTCCCCGCTTCAGGAGATCATGGCCGATCCGCAGCTTTCGCAGTTCGCAATCGCGGGCGGCGCATCGGCCTTCAAGGTCAACTGTGCGCAGTGCCACGGCTCGGGCGCTGCCGGCGGCGCCGGCTTCCCGAACCTCAACGACGACGACTGGATCTGGGGCGGCTCGGTGGATGATATCTACCAGACCATCGCGCATGGTATCCGCAACCCCGGCGACGACGAGACCCGCACCTCGGAAATGCCGGCCTATGGCGAAATCCTGGAGCCCGTGCAGATCAAGCAGGTGGCGGCCTATGTCGTCAGCCTGACGGGGACGCCGTCGGATGCCAGCTTCGTCGAACCGGGCAGGCAGATCTTCGCCGACAACTGCGCCGCCTGCCACGGCGATGACGCCAAGGGCAACCGCGAGTTCGGCGCGCCGAACCTCGCGGACGCCATCTGGCTGAAGGGCGAGGGCGAGGCGGCCATCGCCACGCAGGTCCGCGCGCCCAAGCATGGCGTGATGCCGAGCTGGCTGCCGCGCCTGGGCGATGCTTCGGTCAAGCAGCTTGCGATCTTCGTCCACTCGCTGGGCGGCGGCGAATAATCGCCGAGACCAGACATGACACAGGAAGAGGCCGCGTCGAACGCGGCCTTTTTCATGCGACGACCGTGTTGCGGCCTGCCGATTTCGCCCGGTAGAGATTGCGGTCGGCGGCGGCGAGCGCCTCGGCCGGATCGAACCGGGGCGCGCAATGGAAGGCGCCGATGCTGACGCCGAGGGGTATGCGGATGCCGGATGGGTGGCGAAGATCGATGGCGGCGACCGCCTCGCGCACCGCCTGCGAATGATCGAGCATGCGCTCGGCCGACGCGCCGTGCAGGAAAATCGCGAACTCCTCGCCGCCGAGGCGGCCGACGATGTCGTTCTCCTGAGACAGGCCCTGGAGGGTAGCGCCGATGAGATGCAGGGCCTCGTCGCCCGTGGCATGGCCGAACCGGTCGTTGACCGACTTGAAATGATCGACATCGAGAAAGAGCAGGCCGCCATTCGCGCCGTCGTTGCTGGATGCGGCAATCTCGTCCATGAAGGCTGCCCGGTTGAGCAGGCCGGTCAGGGCATCGCGCCGGGCCTGGTATTGCAGGCGGGCATAGGCCTTTTCCAGCGCATCGCGCGCCTCGGCGAGCGCCGTATTGGCGCGGCGCAGACGGTCGGCCTGATAGAAATGCACGAGCGAGGCGGGGATGGAGGTGGCGATCGGGCAGACGATGGTCATGATCAGGCCTGCGCCAGCCACGCGGCCGCCCATCATCGGTACGAAGGCGAAGCTGATCACGAGCGATGCGACCGTCGACAGCACCGCGACCAGTAAGGTCCTGCCTAGAATTGCGTACATCGACGAGCCCACGCTGATTTAACCGCTGGACTCGTCACTAGGAGGCGATCGTTGAAAATCCCTGAATTCCAAGGGTAAAAATGCTTCACGCCGTCAGATTGACGCCAGTCGAGCCGGTCAACGGTCGGACCAGACCGCCAGCTCGTATCCGTCGGGATCGGTGAAGTGGAAGCGGCGTCCACCGGGAAAGTCGAAGATCGGCTGCACCACCTTGCCGCCCGCGGCCTCTACGCGCACCAATATCTCCTCCAGCGCATCGGCAAAAAGGATGATCAGCGGGCCGCCCTCAGCGCGAACCGGGGCCGTTGTGGTGAAGCCGCCGGTCAGGCGGCCGTCCTGAAATTCGCAATATTGCGGCCCGTAATCCGTGAAGGTCCAGCCGAAGGCGCTGCCATAGAAGGCCTTGCTGCGGGCGATATCCGCGACGTTGAACTCGATATAGTCGATCTTGCGATCCGCGCCTCTGCTGCTCATCGCGGCAACTCCCTGTCTTCCATCAGTTTGGCCAACGCGTCGAGATCGCGGGCCACATGCGCCGCATCCGACTCGAAGGCCGCGTCATCCATATCCGGTTGCCGCAGCAGCGTGAACATCACCTCCGCGCCATCACCGTTCGGAACGACGCGCAGGGCGTTCTCGACGACCCGGCCATCGGGCAGGGTGACGGTATGATCGATGACGCCGAAATCGTTGGCCGGCGCGAACCGGACACGCACATTGCCGATCGGCCCGCCGTCGGCGATCCAGTCGTCACCGTCGCGCGTCAGCCCCGAGGCGAGGCCCGAAGCCCAGAGCGGCATGTTCTCCGGCTTTGCGGCGAAGGCGTAAACGGCGCGCCAATCACGATCGATGCTGCGGTGGACGATGCGGGCGGGCAGGGTGGTCATGGGCGCTCTCCTTATCGACGCAGGATAGGTTGGAACGAGCGCATTTGTCGAACGAAAAGTGAACATACCTGCCTTTTCGGCAGCGGCAGAAGGTGTGTACCGCGCATTCGTGCGGCAACGCGCCACGCCCATGGCGGCCGTAACGCCCACCAAACTTGACGTAGATCAACGATGCGGCGCCCCGTTGGCGTCATTGTCCCCGGCACAGGCAGAAGATTCCGGGACATCCGCATATTATGACGACCGTCTACACCGCAGACACGACCATCGAGCGCCACGAGGCCGAGCCCGTCAACTCGGCCAAGGTGCGCAAGCCGCTCTACGAGAAGCGCAAGAAGATCTTTCCCAAGCGCGCCCAGGGCCGGTTTCGCCAGTTCAAGTGGCTGATCATGCTTGTAACGCTCGGCATCTATTACCTGACGCCGTGGATTCGCTGGGACCGCGGTCCCTATGCGCCGGACCAGGCGGTGCTCATCGATCTCGCCGGCCGTCGCTTCTACTTCTTCTTCATCGAGATCTGGCCGCAGGAATTCTTCTTCGTGGCCGGCCTGCTCGTCATGGCGGGCTTCGGCCTGTTCCTCGTGACGTCGGCTGTCGGGCGCGCCTGGTGCGGCTATGCCTGTCCGCAGACGGTCTGGGTCGATCTCTTCCTCGTCGTGGAGCGCGCCATCGAGGGCGATCGCAATGCGCGCATGAAGCTCGACGCCGGGCCGTGGACGCTCTCCAAGGTCTGGAAGCGCGTCAGCAAGCACGCGACCTGGCTCGTCATCGCCGTCGCCACGGGCGGCGCCTGGATCTTCTATTTCGCCGATGCACCGACGTTGCTGATCAATTTCGTCACGCTGCAGGCGCCGCCGGTCGCCTATATCACCGTCGCGGTCCTGACGGCGACGACCTACGTCCTGGGCGGGCTGATGCGCGAGCAGGTCTGCACCTATATGTGCCCTTGGCCGCGCATCCAGGCGGCGATGCTCGATGAAAGCTCGCTTGTCGTGACCTATAACGACTGGCGCGGCGAGCCGCGCACCCGCCATGCCAAGAAGGCCATTGCTGCCGGGGAGAGCGCCGGCGATTGCGTGGATTGCAACGCCTGCGTCGTGGTCTGTCCCATGGGCATCGATATCCGCGACGGCCAGCAGATGGAGTGCATCACCTGCGCGCTCTGCATCGATGCCTGCGACAATGTCATGGACAAGATCGGCAAGGAGCGCGGCCTGATCGCCTATGCCACCCTGTCGGATTATGCGGCGAACATGGCGCTCGCTACCGCAGGCGGCACGCAGCCGATCGCGCCGGCCCGCGTCCGCAATGCCGACGGCACGTTCAACGATCGTATCCGGCATTTCGACTGGCGCGTCATCTTCCGTCCGCGCACGCTGCTCTATTTCGGCGTATGGTCGCTGGCGGGCCTGGCGCTGGTCTACGCACTGCTCGCGCGCGAGCGGCTGGACCTCAACGTCATCCACGACCGCAATCCCCAGTTCGTCGTGGAATCGGATGGCTCGATCCGCAACGGCTATGCGGTGAAGTTGCTCAACATGATCCCCGAACCGCGCGTCATCACCGTATCGATCGAGGGCATGCCGGGCGCCGTCATGAAGATCGCCGGCCATGACAACACGGATGGCCGCAGCGTCGACGTGCCCGCAGATCCGGACAAGGTGACGGCACTCAGGGTCTTCGTCACTCTGCCCAAGGACAAGCTGGCGGAAGCGGCCGACGGCTTCAGGATCGTGGCGGAAGATCGCCAGGGTCACGAAAGCAGGGCCTATTCCGCCAAATTCAACATGCCGGGAGCACGATAATGGTCGCCGAAAGCAAACAACGCGGTTTCGTCTTCACGGGCTGGCATATGCTCCTCGTCATGGTGCTGTTCTTCGGCACCATCATCGCGGTCAACGTCTTCATGGCGTGGAACGCGGTGCGGACCTGGAGCGGGCTGGTCGTGCCGAACACCTATGTCGCCAGCCAGCAGTTCAACGGCAAGGTGGAGGAGGCCAAGCGGCTCGCCGCGAGCGGCATCGAGGGCGATATCGTCATCAAGGACGGCCGCGTCGTCTACCATGTGGTCGATGCCGGCGGCCAGCCCGTCGTCGCCGACGAGGTCTCGGCCACTTTCAAGCGTCCGGTGGACGAGCGGGAGGATTTCACCCTGTCGCTCGTGCCCTCGGGTGCGGGGCGGTTCGTTGCCGAGCGCGATGTGCCCGCCGGCCAGTGGGTGATCGATATCGCCACGCGGCATCAGGGTGCGAAGGTGTTCCACCAGACGCTGCGCACCGTCGTCGCAGGAGGCCGCCAATGAGCTGCTGCGCACCCGGAACGGAAGGCGCGATGGAGGCCGAGCGCGCCCGCCATGCCTTGCCGTCGTCGGAGGAACTGCTGCTCGCCAGCCGCCCGGTCGGGCCGGGACTGCGCCAGAGCGACCTGAGCGTTCCCGGCGTGCATTGCGGCGCGTGCATTACCACCATCGAGGCCGCACTCGACGCCCTGCCGGAGGTCGAGCGGGCGCGCGTCAACCTTTCCACCCGCCGGGTCTCGGTGGTGTGGAAGGAGGAGGTGGGCGGCGCGCCGACCGATCCGCATACCATGGCCGCGGCGATCGCCGCCACGGGTTACGACACGCATCTCTTCTCGCTTGCCGCGGAAGGCGATGACCTCCTGCGCAACCAGCTGATCCGCGCCGTCGCCGTTTCCGGCTTCGCGGCCACCAACATCATGCTGCTTTCGGTTTCCGTCTGGTCGGGCGCCGAGGCCGCGACGCGCGACCTGTTCCACTGGATTTCCGCCTTCATCGCCGGCCCGACGCTGATCTATGCCGGCCGCTTCTTCTACCGCTCGGCCTGGAACGCGCTGCGCCACGGCCGCACCAACATGGATGTGCCGATCGCCATCGCGATCACGCTTTCCTATGTCTTCTCGTTGTGGGAGACGCTGCACAGCGCCGAGCATGCCTGGTTCGACGCCACCGTCAGCCTGCTGTTCTTCCTGCTCATCGGCCGCACGCTCGACCATGTCATGCGCGATCGCGCCCGCTCGGCCATCACCGGCCTTGCCCGCCTGTCGCCGCGCGGCGCGATGGTGATGCTGCCCGACGGAACGCGCGACTATCGGCCGGTCGAGGAGATCGCTGTCGGCGATCATCTCGCCATCGCCGCGGGCGAGCGTATTCCCGTCGATTGCCGCGTGCTGACGGGGGCAAGCGATGTCGACCGTTCCATCGTCAACGGCGAGAGCGATCCGCTTGCCGCCGGGCCCGGCACCCGCCTCGAGGCGGGCGCGATGAACCTCACCGGCTCGCTTCTGGTCGAAGCCGTCGCGACCGCCCGCGATTCCTTCCTGTCGGAGGTCATCGGCCTGATGGAAGCGGCAGAAGGCGGCAGGGCGCGGTATCGCCGCATCGCCGATCGTGCGTCGCAGATCTATGCGCCCGTCGTGCATGTCATGGCGCTGGGCTCGTTCCTTGGCTGGGGACTTCATGACGGCGACTGGAAACATGCCCTCATGGTCTCCATAGCGGTGCTGATCATCACCTGCCCCTGCGCGCTCGCGCTTGCGGTGCCGGTGGTGCAGGTGGTGGCGGCCGGCCGCCTGTTTGCCGGCGGCGTCATGGTGAAGGATGGTTCGGCCATGGAGCGCCTGGCCGAGATCGACACCGCCGTCTTCGACAAGACCGGCACGCTGACGCTCGGCAAGCCGCGCCTTGTCGACCGTGATAGCGTCAATCGCGCCCATCTTGCGCTTGCGGCGGCGCTGGCCGCCCATTCGCGCCATCCGCTTTCCGTGGCGCTTGCAAGTGCTGTGCCCGGTCCCATGCCTGTCCTTAACGAGGTTCGGGAAATCGCGGGCGGCGGGCTTGAGACCGAAACGCCGCAGGGCCTGCTTCGCCTCGGCAGCCGCGCCTTTGCGGCCGGCAGGGCCGTTGGCGGCGAGGAGATGCACGGGCTTTCCGAGGTCGTGCTGTCGCGGGACGGCGTCGTGCTGGAGACCTTCCGCTTCGAGGACGCCCTGCGCGCGGGTGCCGGCGAGGCGGTCGGCGCGCTGCGCGAGGACGGCATCGCTATGGCGATCCTGTCGGGCGACCGGCCTGCGGCGGTCTCGCGCATTGCCGGCCTGCTCGGCATCCAGCGCTGGCAGGCCGGTCTTTCGCCGCGTGAGAAGACCGAGGTGGTCGCCGAACGTGCCGCAAGCGGTCATCGTGTCCTCATGGTGGGCGACGGCATCAACGATGCGCCGGCACTGGCGGCGGCGCATGTCTCCATGGCGCCGGCCAGTGCTGCCGATGTCGGCCGCCAGGCGGCGGACCTGGTCTTCCTGCATGAAAGTCTCGAGGCCGTGCCCTTCGCCATCGAGACCGCGCGAAAGGCCGGGCGCCTGATCCGGCAGAACTTCGCGCTCGCCATCGGCTACAATGTCGTGGCCATTCCCATCGCCATTCTCGGACATGCGACGCCGCTGATTGCGGCCATAGCAATGTCCACATCGTCGATTACGGTCGTCGTCAATTCGCTGCGCCTGCGCGGACGCCTGCCGGCCTTTGCGACACGCGCCGCGGATGCGGCGCGTCCGGTCAACACCATGGTGAAGGCGGCATGAACACGCTCATCTTCCTCATCCCCATCGCCCTTTTCCTCGGTGCGCTCGGGCTTGCGGCCTTTCTCTGGTCGCTCAAGAGCGGGCAGTACGACGATGTGGAGGGTGCCGCCTGGCGCGTCCTCGACGATGGCGACGACCGGCCGGGCAGGTAGTTTCGAGGGGTTCTAAAATGGCGGGCAAGTCAAACAATCCCTTGTCGTAAATCGATTTGAATGCCAAAACACGCGCGCTGGAGCGATGCTCCACTCTCTCTTTTCGCGCGGCGTTTTCGGCAGGCTCCGAAAGTCATCCCCGCCGCGCCATACCTACGGAGGTACTATCGTGGCACAGGCGGAAATCGGTCTTATCGGTCTCGGCGTGATGGGGTCCAACCTTGCGCTCAACATCGCCGAGAAAGGCAACAAGATCGCGGTGTTCAACCGCACCGTTGCGCGCACGAAGGAGTTCTACGAGGAGGCCGGCGACCTCAAGGGCCAGATCGTGCCCTGCGAGACCATCGAGGAATTCGTCGCCGCCATCCGCCCGCCGCGTCCGATCATCATCATGATCCAAGCCGGTGCGGCGGTGGACCAGCAGATGGATCTGCTGCGTCCCTACCTCGAAAAGAACGACATCATGATCGATGCCGGCAACGCGAATTTCCGCGACACGATGCGCCGCTTCGATGCGCTCAAGGATTCCGGCCTCACCTTCATCGGCATGGGCGTTTCCGGCGGCGAGGAGGGTGCGCGCCATGGCCCGTCCATCATGGTCGGCGGCACGGAAGATAGTTGGAAGCGCGTCGAGAAGGTTCTGACCTCGATTGCCGCCAAGTACAACGACGATCCGTGTGTTGCCTGGCTCGGCGAGAACGGCGCCGGCCACTTCGTCAAGACCATCCACAACGGCATCGAATATGCCGACATGCAGATGATCGCCGAAATCTACGGTATCCTGCGCGACGGCCTGAAGATGAGCGCCGCCGAGATCGGCGAGGTCTTCGGCCAGTGGAACAAGGGTCGCCTGGAATCCTACCTCATCGAGATCACCGAAAAGGTTCTCGCCGCCAAGGACCCGATCGCCGGTGGCCCGATGGTCGACATGATCCTCGACAAGGCCGGCCAGAAGGGCACGGGCAAGTGGTCCGCCATCGAAGCCCAGAACATGGGCGTGCCGGCGACCGGCATCGAAGCCGCCGTTGCCGCCCGCTCCATCTCGTCGTTCAAGGCCGAGCGCGAAGCCGCCGAAAAGATCCTCGGCCTGCCGGATGTGCCCGCACTCTCGGTCGCAGACAAGGCCGCCTTCATCAAGGATCTCGAAAGCGCGCTTCTGGCCGGCAAGATCGGCGCCTATGCGCAGGGCTTCGCCGTCATGGCCGCCGCCTCGAAGGAATATAACTGGAACCTGCCGATGCCGACGATTGCCAAGATCTGGCGCGCCGGCTGCATCATCCGCTCGCAGTTCCTCGACGAGATCACCAGCGCCTTCACCAAGGCCCCGGATGCGGCAAACCTCATCGTCACGCCGGCCTTCGCCGCCATGGTCAAGGAAACCGACGGCGCGCTGCGCCGCGTCGTTTCGGCCGCTGCGCTGCACGGCCTGCCGGTTCCCGCACTCGCCTCCGCGCTCGGCTATTTCGACAGCTACCGCCGCGGCCGCGGCACGGCCAACGTTATCCAGGCCCAGCGCGACTTCTTCGGCGCCCACGGCTTCGACCGCCTCGACGGCGCCGACAGCCACCACGGCCCATGGGGCTCCGGCCTGAACGGCTGAGAACACAAAAGGCCCGGTCGAGAGACCGGGCCTTTTGCTTATGGGCATTTGTGAAAGCCTCAGGCGTAGAGGCCGCGCAGGTGAGGGCCGGCCGCATCTCCCGATGCGGTCGCCGGCATGAGTGCCGCCGATGCCCTGGGTGGCGGCATTCTGGTGCCGATCGCAAAGAGGATGGCGCTGGCGGCCGCAAAGGCGGCAAAAAGCAGGAACATGCCCGGGCCGCCGAACGCCCCCAGCATGAGGCCGCCGAGCGTCGGCCCGATGAAATTGCCGACGGTCGAGAAGGAATGGGCGCCGAAATAGCTGCCGCGGTTATCGTCGTTCGCGATGCCGTCGACCAGCATGTATTCCGACGGGATAACCAGGATTTCGCCGATGGTGAAAACCGCCATCGAGATCGCAAGTCCCCAGAGGCCGCCGGATGCCAGGAAACCGAGTTCGCCGGCAAGAAACAGCAGGCAGCCGATCACGAGTGCGTTCAGCGCGCCGGCGCGCTCGACGAAGCGGCGGGCGAACGGATTTCCGAGCAGCACGACCACGCCGTTGATGGAGACGATATAGGCGAAGATTTCCACGCCGCCGGCAATGTTGCCGGCAAGATAGGGCGCAAGCGTCGCCGACCATTGGCCGTGGACGGCGACCAGCAGGGTGCCGCCGCCGACGAAGAAGGCCAGACGGGGATCGCGGATCGCTGTCCTGATGCTCTGAAGCACCGATATTTTGGGCGCGCCGACCGTTCCCGCGGCAGGACGGTGGAGCGGAACCTTCAGGAGATGCAGGGCCAATGCAAACAGCGCGTAGACGATGCCCGAAACGATGAAAAGCGTCGTGGATGCTGCGCCCGCCGCAATCCCGATCAACGGGCCGACGGCAAAGCCGAAATTGATAGCGGTGTAGCGCCAGGAGAAATATTTGAGGCGCATCGGCTCAGGGCATACATCGCTCATCAGCGCGCGTGAGACCGGTTCGTTGATCGCGATGGCGACGGCCGCGACGATCTGGGCGAGGCAGAAGGCAAGCACCGTTTCGGCAATGCCCATGCCGACCATGGCAAGCGCCATGGAAAGCAGCGTGAGCGTCAGGACGGTCTTGCGTCCCACCTTGTCGGACAGCGAGCCCGCAAGCGGCGCGGCGACCGCGCCCACCAGGGGGCCGATACCGAGCAGAACGCCGATCATGGCAGGCCCGAGGCCAAAACTCTGCTGTAGCTTGATGGCGAGGAACGACAGGGTCATCGCTCTTGCGACATTCACAAGACCTGCCCCGGCGACGAGGAACAACACGTAGTTCAATCTCTGCTTTTCATGGTCCATTGCGATGTCGCTCCGCCGCGCTCCGCCTCACTCGTGAACCGTTCGATGCCGCAAAAACGGACAGCCCGCAACAGCCCTATCATCACACCGGGAACGTGTCAGGTTTCGCCCGTCGGGATCGGATAGCTCAGCGTCTGCAACTCTTCCGGCAGGCGGCCTTCGATGCGGGCGATGACGGCTTTTGCCAGTTCGCGTCCGGCGAGGCGAATATCCTCGCGCATGGTCATGACCTCCGGACGCAGCCATTGCAGCAGCATCTGCGATTCCTTGGAGACGAGGTCGATATGCTCGCCGAGCTTCAGCCCATCCGCCTCCAGCGCCGCGACGAGCGCCACCGCGCCCGAGCCGCTGCCCGAGACGATGCCGTCGGGGGCATTCGGCGCGCGCAGGAGGTTTTCCGCCGCCCGGCGTATGTCGACGAGGCTGCTGTCGAGGTTCACTTCGTTGAAGGGCACGGCCGTCGCGCCGAAGTCGCGGACGCCGCGCTCGAAGCCCGCCCGCATGTGCAGGTAGAAGGTCAGGTACGGCGGCGGCTGGAGTAGGACGAGCCGTTTGCGGCCCTGTTCGACAAGCTTGCGCACAGCCTCGTAGGCGAAGCGCTCGTTGTCGAAGTCGTGATAGGGATGTGTGAGCCCCATCTCCGTGCGGCCATGGGTGGCGAAGGGAAAATTGCGCTCCATCATCAGCGCCACGCGAGGATCCTTCGGCTCGGTGCGCGAGATGATCACGCCGTCGGCCGCGCCGGTTTCCAGCACGTATCGCACCGGATCGAGCGCATTGCCCTGGGCGCGGTAGGGCGTGACGACGAGGTGATACTGCGTCGTTGCGAGCACCTCCGAGATGCCGATCACCATGGGGCTCGTCAGGCCCATGATCTCTTCCTCGAGGCTGAGGATGAGGCTGATGACATTCGTCTTGCCGGTGCGCAGGCGCACGCCCGCGCGGTTGGGCTGGTAGCCGATCTGGGCGGCGACGAGGCGCACGCGCTCCTTCGTCTCGGTGCCGATATCGGGGGCATCCTTGAGTGCGCGCGAGACGGTCGTGATGCCAAGACCCGTCATGAAGGCGATCGTCTTCAGTGTCGGCCGCTCATTCGTGCCCGCGGGCGCGGCTCGTGCGCCCTCGCTCAGCCTGTTCTTCATTCCGACCCCAACCTCTCCGCATTAGCGAGCGGTTATACATGTTCTGCCCGGCACCGCCACATGGGTGTGCAGAAGCATGGAAAAACTGTAACGATATAGTGATTTTGTCGAGCCCAAAATTCCGAAAACGGCTTTTTCCGATGCCTCGGTGGCTTTTTCCGCATTGCACAAGGCGGCGACGGCGCCGCGTGACGGAGCGCAGCCTATGAATCTTAGATACAAAATTAAAACAAGTATTTGTAACTTCCCACGTGCTGGATTTTGCCGGATGAACGCATCCTTTGCGCATCTCTCAAATCGGGAGCTTTGAGGAAAACGTCCCTTTGTCGCGCTTGCAGGTTGCGCGTTCGCTCCTGTTCGTCTACTTTTTTACTGCAACGTTTCAGTGAGGGAGGAGACTCATGAAAATTCGTTCGATGGCCGCTGCCTTGGCGGTGACCGTGGCCCTGCCGTTCGCCGCAGCCCATGCGACCGATCTGGAGGTGACCCATTGGTGGACGTCCGGCGGGGAGGCCGCGGCGGTCGCCGAACTGGCGAAGGCATTCGACGCGACGGGCAACAAGTGGGTGGACGGCGCCATTGCCGGCGCCGGCGGCACGGCGCGGCCGATCATGATCAGCCGCATCACCGGTGGCGATCCGATGGGCGCCACGCAGTTCAACCACGGCCGCCAGGCCGAGGAACTGGTGGAGTCCGGCCTGATGCGCGACCTCACGGATGTCGCGACGCGGGAAAACTGGAAGGACATCATCAAGCCGGCGAGCCTGCTCGACAGCTGCACAATCGACGGCAAGATCTATTGCGCGCCCGTCAACATCCACTCCTGGCAGTGGCTTTGGCTGTCCAACGGCGCCTTCGAGAAGGCGGGTGTGGCCGTTCCCAAGAACTGGGACGAGTTCGTCGCGGCGGCTCCGGCGCTGGAAAAGGCCGGCATCGTGCCGCTCGCGGTGGGCGGCCAGCCCTGGCAGGCGGCCGGCGCGTTCGACGTGCTGATGGTCGCCATCGCCGGCAAGGATACGTTCTACAAGGTCTTCAAGGACCGCGATGCCGAGGTTGCGGGCGGGCCTGACATCGCCAAGGTGTTCAAGGCCGCCGACGATGCGCGCCGCATGTCCAAGGGCACGAATGTGCAGGACTGGAACCAGGCCACCAACATGGTCATCACCGGCAAGGCCGGCGGTCAGATCATGGGCGACTGGGCGCAGGGCGAATTCGCGCTCGCCGGGCAGGTCGCCGGCAAGGACTATACCTGCCTTCCGGGGCTGGGCGTGAACGACATCATCTCGACCAGCGGCGACGCCTTCTACTTCCCGCTGCTCAAAGACGAGGAAAAGTCCAAGGCGCAGGAAGTGCTGGCGTCGACGCTCATCGCGCCCGCCACGCAGGTCGCCTTCAACCTGAAGAAAGGCTCGCTGCCGGTGCGCGGCGACGTCGATCTCGCCGCCGCCAACGACTGCATGAAAAAGGGCCTCGAAATCCTTGCCAAGGGCAACGTGATCGAGGCGCCGGACCAGATGCTTTCGGCCGACAGCCAGAAGCAGAAGGAGGACCTCTTCTCCGAGTTCTTCGCCAATCCCTCGATGACGCCGGAAGACGCCCAGAAGCGTTTTGCCGGCATCATCGCCTCGGCGGAGTGATCAGCGGACGGTCGGCGCTTGCCGCCGGCCGTCGGCAAAGCCCGGAAACCTCCCGTCCGTCATGCTCTGGCCTGTCCCGGGCATCTGCCAGCGTCTCGATTTTCGATGCGTCGGCAGATCCTCGGCACAAGGCCGAGGATGACGGAGGAGGGGGCGGGGCTCTGCCGTACACCGAAGGCGAGCGCTTGCGCCTGCCGTGTGATCGAGACCAAGGAGGAGTGACCCATGACGGGCCAGGCACACACCGGTCGCCCCAGTAGACTGCTGCGCAATCTCAGTTCCAAGATTGCGTCCATTCCGATGATGCTCACCGCCGTCGTCATCTTTCTCGGCGGCACGATCTGGACGGTCGTCTATTCGTTCACCAATTCCCGGCTCCTGCCGCGGGCCAAGTTCGTCGGGCTCGACCAGTACGAGCGCCTGTGGGATGCGCCGCGCTGGATTGTCTCCATCCAGAACCTGGCGATCTACGGCTTCTTCACGCTCGTCTTCAGCCTCGTGGTCGGCTTCCTGCTGGCGGCGCTGATGGACCAGAAGATCCGCTTCGAAAACACCTTCCGCACCATCTTCCTCTATCCCTTCGCGCTGTCCTTCATCGTGACGGGCCTCGTCTGGCAATGGATCCTCAACCCGGAATTCGGGGTACAGTCGGTGGTGCGCGCGCTGGGCTGGACGAGCTTTACCTTCGACCCGCTCTACAATGCCGACATCGTCATCTACGGCGTGCTGATCGCGGGGCTGTGGCAGGGCACGGGGCTCGTCATGTGCCTGCTGCTCGCCGGGCTTCGCGGCATCGACGAGGATATCTGGAAGGCGGCGCGCGTCGACGGCATACCGATGTGGAAGACCTACCTCTTCATCGTCATTCCCATGATGCGCCCCGTCTTCATCACGACGCTGGTCATCATCGCGAGCGGCATCGTCAAGGTCTACGACCTTGTCGTGGCGCAGACGAGCGGCGGCCCGGGCATCGCCTCGGAGGTCCCGGCGAAATACGTCTACGACTACATGTTCCAGGCCCAGAACCTCGGCCAAGGCTTCGCCGCCTCCACCATGATGCTCGTCACCGTCGCGATCATCATCATCCCCTGGGCCTATCTCGAATTCGGAGGACGCAAGCGTGGCTGAGACCGTCTCCCTCAAGCCCGGCGCGGCGCTCGCCGCCACCGCCGGACCGCCAAGCGAGCCCTGGGGCAGGAAGCCCCGCCGCACGCTGTCCCGCCGCAACATCATGCTATACGGCACGCTTCTCGTGGCGGCGCTCTACTATCTGCTGCCGCTCTACGTGATGGTCGTGACCTCGCTGAAGGGCATGCCGGAAATCCGGCTCGGCAACATCTTCTCGCCGCCGGTGGAGGTGACCTTCGAGCCCTGGGCCAAGGCCTGGGCCACCGCTTGCACCGGCCTCAACTGCGACGGCCTGTCGCGCGGCTTCTGGAATTCGGTGCGCATCACCGTGCCCTCGACGCTGATCTCGATCCTCGTCGCCTCCGTCAACGGCTATGCGCTGGCCAACTGGAAGTTCAAGGGCGCGGACCTGTTCTTCACCATCCTCATCATCGGCGCCTTCATACCCTATCAGGTCATGATCTATCCGATCGTCATCGTGCTCCGGGAAATGGGCATCTACGGCACGCTGACCGGCCTCGTCATCGTGCACACCATCTTCGGCATGCCGATCCTGACGCTGCTCTTCCGAAACTATTTCTCCTCCCTGCCGGAGGAGCTGTTCAAGGCGGCGCGCATCGACGGGGCAGGGTTCTGGCAGATCTATTTCCGCATCATGCTGCCCATGTCGCTGCCGATCTTCGTCGTCGCGATGATCCTGCAGATCACTGGCATCTGGAACGACTTCCTGTTCGGCGTCGTGTTCACGCGGCCGGAATATTACCCGATGACCGTGCAGCTCAACAACATCGTCAACTCCGTCCAGGGGGTGAAGGAATACAACGTCAACATGGCCGCGACACTGCTCACCGGCGCTGTTCCGCTCATCGTCTATTTCGTGTCGGGACGCCTGTTCGTCCGCGGCATCGCCGCCGGCGCAGTCAAGGGTTAAGCCATGCAGAAATCCGTCTCCATCAAGGACCTTTCGTTGAGCTTCGGCGCGGTCAACGTGCTGGAAAACCTCAATCTGGATATCGGCGAGGGCGAGTTCCTCGTGCTGCTCGGCTCGTCCGGCTGCGGCAAGTCGACCCTTCTCAACTGCATTGCCGGCCTGCTTGAGCCGACCGGCGGGCAGATCTTCATCAAGGACAGGAACGTCACCTGGGAGGAGCCCAAGGACCGCGGCATCGGCATGGTGTTCCAGTCCTATGCGCTCTATCCGCAGATGACGGTGGAGAAGAACCTTTCCTTCGGCCTGCAGGTCGCCCGCATGCCACGCGCGGAGATCGACAAGCGGGTCGCCCGCGCCTCCGAAATCCTGCAGATCGGCCCGCTTTTGAAGCGCAAACCCTCGGAACTGTCGGGCGGACAGCGCCAGCGCGTGGCGATCGGCCGGGCGCTGGTGCGCGATGTCGATGTCTTCCTGTTCGACGAGCCGCTCTCAAACCTCGATGCCAAGCTGCGGTCGGAGCTGCGCGTGGAAATCAAGCGGCTGCACCAGTCGCTGAAGAACACGATGATCTATGTCACGCACGACCAGATCGAGGCGCTGACGCTCGCCGACCGCATCGCCATCATGAAGAGCGGCGTCATCCAGCAGCTCGCCGATCCCAACACGATCTACAATGCGCCGAAGAACATGTTCGTCGCCGGCTTCATCGGCTCGCCGTCGATGAATTTCCTGCGCGGCGAGATCGTGGAGAAGGGCGGAAAGCCGGTGTTCAGCACGAACGGCGTGGATTTCCCGCTCGATGGCTATGCCGCCGGCGAAGCGCTTCCGGCCGGCCGCAAGGTCGTGCTGGGCGTGCGCCCGGAGCATGTGAAGGTCGACGAGGATGGCGCCGGTGCTAAGGCGCACCAGGCGAGCGTCGATATCGAGGAGCCGATGGGCGCCGACAACCTGCTGTGGCTCAAACTTGCCGGCCACACGCTCGCCGTCCGCGTCGCCGGCAACAGGCGTTTTGCCCCCGGCACGGCCGTGTCGCTCTCCTTCGACATGGGGCTGGCCTCGCTGTTCGATGCCGGCACGGAGGAGCGGATTTAGGATGGTGGAGATTGCACTTGCCGTCCTTCCTTCTCCCCCACGGGGAGAGGGTGGCCCGAAGGGTCAGATGAGGGGGGACACGCCGATATTCCGGCTCTTTCAGTCGGTGGCCTCCCCCTCATCCGCCTGCCGGCACCTTCTCCCCGTGGGGGAGAAGGGGGAGAAGCGACGCCGCAACTCGCTACGAGGCGCCGCACATCGCAAGTCAGAGACACAACCATGACCCAAGCATCCGACATCACCGCCATCGATCTTTCCGGCACCTGGACCGTCACCAGCACCGACGCCATGCTCGTCGCGCCGATGCGCGTGCCCGGCGACGTGCACAGCGCGCTGATCGCCGCCGGCCTCATTCCCGATCCCTATGCCGGCCGCAACGAGCGCGACGTGCGGTGGGTGGCCGGGAAGGACTGGGCGATCGAGCGCACGTTCGACCTTCCACCGGAAACGCTGGAAGGCGACTGGTATCTCGATATCGGCAGCATCGACACGGTGGCGTCGGTCTATCTCAACGGCGTCCTGGTGCTCGATGCCGACAATTGCTTCCGCCGTTACCGGCCGGCCGTGACCGAGGCGCTGAAGGCGGGGGAAAACACGCTGAAGGTGCTGATCCATTCCAGCATCGCAGCCGGCGCGCGGCGGCAAGCCGAACAGCCATTCTTCATCCCGTGGTCGACGAACAATTCGCCCATTGCGAACGGCAACATGCTGCGCAAGCCGCAGTGCCATTTCGGCTGGGACTGGAACATCGCCATCGCGCCGCTCGGCATCTATGGCGAAATCGTGCTGCGCCGGCTTGAGGTGGCGCGCATCGAGCATGTCACGACGCGGCAGTTCCATCATGCCGATGGCGCGGTCGATCTCTATGTCACCGCGACCTTCCACGCCGAGGAGCCGGGCATCCTGCCGGTGCATTTCGCGCTCGGCGAGGAGCG
Organism: Shinella sp. AETb1-6; assembly: GCF_009826875.1. Taxonomy (NCBI): domain Bacteria; kingdom Pseudomonadati; phylum Pseudomonadota; class Alphaproteobacteria; order Hyphomicrobiales; family Rhizobiaceae; genus Shinella; species Shinella sp. AETb1-6. The sequence continues at coordinate 121,221 of NZ_WUMM01000001.1, read as the reverse complement.
CGTGCGGCTCGATATCGGTGTCGCCGCCGGCGAGACCCAGCTCACCCACATGTTCAGCATCGAAAAGCCGGTGCTCTGGTGGCCGGCCGGCCACGGCGAGCAGGCGATCTATGCGGTGCGCGTCGAGACGCCGACGGAGACCGTCGTGCGCCGCGTCGGCCTGCGCCGGGTGGAGCTGATCACGGACAAGGACGAGGCGGGCAGCCGTTTTGCGCTGAAGGTCAACGACCGGGAAATCTTCTGCCGTGGGGCAAACTGGATTCCCGCAGATGCCTTGCCCTCGCGCATCAACCCGGTCGCCGTGCGCGACCTGCTGCAATCGGCCGTCGACGCCAACATGAACATGCTGCGCGTCTGGGGCGGCGGCTTCTACGAGCCGGACTGGTTCTACGATCTCTGCGACGAGCTGGGACTGATGGTCTGGCAGGACTTCATGTTCGCCTGCAACCTCTATCCCTCGACCGTCGATTTCCTCGACAATGTGACGGCGGAGGTGGACTACCAGGTCAGGCGGCTCGCCTCGCATCCCTCCATCGTGCTGTGGTGCGGCGATAACGAGCTGGTTGGCGCGCTCACCTGGTTCGAGGAAAGCCGCCGGGATCGCGACCGCTACCTCGTCTCCTACGATCGCCTCAACCGCACCATCGAAGTGGCGATGAAGAAGGCGGCGCCCGGCGCGATCTGGTGGCCGTCGAGCCCGACTTCGGGCTATCTCGATTTCGCCGATGCCTGGCATGCCGACGGTTCCGGCGACATGCACTACTGGTCGGTCTGGCACGAGAACAAGTCCTTCGACAATTACCGGACCGTCAGCCCCCGCTTTTGCTCGGAATTCGGCTTCCAGTCCTACACGTCCATGCCGGTCATGCAGACCTTCGCGGACCCCAAGGACATGAACATCGCGTCGCCCGTGATGGAAAGCCACCAGAAGAATGCCGGCGGCAACGAGCGCATCGCCGGCACGATGTTCCGCTACTTCCGTTTCCCGAAGGACTTTCCGAGCTTCGTCTATCTCAGCCAGATCCAGCAGGGCCTCGCCATCCGTACCGCCGTGGAATACTGGCGCTCGCTGAAACCCCACTGCATGGGCACGCTCTACTGGCAGCTCAACGACACCTGGCCCGTCGCCTCCTGGTCGAGCCTCGATTACGGCGGCAGCTGGAAGGCCATGCACTACATGGTGCGCCGCTTCTTCCAGCCCGTGGCCGTCGCCGCCATTCCGTCGAAGGACGGCGAAACGATCGGTTTCTCGGTGGTCAACGATACGGCCGAACCTGTCACCGTGACGCTCGACACCTGGCTCGTCTCGCTGTCCGGCGAGCGGCGCCCGCACCGTAGCGTCGAGGGTGTCTGCGGCCCGGACAGGGCGGAAATGCTGTTTTCCGTCGTTTCCGCGGATCTCCCCGAGGATGCGCTGCTGTTCTGGTCCTTCAAGGCCTCGAACGGCATGGCGGGCGAGGGGCACCATGTCTCCGGCACCTACAAGGCGCTCGATCTCCAGGCCTCCGGCCTGACGCTCGACGTCGCGCCGCGCGGCGACGGCCGTTTTGCCGTCACCGCCACGGCACACGGCCTGGCGCTGCACGTCATGCTGGAGGCCGACGTGCCCGGCCGCTGGTCGGACAACGCGTTTGACCTCACGGCAGGCGCCCAAAAGACACTCGTCTTCACGCCGTCCGAGCACGGCGCGGAACCGACATTCCACTGGCTCGACCTTCACGCGTGCCAGACCCACCAAGACTGAACCAAGGAAACCGCCATGCAGACCGTCAGCTTCCAGCTTTACAGCGCCCGCAATTTCCAGCCCTTCGCCGAAGTGTTCCGCATCCTCTCGGATGCCGGCTACAGCGAAGTCGAGGGCTACAGCGCCCTTTACGATACGCTCGACGACGCGGCGATCCAGCAGGTGAAGGCCGACCTCGATAAAAACGGCCTCACCATGCCGACCGCCCATTTCAGCCTCGAAACGCTGGAGACGCAGCCGCAGCGTGTGCTCGACATCTGCCGAACGCTCGGCATCACGGCGGTCTATTGCCCCTATCTGCTGCCGGAGCATCGCCCGACCGATGCAGCGGGCTGGCATGCGCTGGGCGCGCGGTTGCAGAAGGCCGGGACGCCGATCCGCGAGGCCGGCCTCGTGTTCGGCTGGCACAATCACGACTTCGAGTTCTTCGCGCTGCCCGACGGCACCGTGCCGCTGGATCATCTTTTCGCCGGCGGCCCGGATCTGACCTGGGAGGCGGACGTCGCGTGGATCATTCGCGGCGGGGCCGACCCCTTCGCCTGGATCCAGAAATACGGCAGTCGCATCACCACCGTCCACGTCAAGGACATCGCGCCGACGGGCGAGAACGCCGACGAGGACGGCTGGGCGGATGTCGGTCATGGCACGGTGCCGTGGGGCGATCTCGCCAAGGCGCTCGCCGGCACGCCGGCCAGACATTTCATCGTCGAGCATGACAATCCGAGCGACATCACTCGGCTTGCCACCCGCTCGATCGCGACCGTCAAGACATTCTGAGGACCGGCATCATGAGCAAGGAATACGGAGTCGGCATCATTGGCTGCGGCAATATCTCGGGCGCCTATTTCAAGCTGATCCCGACCTTCAGGAACCTGAAGCTCGTCGCCTGCGCCGATATCAACCCCGCGGCCTCGACGGCGCGATCGGAGGAATTCGGCGTGCCGGCGCAGGAGATCGGCGCGCTGCTGGCCAATCCCGATGTCGATGTCGTGGTGAACCTCACCATCCCCGAAGCACATTACCCGGTGTCGAAGCAGGCGCTGGAGGCGGGCAAGCATGTCTATTCGGAAAAGCCCTTCGTGCTGTCGCTCGAACAGGGCGAGGATCTGCGCCGCATCGCCGATGCCAAGGGCCTGAAGGTCGGCTCGGCGCCGGACACCTATCTCGGCGGATCGCACCAGTTCGTGCGCCACCTCATCGACAGCGGCAGGGTGGGCAAGATCATGTCCGGCACGGCGCATGTGCTGGGTCCGGGCATGGAGAGCTGGCATCCGAACCCGGATTTCTTCTTCGCGACGGGCGGCGGGCCGATCCTCGACATGGGGCCGTACTACGTCAACAACCTCGTCAACCTGGTCGGGCCGGTGAAGCGGGTGGTGGCGCTCGGCAACCGGGCGCGCGAGGAGCGCATCATCGCCAATGGCCCGCGGCTCGGCGAGGCCGTGCCGGTCGCGGTGCTGACGAACATCCATGCTGTGCTCGAATTCGTCAGCGGCGCGCAGGTCGCGCTGATGGCGAGCTGGGATGTGTGGGCGCATCGCCACCAGAACATGGAGCTCTACGGTACCGACGGCGCGGTCTTCGTGCCGGATCCGAATTTCTTCGGCGGCACCGTCGAGCTGGCCGGCAACGACAAGGAACCGAAGGCGGTCGCGGTCTGGGATCATCCTCTGACGGCTCAGAACTACCAGTTCGACTGGGGCAAACAGGCCAATTACCGCGGCATCGGCCTTGCCGACATGATGGACGCCGTGACGACGGGCCGCGACTATCGCTGCTCGCTCGACCGCTCGCTGCACACGATCGACGTGCTGACGGCGATCCTGCGCTCCGCCGAGGAGGGCCGGGCGGTCGATATCGTCACGACCTGCACCCAGCCGCAAGCCTTCGGCATCGAGGAGGCGCGCGCGCTGCTTCGCTAGCACCTTACATCCCTCACCCCGCCTGGCGCATCCAGAGCGGGAAGGGGTCGGGGAGGTTTGCCCAGCGCGCCGGTTCGAACGTCTCTTCGGCGACGAGGCAGGCGTCGAGCCGGCGGCGGATGTCGTGCTCGTCCATCGGGTCCGCGCCGATGAAGACGAGTTCCTGCCGCCGGTCGCCCCAGACGGGATCGGAAGAGCGGGCGATGGCCTCGCGCGCCGCCTCGTCCTGCGGCCAATGCTGTTGAGGAACCGAGGCCCACCACAGGCCGAGCCGGCCGCTGCGCACCAGAGCGCCCGCCTGACTCATCTCTCCGACATGATGCGGCCGCGTGGCGAGCCAGAAGAAGCCCTTGGCGCGGATGACGCCTGGCCAGCTCTCGTCGAGAAAAGCCTTGAAGCGGGCGGGGTGAAACGGACGTTTCGCCCGGTAGACGAAGGAGCGGATGCCGTATTCCTCGGTTTCGGGAACGTGGTCCTTGAAGCCGTGCAGCTCCTTGAACCACAGCGGATGTTCGCTCGCCTTCTGGAAATCGAACAGGCCCGTGCCGAGGATATCCGCCAGCGCGACCCTGCCGAAATCGGTCTCGATGACGCGGGCCGCGCCGTTCAGGCCGCCGATGATCTGGCGGGCGGCCAGCAGGTCCGCGGGGCTCGCCGCACCCGTCTTGTTGAGCACGACCACGTCCGCGAACTCGATCTGCTCGACCAGCAGTTCCACCAGCGTGCGGTTGTCGTCCTCGCCGGCCGTTTCGCCGCGCTCTGCCAGGAAATCCTGCGAGCCGTAATCCTTGAGCAGGTTGGCGGCATCGACCACCGTGACCATCGTGTCGAGGCGGGCGACATCCGACAGGCTCCAGCCGTCCTCGTCGCGGAAGTCGAAGGTGGTGGCGACCGGCAGCGGCTCCGAAATGCCGCTGGATTCGATCAGCAGATAGTCGAAGCGCTTCATTTCGGCGAGACGGCGCACCTCCTTGAGGAGGTCGTCGCGCAGCGTGCAACAGATGCAGCCATTCGTCATTTCCACCAGCTGCTCGCCGGTGCGTGACAGGTCCGCCCCGCCATCGCGGATGAGTGCGGCGTCGATGTTCACCTCGCTCATGTCGTTGACGATGACGGCGACGCGCAAGCCGCTGCGGTTGTTGAGCACGTGGTTCATGAGCGTCGTCTTTCCGGCGCCGAGGAAACCGGAGAGGACGGTAACGGAAAGGCGGTTGTCCATGCGATCTACCCTTATGTTATAGTATTACATTCGCGGGGCCAAAAAATGGCGGAATGATCCCGCCACGCGATTTCGGAGTGAGGCTGCCCGGCCCGACAGAACCTGCTCAAGTCTCCACGCCATGCTGTCGACGGCGTGGAGAATGGAGCGGGCGTTGCGCTCAGGCCGGAGCCGTGAGGGCCGCAAGCGCTCCTCAGCTGGCCTGTCCGAGGCAATCGCGCAGCGACGTGGCGATGCTCTTCATCAGGGTGAAATAGAGATCCGGGCCGGGCTCAAGCGTGGCGGCCTCGGGGTCGAGAACGCCGGATTTCGCAGGCGTGCCCTCGATCACCACATTGACCAGCTTCGGCTCGAACTGCGGCTCGGCGAAGACGCAGGTCGCGCCCAGCGTCTTCACCTTGTCGCGGATCTGCGTCAGGCGTTCCGCACCGGGCAGGGTTTCCGGGCTCACGGTGATGGAGCCGGCAGCATGCATGCCGTAGTGATGTTCGAAATACTGGTAGGCATCGTGGAAGACGATGAAGGGCTTATCCTTCACGGGCGCGACCGTCTCGGCAACCTCCTTGTCGAGCGCATCGAGCCTTTCTTCGAGACCGGCGAGGTTCTTCCTGTAGGTCTCGGCATTGGCCGGGTCCTTCTCGGCGAGGACCTTGGCGGCTTCGGCCGCAATGGCGCGCGCGTTCTGCGGGCTCAGCCACAGATGCATGTCGAATTCGCCGTGCTCGTGGCCTTCATGGCCGGCTTCCTCGCCATGGGCATGGTCGTGGCCGTCCGCCTCCTTGCCATGGTCGTGTGCCTCTTCACCATGGGCATGCGCTTCCTTGCCGTGGTCGTGACCTTCCTTCTCATGGTCATGGCCTTCCTCGCCCTCATGCGCGTGGCCCTCATGCGCATGGTCGTGGCCTTCGCCTTCATGCGTATGGGCCTCGAACGGGCCGCCTTCGCGGAAGGGCAGTTTTTCGAGGCCCGGCGCGTCGTCCAGTTCCACCACGGTCGCCTTGCCGCCGAGCGATTCCAGCGGCTTTTCAAGGAAGGCTTCCAGGCCATGGCCGACCCAGAAGACCACATCGGCATTCTGGAGAGCGGCCGCATTCGACGGCTTCAGCGAATAGGTGTGCGGTGAGGCGGCACCCTCCACGATGAGGCCCGGCTCGCCGACGCCCTGCATGATGGCGGCGACCAGCGAATGGATCGGCTTGATCGACACGACGACATCGGGCGCCTCGGCGCGCGCGGCACCGACGCCGGCAATGAGAAGGGCGGTGGAAAGGAGGAGGGCGCGAACGGCCTTTTGCATGGGATACTCCGCTTGAATGTAAATGTAATGTTATTACATCAATTGCGTTATGCTATAACGTGTGCCATATGCTGACGCAACAGGCTTTTGGAAAAAATGATGCTGCAGACCCCAACCAGGACCGCTTCGCCGCTCGTGTCGCTTGCCGGCGTCGGTGTGCGCCGCCAAGGTCGCTGGCTCGTGCGCGGCGTGGAATTCTCGATTGCGCCCGGCGAGATCGTCACGCTGATCGGCCCGAACGGCTCGGGCAAATCCACCACCGCCAAGGCGGCCATCGGCGTGCTGAAGGCCGACGAGGGCAGGGTGGAGCGCAAGGCGGGCCTCAAGGTCGGCTATGTCCCGCAAAAACTCTCCGTCGACTGGACCATGCCGCTGACCGTGGAACGGCTGATGACGCTGACCTCGCCGCTGAAGGGCGCGGAGATCGAGGCGGCGCTGGACGCGACCGGCATCCGTCATCTCGCCCGCGCGGAGGTGCAGCATCTCTCCGGCGGCGAGTTCCAGCGCGCGCTGCTGGCCCGCGCCATTGCCCGCAAGCCCGATCTTCTGGTGCTCGACGAGCCGGTGCAGGGCGTGGATTTCTCCGGCGAGATCGCGCTTTACGATCTCATCAAGACGATCCGCAACACGACCGGCTGCGGCATCCTGCTCATCTCGCACGACCTGCATGTGGTGATGGCCGAGACCGACACCGTCATCTGCCTCAACGGCCATGTCTGTTGCCGCGGCACGCCCGAGGTGGTGAGCCAGAGCGCGGAATACCAGCGCCTTTTCGGCGCGCGCGCCGGGCAGACGCTGGCCTTCTACAATCACGATCACGACCACACGCACCTGCCCGACGGCCGCGTGCTGCATGCCGACGGCTCGATCACAAACGATTGCCGCCCGAAAGACGGCCATCATACGCCCGTCGTGCCCTCGGGCCGCGCCGGGCCGATGCGCATCGTGCACACGCACGGGCCCGATTGCGGCTGCGGCCACGATCATGGCGTGGTGCCTGACGGCGCCGGACAGCAGGAGAAGCGCGATGCTTGACGATTTCTTCATGCGCGCGCTCGTCGCCGGCATCGGCCTGGCGCTCACCGCGGGCCCGCTCGGCTGTTTTGTCGTCTGGCGGCGCATGGCGTATTTCGGCGATACGATGGCCCATTCGGCGCTGCTCGGCGTGGCGCTGTCGCTGCTGATGAACTTCAACCTGCTCCTCAGCGTCTTCGTCGTCGCGGCGACCGTCTCGCTTCTTCTGCTGCTGCTCCAGAAGCGCGGCACGCTCTCGACGGATGCGCTGCTCGGCATCCTCTCCCACGCGACGCTGGCGATCGGCCTCGTCATGGTGTCCTTCATGACGTGGGTGCGCATCGATCTCGTCGGCTTCCTGTTCGGCGATATCCTCGCCGTGTCGCGCGGGGATGTGGACCTCGTATGGGGCGGCGGCATTCTCGTCGTTTTCGCCATCGTGTGGATGTGGCGCCCGCTGATCGCGTCGACGGTCAATCCGGAACTGGCCGAGGCCGAAGGCATGCAGCCGGAGAAGACGCGCCTGGCCTTCATGCTCTTGATGGCGCTCGTCATCGCCATCGCCATGAAGATCGTCGGCATCCTGCTGATCACCTCGCTTCTCATCATCCCCGCGGCGACGGCGCGGCGCTTTTCCACCAGCCCGGAGATCATGGCGGTGCTCGCCTCGCTGATCGGGGCGCTGGCTGTGGTTGGCGGATTGTTCGGATCGCTGAAGTTCGACACGCCCTCCGGTCCCTCGATCGTGGTTGCAGCGCTTGGCCTGTTCATTCTAAGCCTCATCACGAAACCGAGGACGAGCGTCGTGGAACATTCGGCGGCAAACCAGGGAGGTCGGGCATGACCACGCAACAATTGACGAAGAACCAGGGCCTCGTCTTCGACGTGCTGTCGCATTCCGACAGCCCGCTCAGCGCCTACACCATCCTCGACAAGCTGCGCGACAACGGGTTTCGCGCGCCGCTCCAGGTCTATCGTGCGCTGGACAAGCTCCTGGAGTTCGGCCTCGTGCACCGGCTGGAGAGCATCAATGCCTTCGTGGCCTGCGCCCATCCGCATGAGGGCTGTCACAACCACGGCATCACCGCCTTCACGATCTGCGAGACCTGCGGCCAGGTGACGGAGTTCCACGACCACGTGATCGAGGACCGGCTGAAAGCCTTTGCCAAGGGCCGCAACTTCAAGACCGGCAAGACGACGATCGAGATCCGCGGCACCTGCGCGGGTTGCGCGTAGATCCCCTAGCCGACGGGTTTCAAGCCCTTCCTGAAGCGCTGCCAGTTGCGCACATAGCCCTCCGCCGAGCGTTTCAGGCCTTCGATCGCCTCGGCATCGAGCGTGCGCACGGCCTTGGCGGGGGCGCCGACGATCAGCGAATTGTCCGGAAAGACCTTGCCTTCCGTCACCAGCGCATTGGCGCCGACGAGGCAATTGTTGCCGATGACCGCGCCGTTCAGCACCGTGGCGCCCATGCCGACCAGCGAATTGTGGCCGATGGTGCAGCCATGGATGATGGCGCCGTGGCCGATGGTGCAGCCCTCGCCGATGATGACGGGCTTGCCGGGATCGGTATGCACCACGACGCCTTCCTGGATATTCGACCTTGCGCCGACGATGATCGGCTCGTTGTCGCCGCGCAGCGTGGCGCCGAACCAGATGCCGACATCCTCGCCGAGGATGACCTTGCCGATGACATTGGCATCCGGCGCTACCCAGTAGCGGTCGTCGGCGGGGAGTGTGGGCGCGCGGTCGTCGAGGGCATAAAGCGGCATGGTTTCCTCCGGCGGTCTGATTCCGGTGACAGTCTAGCACCGGCCCGGCGACCGGGGGAAAGGGCGAGGGTGGTTTTTGCTGATCATATGGAGTATGAGCCCGGCCATGACGAACAGAGCGACATTCTACAGCCGGGCCGTGGAGACGGGGACGAAGATTTTCGCCACCGCGCCGATGATCGACTGGAGCGACCGGCATTTTCGCGTGTTCGCGCGCCAGCTCACCCGCAACGCGCTGCTCTTCACCGAAATGATCGTCGCCGATGCCATCCTGCGCGGCAATCGCGAGCGGCTGCTCGGCTTCGACGCGATCGAACATCCCGTGGCCTTGCAACTGGGCGGCAACAGTCCGGAAAAGCTGGCGGAGGCCGCGCGGATCGGCGAGGGTTTCGGCTATGCCGAAATCAACCTCAATGTCGGCTGTCCGTCGGACCGGGTGCAATCGGGCACCTTCGGCGCCTGCCTGATGCGCGAGCCGGATCTGGTGGCCGAGTGCGTGGCGGCGATGCGGGCGGCGGTGTCGATCCCGGTCACTGTCAAATGTCGCATCGGCGTTGACGACCAGGACCCGGAGGTGGCGCTGCGCGACCTCGTCTCCCGCGTGACGGCAGCCGGCACGGATGCGGTCTGGGTCCATGCGCGAAAGGCCTGGCTGCAGGGCCTGTCGCCGAAGGAGAACCGGGACATCCCGCCGCTCGACTACGGCCTCGTGTACCGGCTGAAGGCCGAAAACCCGAACCTTTTCATCGGTCTCAACGGCGGGCTTCAGACTTTGAATCAGGCCGTGGAGGCGATGGACGGGCTGGATGGGGTCATGCTCGGACGGGCTGCCTACCAGGATAGCGGTGTTCTCACGGGCGTGGACCGGTTTTTCCCGCATCCCCTGTCGGAAGGCCTGCCCTCCGGTGTCTTCTCCGGTCCGCAGGACCTGTCGGGCGAGGACTGGGAGGCGGTGCGCGATGCGATGGTCGCCTATGCCGGCGAGGTGATCGCGCGCGGCGGGCGCGTGGCGCATGTCACGCGGCACATGGTCGGCCTGTTCCAGGGCTTTGCGGGCGTGCGCCGCTACCGGCAGATCCTGTCCAACGACGCCACGAAGCCGGGGGCGGGGCCGCAGGTGATCGCCGATGCCTTCGCGGCGGTGCTGTCGGCACGGGGTGCTGCGCAGGATGCGGCGGAGTAGCGCTTTCTGTGCATCGGCCCCGGCATGACCACAATTTCGTCCCCTCGGGGTCGGAAAACGGCGTAAAAGAACCGACGACGCAATGAGAGACGAACAGGTGCCCGCGTGATCGATCCCTACGCCATGCTCGGACTGGAGCGCGATGCAGACGACAACGCGGTCAAGGCCGCCTATCGTAAGGCCGCCAAGGGCATGCATCCCGATTCGGGCGGCGATGCCGACCAGTTCGCCCGCCTGCAGGCCTGCTACGACCTGCTGCGCGACCCGGTGCGCCGCAAGGTCTTCGACGACACCGGCTTCGACCCGCAGCTCGCCGACCCGCGCGACCTCAAGGGCCTGATGCTGCTGGAACCGCTGGTCAACGACGTCATCCTCGACGAGCGCGAGCCGGGCAGCTTCGATCCGCTGGCGGCGATGCGCCGGAAACTCTCCGACGACATCGTCAAGAGCCGCTTCCACATCCTGGAGCTTGAACGCCACCGCAACCGGGTGCGCCAGCACATCGACCGCCTCGGCCGCAAGGGCGGCACGGATTTCCTCGGCTCCATGCTGCGCGCCCGCTCGCAGTCGATCACCGAGGCCATCCGCAATGCCGAGGGGCAGATCCAGGCGATCGAGCAGGCCTATACGATGCTGGAAGGCTATTCCTACGAACTGGCCGCCGCCCTCGACACCGCCGCGCTCGACGTGAAGGGCGAGGCGGCCGAATAGGCCGCGCCGCCGCCGTCATCCGCAATTCCCTACCAGCCCTTCGGCAGCGGCGGTTCCTCGCCGTCGTATTCGGCCGGCGGCTGCGCCGCGCGCATGGCTTCAAAGGCCCGGAACTCCCGCAGCGCCGCGCCGGATTTCACCGTGCGCGCCACCGCCATGCCGGCATCCTGGAGCGCGCGCGTGTCGCGATAGGGCGAGGCGAAGGTGAGCCGGCTGAAGAACCAGCTGTAATCGACGATGTCGCGTACCTCCTCCGCCACGGCGTCGAACTGCGCGCGTTGCCCGGCATCGAGGTTGCGCAGGCAGAAGGGCTGCTGCGTGTCGCGCGAGACCCAGCAGCACCGCCCGCGGCGACGGCAGCTGCGCAGGCGGCAGGCGCGCCAGGGCAAAGCCAGCATCTCGGCGATGCGGGCGAGCAGGAAGGGCGATAGCGGGGGAAGCTTGCTGCGGTCGAACATGAGGGCTCCTGTCGGTTGGGAAGGGCGCGGGCTGCGCGGCGCCGGGCCGCGACCGGCCGGGCGGACCGGCTCCGTTGCCGGTGGCGGCAGAGGACGGGGCGGCGGGTTTCGCAAGGCGGGCAGCCGCCCGCATCGCCGCGCGTGAGATCACGCCGGGTTGTGGGGCATCGGTATCGGACGGGGCGCTGAAAGCTGCCGCATCAGATAGTAAAAATGGCACCTTTCAGCGCCCCGTTCGGCGGTTTTTGCCCGCGACTCCGGTCTCTCTGCAAGGAACGGGTCCGGCGGCGCTTGCCGTCGGTTTCCGGGGTGGGCCCCGCCGGGGTTTTTCGCGCCAGATAGCGCTCACCTTCGAGCACCGTCCGGGCGGAAAGGCGTCACCGCCTTTCCCGGCAAGTCATCACTCCGGCGGACGATGCCGACGCACCCTCCGGCCCCGCTCCCCTTGTGTGCCGCACAGGCACGCCCGACGCGCCGTCCGGGGCATGAAACGGAGGAGCCGGTCCGACGCTCCGCCGCTTCCCCCGTGTCGCCGGAGGGAGACCATTTTCCGCGGACCCTCAAGATGCAGGCTTACGTCCGTCCCGCACCCCAAGCGCCGACCCCGCCTCGCCGCAACGCCTTGCGGTGTATCCGCGACGGGATGAGGGGATTATCGCATGGGTGGAGAGGGTGGGGAAAAACGGCCGAAAAATTTTTTCTGAGGCAACATTTTATGCGAACAGAAGCGCGATCAATTTCCCGCTGCACTCTAATCCTCAGTTGGATCAAAAAGCCCCGCAATACGATAAACCGTTAAAGCCGAAGCTAATACGAGAGAAAATGAATATACAAGCAGTAGATGCCCTACAAACGATCCTAAGTATTTCATCGGATGAAAAATATATAATAAATTAATGTTATGACGATTTGCTAAGTTAAACGCGTCAATAAGCCAAGTTCCGTCAAAAAGAAATGCCCAGGCGAGGCAAATGTTTTGAATAAATATGAAGTGAAGAAATGTAGCGTTTATCTCATTTAAAAATGGCGTTCCTCTAGGGTTTTTTAACGCTCGGAGCGCATTCTTTAGCCTGTTGTTCAGGAGGCTGAATAATATAGCATACGTTCCAAGGCTGAATCCTAGCAAGCTCGGGATTAGAGAGAGGCTTTGATCAACCCACTTGGGTTCGATCCAGTTTTTATAGCTCGCTAATGAAATGAAAAGTGAAATAAGAAAGAACGGGGAGGAAAGCATAACTCTCCAACCTCCATAGTCCGAAAAATATCGTGCTATGTTCCTTTTCAACCCTCGGAATTGTGAGCGATATAACACTATCCGTTGATCTCTGCTTCGTTGATAAGTTTTCGAAACGCCTGATCCTCGGTGGTTGTATCAGGATCATATTTGTCTTGAATTATGAGAGGACTGTCTTCCGTTGACATATGCACTGCATGTCCATTATCTCGGCCGTCAACTTTCACTGACCCGTTAGTAAGCGCTGCTCCTCCGAGCTTTTGTATGTCATCATTAGTGACTAGAGATTCACCGGGGTTTGCCTGATATGTTAGGGTAAGTTTCTTTGCATGAGACGCAAGAAGATGAGCCTCTATTTGCTCTTCAAAGTTGTCTACGAGAATATCTGCGTTTGGTTTTAGGATGCTTATAGTTATTCTATCTATTCTTTCGATGTTAAAGATTTTTTCCAGCGCCTTCTTGTCTTGGACTAATGTTATCGATGGGTAGTTGTATTTTTGTGTTATTTGTATCTGTTCTGATATTTCAGAAAATAATTTGAGCGCTTGCGGAGGCGTTAAAACTTTTCCTTTAGAGTAATTTTGAATATAAATCCTGTGTCGTTTGACATCAAAAATGAAATAGAACTGCGCTGAGTTTGGATGTAGGTTTTCGGGAATTTTTACTTCTGAAACTTGATTGTCTGTCGCCTCTTTTAGATTTTCTGTGTCAAACCAATTTCCGTCAATTTCTATATTAAGGAAAGTTGTAACTATTCCTCGAATAATACCTTCATCTGACCGCGTCATGTCGAGAAGAGACATCATTCCGTGCCGATCGCCGTGTAGACGTACAATTTTCTTTGTCCGATATATATCGCTGAAAAAATCTACGTATCTATCATCACTATGGGGGTGAAGCCTTATATTCAGGATGGATGATGCGATCTTTATTTTTTGGGCCATTAAAATTCTTCCCCCATCGGTAGAGTTGTTTGCAACTCTTACACGAGGAGTGTGGGGCTTGGAAGCATTTTAAACCATTGCCGCGCCGGTTGCGGCGTCAAAAAATGTTCCCCTTATGTTCTATAGCCAATAAGCTAAAAGGTAAAGAGCACCGACCTTTTCAAAGGTGCTACCGCCCAGGCCGCCCAGTCTTCCCCTTCGTCCGTCCCTTGCGCTTCGCCTCCGCCGGATCCTCATAGCTTCCGACGCCGATCTTCCCCCGCCGAACCGGTTTCGCGTCGTCGGCGCCGGTGGCGCGTTCGGGTTGGCCTTCCAGCAGGGGGGAATGGCGCTTCTTGGTGGAGAGGGTTTCCGGCGGGCGTTGGGGCAGGTCGCCGGTGACGGGTTTTTCGGTGCGGCCGACGGTCATTTCGTCGAGGCTGTTCTTGCGGAACAGTGATTTGCCTGATGGCGTGGCGACGTCGCGGCCCATCTCATCCAGCTTCGGCTTTCGGAAGAGGGGGCGTTCGATGTCGGTGCCCGGGCCCATGTCGTCGAGCGAGGGTTTCTGGAAGAGGGATTTCGAGGTGTCTGCGTCCGCCGCTGTGGATCCTCGGGTCGAGCCCGAGGATGACGGAGGAGTGATGGTGCCGGGGGCACCCCCCTCTGTCCTGCCGACGTTCGTCGCTGCAATCGATTCACTGGATCGATTGCTCCGCTGCGCGGACCGCTCTTCACCCCCCACAAGGGGGGAGATCGACTCGTGGCTGGCGCCGGTTTTCTTCCCGTTGCCGCCTTGTGTCTTTGCAGCGCTTTTTGGCTTGCCGCTGCCACCTTCCTGACTTCTCGCTTCTTCGCGCGCCATCGGGTCGTCCATGACGGCGAGTTCGGCGGCCTTGAGACGCTTGATCTCGTCGCGCAGGCGGGCGGCCTTTTCGAAGTCGAGATCGGCGGCGGCGTCGCGCATGGCTTTTTCCAGCGCGTTGAGATGGGCCTGGAGGTTGTTGCCGACGAGGTTGCCGCCGTCCGCAAAGCCCTTGCCGGCGACGCCGGAGATATCGGCACGGACGTGATCGCGCTCGTAGACGCTGTCGAGGATGTCGGAAATCCTGGCCTTCACGGATTCCGGGGTGATGCCGTGCGCCTCGTTATAGGCGACCTGCTTTTCGCGGCGGCGGGTCGTCTCGTCCATGGCGCGCTGCATGGAGCCGGTGATCTGGTCGGCATAGAGGATGACCTTGCCGTCGACGTTTCGCGCCGCGCGGCCGATGGTCTGCACGAGGGACGTCTCCGAGCGCAAGAAACCTTCCTTGTCGGCATCGAGGATGGCGACAAAGCCGCATTCGGGAATGTCGAGGCCTTCGCGCAGCAGGTTGATGCCGACGAGCACGTCGAAGGCGCCGAGACGCAGGTCGCGGATGATCTCGATGCGCTCCAGCGTGTCGATGTCCGAGTGCATGTAGCGCACGCGAATCCCCTGTTCGTGCAGGTATTCGGTGAGGTCTTCGGCCATGCGCTTGGTGAGCACGGTGACGAGCGTGCGGTAGCCGGCCTGCGTGGTCTCGCGGATTTCGCCCAGCACGTCGTCCACCTGGCTTTTCGCCGGGCGCACCTCGACGGGCGGGTCGATCAGGCCGGTCGGGCGGATGACCTGCTCGGCGAAGACGCCGCCGGACTGCTCCATCTCCCAGGCGCCGGGCGTGGCCGAGACGGCGATCGTGTCCGGCCGCATGGCATCCCATTCCTCGAAGCGCAGCGGGCGGTTGTCCATGCAGGAGGGCAGGCGGAAGCCATATTCGGCCAGCGTCGCCTTGCGGCGGAAGTCGCCGCGATACATGCCGCCGATCTGCGGGATCGTGACGTGGCTTTCGTCGATGAAGATCAGCGCGTTGTCGGGAATGTATTCGAACAGGGTCGGCGGCGGCTCGCCGGGCTTGCGGCCCGTGAGATAGCGCGAATAGTTCTCGATGCCGGCGCAGGAGCCGGTGGCTTCCAGCATCTCGATATCGTAGCGCGTGCGCTGCTCCAGGCGCTGCGCTTCCAAGAGGCGGCCGGCCTTTTCCAGCTCGGCGAGGCGCAGCTTCAGCTCCTCGCGGATCGCCTTGATGGCGCCGTTCAGCGTGGGGCGCGGCGTGACATAGTGGCTGTTGGCGTAGATTTTTACCGATTTCAGGTCGCCGGTCTTCTGACCGGTCAGCGGGTCGAACTCGGTGATGGCGTCGATCTCGTCGCCGAACATCGAGATGCGCCAGGCGGCATCCTCAAGGTGGGCCGGGAAGATCTCGATCGTATCGCCGCGCACGCGAAAACTGCCGCGCTGGAAATCCATCTCGCGGCGCTTGTATTGCTGGGCGACGAGGTCGGCGAGCAGCTGGCGCTGGTCGAGCCTCTCGCCGACCTCCATCTGGAAGGTCATGGCGGTGTAGGTCTCGACGGAGCCGATACCGTAGATGCAGGAGACCGAGGCGACGATGATGCAGTCGTCGCGCTCCAGCAGCGAGCGCGTCGCGGAGTGGCGCATGCGGTCGATCTGCTCGTTGATCGAACTTTCCTTCTCGATGAAGGTGTCGGAGCGTGGGACGTAGGCTTCCGGCTGGTAATAATCGTAGTAGGAGACGAAATATTCGACCGCGTTTTCCGGGAAGAAGTTCTTGAACTCGCTGTAGAGCTGGGCGGCGAGCGTTTTGTTGGGCGCGAGGATGACGGCGGGGCGCTGCGTCTCCTCGATCACCTTTGCCATCGTGAAGGTCTTGCCCGAGCCGGTGACGCCGAGCAGCACCTGGCTGCGCTCGCCTGCGGACAGGCCCTCCACGAGGTCGCGGATGGCGGTCGGCTGGTCGCCGGCGGGCTGGTATTCGCTGATCATGCGGATCGGGATGCCGCCTTCCGACTTCGCCGGGCGGGCCGGGCGGTGCGGCGTCCAGAGCTTGCCGTCCTTGAACAGCGGGTTGCCGCTCTCGATGAGCGCCGAAAGCGCCTCCACAGTAGCGGTCACGGCCGTGCCGGCATTGAGCGAGGCGGCGTCCTCCAGCGAGACATCCATGCCCGACACCGGGTTGAGGCCGGCGGCGGCGCGCGTCCTGGGGTCGGACGAGCCGCCGATCGAGACGCCGCGGGAGGTCTTGCTGGCGGTGACGTTTTCCGTGTGGCGGCGGGCGGCGTTCTCCACCGACTTGCGGTGCTTGCCGGCCTTCGACGCCACCTCGCGGCGGCTTTCGACGCTTCCCGCCTCGGCTTCCGCCTCGAGCTGCTTCACCCAGTCGGAGACGCTGCCGGACAGGGGTTCGCCCTCGAAAGGCGACTGCGGGGCTTCCTCGAAACCGGGGTTCGAGGGCGGGGATTTTTTCGGGGTTCTGGCCATGCGGGGAATATGGAGAGAGTCATCGCGAAAAGAAAGGGGCGGCGAGTACAAAAGGGAAACGAATTTGCGTCGTTCCCGCCGGCGGCGGGTCAGGCCGGATGGCCGGCGAAGACGTCGCGCACGATATCCGCGACGTGGCGCACGGCGCGGTCCGTGTCGCGGCGGCGACACCAGGCGAGGTGGAGCGGAAAGCCCTCCACCGGCAGCGGCGGCGCGGCGATATGCAAGTTGCCGGCGGCGCCGGCGGGCACCGTATGGGCCGGCATCATGGCCAGGAGGTCGCTGTCCTCCAGCAACGGCGGAACCATCAGGAAGCTCGGCACGACGATGCCGATGCGGCGCGACCGGCCCAGCACGGCGAGCTGGTCGTCGAGGCCGCTGCGCGTATCGCCGCGCCCGGAGACGAGGACATGCGGGTAGGCGAGCCAGCGCTCCAGCGTGAAATCGGCGGCGGCCGGGTGGTCGCGCCGCATGGCCACGACATAGTGCTCGTGCAGCAGCGTCTCGCGATGGAAGGCCGTCTCGTCGATGGCGGGAAAGACGGAGATCGCGATGTCGCCCGTGCCGCGCGCGAGGGATTCGAGCGCCGCCGATGCGCTCTGCCACGGCTGGATGACGAGGTCGATGCCGGGCGCGGAGCGGGCCAGCGCGCGTTGCAGCGGGCCGGCGATGAGGATGCCGGGATGGTCGGCCGTGATGATGCGCACGGTCTGGCGGATCGCGGCCAGGGGCTCCTCGGGCGCGTCGACCACGGCCGCGATGCCGGCGAGCAGGTTCTTCAGGGGATCGCGCAGCGCCTGCGCCCGCGCCGTCAGCCGCATGCCGCCTTTGCCGCGTTCCAGCAGGGGATCGCCGAAGAGGTGGCGGCAGCGGTCGAGCGCGCTCGATGTCGCCGGCTGCGAAAGGTTCAGCCGGGCGGCGGCGCGCGACACGTGGGCCTCGTCAAGCAGGGCGTCGAGGATGACGAGGAGGTTGAGGTCAATGGATCTTAAATTCATCAGATCGATAATAGCATATACAAATCATCCATTGGAATGATTTCATTCGTCCCGGCATTGTCTGCCTGTCAACACAGGAGACGATGCCATGAGCAAGACCTTGATCCTTCTCTTTCACCCCGATCTTAGCCGTTCCCGCGCCAATGCCGCGCTCGCGACCGCGGCGGCGCGCCTGCCCGATGTCGAGGTCGTGGACATGCATGCCGTCTACGCGGATGGGCGGATCGATGCCGACCGGGAGGTTGCCCGGCTGCTTGCCGCCGACCGGATCGTGCTGCAGTTCCCCATCCAGTGGTATTCGACGCCGCCGCTGCTCAAGGCCTGGCAGGACGCCGTGCTGACGCGCATGGTCTACATGGCGTACGAGACCGAGGGGCGCCTGCTGGAGGGCAAGCCGCTTCTGGTCGCGGCGACGGCCGGCAATGTGCCGGAGGCCTATGCGCCTGCCGGCGCCAACCGGTTCACCATGGCCGAGCTGCTGCGCCCGCTGGAGGCGACCGCGCACCGCTGCGGCCTGCCATGGCAGCCGCCGTTCCTGCTGTTCCGGGCAGACAAGCTGGACGATCTGGCGCTGCATGGCGCAGCCAGGGATTATGCCGCTCGGATCGAAACGTGGCGCAGGGACGACGAGCGCCGCTATCTCGCGGAAGCCTGGGGCTGAGCCATGGCGCCGTGCGCGCCTCTCGTGGGGAGCGGCCGGTAAGCAGGCGCCGACATTGCCGTCAGCTCGCGTCCGGCGCCGGCTGGCGGGCGAACCGTTCGGCGTGCTGTGCGAGCCAGCCGGGAATGGTGGCCGCTTCCATCGGCCGGGCGTAGTGATAGCCCTGGGCTTGGCGGCAACCGAGGCTTTGCAGCATGCGCGCCTCGGCTTCGTTCTCCACACCCTCCACGACGATGTCGATGGACAGGGCTTTGCCGATGCCGATGAGGGCGGAGATGAGGGTCTGGTTCTGCCGGCTCGTCTCGATGCCGCGCACGAAGCTGCGGTCGATCTTCAGCCGGTCGATATGCAGGCTGACGATGTAGGCGAGGGAAGAATGCCCCATGCCGAAATCGTCGACGGCGAGGCGGAAACCGGCGGCTTCCAGCCGGGCAAGCTCGGCGCCGGCGGCCTCCGTGTCGAGCGTCGCTTCCTCGGTGATCTCGATTTCCATGCGCGACGGCGGGACGTCGTGCTGCTGGGTGATGTCGATGAGGAGACGCGAGAGCGTGTCGCCGGAAAACTCACGGGGCGAGACGTTGATGGCGACGGCGGCATCCGGCAGGCCGTAGCCGGGCAATGCCTGGAGCAGGCGCGCGGCGCGCGTCGCGACATAGGCGGTGAGGGCCGTCGACATGTGCAGGGCCTGCGCGGCGCGCACGATATCCGGCGGGCTCACCGCACCAAGGGTGTCATGGGGCCAGCGCAACAGCGCCTCGAAGCCCGTCACGCGGCCGCCGTCCAGTTCCACCTGCGGCTGGAAGAACACCTGCAACATCTGCTTCTCAAGGGCTTCGGCAAGCGTCGCCTCGATGAGGCGCTGGCGTTCGATGCGCGCTTTCAGCAGGGGGTTGAAGAGGCTGAGCTTGCGGCGGCCGCCGGCCTTGGCGGCATAAAGCGCGATGTCGGCGCTGGCGAAGAGCGCCTCGGCGCTCTCGCCGTGGGCGGGATAGAGCGCCAGGCCCGCGCTGGCGCCGACGGTGACCGAACGCTCGCCCACGATGATGGGCTCGCCGGCAATCCGGATGATTTCCTTGCCGATCAGGCGGGCGCGCGCCTCCGCGCCGGTGCCTTCTATGATCACGGCGAACTCATCACCGCCGAGCCGCGCCACCATGTCTTTCTCGCCGGTCAGGCCGGTGAGACGGCTGGCGATTTCGGTGAGGACCGCATCGCCCACGCCATGGCCCATCGTATCGTTGATCGCCTTGAAGCGATCGAGGTCGATTGTCAGCAGGGCCAGCGTATCGGCCGAACGGCTGGCGGCGAAGGCGTCGCGCAGCCGGTTGTTGAAGAGGGTGCGGTTGGCGAGGCCCGTCAGAGGGTCCGTGTTCACGAGAGCGGAAAGCTGCTGATTGGACTGGTTGATTTCCGCATTGGCATCCGACAGCGATGCGGCGAGCGCAATGGCATTCAGGCGGTCCATCTGGCTGCGGACGAACTCCCTTTCGTTGACCTGGCTCGTGCGGAACATCACGAGGCCGAACAGCGCCGTATCGGCGGCGATGACCAGCGAAGAGGGCGTGCCGATCGCCAACAGGGTTACAAAGGTCGCGAGGATGGGCGGGACGGCGAACATCATCGTCGTCTGGCTGTAGGCCGCACTCTGCATCATGGCGCCGGCGCAGATGCCGCAGATGATGAACACCACGTAGGGGTTGAGCCCGCCTTCGCCGATCACCGTGCCGAGAAATGGCGTCAGGGCCCATGTCAGGCCGCCGGCGAGCGCGCCGAGCGACAGGATCCTGAGCGCTCGCTTCGGCCTCTCGATCGCGATGTTCTGGCGCCTGACGACCCGTACCGTGATGTAGCGGGCGAGGTTGACGGCGAAGATCGCGGCCAGCCAGTAGAGCACGCTCGTATTCGGCGCATCGAGCCACAGGACGGCGACGATCGTGACGGCGATGAAGCAACTGGCCGGCAGGGTCAGGACGATGCCGTCCAGCACGGACACGGCCTGTGCGGACAGAATCTGGTGTCTCGTGGGTTCGTCGATCGGCGTCGGCCGGCTCGCATGCGTCATTCTCGGTCCCGGCCAACAGGCACTTCGTCGCGCCGGGATGGTGCGGCTCGCCCCATAAGATTGTCTTAACGCCAGACCGTCAGAATCAGCAAGTGGTGTCTCAGTCGATCAGGTCGAAGGCGCGGAAGATCCAGCTCAGCTGATAGGCGATGGCGGCGGTGACGAAGACGGCGTGGAAGCGGCGGTTCGCCGTCCAGGCCGCGATCAGGCACAGCGTGATGAAAGTGACGTTGCGGATGGGATATTCGTATCCGAAGGACTCGAAGTAATCGATCCCCTTCAGCGCCGTGTCGAGCAGATCGACCGCGAAGACCATCGTGAACACGCCGAAGAACCATTTGCGCCGCGAGAAGAAATAATCCTCGTAATCCCTGTAGTCGTCGAGCGTCGTCGGAAACAGCAGCACCGCCAGCATGAAGAACAGGCAGCAATAGCTGACGACGAAGAGGTAGACGCCGAAATCGATGGGCGTCAGCACCTGAAGACGGAACTCCCACCACCAGAAATGCAGCAGGTAGAGGATCAGGAAGCCCGCCCATGCGAGGTGGACCGGATAGACCTTCGTCTTGCCGGGATGCTGGATGAAGATGGCGATGCCGCTCAGGACGCGCGCGAGGCTGAGACTGACGACCATGCCGATGACCACGCGGACATGCGTGAACACGGTGGGATCCGGCGGCATGTTATGGTCCATCCTGCCCCTCCCAAGGCTGTCTAGTCGCCGGGAACCGGCGTCGGCTGGCCCTGGCTGTCGAGCGCGACCATGACGAAGGTCGCGGCCGTCACCTTTTCCAGCCGCGTGGTGAGATAACGCTGCGCCCAGGCTTCGACCGACAGGGTGATGGAGGTGCGTCCGACGCGGGCGATATCCGTGTAGATGCTGAGCGTGTCGCCGATCTTGACCGGCAGTTCGAAGGCCATCTCCCTGACCGCCGCGGTGACGACGCGGCCGCGGGCGCGTTCTGCGGCGCGGATGCCGCAGGCAAGGTCCATCTGCGCCATGACCCAGCCGCCGAAGATGTCGCCGGCCGCGTTGGCATCGCCGGGCATGGCGAGCGTGCGAAGGGTGAGCTGGCCGTTCGGGGTCTGCGTGTCGGTCATACGGGCTCCTCTGCGTCTGCCTTCCGGTCTAACCCATTGCGCGCGTGTCCGAAAGAGGGATGGCGGGCCTGCCGGGCGCCGCGCGCAGCGCAACCTTGCGTCGACAAGCTTTCCTTTACCATGTTGCGCGAAAATCCCCTGGAAATGCAGGCTCGTCGGCTTGCAAGCCGGTTTTGCGGGGACGGTGTCCGAATGTGGACAAACGCCGCCTGCACCATCGCCGGACAAGAATGTGCGTAACCGGGACCGCATCCTGCGACGCCGGGTGCCGGGCGGAAGTGACAATGGGTATTGCGTTCGTATCTCGTTTCCGCAGGCCGGTGGGGCTGCTTCTGATCCCGGCGTTTCTTGCCGCCTGTTCGGGTGGACTGACGCCGCCCGACGATGTCGACAGCGTCGGCGCCATCACGCCTGCCGCGGAGATCGGCGATACCGGCAATAGCGGCGACACTTCGTCTACCTACGGCATGGAAACGCCTGATACGGTCGTGGCCGCGCCCGAGCGCCAGACGCGCCGCCTGCCGAAGATCGACAGCGACGAGGCCATGGGCATCGGCGAACCGGTGCAGGCCTCGTCGGGCATGCTGACCGTGCCCGAGGGCGGGGTGAGCATGGACGAGGGGCTGGGCGTGGGCCGCGTCGAGGGGCTCGCCGAGGCGCAGGCCAACGAGATCGCGGAGGGCAATGCCAGCCAGGTCGTCGTCGGCGGCATCGGCACGGATACCCCGCAGCAGATGGGCGAGCCCGAGGTGATCCCGATGTCGGACGCCGGCATGGAGGCCGAAAGCGACGGCTATCTGCGCGTGCCCGACAAGGCGACGACGCGCCAGCGCCAGTCCCAGCAACAGTCCATACAGGGCGAACAGGTCGCCTTCCTGCCGCGGCTCAACAATCCCATGCAGATCCCCGAGACGATGGGCGGCATGCCGGCCTCGGAAAAGGCCTGCCGGCAGCGCCTCCAGAAGCTCGGCGTCAAATTCCGCGACGTGCCGCGCATCTCGCGCGGGCGCTCCTGCGGCATCGAATGGCCGGTCGAACTGTCGGGCCTTTCCGGCGGCATCCAGATCAAGCCGGCCGCACAGGTGAACTGCCAGATCACCGAAGCCTTCGCGCGGTGGGTGAAGGCCGAGCTCGTGCCGTCGGCGCGCATGCGCTACCTCTCGGGCGTCTCGGCCATCCACCAGATGTCGTCCTATTCCTGCCGCACGATGAATTCGCGTCGCGGCGCCGCCATGTCGGAACACGCGCGCGGCAATGCCATCGATGTCGGCAGGATCGTGCTGAAGAGCGGCAAGTCCATCGCCATCGAGCCGAAGGGCTTCTTCGCCTTCCGCGAGAAGGGACTGCTGAAGTCGGTGCGCGGCGACAGCTGCAAGTATTTCTCCACCGTGCTCGGCCCCGGCAGCGACCGCTATCACAAGGACCATTTCCACTTCGACCTGAGGGTGCGCAAATCGGGCTACAGGCATTGCAGCCTGTAGGCGCACAGCAGACGGAAACGGCGATCGAAGCGCTGCGCGGCGTCTTCGGCGACGGACTGCTGGCGGTGTATCTGCACGGCTCGGCGGTAAGCGGCGGCTTGCAGCCGCAGAGTGACATCGACCTGATGACTGTGGTGGACGGCGCCATGGACACGCAGCAGCGCGGCGCGCTGCTGTCGGCTCTGCTGCGCATTTCCGCCCGTTACCCGGCGCCGGTTGGCGGGCCGCGCTGCTTGGAGGTGATGGTGCTGCAGCGGGCCGATCTCGTTGTGCCGGCCTATCCGGCCCGGGCCGAATTTCTTTACGGCGAATGGCTGCGCGACGCCTTCGACGACGGCGAGCTGCCGATGCCGGTTTGCGACCCCGAGATCACGCTGGTGCTGGCGCAGGCACGGCAGGCGGCGATCGCACTCGCTGGCTCTCAGCCGGAAGATGTTCTCCCTGCCATTCCGTCCGATCAGATACGGTGCGCGATGGCCGACCTGCTGCCGTCACTCGTCGCCGGTCTTGAGGGTGATGAGCGCAACGGCATGCTGACGCTGGCACGCATGTGGCGGACGGCTGCCAGGGGAGACTTCGTGTCGAAGGATGAGGCCGCGACATGGGCGGCGGCAAGAATGCCCGAGCCCGAGTCGAAGACCCTGCTGGAGGCGCGCGACGCCTATCTGGGCCGCGGCGAGGACGCCTGGTGGGACCGCCCGCAGGCCGTGCGCGCGGTGACGGATTGCCTGCGGGTACGGGTAGAAGCGCTTTTGAAGCGGGGCTAAAGCCTGAAACGCACAAAAAAAAGACCGGCGGGGCGCCGGTCTGAAAGGAATGTCACATTTTAATCGCCAGCGCCGGGGGCGGCGAGGGCGCATGCGGGCTTCCACAGGGGAAGCGGGCGGCCGGACCGCCGAAAGCTCCCTCAGGGCCGGGAGCGAGGCCTCTGTCTGACAGTGGGAGCGGTGGGGGTGCGGGGTGCTGACCGTTCCCGTGGCCTCGTGCAGACCATGGTTGAAATCGGTCACGGTTTGATGACAGTTGGCGCATCTCCGCCGCGATTGTTTCGCGAGTCGTCCCTTTTATCCCGCCGGGAGAATTGCATGCCCCCCATCGCCGATCTTGCCCTGTTCGCGCTGGCGCTTGCCGCGGCGGGCGTCGTGTCCGGCCTGCTCGCCGGCATTTTCGGCATTGGCGGCGGGGCGATCCTGGTGCCGGTCTTCTACCAGGTGTTCGGCTATCTCGATGTGCCGGAAGCGGTGCGCATGCACCTGTCCGTCGGCACCTCGATCGCCATCATCGTGCCGACGTCGCTGAGGTCGTTTACGGCGCATCGCAAGCGCAGCGCCGTCGACATGGACCTGCTGAAGAGCTGGATCGTGGCGCTGCCGCTCGGCGCGATCCTCGCATCCGTCATCGCCGCCTTCATCTCCAGCGCCGGCCTGCGCCTCGTCTTCGTCGGCATCGCGCTGCTCGTTGCGCTGCGCATGCTGTTCAACCGCGAGACCTGGCGGATCGGCGACACGCTGCCCGGCGGCATCTCCCGGCAGATCGCCGGTGTCGTCATCGGCACGCTGTCGGGCCTGATGGGCATTGGCGGCGGCGTGCTCAACAACACCTACATGACCTCCTTCGGCCGGCCGATCCATCAGGCGGTCGCGACCTCCTCGGGCGTCGGCGTGCTCATCTCCATCCCCGGCATCTTCGGCTATATCTGGGCCGGCTGGGGCGAGCCCGGCCTGCCGCCCGGATCGACCGGCTTCATCAACTGGATCGCCGTCGCGCTGATCGTGCCCATCGCGCTCGTCGTCACGCCATGGGGCGTGCGGCTGGCGCATGCCATGAGCAAGCGGCAGTTGGAGATCGGCTTCGGCATCTTCCTCATCCTCGTGGCGCTGCGCTTCCTCTACAGCATCTACGGCTGAGAGATTTTTTTCGCCAGGCCGGATGAAAACCGGCAAGGGATACGCCATATAGGGTGTCCTTCCGCATGAATTTTCCCTTCTCCGGACCATCCCATGGCGCCCATCGTTTCCATTCGCAATCTCACCAAGAGCTATGCTTCGGGGTTCCAGGCGCTGAAAGGCGTCGATCTCGACATCGAGGAAGGCGAGATCCTCGCGCTGCTCGGGCCGAACGGCGCGGGCAAGACGACGATGATCTCGATCATCTGCGGCATCGTCACGCCGAGCGGCGGCACCGTCACGGTCGGGGGCCACGACATCCTGCGCGATTTCCGCCAGACGCGCTCCATCATCGGCCTGGTGCCGCAGGAGCTGACGCTCGATTCCTTCGAGACGGTCTGGAACACCGTGGCCTTCTCGCGCGGCCTGCACGGGTGCAAACCCGACCCGGCGCTGATCGAGCGCATCCTGAAGGACCTCTCGCTCTACGACAAGAAGGACACGATGCTGCGCCATCTCTCGGGCGGCATGCGGCGCCGCGTGCTGATCGCCAAGGCGCTGTCCTACGAGCCGAAGGTGCTGTTCCTCGACGAACCCACCGCCGGCGTCGACGTGTCCCTGCGCAAGGACATGTGGCACCTCGTCGAGCGGCTGCGCGCCTCCGGCGTCACCATCATCCTGACGACGCACTATATCGAGGAGGCCGAGGAGATCGCCGACCGCATCGGCGTGATCAATCACGGCCAGATCCTGCTCGTGGAGGAGAAGAAGGCGCTGATGGCCAAGCTCGGCCGCAAGCAGATGACGGTGGAGCTCGCCGAACCGGTCACCGCCATTCCCGACGCGCTGTCGCCGTTCGGGCTGACGCTTGCAGGCGAGGGCACGCGCCTCGTCTATGAATTCGATTCCGCCGGCGAGCGGACCGGCATTTCCTCGCTGCTGTCGGCCCTCTCGCATTGCGGGCTGAGGGTCAAGGACATCTCCACCGAGCAGAGTTCGCTGGAAGACATCTTCGTGGAGCTGGTGGGAGAGGGCAAATGAACTTCGAGGCGATCAAGTCCATCTATGCGTTCGAGATGGCGCGCACGCGCCGCACGCTGCTCCAGAGCATCGTCTCGCCCGTCATCACCACGTCGCTCTACTTCATCGTGTTCGGCGCGGCGATCGGATCGCGCATGCAGGAGGTGCAGGGCGTGTCCTACGGCGCCTTCATCGCGCCGGGCCTCATCATGCTGACGCTGCTCAACCAGTGCATCGGCAACGGCTCCTTCGGCATCTACTTCCCGAAATTCACCGGCACGATCTACGAGATCCTGTCCTCGCCGATCTCGATGATCGAGATCGTCATCGGCTATGTCGGTGCCGCGGCCACGAAGGGGCTGATCGTCGGTACGATCATTCTCGTCACCGCCTCGTTCTTCGTCGACATCTCGATACGGCATCCGTTCATGATGGTGCTGTTCTTCGTGCTGACGGCGGTCACGTTCAGCCTGTTCGGTTTCATGATCGGCATCTGGGCGAAGGATTTCGAGCAGCTGAACCTTTTCCCCATGCTGATCGTGCCGCCGCTTGTCTTCCTCGGCGGCAGCTTCTATTCGATCGACATGCTGCCGCCCTTCTGGCAGACGGTCAGCCACTTCAATCCGGTTCTCTACCTCGTCTCCGGCTTCCGCTGGAGCTTCTACGAGATCGCCGATGTCAGCCCGCTCATCAGCCTCGTGACGGTGCTGGGATTCCTGATCGTGTGCCTTTCGATCACGGCCTGGATCTTCAAGACGGGCTACAAGCTGAAGAACTGAGCCATGCAGAATGCGCCGCGACCGGTTGACCGGATCGCGGCGCATCCCTATCGCTTTCGCCAGCATTTTCCGCAGCGCGAGCGCCCCATGACGTCCAGACCGGTAAACGCCATCCCCAGAACAGTCTGGATACTGGGTATCGTCAGCCTGCTGATGGATGTTTCCTCGGAGATGGTGCAGACGCTGCTGCCCTTCTACCTCGTCAGCGGACTGGGCGCCTCGGCGGTCTTCGTCGGCTTCGTCGAGGGCCTGTCGGTCGCCATCGCCACCGTTACCAAGCTGTTCTCCGGCATTCTCGCCGACCGCATGGCGCAGCGAAAGCCGCTCGCCGTTCTCGGTTACGGGCTCGGCGCGGTTTCCAAGCTGCTGTTTCCGCTCGCCACCTCCACGGGCTGGATCGTCGCGGCCAAGGCCGTCGACCGTGTCGGCAAGGGCATTCGCGGCACGCCGCGCGATGCCCTGATCGCCGATGTCACGCCGCCAGAACTGCGCGGGGCGAGCTTCGGGTTGCGGAAATCACTGGATACGGTGGGCGGGTTCGTCGGGCCGCTGGTGGCCATCGGACTTATGATCCTGTTTGCCGGCGACGTTCTCACGATCTACTGGATCGCCGTCATCCCGGCGTTTCTGGCCGTCCTGTTGCTGATCGTCGGCGTGCGCGAGCCGAAGGCGCCATTCGCGGCAAAGGGCGGCGGGCTGCCGCGCCTGGCCGATGTCGTGCGGCTGAACGGGGCGGTGTGGATGGTCATCGGCGCGGCCGCGCTGCTGACGCTCGCCCGTTTCAGCGAGGCCTTCCTGCTTCTCAAGTCGCAGGAGGCGGGCTTCGCACCCGCCTGGATTCCCCTCACCATGGTGATCATGCACGCGGTCTACGGTCTGACGGCGTACCCGGTCGGCCGCCTGTCGGACCGTATCGGACGCTCGGGTCTGCTGGTCGCCAGCCTGTTCGTGCTCGTCTTCGCCTACGGAACGCTTGCCTATGCCGCAACGGTGCCGCTGTTCATCGCGGGCATCGTGCTGTGGGGGCTGCATATGGGGCTGTCGCAGGGGTTGCTTGCCACGCTGATCGCCGATACCGCGCCGAAACAACTCAAGGGCACCGCCTTCGGCGTCTTCAACCTCATGACCGGCATCGTCGTGCTCTTCGGCAATGTCGCCGCCGGTTGGATCTGGGACAATCACGGCTCCGGGGCGACCTTCCTGACCGGTGCCGTGCTTTCGGCAGCAACGATCCTAGTCGCCGCGCCCATGCTGATGCGGATCAAACACGCGGGCAAATGAGCTGTTTCCTTTGGCCCGTGGCCGGGCTAAGGTCCGCGCCGTAGGCACCGTCCTGCTCAGCCAAACAACAACGGGCAAACTTTCGACCGGCACCGTCCGGCGGGACGCGCACCGTTGCAAGCGGAGGTTCTGCGATGAATGACATCGCCGATCACGGTGTCCGGTTCGGACGAATAGCGGCCATGCTGCCGGTCAAGGACATGGCCAGGGCAGAGGCGTTCTATACCAATGTCCTCGGTTTCAGAAAAGTCTTCGAGAACGGGGCTCCCGTCGGCTTCATGATCATGAAGCGGGATGCGGGCGAGGTGCATCTCACCTTGCAGCCCACCTACAAGGCGCCCGCCTTCAACGTGGCGCATCTGATGGTGGATGATGTGGACGCGCTGCATACGCTTTGCCAGGAACACGGCCTGCGCATCATCAAGCGCCTTCAGGACAAGGACTACGGGCTGCGCGCCTTTGTTTTCGAGGATCCGGACGGCAACCGCATCGATGTCGGGCAGCCGATCTGACAAAAATGGAAACGGGGCGGGCGATGTCTGTTCCGTTGCCTCTTTGTGGAAAATCAGTCCTTCAGCCGCAGCTCGTCGCGGGTGATCTCGATGGAGCCCAGCGTTTCGAGGAAGCTCATGCCGAGCAGGCTCTGTTCCAGACGGCCTTCCTGGGCGACCATGCCGCGGATCGTGCCGCGCTGGATGGGGCCGATGGCGACCTGGCGCAGCGTGACGGGGGCGGCGAGCGCGCGGCCGTTGGCGGTCGACACGTCGATGGAGAAGACGAGGTTGTCCGGGTTGATGCCGAGGCGCATGGCATCCGCATAGGACAGCACGACCGAACTTGCGCCTGTATCGACCATCATGCGCAGCGGCGTGCCATCGATGGTGACATCGGTTTCGAAATGGCCCGACAGGCCCTTCTGGATGACGAGGATCTGTTCGCCGCTGGCATTGGTCGTGACGACCGCGCGGCCGGGAATGAGGCCTGCCGTCAGACGGTTGCCGACGTCCTGCAGGTCGAAGCGGTAGAGATAGGCCGTCGCGAGCGCCAGGATGAGCACGAGCCAGATGGCGGCCTGGCGCAGGCTTTCGCCCCATTGGCGACGCCCGGCCAGAATGCCGGCCGCCATCATCGTGCCGATCGCCGAGAGCGTCACGAGGCGACCGAAATCGTCATTGGCGATGCCGAGCGTGCGGCCGCTGTCATGGTTGAGGATCAGAAGCGCAAGGCCGCCAGCGAGAATGGCCAGAAGGACATAAAATCTCATGCGTCGCCACGCTCCCTTGCCATGCGGGCGCGGCGGGTCTCACGCCGCGGCTTGCGCTCGACGGTCTCAAGCCGCGCCGGAAGGGCGGCCATGATCGCGCGGCGCTCGTCGGACGTATAGAGCGTCCAGGCGCCGATTTCCTCGCGCGTGCGACCGCAACCGAAGCAGTAGCCGGTCACCATGTCGATCGAACAGACGAGTATGCAGGGCGATTCCATCGAAACTCCAGATATGTCCGCTCCTATATCGGCAGCTCAAAGCGCCAAGGCAAGGGCGAAAAGCACTGACATTTCCGCGAGCTGTTGGGTGGCGCCGATCGTATCGCCGGTGTGGCCGCCGATCTTGCGCAGGGCGATGCGGTTGAAGACGAGGACGCAGAGCGCTGCGGCGGCAAGCGCCAGAAGCCAGGACAGGACGGTGCCGTGCGGCAGCAGGAGCAGTGCCGCAAGCAGGACGCCGGAGACGAGCGCGACCGTGGTGGCGCCCTGGTCCGGCTCGCCGACCGAAGCGGCGACGCCATCGCGGCGGGCGGGCGGCAGGAGCGACCAGTGCCAGACCATGGCGGTGCGGCTGGCGGCCGCGACGGCGAGCAACGCCATGCCGAGGCCGGAGGGCGTGAGGACGGTCGCGAGCGCGGCGATGGCGGCCGCGCGCAGGCCGAAGGAGAGGACGAGGGCGACGACGCCGTAGGAGCCGACGCGGCTGTCCTTCATGATGGCGAGCGCACCGTCGCGGTCACGCCCGCCGCCGATGCCGTCGGCGCTGTCGGACAGGCCGTCCTCATGCAGCGCGCCCGTCACCAGCACCTGAAGGCCGAGCACGGCGAAGGCGAGCAGGAGCGGCGGGGCGTGCAGGGCCGAGAGGACGGCAGCGAGTGCGGCGGCCGGAAGCACGATCAGCACGCCGGCCAGCGGAAAGGCCTGCACGGCGCGCGACAGGCGGCCGTCATGATCCGTGAAATGACGCTGCGGCACCGGCACGCGCGACAGGAAGGCGACGGAGCGTGCGGTGTCGTCGATGAAGTCGCGGATGTTCATGTGGAAAAGCCCCTCCCGGCGAAAGCGCGATGGCAACAGCCGCAAATGCGGTTGTCGGATTCGCGCCCGGCCTCTATTAGGAGACACCAAAACCCCGCCTTTGAAAGCCCAAAGCAAGGAATTCCCCAAGATGAGTGCCAGCGGCCTGCCGTTCGATGATTTCCGTGAATTGCTGCGCAATCTGCCCGGTCCCGATTCGGCCGCGCTGGTGGCCGCACGCACGCGGGATTCGCAGCTGACCAAGCCGCCGGGTGCGCTGGGCCGGCTGGAGGAGATCGCCTTCTGGTTGGCCGCCTGGACGGGGCGTCCGCCTG
Source organism: Shinella sp. AETb1-6 (assembly GCF_009826875.1). Taxonomy (NCBI): domain Bacteria; kingdom Pseudomonadati; phylum Pseudomonadota; class Alphaproteobacteria; order Hyphomicrobiales; family Rhizobiaceae; genus Shinella; species Shinella sp. AETb1-6. The sequence continues at coordinate 90,499 of NZ_WUMM01000001.1, read as the reverse complement.
CCGTCACGCGGCCGCTCGTCGCCATCTTCGCCGGCAATCACGGCGTGACGAAGCAGGGCATCACGCCCTATCCGTCGTCGGTCACGGCGCAGATGGTGGAGAATTTCGCAGCCGGCGGCGCGGCGATCAACCAGATCTGCGTGACGCACGACCTCGGCCTCAAGGTCTTCGACCTGGCGCTCGACTATCCGACCGCCGACATCACGGAGGAGGCCGCCCTTTCCGAGCGCGATTGCGCCGCGACCATGGCCTTCGGCATGGAAGCCGTTGCCGGCGGCACCGATCTCCTGTGCATCGGCGAGATGGGCATCGGCAACACCACGATCGCGGCGGCGATCAACATGGCGCTCTATGGTGGCACGGCAGAGGAGTGGGTCGGGCCGGGCACCGGGTCCGAGGGCGAGGTGCTGCAGCGCAAGGTCGCGGCCGTCAAGAAGGCGGTCGACCTGCACCGTGCGCATCTCAACGATCCGCTGGAGGTGCTGCGCCGCCTCGGCGGCCGCGAGATCGCGGCGATGGCGGGCGCCATCCTTGCCGCGCGTATGCAGAAGATCCCGGTCATCCTCGACGGCTATGTCGCGACAGCGGCCGGCGCCATCCTGCGCGCTGCGAACCCGGCCGCGCTCGACCATTGCCTGATCGGCCACGTCTCGGCCGAGCCGGGGCACATGAAGTCCATCGAGAAGCTCGGCAAGACGCCGCTTCTGGCGCTCGGCATGCGGCTTGGCGAAGGCACCGGCGCGGCGCTCGCGGCCGGCATCGTCAAGGCGGCGGCGGCGTGCCATTCCGGCATGGCGACCTTCGTTCAGGCGGGTGTCAGCAACCGTTCGTAGCGGCGTGATCGGCAAAAGCCAAAATGACGTGGATTGGACCCGTGGGGCGTCGCTCAACGGGTCCGGCAGCAGGGGATGACACATGGGTCAGGGACCAATCACCAAAAAGACGGGCTTCAGCCACCTCCTGGCGGCCGCGACCTATTCGGCCGACGGCGCACGCCGCCTGCTCGGCGAATCCGCCTTCCGCCACGAGCTGATCGCCTTCGTTGTCGCCATGGCGCTGTTCGTCTTCGTCGGTGCCACACTGTTCGAATTCGTGGCGATGACCATCCTCTTCCTGCTGATGATCGCCTTCGAGGCGCTGAACACCGCAATCGAGGAGATCGTCGATCGCGTGTCGCCGGAAATCTCCGAAATGGGCAAGCACTCGAAGGACCTCGGTTCCTTCGCCGTCTTCTGCCTCATCATCGCCAATGCCGCCTGTGCGGGCTATGTGGTGATATCGAAGTTCATCTGAGGATCACGCAAAGCTCTTGCGGCGCGGGGCGACCGCATGGGTCTCGCTAACGGCGGGCAGGCTTTCCAGCACGCGCTTGGCCGGCAGGATGGCGATGGCTTCGGTGCCTTCGCGCAGCTTCGATTTCAGGATGAATTCGCCGTTGTGCTTGGCGAGGATCGCCTGGACGATCGGCAGGCCGAGCCCGGTGCCCTGTTCGGCGCTCTTGATGGCGATCGAGCCCTGTCCGAAGGCCGAGAGCACGACGGGGATTTCCTCTTCGGGAATGCCGGGGCCGTTGTCCTTGATGGAGACATACTGCCCGCCGCCGGCCGTCCAGCCGGCCTTGACGACGACCTCGCCGCCCTGGGGCGTGAATTTCACGGCATTGGAGAGCAGGTTGAGGATGACCTGACGCAGCGCCTTCTCATCCGCCCAGACCGCCGGCATGCCGCTTTCCACCTGCTCGGAAATGGTGATGTTCTTGGCGCGGGCGCGCAGCTGCACCATGCCGATGCAATCCTCGGCGATATCGACGAGATGCACGGAATCTTCCGCCAGGTCGTATTTGCCGGCCTCGATGCGCGACAGGTCGAGGATTTCGTTGATGAGATTGAGGAGATGCTGGCCGGAACGGTGGATGTCGGAGGTGTATTCCTTGTAGATCGGGTTGTTCAGCGGCCCGAGCACTTCCGTCGACATGACCTCGGAGAAGCCGAGGATGGCGTTGAGCGGCGTGCGCAGCTCATGCGACATGGAGGCGAGGAAACGCGACTTGGCGAGATTGGCCTCTTCCGCCCGGCGGCGGGCCTCGTCGGACATGGATTTTGCAACCTCCAGCTCGGCGATCAGGTCGTCCTTTTCCGATTGCGAGGAGAGGAGCTGGGCGCTCGTGTAGCGCAGGCGGTGCGTCATGAAGACGAGGAAGAGCATGGCCGCCGTGATGATCGCCGCCATGCCGACGGTGCCGGGTGCCGGCGCGAGCACGGCCAGGACGATGAGCACGGCCACGGTGGGCAGGAAGGCGCAGAGAATGGCGTGGCGCAGCATCAGCGTGCTCATCGCCGTCACGGCGAGCGCGACGAGCAGCGCGGAGCCCTTGTAGAAGTCGAACGTCACGCCGGTGCAGCTGCCGCAGGTCTGCAGCGAGAAGGCGACCCAGGCGAGCCCCATGAAGACCTGCGCGACGAGGAAGCCGCGTTGCCAGCGCCGCACGTTCTCGGCCGTGATCTCGCGCGCGCGCGCGCGATGCGCGACGATCATGCCGATGGCATGCATGGTGAGCGCCAGCACCGCCCAGGCAACGAGGCCGATTTCCTGCGTGAGATAGACGCCGCCGGCGGCAATCAGCATGACGACGACGGGAATGGCGAGCGCGCTCTGCGCCACTGAGCCGACATGCAGCTGCATCATCTCGCGTTCGAAACCCGGCGAGACGCCCGTGGCGATCTGCAGGCGATCACGAGTCGCGCGAACGGTCCGCGAAACAGCCTTGTTTCGATGGCTGCGCGACTTGTCGACAATGATCTTGTCGGTCGAGGTGCTGACGCCGGTACTCATGATGACTGCAACTGTTACGGACAGCGTTGCAGTCTAGGTGGCAATCCTTAAGAAGATGCTGCCGCGCATAAACCATTTGCGAACCATTCCGGCATTTTTCGTGACGTGAAATGCGGTGCCATTCGTCTTATGACGCTTGGGCAGATTCGAAATCGGGAAATGAGTTCCATGAGTTTTTCCAGGCGCATGCGCGATGTCGGCGTGGCGGTCGCCATGATGGTGCTGATCGTGCTGATCATCGTGCGTCTTAGCGACGGCAGCGTCGAGACGATCGGCGGCGCGGCGCGGGCGAAGGACGGCGATTCCATCACGCTGGACGGCCGCCGCGTCCGGCTCATCGGCATGGACGCGCCGGAAATGTCGCAGATCTGCAAGAGGGACGACGGGGAATGGCGCTGCGGCGTGGCGGCGCGCTCGCGGCTGGCCGAGCTGATGCGCGCGGGCCCCGTGACATGCCGCGTCCAGGGCAAGGACAAGTACGACCGGCTGCTGTCGCGCTGCGAGGCCAACGGCATCGACCTTGGCGAGCGCATGGTGCGCGAGGGGCTTGCTGTCGCCTATGGCGACTACGAGCACGAAGAGCAGCTGGCCAAGGCCGAGCGCAAGGGACTGTGGGGCAGCACGTTCGATCGGCCGCAGGACTGGCGGCGGATGAACGGCCGCCAGTCGGAGGGCGTTCACACGGCGGAACCCGGCCTTGTGGGGCGCATTCTGGGTTTGCTGGGGCTGGATTGACGGAACGGGCAATGGACAAGGCCGCAAACCGCGACGATCTGGCTGCCCTGCGCGTTGCGATCGCCGCCTGCCGGCTCTGTCGCGAGGCGCCGGCAAAGGCGGGTGACGTGCTGCCGCACGAACCGCGCCCCGTGGCCGTCATCTCCTCCACGGCGCGTATCCTGATTGCCGGGCAGGCGCCGGGGTTGCGGGTGCACGAAAGCGGACTTCCGTTCAACGATGCATCGGGCGACAGGCTTCGTACGTGGCTCGGCGTCGATCGCGCCGCGTTCTACGATCCAAACCGTTTCGCCATCGTTCCCATGGGCCTGTGTTTTCCCGGCTACGACGCCCATGGCAGCGACCTGCCGCCGCGCCGTGAATGCGCGCCGTTCTGGCGCGCACGCATCATGGCGACGATGCCGCAGGTCGAGCTGGTGCTGGCGATCGGGCAATATGCGCAGGCATGGCATCTGGGTGCCGCGAAGGCGGCGAGCATGACCGAGACGGTTCGCGACTGGCGCCGCCATCTCGGCCGCAATGAAGCGCCGGCCGTGCTGCCGCTGCCGCACCCGTCCTGGCGCAACACCGGCTGGTTGAAGCGCAATCCGTGGTTTGAGGCCGAGATTCTGCCGGAACTGCGAAGCCGGGTGAAACGTCTAACGACTGAAATATAATTCTTCCTATTCGCCGCAAAGTCGGTATATAGGGGAATTAATTTTCGTAGGGGAAATCAATGGACCGTCTGGACCGCAAAATCCTTCGCCTCTTGCAGGAGGATTCCACGCTTGCAGTTGCCGATCTCGCAAAGAAGGTGGGCTTGTCGACAACACCCTGCTGGCGCCGCATCCAGAAGATGGAAGAAGACGGCGTGATCCGCAAGCGTGTCGCGCTGCTCGATCCGGTGAAGATCAACACCAAGGTCACGGTCTTCGTCTCGATCCGCACCAATTCCCATTCGACCGAATGGCTGAAGCGCTTCTCCGAGGTGATCGTCGAGTTCCCTGAAGTCGTCGAATTCTACCGCATGAGCGGGGAGGTGGATTACCTCCTGCGCGTCGTCGTGCCCGATATCGCCGCCTATGACGCCTTCTACAAGCGCATGATCGCCCGTATCGAGATCCGCGACGTATCGTCGGCCTTCGCGATGGAGCAGATCAAGTACACGACCGAGCTTCCGCTCGACTACATGGTCGTGGACAACCAGAAGAGCGGAGAGGACTGAGCGCCTTCAGAGATCCGGCGCATTGAACGTGACGACGATCGTCTTCCACGCGTCATAGGATGCGCGCCCCGCCAACTCCGTATACGGGGCACAGCGAACGACTGCACGAACGGCACTTGCGGCGAAGGCCTTCGTCGCGGGATCGCCGGCGACGGGACCGTCTATCGATGGTGATCCGTCCAGTTCGCCCGACCGTGTCAGCGAAAACTTCACGCGAACCGGCTTGACGGTGTCGGGAAGGTCCGGCGGGACCGCCCAGCAGCTCGCGATCTTCGCGTGCAGCCCGGCGAGAAGCGCCTGCCTCGCCGCATCGTCGTCCGCGTCAGCCCTTGCGGTGGATGACACGAGGAGGAGGGCGACGGCGGCGGCGCGAAGGATCATCTACTTGCGCTCCAGCCGGGCAAGCAGCGAGGACGTGTCCCAGCGGTTGCCGCCCATTTCCTGCACGTCGCCGTAGAACTGGTCGACCAGCGCGGTGACAGGCAGTTTGGCGCCGTTGCGGCGGGCTTCGGACAGCACGATATCGAGGTCCTTGCGCATCCAGTCGATGGCGAAGCCGAAATCGTACTTGCCTGCGATCATCGTCTTGTGGCGGTTCTCCATCTGCCAGGAGCCGGCAGCCCCCTTGGAGATGACGTCGATGACGGCTTCCATGTCGAGCCCCGCCTTCTTGCCGAAATGCACGCCTTCGGCGAGGCCCTGCACGAGGCCGGCGATGCAGATCTGGTTGACCATCTTGGTCAGCTGACCGGCACCCGCCGGGCCCATCAGGCCGACCATGCGGGCATAGGCGTCGATAACAGGCTTTGCCGTCGCGAAGGTCGCCTCGTCGCCGCCGCACATGACGGTGAGCACGCCGTTCTCGGCACCGGCCTGTCCGCCGGACACCGGCGCGTCGATGAAGGCGAAGCCGCGCTCCCTGGCGGCCGCGTCGAGTTCGCGGGCGACTTCGGCGGACGCGGTGGTATTGTCGATGAGGATGGCGCCGGGCTTCATGCCGTCGAACACGCCGTCCTTGCCGGTCGTGACGGCGCGCAGGTCGTCGTCATTGCCGACGCAGGTGAAGACGAAATCGGCATCCTTCGCGGCCTCGGCCGGGGTGCGGAAGGCCGCGCCGCCGAATTCGGCCGCCCATTTTTCCGCCTTGGCGAAGGTGCGGTTATAGACCGCGACCTCGTGACCGCCCTTGACCTTGAGGTGGCCGGCCATGGGATAGCCCATGACGCCGAGACCGATGAACGCAACCTTTGCCATGCCGTCTTCTCCTGCAATCGCTGGCAGGACGTTTAGCGGATCACGGGCCGGGGTGAAAGTCTTTCGCGTCAGCCGCGATACCGGGCGATGACCAGATGGCCGGCAATCGGTTCGCCTTCTTCCATGCGCACGGTGATGTCGGACATCTCCACGACGTCGAAGCCGGTCTCGTCGAGCCGCTGGCGGACATAGGATCCGGCATGGGCGAAACGCTGGTGCGGGCCGACCATGAAGGGACGGCCGGCAAAGCTGTCGTCCGGCAGCGTTTCCGACGAGAAGGCAAACAGGCCGCCGGGCACGAGATTTTCGGCCGCGCCGAAGAACAGCGCCTCGAGCGCACCGAGATAGGGCAGCACATCGGTTGCGGCGATGAGGTCGAAGGGCTCGTCGTCGTTGTCATCGAGGAAATCGACCGCCTCGGCGACATAGAGGGTCTCGTAGAGATCCTTCTCATGCGCGATCTCGACCATGTTTTCCGAGAGATCGACGCCGGTGATGTCCTCGGCCATGTCGCGCAGCGCACCGCCGGTCAGGCCCGTGCCGCAGCCGAGATCGAGCACGCGGTCGAACGGGCCGAGTTCCAGCGCCTGGAAGCGCTGGCGCACCAGAAGCGGCACGCAGTAGCCGAGCTGGTCGACGAGCACGTTGTCGAAGACTTCGGCATGCTGGTCGAACAGCGTGGCCACATAGGCGTCGGGCGCCTTCTCAGGGGTCTCGCCGCGGCCCATGGAGGCAAGGCGGACGGCCGCGCCGCCATGGTCCTCCGGATCGAGCGCCAGCACTTCGGCATAGGCCTTGGCGGCGGCATCGAAATCGCCGGACTTCTCCAGCGAGAGGGCGCGGTTATAGGCTTCCGCGAGCGCGTCTTCGTCGATCTTCTTCATGCCGCGTCTCTTAGGCCCGCCCGCCGGGCTTGGCAAGCAGGCCGCAGGACGTCAGTTGATGATGAACTCGCCCTTCAGCGCGCGCCACTCGCTGGCCGAAATCAGGTGGCGGTGCACGTAGCGGATCGAGTGCAGCGGGCCGTCGAGTTTCTCCTGCCAGAACTTCAGGAAGCGCTTCATTTCCGGAAAGTCCGGCGCGAGATCGTAATGCTGCCAGATATAGGTCTGCAGGAATGTCGGATGGTCGGGCATGCGATAGAGAATCTGGGCCGTCGTCATGCCGTAGCCCTTGAGCTGCATTGCCATGTCGTTCGTCATCGGGACCTCTCATTTCACAGGAATGATGGTCCTTATGATTGAAGCGCCGCCATGGTTAAGCAAGTGTTGATTTTTGCCCGTGAAAACAAATAATCCTTTGGATTCAAATTGTTGGCAGCATCGATAGGCGAGTGCTGCCAACCATCTTACCGTTTCAGGTGACGGATGAGGCGCGCTTCCAGCCAGGCCCAGACATTGCGCAGCAGCTCCACGATGATGAGGTAGAGCAGCGCTGCCCACAGATAGGCCTGGTAATCGAAGGTGCGCGAGAAGGCGCGGCGGGTTTCGCCCATCAGGTCGAAGACGGTGATGATGGCGACGATGGCCGAGCCCTTGATCATCAGGATGATCTCGTTGCCATAGGGGCGAAGGGCCACGATCAGCGCCTGCGGCAGGATGACCTTGAAGAAGGCGATCTTCTTAGGCAGGCCGAGGGCCGCGGCACCCTCGTGCTGGCCGCGCGGCACGCTCTCGATCGCGCCGCGCAGGATTTCGGCCTGGTAGGCGGCGGTGTTGAGCGTGAAGGTCAGGAGGGCGCAGTTCCACGCATCGCGGAAGAACCACCAAAGGCCCCAGGCCTTCAGTTCGGCCGAGAAGCTGCCGAGACCGTAATAGATGAGGAAGAGCTGGGTCAGCAGCGGCGTGCCGCGGAAGAAGTAGACGTAGCCGTAGGAAAACCACGAGAAGACCGGGTTCTTCGACATGCGGGCAAAGGCAAGCGGCAGCGACAGGACGGCGCCCAGCACGACCGAGAGGCCGACGAGCGTGAGGGTCACGCCGAGGCCGGAGAGGTAGTTCGGCCCGTAGCGGGTGAACTTTTCCGGATCCCAGCCCTCGACCAGCATCAGGAAGATGCCGATGGTCAGCGCGAGCCAGACGCCCATGAAGACGTTTCCGAAGAACCGGCCGGCGGTAAAGGGGCGGGGCGGGGCCGGCGGCGGTTCCTGCGGCGGAATGAGGCTGGTGGAAACGTGGCTCATCGTGCCGCCTCCGAACGCTTGGCCCAGCGCTCGATGCTGGAGAAGATCAGCGAGGAGAGGAAGGCGAGGATGAGGAACAGCAGACAGGCGATGGCGTAGAATTCGAAGGCCTGCTTGGTGACGCGGGCGGCGACGCCCGTCTGGCGCAGGATATCCGGCAGGCCGATGACCGAGACCAAGGCGGTATCCTTGAGCAGCGCCATCCAGAGGTTGCCGAGGCCGGGCAGGGCGATGCGGACGAGCTGCGGCAGGATGATGCGCTGCATCGTGCGGCCGCGATGCAGGCCGAGCGCATGGCCGGCCTCGTACTGGCCGCGGGGAATGGCCTTGAAGGCCGACAGCAGAACTTCGGAACAATAGGCCGAGAAGACGACGCCGAGCGCGATCATGCCGGCGAAGAAGGCGTTGATCTCGACGGTGCCCTGGTAGCCGATGGCGGTCGCGGCATTCTGCACGAGGATCTGCAGGCCGTAATAGACGATGAAGAGCGTCAGCAGTTCGGGCAGGCCCCGGAACAGCGTCGTGTAGATATTGGCCGACAGGCGCAGCGACCGTTCCTCGGACTGCTTGGCCAGCGCGATGAAGAAGCCGAACAGCAGGCCGACCGGCAGCGTCGCGAGCGCCAGGCTGCCCGTGACCAGGAAGCCGAGCGCGATCTCGTCGCCCCAACCGGTATCGCCGCAGGCCAGAAGCGTGTCGCCTGCAAACAGCGTGAAGATGCCGACCGGCCCGCAGAGCGGATCCACGATCCCCAGTGCTGCGGTTACCGCCTCGACGATGGCGGTAAAGAACCCGCTCATGCCAAACCCCCGATGCGCGTTTCGCGCTTGTTGTCAGACGCTGTGCGCGCCTTTCATTTTGTCGTCAAGTTCTCAAGCAAAAGAAGCGGGAGGGCAAGCCCTCCCGCTTCTGCAATCCGGTGATGGGGTCAGAAAAAACCGGCATCAACCCGATACGTCCGGGTCTCAGTCGCCGTAGACGTCGAACGGGAAGTACTTGGCGTTGATTTCCTGGTATTTGCCGCTCTTGCGGATGGCCGCGATCGCCGCGGTGAACTTGTCGGCGAGCGGATCGCCCTTGCGCACCGCAATGCCGGCGCCTTCGCCGTTGATGACCGGGTCCAGCGGCAGGGTGCCGAGCAGCTTGCAGCAGGCGCCGTCAGCCGTCTTGAGCCATTCCGACAGCACCACCACGTCGTCGATGACGGCGTCGATGCGGCCGTTTGCGATATCGAGCTTGTACTCGTCGGCCGTCGGGTAGAGCTTGACCTCACTGTCCTTCATATGCGCTTCGGCATAGTTGGAATGGGTCGTGGAGCCCTGCGCGCCGAGGGTCTTGCCCGCGAGCGCTTCAGCTGTCGCTTCCTTGATGTCGGAATCCTTCGGCACGACGATGGCCGGCGGCGTGTTGTAGTACTTCTTGGAGAAGTCCACCTGCTGCTTGCGCTCGGCGGTGATCGACATGGACGCGACGATGGCGTCGAACTTCTTGGCGATCAGGGCGGGAATGATGCCGTCCCAGTCCTGCGTGACGAAGGTGCACTCGGCCTTCATTTCCTCGCAGAGCGCCTTGGCGATATCGACGTCGAAGCCGGTCAGCGTGCCGTCCGACTCGAGGTTGTTGAAGGGCGGGTAGGCGCCTTCCGTGCCGATCACGATCTTCTCGCCCTCAGCCATCGCGGAGGAGGCGAAGAGGGCGATGACCGCAGCCGAGGCTGCGAGCGTGAAACGTTTGGAAATACGCATGTTGATCCTCTCTGTTGAAGGCTCTCGGGTTTTTCTTGTTGTCCGGGCCTTGATGTAAAGCAGGCGGGGTGCCCGCTTGGATGGATAATCGGCCTGTTTGCGCGTAAAAATCAACTCCTTTTGCGCCGTCATTCCGCCCCCTTTCAACGACAATTTCCGCGCACCTCTGGTCTTGGCGGCGGCGCGACCTATCTCGTCGCTCACCGCTGGCCGTTCAGCCACGGTTCAGGCAGGCATGACTAGGCCTTTAGAGGAAGACGGGCGACTCGCCGATCGGCAACAAAGAATGCCGGCGGCAGGCTCCCGACACTAACAAGACGGGACACCGTGAGGACAAAACGATGACTTTCCGCTCAAAACTTTTCGCAACCGTGGCGTTCCCGGTGCTTTCCGCGTCGCTGATCGCGACGCCGGCACTCGCCGATGCCCTCATGAAGCCGTTCGAAGTCGCCCAGGACAGCGGCGAGCAGGCCCAGCCGTCCGAAGAAGAGCTGCTGCAGCAGCGCCAGGCCGAAGAACAGCGCGCCGCCGAGGAAGAGGCGCAGCGCCAGGCCGAGGAGCAGCAGCGCGCCGCCGAGGAAGAAGCCCAGCGTGCGGCGGAGGAGCAGCAGAAGGCTGCCGAGCAGGAAGCCCAGCGCCAGGCTGAGGAACAGCAGAAGGCCGCTGAGGAAGAGGCGCAGCGCCAGGCCGAGGAGCAGCAGCGCGCCGCCGAGGAAGAAGCCCAGCGCGCGGCCGAGGAGCAGCAGAAGGCCGCCGACGAGGAAGCCCAGCGCGCGGCCGCCGAGCAGCAGAAGGCTGCCGACGAGGAGGCGCAGCGTCAGGCCGAGGAACAGCAGAAGGCTGCTGACGAGGAAGCCCAGCGTGCCGCCGCCGAGCAGCAGAAGGCTGCCGACGAGGAGGCGCAGCGTCAGGCCGAGGAACAGCAGAAGGCCGCCGACGAGGAAGCCCAGCGTGCCGCCGCCGAGCAGCAGAAGGCCGCGGACGAGGAGGCCCAGCGTCAGGCTGAAGAACAGCGGAAGGCCGCCGAGGAACAGCAGCAGCAGACCGAGCAGCAGCAGCCGGCGGAAGAACAGCCCGTCGAGCAGCAGCCGGCTATCGTGACCGACGAGCAGCAGCAGCAGCCCGCCGACGGCAGCACGGCGGAGCAGCCCGCTGAAGGCGGCACCGAGCAGCCGGCGACGGCCGAGACCGGTGAAACGCCTGCCGGCGAGCCGGTTCCGGAAGTCGTCGACACGCTTTCGCCTGAGGAAAAGCAGGCCATCGCCGAAGACCCGGGCAAGACGGACGAAACGGTCGTGCTGCCGGTCGAAAACGGTGCTGCCGTGCTCGACAGCGACAAGGACGCCGACAATACCGGTGGCCGCATGAGCCGCGAGGAGCGCCGCAAGCAGCGCGAGGAGCTGCGGGCCCAGGAAGAGGTTCCGCTGCCGGTTTCCGACGATTCGGCGCAGGCCGAAATTCCGCAGGAGGTCCGCGAGGCCGTTCCGCAGAAGATCGAGGCCGCCATCAAGGAAGAGGGCCAGCGTGTCGACGCCGCGCCGGTCTTCGCGGTGCCGGAGACGACCAACATCGTCAACAACACCGTGATCAACAACACGGTCATCAACAACAACACCGTGAACAACAACACGGTGAACAACAACGTGACGCAGGTGAACGTGGTCGAGACGATCGACAACCGCACCGTTCTGTCGGTCGGAAACCAGCTGATCGTGCGTGGCGACGACCGTCCGCGCCTGCGCCGGGATTCCGAGGAAGTCTATTACGACGAGCTCGCCCGGGGCCGCACGCGCGAAACGATCGTTCGTCCCGGCGGCGTGCAGATCATCACGATCTACAACCGCTATGGCGACGTCATCCAGCGCTCGCGCATCGGCCGCGACGGCCGCGAGTATATCCTCGTCTATGCGCCGGAACTGGAAGATGATGCACCGCGCCCCGACCTCGTGGACGTCGGCTACGAGCTGCCGCCGATGCGCCTGCGCATTCCGCTGCGCGACTATATCGTCGACACATCGAGCGACCCGGACCGCGACTACTACGAGTTCCTCTCCGAGCCGCCGGTGGAGCGGGTGGAGCGCGTCTACACGATCAACGAGGTGAAGCAGTCCGCCCGCCTGCGTGACAAGGTCCGCCGTATCGACCTGGATACCGTGACCTTTGCCACCGGCAGCGCGGAAGTGCCGATGTCGCAGGCACGCACGCTGCGCAAGGTCGCAGAGGCGATGTCGAAGATCCTCGACAAGGATCCGGGCGAGACCTTCCTCATCGAAGGCCATACGGACGCCGTCGGTTCGGACAAGTCGAACCTCGTCCTGTCGGACCGCCGCGCCGACTCCGTCGCCAGCCTGCTCACCGAGGTCTACGGCATCCCGCCGGAAAACCTCCAGACGCAAGGTTACGGCGAGCGCTTCCTGAAGGTACGCACGCAGTCTGCCGAACAGCAGAACCGCCGCGTGACCATCCGCCGTGTGACCACGCTGGTCCGCCCGGTCGCCAGCGCCAACTGATCCGGCCTCACGCCGCTTTGCAAAACGAAAAACCCGCCGGTGGAAGCCGGCGGGTTTTTCTTTGGTCCTTCGAGTTGTTCAGGCCATGCGGGGCCGCGTTGCGTCAGGCGGCGTGATGCCGGCCGAGGCCGTCCTCGCGGATCAGGTCGAGATCACGCGTCTTGAAGTGATCGATCTTCTCGTTGAGAATCTGCACGCGGCGGCGCAGGCCGTGGATTTCGGCGGTGTTCTCCTCGACCATGGTCGCGTTCTGCTGCGTGATCAGCTCGACCTGATGCACGGCCTGGTTCACCTCGTTGATGCCCTCGTATTGGGCGGCGGCGGCATGCTCGATCTTGCTTACCAGCGAGTGGATGGACGAGATGTGCTGGTTGATGACGGTGAGGGCTTCGCCCGTCTCGGTGACGAGGGACACGCCGTTGCGCACCTGTGCGGAGCTGTCTGAGATAAGGCCCTTGATCTCCCGGGCGGCACCTGCGCAACGCTGGGCGAGTTCACGCACCTCCTGCGCCACGACCGCGAAACCGCGGCCGGCCTCGCCGGCGCGGGCCGCCTCGACGCCGGCATTGAGCGCCAGAAGGTTCGTCTGGAAGGCGATCTCGTCGATGACGCTGATGATGGTGCTGATCTTCTCCGAGGACTTGTTGATCTGGTCCATGGCGTCGACGGCCTTGGCCACGACGTCGCCGGAGCGGCGGGCGTAGCTCTGGGTCTCATCGACGGAGACGGCGGTCTGCTGCGCGCTTTCGGCCGTCGAGCGGACGATATCGGTGAGTTGGCGCAGCGCCCGCGAGCTTTCCTCCAGGGCGGCGGCCTGCTGCTCCGTGCGGCGGGCGAGGTCGTCGGCGGAGGTGGCGAGGTTGCCGGTGCCGCTGTTGATCTCCACCGTCGTGGCGCGAACGTCCGACAGCGTGACGCGCAGCGCCTCCACGGCATTGTTGTAGGTGCGCGCCATGGCGACATATTCGGCAGCAAGCGCCTCCGTCATGCTTTCCTCAAGGTTGCCGGCGGCGAGCTGGCCGAGCACGTTGGAAAGCGCCGTCAGCGCCTCGGTCTGCTCCGCCTCGATGCGGGCACGCTCGCTGGCGCGGCGGGCCTGTTCCTCGGCCGTCAGCTGGCGCTGGGCTTCGGCTTCCTGTTCCAGGCGGATGTTTTCGAGCGCGGCGTCGCGGAAGACGGCGACCGAGCGCACCATGTCGCCGATCTCGTCGCCACGGTTGCGGCCGTCGATGGAGATGTCGAGGTCGCCGGAGGCGAGGCGCGACATGGCTTCCGTCACGCGCTTGAGCGGGCCGCGCAACGTTTCCACGAGCATCAGGCCGCCGATGATGGCCAGGAGCGTGCCGGCGACCATCGCGATGATCGAAACATTGGCCGAACGCTGGCTGTCCTGCTTGCCGGCTTCCTGCGCGCTGGAGACGAATTGTTCGAGCGTCTGGCTGGCATCGGCGACGGAGACATAGGCGCTGGCGCGGGCGGCCTGCCAGGTCTCGCCGACGGCAATCAGGTTCTGCGTGCCTTTCTCGACGCGCTCCAGCGACGGCGCGAGCTTCTGGGAGAGATCGCGCAGGGCGGCGTTCTTGGCGCCGAGCTTGGCGAGTTCGGCCGCGCTGGCGGAGACGTTCTTCACGTCGGCCAGCACCGCGTCGCGGCTCGTCTGATCGAGCTTGCGGTGGAGTTCGCTGATATGCAGACGGGTCTCGCCGATCGCCTTGAACGTATCGTTCATCAGGGAGATCAGCGTCTTCAGCGTCGCGATTTCGGCATCCATGCCGACGAAGCGCTTGGCGGCAGTGTCGGAATTGGCGCCGGCGGCCTTGGTGAAGTCCGCCTCGTACTTGGCGAGCTTGCCGAGGACGGGCACGAATTTCAGCTTCTTGCCTTCGGCATCGTCGCTGCCGGCGAGGATCGCCTTCACGGCCTCGATTTCAGCCTCGAACGGCTTGATCTGGCCGAGCGCCTTCTCCGAGGCGATCGCCTTGGATTCGCCCAGCTGCTTGACGAGCTGCGGCAGGTAGGTCTCGGCGGCCTTTACCTTGTCCTCGGCCTTCATCGCCAGCGCGACGGGCTTGCGGAACTTGCCGATGCGTTCGGCAAGGCCCTGATAGGCCGCGGCGTCGAACAGCAGGGCCTTGGCGAAGGCTTCCTTTTCGCCCGATTCGCCGCGGATGACGTCGATCTGCTTTTCGGCGAACTCGCCGTCCTTGGTCATCGCTGCCAACGCACCCTCGAGGTCGGCCGTCACGGCGTTGCGTTCCTGGTCGATGGCCCAGAGGTTTTCCGTCTGGCCGCGCATGGTGGTGGCGAGCGCGACGACCGAGGCGATCTTGGCCTTCTCCGCTTCGTCGGGAAGGAGGGCTTGGAGATCCTGGATGCCGGCCTCCTGCTCGTCGATGCGCGCGGCGAGCGCATCGCGCGTCGCCTGGCTCGGCCTGTCGGAAAAGTCCTGCAGGGCGGTGCGCAGGTTCTGGAAGTGCGACAGGCTGTTGATCGTCTCGCGCGTGACCGTCATGTGGCCGTTCAGCGTGCTCGCAGTGAAATATCCCACGAGGCCGATACCCGCGATCAGCGCGATGAGAGGGATAACGAACAGCAGCACCTTGGTGACGATGCGGCGCTGTTGCAGCAGGCGATCGATGAAGGACATGGCTTCCCCGGCATGTTTATGACGATCAACATTCCCGGGGGTGATCACAAAAAACGGAAAGGGCCACTCATGCCCTTGCGTGGGCGCGGCCTGCCTTCCGTCGTTCCGTGGCATTACCGGTCGTTCATCCACCGGCATGCCTTCACCCGTCGCATCATGCGATCGTTCATTGGGGTGCGGTAACGATAGGCGCGGAAGTTTAATGAAATACTTCCCACAAGCGGCTGAAATTCAGGCTTTTCCAGACAATTGTACCGGTTCCGTGCCCAAGACGGCAGCAAAAGCCCGTTCTTTGGTCAAAGCAATGCTTCATTGAGCGGAATCGGGGATGCAAGCGGCGAGTATCCGGCTTATGACTGACGCGGATATGCATGGAATCATTCTTCATGAGCTTTACCGCAAATACCAGGGGGGCGCTCTTCATGGTCGTCGCCATGGCCGGCTTCACCTGTAACGACGCGCTCGTCAAATCCGTCACCCACAGCATGAATGCGGGGCAGATCCTGTTCATACGCGGGCTGATGACGAGCGTGCTCGTTCTGGGCATCGCGGCCTGGATGGGAGCGATCTGTTCCTGGCGCGTGCTCGTGCAGCCGGCGGTGCTGCTGCGTCTGGTGGCGGAGATCGTCGCTTCGCTTGCCTATGTTTCGGCGCTCGGGGCCATGCCGCTTGCCAACACGTCGGCCATCCTCCAGTCGCTGCCGCTTGCGGTGACGCTTGGGGCGGCCCTTTTCCTTGGAGAAACCGTGGGATGGCGGCGCTGGGCGGCGATCCTTGCCGGCTTCGTCGGCGTGCTGATCGTCATCCGGCCGGGCCCGGAAGGATTTTCGCTGGCCGCGATCTATGTCGTCGCGTCGGTCATCGGGGCGGCCGCGCGCGATCTTTCCACCCGCCGGATAAGCCGCGACGTGCCGTCGATCTTCATCAGCGGCGCGACCGCCATCGCCATCACCCTGGTCGGCGGCGCGCTGGTCGTGCCGCTCGGCGGCTGGCAGCCGATGACGCTGGAGACGCTCGCACGCCTGGCGGGGGCAAGCGTGCTGCTTCTCGTCGGCTACCAGACCATCGTCAACGCCATGCGCATTGGGGAAATCTCGTTCATCGCGCCATTCCGCTACACGTCGCTGATCTGGGCGATGACCATCGGCTTCCTGGCCTTCGGCGAGGTCCCGGATTTCTGGATGGCGGTCGGCGTGGCGATCATCGTGGCGTCGGGGCTCTATGCCTTCTCGCGCGAGAATATCCGCAAGCAGGTGCCGCTCGCGCAGCAATCGAAGCCTGAATCGCCATGACGGAAGCGTAGGAGGAGCGGATGATATGGCGGATATGATACCCGGTATCGTGCTTGCCGGCGGCCTGTCGTCGCGCATGGGGCGGGACAAGGCCGGCATCCGGCTTGGCGGGATTTCGCTGCTCGATCACGCGATCCGGCAACTGCGGCCGCAGGTTTCCACCGTCGCCATCAACGCGAACGGGCCGGTCGTGAGCGCGGAAGGCGAGGGGCTGGCGGTCTTTCCCGATCTCGATGCCACGCGCTCCGGTCCGCTCGGTGGTGTGGCGGCGGGGCTCGACCACGCGCGCCGCCATCATCCGGACGCCCGCCATGTCGCGACGGTGCCGACGGACAGCCCGTTCTTTCCCGCCGATCTCGTCGCGCGCCTGCATGAGGCTGCCGATGCGCCGGACCGGATCGTCGTTGCCCGGTCGGCGGATGGCCTGCATCCGGTCTTCGCGCTCTGGCCCGTCGCTGTTGTCGACGACCTTGCCGCATGGCTCGCAAGCGGTGCCGTCCTGCGGGTGCGCAGCTTCCTCGATCGCCACGACGCGCGGGAAGTGACCTTCCAACCGGTCGAGACTCCTGCGGGGCCGCTCGATCCCTTCTTCAACATCAACACGCCGGACGATCTCGACGCGGCGGAACGTTGGCTTGAGGTGCTGAAACGATGACACGACCGAAGATCTTCGGCATTGCCGGCTGGAAGAACTCCGGCAAGACGGGGCTTGCGGTGCGCCTCGTGACGGAACTGGTCGGGCGCGGCTACCGGGTCTCCACCATCAAACACGCCCATCACGACTTCGATATCGACAAGGTGGGCGCCGATAGCTACCGGCACCGGCAGGCGGGCGCGCATGAGGTGACGATCGTTTCGGGCACGCGCTACGCCATCATGCACGAGTTGCGCGGCGCGCCCGAGCCCTCGTTCGAGGAAATCCTCGGCCGGCTGGCGCCGTGCGATCTGGTGCTGATCGAAGGCTACAAGCGCGAGCCGATCCCGAAGATCGAGGCGCGGCGGCTGGAATCGGCCAACCGCGAACCGCTTGCGCCCACCGATCCGCATATCGTGGCCATCGCGGCCGACCATGCCGTGGCGGATACGGCGCTGCCGGTCTTCGACCTCGACGATACGAAGACGATCGCGGATTTCGTGGTGGCGGTGACGGGTCTCGACGGCTGACGGCGTCAGCCGCCGGTCACGCTCATGTGGCGCGCGACGGCGGGGCGGTTACGACGGTCGATGATGAAGTCGTGTCCCTTGGGCTTGCGCCCGATGGCCTCGTCGATGGCCTGCGAGAGCAGGGCGTCGTCATCGGAGGCGCGCAGCGGCAGGCGCAGGTCGGCGGCGTCGTTCTGGCCGAGGCACATATAGAGCGTGCCGGTGCAGGTGAGGCGCACGCGATTGCAGCTTTCGCAGAAATTGTGCGTCATCGGCGTGATGAAGCCGAGACGTCCGCCGGTCTCCTCGACCGTCACGTAACGTGCCGGACCGCCGGTGCGGTAGGCATTCTCGGTGAGCGTGAATTCCTCGGCGAGGCGGGCACGCATCTCCGACAGGGGCAGGTAACGGTCGGTGCGGTCTTCCTCGATCTCGCCCATCGGCATGGTCTCGATGAGGGTGAGGTCCATGCCGCGACCATGGGCCCAGCGCATCAGGTCGGGGATTTCGCGGTCGTTGAAGCCGTTCAGCGCCACCGCGTTGATCTTGATCTTGAGGCCGGCGGCCTGGGCGGCATCGATGCCCTCCATGACCTTGGAGAGATCGCCCCAGCGGGTGATGGTCTTGAATTTCTCCGCATCGAGCGTGTCGAGCGAGACATTGATGCGGCGCACGCCGCAATCGGCAAGCTCCGCCGCATGTTTGGCGAGCTGCGAGCCGTTCGTGGTCAGCGTGAGTTCGTCGAGCGTGCCGGCATGGACGTGGCGGCCGAGTTCGCGCACCAGATGCATGATGTTCTTGCGCACCAGCGGCTCGCCGCCGGTCAGCCGCAGTTTGCGCACACCCTTGGCGATGAAGGCGCAACAGAGCCGGTTCAGCTCTTCGAGCGTGAGGAGGTCCTTCTTGGGCAGGAAGGTCATGTTCTCCGCCATGCAATAGGTGCAGCGGAAATCGCAGCGGTCGGTGACCGAGACGCGCAGATAGGTGACGGCCCGGCCGAAGGGATCGATCATCGGGGCGGCGGATTGCGCGACGGGGTCGGCGCCAGTCCAGGGGCCAATATGCGAATTCAAGACACGTCCTCCATGACCGTCATGTCGTGCGCCAGGGGCGCATCGTCAAGCCGGTGCGGCGATTATGACAGCATTTTGCGCCTTGCGCATCCCCGGCTTGCGGCATAGTCCTTCGCGAAAGCGTGAAGAAAGGAATGGACATGGGCGATCTCTGGCCGACCGAACTGCGTGTCTCCAAGGACCGCCAGCGCCTTGTCGTCACCTTCAACGACGGCGCAAGCTTCGACCTTTCCGCCGAGCTGCTGCGCGTGCTTTCGCCCTCGGCCGAGGTGCAGGGCCATGGACCGGGCCAGAAGGTGACGGTTCCGGGCAAGCGCAATGTCGCCATCCTGTCCATGACGCCGACGGGCAATTATGCCGTGCGCATCGGTTTCGACGACCGTCACGATACCGGCATCTACACCTGGTCCTATCTGCGGGAACTCGGGGAAAACGGGGCCGATCTCTTCGCCGACTACGAGCGCGAGCTTGCGGAGAAGGGCATGAGCCGCGATATATCGGAAAAGCCGCGATAACCGGACAGCCCGTCGGGGGCGGTGTCCAGCCAGCCCGGACGGGAGATGCCCTTGGCCGCAGAAGCGAATGCAAACGATCTGACGCAGGTCGTCGTCCTCCTTGCGGCGGGCGTCGCGGCGGTTCCCATCTTCAAGAAGATCGGCCTCGGCTCGGTACTCGGCTATCTCGCAGCCGGCCTCGTGGTCGGACCGTTCGGCTTCGGCTTCTTTGCCGATCCGCAGGCGATCATCCATGTCGCCGAACTCGGCGTGGTGATGTTCCTCTTCATCATCGGCCTGGAGATGCAGCCGTCGCGATTGTGGGGCATGCGCAAGGATATCTTCGGGCTCGGGGCGGTTCAGGTGATCGGCGCGATCGCCGCGCTGACCTGTATCGGCCTGTCCTTCGGCTTTCCGCTCATTCCCTCCTTCGTGGCCGGCACCGGCTTCGTGATGACCTCGACTGCCATCGTCATGCAGATGCTGCAGGAACGGGGAACGATGTCCACGCTCAAGGGGCAGCGCATCATCGCCATCCTGCTCTTCGAGGATCTCGCCATCGTGCCGCTGCTCGCCATCGTCGCCCTCCTGGGCACGGGGGCTTCGGCCGCGGACGCGTCCGACCGCTGGATTTCCGTCGGCATCGCCATCGGCGCCGTCGTCGCGCTGGTGCTGGCGGGGCGTTATCTGCTCAATCCGCTGTTCCGGGTGCTGGCATCGTCAGGCGCGCGCGAGGTGATGACCGCTGCGGCGCTGCTCGTCGTGCTCGGCTCGGCGCTCGCCATGCAGGTATCGGGCCTCTCCATGGCCATGGGGGCGTTCCTCGCCGGCGTGCTGCTCTCCGAATCCGCCTTCCGCCATCAGTTGGAGGCCGATATCGAGCCGTTCCGCGGCATCCTGCTCGGCCTGTTCTTCCTGGGCGTCGGCATGGCGATCGATCTCTCGGTCATCGCGGCCAACTGGCAGCTCGTGGCGGCGAGCGTCGTCGGCTACATGGTCGCCAAGATGCTGCTGATCTACGTTGTGGCCCGGTTGCTCGGCACCTGCCACGCCGAAAGCCTCGAGCGCGCGGTGCTGATGGCGCAGGGCGGCGAATTCGCCTTCGTCCTCTATGCGGCGGCCGTGTCGGCCGGCATTTTCGACGCGCAGTCCAACGCGATCCTGACGGCGACGATCATCATCTCGATGATCCTGACGCCGCTGATGGTGATCGCCCACGACCGGCTGGTGCCGAAAAAGGCGCCGTCGACCGAAGGACTGACGCTGCCGGAAAATGTCGAGGGCACGGTCCTCATCATCGGCTTCGGCCGGTTCGGCCAGATCGTCAGCCAGCCGCTGCTGGCACGCGGCTACACGCTGTCGCTGATCGACAGGGACGCCGAATTCGTGCGCGATGCCTCCGAGTTCGGCTTCAAGGTCTATTACGGCGACGGGGCGCGCATCGATATCCTGCACGCGGCCGGCGCCGGAACCGCCAAGGCGATCCTGATCTGCGTGGACGACAAGGAGGCCGCGCTCAAGATCGCCGAGGTGGTGAAGGGGGAGTTTCCGCTCGTGCCGCTCCTGGCGCGCGCCTTCGACCGCGGCCATGCGCTGGACCTCGTGCATGCCGGCGTCGACTTCCAGATCCGGGAAACCTTCGAATCGGCGGTGGCCTTCAGCCGCGAAACGCTGAAGGCGCTCGGTGAAGACGACGACGTCGCCGAGGATGTGGTGGAAGACTTTCGCGACGTGGACCGCGAACGCTTCGCGATGGAGACGGTCGGCGGCATCTATGCCGGCCGCCAGCTCATTCGCGGCAATGCGCAGCCCGCCGACATCATCGCGGCGCGTACCGGCCGTGCACGCGCGGCCGCGGAAGAGGAGCGACATCGCCGCGAGGAAGAACAGGAAAATTGACGTTTCACAAACGTCTCTAGCGACTCACCAAAATATGCGTCATGTCTAATTAAAATCGACATGAGGCGCTCATGAACAAGGGTAGGCTCGAGGCATTCAGCGATGGCGTCATCGCCATCATCATCACCATCATGGTTCTTCAGCTGGCCGTGCCGAAAGAGCCGACATTGGCGGCTCTCGTGCCGATGGTGCCGATCTTCCTCGGCTACCTCCTGAGCTTCGTCTATGTGGCGATCTACTGGAACAATCATCACCACCTGCTCACTGTCTGCGGAAACGCCAGCGGCGGCGTGCTGTGGGCGAACATGCACCTGTTGTTCTGGATGTCGCTCATTCCCTTCGTCACGGCCTGGATGGGCAACAATCCGTCGGCGCCGATCCCGACGGCCCTTTACGGCGTCATCCTGCTTCTGACGGCCGTCGCCTACGAGATCCTGCAGATACGGATCGTGGCCGTCCATCCCGACAAGTCGCGCATACGCAGCGCGCTGGGGCGTGATTTCAAGGGGCGGTTTTCGCCCGTGTTCTATTTTGCCGCCATCGTGCTGGCCTTTGTCTCACCCGTGATTTCCCACGTGCTCTATGCAGCGGTCGCGCTCCTGTGGATCGTGCCCGACCGCCGCCTCGAACAGCTCTACCAGAAGGACGCGCCATGACGGCAAGCGAGGACCAGCGTTTCATCCATTCCGCCTGCCTGCGTGTCCGCGGCACGGCGAGCGAGGGCAAGGTCGCCTTCGCCGAGCTCTTCTTCGATCTCGTCTTCGTCCTGACGATCATCCAGCTCTCCCATTCGCTGGCCGCGCACTATTCACCGCTCGGTCTCGTCGAGGCGGCGCTGCTGATGCTGGCGATCTGGTGGGTGTGGATCTACACGACCTGGGCGACGAACTGGCTGGATCCGGACAAGTCGCCGGTGCGCCTGCTGCTGTTCGTGCTGATGTTCCTGGGGCTTCTGCTTTCCATTGCGATTCCTACGGCCTTCGGGTCCGGCGGGCTGCTCTTCGCGCTGACCTATGTCGCCATGCAGGTCGGCCGCTCCGCCTTCACCGCCCACGCCATGCGCCGCGACTGGCCGGAGAACAGCCGGAACTTCACACGCATCACCGTCTGGACGATCTTCTCGGCGGTGTTCTGGATTGCCGGCGCCCTCGTCGAGCATGAGGCGCGGCTGGCGCTCTGGCTCGTTGCGCTTGCCATCGAATATGCGTCGCCGGCGCTCGGTTTCGCCGTGCCGGGACTTGGCCGCTCGTCCGTCAGCGACTGGCAGGTCTCCGGCGAGCACATGGCGGAACGCTGCGCGCTCTTCGTCATCATCTGCCTTGGCGAGACCATCCTCGTCACGGGGCGCACGGTCGCGGGCATGGAACTGCTCGACGGCTTCACCATCTTCCTGCTGCTCATCGCCTTCGTCTCGACGGCGACCATGTGGTGGATCTACTTCCGGTTCGGCCATGGCGAGGCGGCGCATCTGATCGAGCATTCGCCGACGCCCGGCCGCATCGCCCGCATGGCCTTCACCTATGCGCATATTCCGATCGTCGCGGGGATCATCCTGTCGGCGGTGGCCGAGGAATTCGCGCTCGCCCATCCGCTGGGCCACCTCGATGCGAAGACGGCAAGCGCCATCATCGGCGGACCCGTGGTCTTCCTGCTCGGCAATATCTGGTTCAAGGCGACGATCCGCGGGCGCTCGCCGCTCTCGCACATCGTCGGCGTCGCCGCGCTCCTAGCGCTTTCCGTCATCGTGCCGTTCGTCGAGCCCTACCAATTGTTCATGGCGGCAGGGATCGTGCTCTTCGGCGTGGCGCTTTGGGAATTCTTCTCGCTGAAATCCACCCCGGCGGACGCGCTCACGCAGGCCTAACCGTCATCGGCATCGTCCGCGGGCTCCATCGTCTGGAGGATGCGGATGATGTCCTCCATGGCGTCGGCGACCTGCAGGCAGCGATCCTCCGGCGTGCGGGACAGGGTGCGCTCGATGAGGCCGGTCTGGATCGCCATGGCCTGCATCGTCAGGTCTCGGCCGCTCCCTGTCAGCGAAAGACGCAGGATGCGCTTGTCCTTCGCATCGGGCCGGCGCTCGATGAGGCCGCGCTTTTCAAGCTGCGGCAGAAGCATGCTCATGTTCGAACGGCCGACCAGCAGCTTGCGGGCAAGCTCCTGCTGCGAGATGCCGTCGAAGCGATAGAGGTTGATCAGGATGTCGAGATGCGGCGTCTTGATATCGAGGTCCGCGATCGCGCGCGTCATCGCCTGCTGCATGAGCTGGCAGGCCCGCGCCACGCCGATCCAGCTGCGAAAGCGCGGATGATCCCAGGGAAAGGCTTGATTTTCGTTCATCGTTGTACTTTATTGTTCAGCATTGAACATTTTTATGGTTTCCCACTATGGCATCCTTTGGCTTGAAGGTCATCCGGCTCGCGCTGTCGGGCGTGGCCGCCGTCTCACCCGATGCGGCCGGCCGCGCGGCTTTCCGGATTTTTGCCACGACGCCGGGACGCCGGCCGCGCACCGCCAAGGAAAAGGAGCTTTTCGCGCGCTCCGAAGGCTGGATGCGGCAGGCACAGCGCGTGACGCTCGCATTCGACGGACGGGTGGCGGTCGCCCACCGTTTCGCCGCCCGGCCATGCGTGGCCTTCGCCGGGCGGGTTCTGGTCGTGCATGGATGGGGTTCGCGGGCGGCCTATCTTTCCGCGCTGACGGAGGAACTGGTCGCGGCCGGCCATGAGGTCGTGGCGCTCGACCTGCCGGGGCACGGTGCCGCGCGCGGGCGCACGCTCACCCTGCCGATGGCGGTGCGGGCGATCGATGCGGCCTGGCAGCGCTTCGGCGGCTTCGACTATTTCTGCGGCCATTCCTTCGGCGGTGCGGCCCTTGCCTGCGCGGCGAGCGGCCTCGTGCCCGCCGTTCCGGCGCACCGGCCGCGCCGGCTCGTGACCATCGGTTCGCCGAGCGAGATGACCTGGCTTTTCAAGGATCTCGGGCGCTACCTGAAGCTCGGGCCGCGGGCGCAGACCGCGCTGGAAAGCCATGTCGAAAGCATTGCCGGCGCGCCGCTGTCGGCCTTCGATGCGGCAAGCGCGGCGGGCGGGCTGGACACGCCCATGCTCGTGCTGCATGCCGAAGACGACAAGGAGGTTCCCGCCCACCATGCGCGCCGCTACGCGGCCGCCGGACCCAACGTCACGCTGGAATGGGCGAACGGCTTCGGCCACCGGCGCATCGTTTCGGCGGCGCCCGTCATCGACCGCATTGTCGGCTTCTTTGCGGAGGATCGGCAGCGGATAGCCGCCTGAGGGGCTTTTCGTCACGCCACTGTCATGGAAAGGTGCGATCCGCCCGGTTTGGACAGAGCATGGAGAAGCACATGACCGTCGTGACGTCAGTCGAACAGTTGAACGCCCTTTATGGAGCGCCGGGCGAGTCATCGCTCGTCAAGGTCACGGACCATGTCCTGCCGGAACATCGCACCATGATCGAGGCCTCGCCGTTCATGGCGCTGGCGACCGTCGGGCCGGAAGGGCTCGATTGCTCGCCGCGCGGCGATGCCGACGCCGTCATCCATATCGAGGACGACCGCACGCTGATGCTGCCGGACTGGCGCGGCAACAACCGGATCGATTCGCTCTCCAACATCGTGCGCGATCCGCGTGTCGCATTGCTGTTTCTTATCCCCGGCTCCAACACCACGATGCGCGTGAACGGCCGCGCGGTGGTTCGCATCGACGAGGCGATCACGCAACGGTTCGTGATGGACGGGCGCCATCCGCGTTCGGTCGTGGTGATTGCGGTCGAGGAGGTCTATTCCCAGTGCGCCCGCGCGGTTTTGCGGGCCGACCTCTGGAACCCCGACAAATTCCGCGACACGGCGCAACTGCCGACCGTCGGGCAGATGCTTGCTTCCGCCAAGAAGGGGTTCGACGGCGAAGCCTATGATCGCGAATGGCCGGGCAGGGCCGCGAAGACGATGTGGTAGGCGCCGGCGAATATGGCGCCACGCAGAATCGTCTTATCCCTGATCGTGAATGGCTTTAGCCGAAATCTGGAGTTGGAAATGCGGACAGGACTTTTTGCGGCAGCACTTGCCGGCATGTTTGTGGCCTCAATGGGGGTTGCCCGGGCGGATGAACTGATCGAGAGCTACAATGCCTATATCGGCCAGGACGATCTCTACAATTCCAGCAATGAGCGCCTGACGCAGCCCTGGCAGGTGATCCGCCAGGACCGGGCGAACGTGCACCGCTTCGGCATCCGCCAGCCGGGCGATGAGACGGACGGCTTCTTCGCCTCGGCACGCAACCGCGAACTGGCCGAGCGCATGCTCAGCCACGGCCGCATCGACAGCGGTGCCGCGCGTCTGCTGCTGGAAGGCGATGTGCGCATCAATGTCCAGATCTGGCGCGGCGCCCACGGCGACTACATCAACATCAATGTCGACTAAGCGCCTTCTTGCGGGCGTGACTGCCGTTTTCCTCGCCGCCTGCCCGGCGGGGGCGGCGGAACCGGATCTCGCGGTCCGTCTCAAGCTTCTGGTGGAAGCCTACCCGGAAAGCCTCTCCGGCGTGGAGGGCAACGCGCTCATCTTCAAGGACGGCGGCCCGCCGCTCGAGATAGACGACGGCAAGGTCAAGGATCATCCGACGATGCTTGCCTCCGGCGATGTCGAGGACAGCCTGCGGCAGATCTATCCGCTCGGGCCCTGCGAGCGGAAGCCGGAGGTCAATTTCGATCCCGGCCGCATCCGCAGCGATGCGCTGATGATGCGGCTCTTCGGTGCATCGGCCAAGGCGGTCGGGGCTGATCTCGTGCCCGTCGCGTGGTTCGGCGAGACGGTGCGCGTGACGAAGCGGCAGGGCGCGGCGGCGGCGCTGGAGAAGGTGCGCGATGCGCTTGCGGCGAAGCCCGAGCTGAAGCGGTATCTGTCGCCTTCGGCGGGCGTGTTCAACTGGCGCAAGGTCTCCGGCGCGAAGAACATGTCGGTGCACAGTTTCGGCGCCGCAATCGATCTCAACACGAAATTTGCGGATTACTGGATCTGGTCCGGCGGAAAGCCGGGCAGGGTGCCGACATATGCCAACAAGTATCCGCTGGAGATCGTGGAGATTTTTGAACAGCACGGCTTCATCTGGGGTGGCCGCTGGTATCACTACGACACGATGCATTTCGAGTACCGGCCCGAACTGATCGCCATCGCAAAAGCGGCGGGCGCTTCAGCCTGTCGCTGAGTTTGGTTCAATCGCGCACGATGACGGTGGCGCCGGCGGAGACCTGCGCGTAGAGGTGCTCGACATCCTCGTTTGCCATGCGGATGCAGCCCGAGGATTGCGCCTTGCCGAGCGATGACGGCTGGTTGGTGCCGTGGATGCGGTAGATGGTCGAGCCGAGATAGATGGCGCGCGAGCCGAGCGGATTGTCGAGGCCGCCCTTCATCGAGACGGGCAAGACCTTGCCCTTCCTGGCTTCACGGTCGCGCATCTCTTGCGGCGGTGTCCAGGTCGGCCATTCGGCCTTGCGCGTCACCTTTTCCGTCCCGGTCCAGATGAAACCCGCACGACCGACGCTGACGGCATATTTCATCGCAAGGCCGGAGCCGAGGACGTGATAGAGGCGACGCTCCGAGTTGACGACGATGATGGTGCCGGGCGCGACCTTCTCGTTGAAAGCGACGAGTTCGCGGGCGATGGGAGCACGCGAGACCGCGGCGATCTTCTTGTCCGAGGCGATTGGCTTGCCGCTCGACAGCACCTGAAGTCAGCCGGCCTTATGTGTTGCGGACGAGAGCGAGGATACCTCGATCGGATCTGTGGATTGACCGGCGGCGAAGGCGCCGGAGGTGGAAACAAGCCCTGCGATGAGGGCGATAGCGAGCGTTTTCATGATCCTGTCCCTGTCGGAGCATCCGGCCTCGCCGGCTTTTCGATGGGACTGTTCTAGGATCGCGGCAGCGCCCGCGCTGTTCCTCGCGGAACAGAGCCGCATGCGCGGCCGATCAGAAGGGCTGTATCCAGACCAGGCTGCTCAGCATCAGGGCGGCGATCATCGTCATTTCGAAAAATCCGGTTTGCATGGCGCTTGTCTCCTTGCTTGCCACACAAACGCACGATTTCCGTCCCGGTTCCGCCGGATATGCGGCGCGCCGAAAAATTCCTTGCCGAAACGTAAAAACGGCGCCGCAAGGGCGCCGTTTCGAACCGAGCGCCGTCGCTATCGCCTGTAGATCAGCCAGTTCTTGGCGAAATCCTTCTTCATGCCGTCCTCGAAGGGCATCGTGCGGTTTCGGCCGCCGTTCTTGGCGCAGTAAAGCGCGATGTCGGCCTTCGAATAGAGTTCGCCGGGGCCTTCCGCCGATGAGGCCATGCACAGGCCGAGCGATATGGTGATGGGACCGTAATTGACGCCGGTCTTGGAGTTCTTGAAGGGCGTGTGCTCCAGCGCGACGCGGACGCGCTCGGCGATAGCGATCACCTCTTCCTCGTTGTTGCCCTCGATAATCATGGCGAATTCCTCGCCGCCCGTGCGCGCGACCAGGATGTCCTTGCGGACATTCGCGCGGATCACGCTGCCGACGGAGGCGAGGATCTTGTCGCCGACGGGATGGCCGTAGGTATCGTTGATCTTCTTGAAATGATCGATATCGGCGAGAATGAGCCCGGTGACATTGTGTGCCATCGTGGAGTTGTAGATGGCCGACAGCTTGTCGTCGAAGGCGCGGCGATTGGCGAGTTGGGTCAGCGAGTCGGTGGAGGCGATGCGCTTGTACTCGTCGAGTTCCTTGCGCACGCTCTCCATTTCGAGCGATTTCTGCGCGACATTCTCCACCATCACCTTGCCCTGGCTGATGGTGTCGCCGGTCGCCTCGGTCAGCACGCCGATGACGCTTCTGATGAGGTCCATGCTGGTGGCGTTCTTGCCGGTGATGCGCACGACCGTCTCGTCGAGGAGCCGGTTGTAGCTTTCCAGCGACGTCTGCTCCTGCCTGAGCAGGCGGAGCAGCCCTTCGAGTTCGCCGACAATGCGCGTATGCACGCCGTCCATGGCGGTGACGCCGTGGTGATGGCCGAAATACTGCGAGCCGATCTCGTCCAGCTCTTCCTGCGTGGCCTTGCTGCCGAGGGCCGCAAGTTCGCGGGTCAGCTTCGGATTCGAGCCGATATAGGCCTCGTAGAACAGCTCGTAATTTCGTGGAATGGGCGAGATGCCCATAATGCGCATGGCATAGGTGACCTGCGCCGCGATGTCCGGCACCTGGACCTTCTGCGCGACTGCCGTGTTCATGGCACCTGCCCCCGAGCGGTTTGATACAGGCCCGTAAAATAAAGGGAAAATGCTTTGGGAATGATTAACGTTTTTCGTTTTCCGCTCGGGGAGGCAGATAAAAAAAGGCCGCAGATCGTTGAATCTGCGGCCTTTTGTCGGAGCGTGCCGTTTGGCGTCAGCCGGGCATGATCATCTTTTCGGGGCGAACGACCGCGTCGAATTCCTCGTTGGTGACGTAACCGCCGCCGACGGCTTCCTCACGCAGCGTGGTGCCGTTCTTGTGGGCCGTCTTGGCGATCTTGGCGGCATTATCGTAGCCGATCTTCGGGGCGAGCGCGGTCACGAGCATCAGCGAGCGGTCGAGTGCGGCCTTGATGTTGTCCTCGCGCGCCTCGATGCCGACGACGCAATTGTCGGTAAACGAGATCGCCGCATCCGACAGCAGCTGCACGGACTGCAGGAAGTTGTAGGCCATCAGCGGATTGAAGACGTTCAGCTCGAAATGGCCCTGGCTGCCGGCGAAGGTCAGCGAGGCATGGTTGCCGAAAACCTGCGCGCAGACCTGGGTGAGGGCTTCGCACTGGGTGGGGTTGACCTTGCCCGGCATGATCGACGAGCCGGGCTCGTTTTCCGGCAGGGCGAGTTCGCCGAGGCCCGAGCGCGGGCCGGAGCCGAGGAAGCGGATGTCGTTGGCGATCTTGAAGAGCGCGGCGGCGGCCGCATTGATCGCGCCATGCGAGAACACCATGGAATCATGGGCGGCGAGCGCCTCGAACTTGTTCGGCGCGGTCTTGAAGGCGATGCCGGTGATCTCGGCGATATGATCGGCGACCTTCTCGGCGAAACCGATCGGCGCGTTGAGGCCGGTGCCGACGGCGGTGCCGCCCTGGGCGAGTTCGCACAGGCCCGGCAGCGTCAGTTCGATGCGCTTGATGGAGGAGGCGACCTGCGCGGCATAGCCGGAGAATTCCTGGCCGAGCGTCAGCGGGGTGGCGTCCTGCGTGTGCGTGCGGCCGATCTTGATGATGTGGTCGAACGCCTTGACCTTGGCTTCCAGCGCCGCATGCAGGTGCTTCAGCGCCGGCAGCAGGTCGTGGACGATGCGTTCGGCGCAGGCGATGTGCATGGCCGTCGGATAGGTGTCGTTGGACGACTGGCTCATGTTGACGTGGTCGTTGGGGTGCACCGGCTTCTTGGAGCCCATGACGCCGCCGAGCATTTCGATGGCCCGGTTGGAGATGACCTCATTGGCGTTCATATTGGACTGGGTGCCCGAGCCGGTCTGCCAGACGACGAGCGGGAAGTGATCGTTGAGCTTGCCGTCGATGACTTCCTGCGCGGCTTCGACGATTGCCTTGCCGATGGCCGGATCGAGACGATCCAGCTCCATGTTGGCGCGGGCGGCCGCCTGCTTGACGATGCCGAGCGCACGAACGACGGAGAGCGGCTGCTTTTCCCAGCCGATCTTGAAGTTGCCGAGCGAGCGCTGGGCCTGCGCGCCCCAATAGCGGCTGTTGTCCACTTCGATGGGGCCGAATGTATCCGTTTCCGTGCGCGTCGATGTCATAGTGCTTCCCGCTTCTCCGAGCCCATGCGATGAGGTCTGCCGCCGGCGTTGCCGCCGCATGGGGCGCGGCAGGCCGGGCGAGCGCGGGCCGGGAACGGCGGGCGCGCTGGCGCGAAAAAATCGCGCAAATCTCTGGCCCATCTGCGACCCAGTTGCAAGGGGCGGCCGGCTCCCGCGGTGGAAGACTTTCGGCTAAAATCGATTAGGCCGCGTCGCGACGATGAAGCGTCGCTCAAAGGCGCGTTTCGGCTGTGCCTTTTGCATCACAACCCGCCAGCGATTTTTTTTGCCCGCCGTGCGCCACCGTGTCCCGTGCAGGGCTGCGAACGCAAAAATGCGAGCCGGTTCAAATTTTTATGCCGTCCCAACCGTTCCCTGCGCAAGTGATCGGCATAACGGTTTTGTGAGGGCGGTAAGGGCATATGGGGTGAGGGCGTTTCCTTTTCATTCACCATCCTTTCCTATAACTTACCGGCCTGCTGGTTCGGGCGCCACCAGAGGCCGCGAAGCGCGGTTTAAGACGGGGAATGGAAAACACATGAAGCTTACGAAAACCGCCGTGCTGGCAGCCGCGCTGGCCCTTTCCTGTGCCACCGTCACGCTCCACGCAGCGCCCGCCAATGCAATGACATTCATGGAGTGGCTGCAGAAGCGCAAGGAAAAGAAGCAGGCCGAGGCCGTCGGATTGCCCGGCGTGAAGACGACCTCCGCGCTGCCGGGCGCCGCCGCCGAGGTGAAGCAGGAAGCCAAGCCGCTGCCGCGCGTCACCGGCCCGCGCTACTACACCTACAAGGCCGACGCCCTGAAGCGTGTCGGCGTCGACAAGCTGGCCGATCCGGTCGTCACGAGCTCGATTTCGGCCGATATCGCGCCGGCAGGCGATGCGGGCATCCGTGCGGCCTTCGCGAATGTCGACGTGCGCACCAATCCGGATGCCGCGAAGGCTGTCGAGACCTTCTATAGCGATTACCACAAATTCGTCTGGATCGACGGCACCGGCATCAACGACAAGGCGAAGGCCGCGATCGCGGTGCTGGCGGATGCCGCATCCGTCGGGCTCGATCCGTGGGATTATGCCGTGAAGATCCCGGCCGAGACTTTCGACGGCGCTGACATGAACGCGCGCTATGCCGAGCTCGCCACCTTCGAGATCGCGCTGTCCTCGGCCGTCGCCAGCTACGTGCAGGACGCCGTGCGCGGCCGCATCGATCCCAATCGCATCTCCGGCTACCACGACTTCAAGCGCAAGGACGTCAACCTCGTCGCGGCGCTGAAGAACGTCTCGATGAGCAGCAACGTCAAGGGATATCTCGAAAGCCGCTCGCCGCAGAGCGCCGACTTCCAGGCGCTGAAGGACGAGCTTGCCCGCCTCAAGGCCGAGACGGGCGGTGAAGACCGTGTCGTCATCGCCGATGGTACTTTGCTGAAGCCCGGCCAGAGCAATCCGGAACTCGCCAATATCGTGAAGGGCATCGTCAAGCACGGGTCCGACGCGCTGAAGACCGACCATTCCGTGACGATCGCCACCTATGCCGGCACGCCCGAATACACGCCGGAACTGGTGTCGCTCGTCGAGGCCTTCCAGAAGGAGCATGGCCTGAAGCCCGACGGCATCGTCGGCAAGGCGTCCATCCGTCTGCTGACCGGCGGTGATTCGGTTGCCGACAAGATCGCCAAGGTGGAGGTTGCGCTGGAGCAGGCGCGCTGGCTGCCGGTCGATCTCGGTGCGCGGCACGTCTTCATCAACCAGCCGGCTTTCCAGGTCTATTACTACGAAGGCGGTTCGGAAAAGTTCTCGATGCGCACGGTCGTCGGCTCCAAGTCGAACCAGACCTACTTCTTCGAAGACAAGGTGCAGACCGTCGAGGTCAATCCCTATTGGGGCGTGCCGCAGTCGATCATCATCAACGAGATGCTGCCGAAGCTGCGCAACGACCCGAACTATCTCGACCGCATGGGCTATGAAGTGGCCGTCGGCGGGCGGGCGGTTCCTTCGTCATCGGTCAACTGGTACGGCTCGACGTCGGGCATTTCCGTTCGCCAGCCGCCGAGCGGTGACAATGCGCTCGGCGAACTGAAGATCCTCTTCCCGAACAGCCACGCCATCTACATGCACGACACACCGTCGAAGAGCTTCTTCAAAAAGGACATGCGTGCGCTGAGCCATGGCTGCGTGCGCCTTGCCGAGCCCCGCAAGATGGCGGCCGCCGTGCTGGGCGTGAGCGAGGAAGAGGTTGGCAAGGAGATCGCCGCCGGCCGCAACAAGGCGCTCAACGTCAAGGCGGACATCCCGATCTACATCGCCTACTTCACCGCCTGGCCGAACAAGGACGGCGTGGTCGAGTATTTCGACGACGTCTACGGGCGCGACGACTATATGCGCAAGGCCTTCGCGGCGACGCAGAAGGCGCGTCAGGCCGGCGCCTGAGCGTCACGCCTCGATCGAAACAGAAAGGCGCCTGCAAGGGCGCCTTTTTCGTTGAACTGGATGGTTTTCTGCGGGCTCAGCGCGCCAGAAGCTGTTCCACGAGCGCGGGCGTCAGCTCGTCGAAATGAGCGATGACATGGGTCGGCTCAAGCGTGGCCACCGGCACATCGGAATAGCCGAAGGGCACGCCGATGGAGGGCACGCGGGCGTTGCGGGCGACGAGGATGTCGTTGAGGCTGTCGCCGATCATGACGGTGCGCGCCGGATCGCCGCCGGCCTGGCGCACCGTGCCCAGCAGGTGCTCGGCTTCCGGCTTGCGCACGGCAAACGTGTCGCCGCCGGTGATGGCCGCGAAGCGGTCCGTGAGGCCGAGGCCGTCGAGCAGGCGGCGCGCAAGGCCTTCCATCTTGTTCGTGCAGACGGCGAGCCGGTGGCCGGCATCCGCCAGGCGATCCATTGCCTCGACCAGGCCGGGATAGGGCGCGGAGACGCCCGGCATGGCATTGCCGTAATGATCGACGAAGACGCCAAGCATCTCCTGCAACTCGTCATCGGAAACGGCTCGACCGCGAAGCGCGAAGGCGCGCTTGATCATCACCACGCCGCCATGGCCGACGAGATGGGTCAGGTCGTCATAGGTGACGGGATCGAGCCCCCTCAGGCCGATCGTGTGGTTGAGGCTGGCCACGAGGTCGTGCGCGGTGTGGATGAGCGTACCGTCGAGATCGAAGACAACGAGAGAAGAGGTCATGGCAAGCCTTGCGGGACAGAGCGGACGAGGTCTTTCCGGTAAGCGAGGGGAGGCGCTTTTGCAATCGCCTTTTCGGTCCGGGACTTGCGGCGTTTTTGACTTTCGTTTGCCGGGCGGGGCGTGTAAGTGTCTCACCGGAATTCCGGTGCCGCGCGCGCGCCGGCGTGCAACGTTCAGGGAGTTGGGGGGCATGGACGCCCGTGAAATGAAGATCAAGGCGGCGGAAGCCGCACTGGCGCATGTGGAAGACGGCATGCGCCTGGGCATCGGCACGGGGTCGACCGCCGAGGCGTTCGTGCGGCTGCTGGCCGAGAAGGTCGCGGGCGGCCTGCGCGTCGAGGGCGTTCCCACATCCGAGCGCACCGCGCGGCTCTGCCTGGAGCTCGGCGTGCCGTTGAAGTCGCTCGACGAACTGCCGGAACTGGATCTGACCATCGACGGCGCCGATGAAGTCGACGGCCGGCTGCGCCTGATCAAGGGCGGCGGCGGCGCGCTGCTGCGTGAGAAGATCGTCGCCTGCGCCTCCCGGCGCATGATTGTCATTGCCGACGAAAGCAAGGTCGTCGAGACGCTCGGCGCCTTCAAACTGCCGATCGAGGTCAATCCGTTCGGCCTCGTCGCCACGCGTATCGCCATCGAAAAACTCGCGACGCGCCTGGGCCTTTCCGGCGCAATCGATCTTCGCGCGTCCGGCGACGGCACCTTCACCACGGACGGCGGGCACTACATTCTCGACGCATCTTTTGGCCGCATTCCTGATGCAGATGCGCTCGCAAGAAACCTCAACGACATACCCGGAGTCGTCGAACACGGCCTCTTCATCAATATAGCGTCGCTGGCCGTCATCGCGGGACCCGCGGGAGCACGCACGCTGACGGCGAAAGAATAGACAGGAGCAAAGACCACATGTCCAAATTTGCTGGTTTCGGCCGCACCCTCGCAGTGACCCTTATCGTTTCGGCCAGCCTTGCCGGCGCCGCCAAGGCGCAGGACGTCACGGACGACCAGATCAAGGCCGCCCGCGCCGCCATCGACGCCATCGGCGCGACGAGCGGTTTCGACAACATCCTTCCGAGCCTTGCCGCTCGCGTGAAGGCGACCTTCGTGCAGGCTTCGCCCAACTTCGAGGCCGAGATCAACACCGTCGTCGATGAGCAGGCGATTGCCCTTGCTCCGCGCCGCGCCGATCTCGAAAAGGAAGCGGCCACGATTTACGCCAAGACGTTCACGCAGGACGAACTGAAGGCCATCGCGGATTTCTATTCCTCGCCTGTCGGCAAGAAGCTCCTGTCGGATGGCCCGATCGCGACGCGCGAAGTCATGAAGGCCGCCGAAATCTGGGCCGCCGGCGTCAGCCGCGACCTGCAGACGGAAAGCGGCAAGAAGCTGGACGCCACGATCGGTGCCGCCGCTCCCGCCGAGGGCGGCGCGCAACAGCCGCAGCAGTAAGACAAAAAAGGCGGCCCTGGGCCGCCTTTTTCATTCCGTCGCCGGGCATGGCGGTCCGGATCGGCCTATTCGTGGATCGTGTATTCGCCGAGTTCGCAGAGGTTCTGCGTGTCGGTGGTCGTGTCGAGGTCGGAATCTTCAGAGAATTCGAAGCGCATATCGTATTCGCAGACGTCGCGGCCGTCTGCGATGGTGATTTCGATCGTTTCACCGGGATTGAGCACGTCCTGACCGAACACATCCTCTTCCCATTTGTCGACGCCGACCGGTGAGGTGTGGAAGCGGGTGAGCACGGAATTCGTGCCGTTCTTCAGGTTGAAGACGAGATCTTCGGCAGAGGCAGCGCCGGCAACCAGGAACAGTGCCGCGGAAGAGATTGCCATCAGTTTCGATTTTGACATTTTTGTCATCCGTTCAGCCCACGATTGAGCGATATCTCTTTTAAGTGTTGCCTCACATTCGGTAAATGAAAATAGCGTTGGACGGCCTGCCGTCGGGCGAGAATCGCGCGGTTGCGAACAACGTCTTCGATGGAGACGACGGGCTTTCACTTTTGTGCTGGCTGCACCTATATGGGAGGCACGCAAGGCCGTGGATTCGCCGGCCGTTCTCAACGCCATCGTCCGGCCACGTCCGCAGGAGATCCCCATGACGGCTTTCGATTACGACCTCTTTGTCATCGGTGGCGGCTCCGGCGGTGTGCGCAGCGCGCGCCTGGCCGCGAGCATGGGCAAGAAGGTGGCGATTGCCGAGGAATTCCGCTTCGGCGGCACCTGCGTCATTCGTGGCTGCGTACCGAAGAAGCTCTATGTCTATGCGTCGCAGTTTCCCGAGCATTTCGAGGATGCCGCCGGCTTCGGCTGGACGGTGGGCGAGAGCACCTTCGACTGGAAGGCGCTTGTGGCGGCCAAGGAGAAGGAAATCACCCGCCTCGAAGGGCTCTACCGCAAGGGACTGGACAATGCGGCGGCGACGATCCTCGCCACGCGCGCCGTTCTGGTCGGACCGAACACGGTGCGCCTGACGGCCACCGGTGAAGAGGTGACGGCCGAGCGTATCCTGATTGCCGTCGGCGGGCATCCGACGCCGCATCCCGACCTGCCGGGACACGCGCTGTGCATCACCTCCAACGAAGCCTTCGACCTGCCGGAAATGCCGAAATCCATCGTCATCACCGGCGGTGGCTATATCGCGGTCGAATTCGCCAACATCTTCCACGGGCTCGGCGTCGAGACGACGCTGATCTATCGCGGCAAGCAGATCCTCTCGCGCTTCGACCAGGACATGCGCCAGGGCCTACAGTCGGCGATGATCGCCAAGGGCATCCGCGTCCTGTGCGAGGACCTCATCATCGACGTCGCGGAGGCGGCGGACGGGCGCCGCACGGTCACGACCAAGGCGGGCGAGACGCTGCATGTCGATCAGGTGATGCTGGCGCTGGGCCGCGCGCCCAACACGGGCAGCCTTGGGCTGGAAACGGTGGGCGTGAAGACGGATGAGCGCGGCGCGATCATCGTTGACGACTATTCACGGACAAACGTGCCCGGCATCTTCGCGCTGGGCGACGTGACCGACCGCGTGCAGCTCACCCCCGTCGCCATCCATGAGGCCATGTGCTTCATCGAGACGGAGTTCCGCGGCAACCCGGTCTCTCCCGACCATGACCTGATCGCCACCGCCGTGTTCTCCCAGCCGGAAATCGGCACGGTGGGCCTCAGCGAAGAAGAGGCGGCGAAGAGGTTCGACGACCTTGAAATCTACCGCGCCGAATTCCGGCCGATGAAGGCCACGCTTTCGGGCCGACAGGAAAAGACCATCATGAAGCTCGTCGTCAATGCCGCCGACCGCAAGGTGATCGGCGCGCATATCCTCGGTCATGAAGCCGGCGAGATGGCGCAGCTGCTCGGCATTTCGCTGAAGGCCGGCGTGACCAAGGACGATTTCGACCGCACGATGGCGGTGCACCCGACAGCGTCGGAGGAGCTGGTGACGATGTACCAGCCGAGCTACCGCGTCAGGAACGGCCAGCGGATCTGAGGGCCGCCGGTTTCGCAGCCGACAGGCGGCCCGCGAAGCGATCCTCATGGCGCTTGAACAGAGCCGCGAGCCGGTCGAGCGCCAGGCGCATTTCCGGGCGATGGCGGTCGTCGTCGTTGACGGCCAGCCAGAGGGGATGGGTGAGTGCCTCGATCGGATCGCCGTCGCGCGCGAGCGCCGGCAGGGCATCTCCCACGAAGGTCGGCAGCACGCCGCGCCCCGCGCCGCCGGCAATCAGCCGGGCCAGGATATCGGGCGCGTTCGTCCAGGTGTGGATCTGGTTCTCGTGGTGGCGGAACACCCATTTCTCCGGCTCCGATATGGCAACCTCCGTGCCGATCGATATCCAGGGCAGCGCGTCGCCCGGAACGGCACCGGCCGCGCGAT
Organism: Shinella sp. AETb1-6; assembly: GCF_009826875.1. Lineage (NCBI taxonomy): Bacteria > Pseudomonadati > Pseudomonadota > Alphaproteobacteria > Hyphomicrobiales > Rhizobiaceae > Shinella > Shinella sp. AETb1-6. The sequence goes on along the minus strand of NZ_WUMM01000001.1, from coordinate 53,613 downwards.
AGACCGCATAGGCGACGTCGACGGACTTGCGCACGGCGACATTGCCGGTCCTGGGCGCATCGTGGAGAAGCGCGATCATGCTGTGGCGATGGGTGAGATCCCCGATGGCCGACAGCAGCTTGCAGCACAGCCGGAAGCCGTCATCCCTGCTCCTGAGTTCGGCGAGGTTGTCGGCGACGAAGCCGGCCAGCCAGATATTGCCGGCGACCGACACGATGGGCAGCGTGAAGGCATCGCCGTGCCAGCGGGTGATGTCGGCCGTCGTGCGGCGGATGGTCTGCACATGCTCGAACAGCACGGCGCCATCCGGCGCCAGCCGGTAGCCCTGCTGGCTGCGGACGAACAGCGTGCGGCCCATGGAGCGCTCCAGCGCCAGCATGCGCCGCCCGATCGTCGGCGCGCTGATGCCGGTTATCGCTGCTGCGCCCGCAAGGCCGCCTTCGGCTGCGACATGAAAGAAAAGCTGCAGATCGCTCCAGTCGACTTCCGACATTCCCGTTCCCTCTTCACACCACCCTTCTTAGCGCAAATTGCGCCGCTCGGCATCGCTCGCCGGTGAAACGGGCGTTTCATTCGTGCATCTACGAAGCGCGGGCGCCAGCCGCTACCTCATGACGGACATCAAGACAGGAGTTTGTCATGAGCCCGGAATGGATGATCGCCTTCGACCGGCAGGAGGCCATGTCGCATGAAACGAGACGCAAGAGCCTGGCCGATCCGCTCGAGCGGGTGGAGTGGCGGGGCCTGCAATGGGTGAACACTCTGTTCGGCCGCATGGCCGCCGCCCGCAGGCGGCAACGGTTGAAATCGAGACAAAGTCCTGTTTCCAGATGGATATTCGCGTCCGAAGTGTCTCGACGTCGCTGACAGGCAACGCCGCTTCGATATTCTGTGCTTTACCGCCTGTTACCGGGATGGCGCAGCCGTCGCAATTGCATTGCAGGCGCTGGAACTGCGGCTATGCAAGAACCATCTAACGGTTTATAAGCCCGCATCTTCAAACGGAGAGGCGCCCGCCGGTTTCGGGCGCTTCAGGACAGGTGAGTATCATGGCACAGAATTGGACCCCGAACAGCTGGCGGCAGAAGCCCATCCAGCAGGTTCCGGAATATCCCGATCTCGCCGCATTGGCGGCGACCGAAGAGCGCCTCGCGAAGTTTCCGCCGCTCGTCTTCGCCGGTGAGGCACGTCGCCTCAAGGCATCGCTCGCCAATGTCGCAGAAGGCAAGGGCTTCCTGCTGCAGGGCGGCGATTGCGCCGAGAGCTTCGCCGAACACGGTGCCGATACGATCCGCGACTTCTTCCGCGCCTTCCTCCAGATGGCCGTGGTCCTGACCTTCGGCGCCCAGCAGCCGGTGGTGAAGGTCGGCCGTATCGCCGGCCAGTTCGCCAAGCCGCGCTCGTCCGGCATCGAAAAGCAGGGTGACGTGTCGCTGCCGTCCTACCGTGGCGACATCATCAACGGCATCGAATTCACCGAGGAAGCCCGCATTCCGAACCCGGAACGCCAGATCATGGCCTACCGCCAGTCGGCTGCGACGCTGAACCTGCTGCGTGCCTTCGCGATGGGCGGCTACGCCAATCTCGACAACGTGCACCAGTGGATGCTCGGCTTCGTGAAGGATAGCCCGCAGGCCGAGCGTTACCGCAAGCTCGCCGACCGGATTTCCGAGACGATGGACTTCATGAAGGCCATCGGCATCACCTCGGAGAACCATCCGAACCTGCGCGAGACGGATTTCTTCACCAGCCACGAGGCGCTGCTGCTCGGCTACGAGCAGGCGCTGACGCGTGTCGATTCCACCTCGGGCGACTGGTACGCGACCTCCGGCCACATGATCTGGATCGGCGACCGCACGCGCCAGGCCGATCACGCGCATATCGAATATTGCCGCGGCATCAAGAACCCGCTCGGCCTCAAGTGCGGCCCGTCGCTGACCGGCGATGGCCTGCTGGAGCTGATCGACCTGCTCAACCCGTCGAATGAGGCCGGCCGCCTGACGCTGATCTGCCGCTTCGGCCATGACAAGGTCGCCGACAACCTGCCGAAGCTCATCCGCGCCGTCGAGCGCGAGGGCAAGAAGGTCGTCTGGTCCTGCGATCCGATGCACGGCAACACGATCACGCTCAACAACTACAAGACGCGTCCGTTCGAGCGCATCCTGTCGGAAGTCGAGAGCTTCTTCCAGATCCATCGTTCGGAAGGCACGCATCCCGGCGGCATCCACATCGAGATGACCGGCAATGACGTGACGGAATGCACCGGCGGCGCGCGTGCGCTGTCGGGTGACGATCTCGCCGATCGCTACCACACGCATTGCGATCCGCGCCTCAACGCCGACCAGGCGCTCGAACTCGCCTTCCTTCTTGCCGAGCGCATGAAGGGCGGCCGCGATGAAAAGCGCATGGTCGTGAACGGCTGATCGCCTTTCGTTCTTGCTTCGGTTCCCCTCGATGAGCGGGGCTGATGGAAGCATTCAGGAATGTGAAATTGACAGGACCGGGCCAGCTGGACAAGCTGGCCCGGTTTTCATTTGCGCGCTGCGCCTGCCAGGGGAAGAAGGACATGAGCGAAGTCCACACGGGACATTGTCTTTGCGGCGCGGTGCGGTTTCGCACCTCCGGTCCGTTGCGCGCGGTGACGGCATGCCATTGCAGCCAGTGCCGCCGCCAGACCGGGCATTTCTACGCGGCGACCAATGTGAGCGACGACCGGCTGGAGGTCGAGGGTGGCGAGAGCGTGACCTGGTACCGGGCGAGCGAGGCGGCGAGCCGCGGCTTCTGCCGCATCTGCGGCTCGGCGCTGTTCTGGAAGGGCGATGGATCGGACAACATATCCATCATGGTCGGTGCTTTCGACCTGCCGACGGGACTGGCCATCGGCAAGCATATCTTCTGTGCCGACAAGGGCGATTACTACGAAATCGAGGGCGACGCGCCGCGCTACGACGCCGCGCGGTGAGCCGTTCTTACTGCACCAGGGCAGGACGCTGACAGCGCACGCCCGTTACGCGGATATCGGCCTCGCCGATGCGAACGCCGACGACCAGCAGCAGATTGTAGAGCAGGTCGTCGATGGCTGGCGTCACCGCGCCGAGCGTTGCGGCCAGTGCTGCGGTCAGCACCTTCGGCGTGCCGATCGTGAGGAACAAGACCTGGATGTCGAGATCGAGATTTTCCAGCAGGGACTTCGTGATCGAGGTGAGGGCATCGCGCGTCGAGGCGGTTTTCGTGGCGCGGGCGGCGATCTCCGTCGGCGAAAAGGTGATCCTGCTTTTCGTCAGGTTCTGGGCTTCGACATGGGCGATGGCATCGATGTTGACCAGGCCGGAATCGACGATCCGGGCCTTCTTGACGCGCGGCTCGGTGGAGAAGTTGGAAAGCACGGACGGATCGACGGCGCCGATCGCGATTTCGGCAAGCCCCGGCACGGCGTCGATGGTGACGTTGGCATTGGCCGTGGTGCCGCCGAGGCAGCGGATATCGGCAAGCTTCGCCTCTGAGGCTGCCACTTCCACATAGAGCGGCAGCTTTATGCGGATGCCGGCGAGGGCCGCAAGTCCGTCGACACCGACCTCGACGGCAAGGCGCGTCTGGGCGCTGCGCACCGCGCTGCCGGGGGCGCCGAGGCGGTGGGCCGGCGTTTCCACCGGCGGCTCGCCGATGGCGAGAGCCACCTTGACGCCGGCGAGGCCCGGCACGCCCGCACCGAGGTCGAGCGCCACCTGGTTCGTGCCGTTGGCAAGGGCCGCACCGGCGGACACGATCTGCATGGCATTGACCGACATATCCCAGTCGCCGCCCGTTGCCACCGCGATGCCCTTCTTCGGGTCGAGGTTGAGAATGCGGGAAAGCGGCAGCTTGACCTTGCTCTTGCTCGTTGCCTGCTCAAGGGCGCGCAGAGCCGAATTGACGGTGCTCGACAGGCCTTGCACCGTGCGCATGGATGCCAATAGTTCCGGCATGGTGATGCCGGCGTTCAGCACGTCTTCATAGGTCCCGGCCGTCAGATTGAGCTTTGTCGCGACGGCCTTGAGGAACGGCTGGACGGCGATGTCGGTATCGACGAGCGCGCGGTAATCCATGACCTTCAAGGACAGGTTGGTGCCGAGAAGCTTGCCGAGCAGTGCGTTGAGGATGCCGTCGTTGAGGCTTGCGAGCCGGGTTCCGATCGAGAAGGCGGCTGTCTTGGTGCGCGAAGCCGCACCCGTCGCCGAAAGCACGGGCGAACGCGGCATGAACATCGAGGCGACGAAGAGGTCTGCCGGGCGCGTTAGCTGCACCCGCGCCGCATCCGCATCCGTCGTCGACGGCGTGAAGCGATCCTGCGGCAGCAGGTCCGGGTCGGCGACGTAGCGGCCGCGCTCGACCGTGGCCTCGGCAACCGTCGTCTTGCCGAGGTCGAGCGATGGGTCGGCCGGGAAGGACAGGCCGTTCCTGCCCGTGACATTGGCGGGCACGCGGTTGAGCGAGAAGAAGGCGGCCGTGGCCTTCTCGGCTTCCATAACATTCGAGGCGGCGGCGATGGCGGCGAGATCGGCATCGGCCTGAAGCGCGCGCTGTTGCACCGTGAGGTAACCGAAGTCCACGCCGAGCGCGAGCGAGAACACCATCAGCGGCAGGCTGAGGGCCGCGAGCGTGCCGATATTGCCCGCGCGGTCTTTCAAGAAGGGAAGACGGTCCATTTCACATGCCCCCCACGCGCACCGTCGCGTAGCGGCGGATCTCTTCCTGCGGCAGGGCGAAGGTGAAGAGCTTCCAGATCGGCAGGTCGCTCGAATCGTAGGCGATGGTCACCGTGAACTGGTCGGGGTTGCCCGGATCGTCTGCGACGACGACGTGCATCTTTGCCCTGTTGATGAAGGAATAGTCGAAACGCGAGGCGTCGAGATAGCGGTTGACCAGCATGACGCGCTCCGCCGGATTGAGGCCGGCCACCGCGGTGCGTGCGGCGTCCGCCGCGATCTGTTGCACCGAGTGGGTTACGCTGAGATAGATGCCGTAGGCGATCATCGTGAAGAGCGCCAGGAAGAACAGCGGCGCGATGATCGCGAATTCCAGCGCCGAGGTGCCGGCGCGGTCTTTCGACAGACGGGCGAGGGCGTGCATGACATCTCCTCCGTGGGATGGTCGGCGGTCAGGCATTTCCGCATCCGGGAGGGATGCACGTTTATCGTGCATCGAAAGTCTTAATTTCTCCTATAGATTGCTTTTTGGACGTGGCGCGCACCACAGGTTGAGGCTGGTTGTCAGTCCCGCTGCCGCAGCGCGTCGTGCAGGCGCAGCACTTCCATCTTCAAGGCGGCGATCTCGTTGAGGAAGTGCGTGTCGATCTTGTGATGAAGCGCCATCAGTTCGATTTCCGCCTTCAGGTTGACCTCATAGTCCTTCGACGCCGCGAAACGGTCGCGCATGGCCTGGCGGTTCTGCGACATCATGATGATCGGCGCCTGCAAGGCGGCCAGCATGGACAGGACGAGATTGAGGAAAATGAAGGGGTAGGGGTCGAAGGCCTCGCGGCTGAGGATGATGGTGTTGAGGACCGTCCAGACGAGGAGGAAGACGAGGAAGCCGATGATGAAGGTCCAGGACCCGCCGACGCGGGCGATGGTATCGGCGACGCGCTCGCCGAGCGATTGTTTGGACTCGTAGGCCGCGTTGGTATCCTCGGCGAGGATGCGCCCGGCGCGCGAATTCATAAGGACCTGGCGTTCGGTCTCGTCCAGCTCCTCGGCGGGCTTGCCGAAGAGGACCTGCGCGGCATCGTCTAGCGTTTTCATGGGGCGGCTCCGGGAAAGCGAATCGAAGCCTAACCTAGCGCTTTTCCGGCGAAAATCAGTAGCCCGCGCTCATCAGTTCCGCATGGGAATCGAAGAAGCGTTCCAGACCGTATTGCTTGCCGAACATGATGTCGTGCTGCAGGAAGCGGAAATCGCGCACCAGCGGGTCGATCGTCTTCTTGCGCGACCAGTCCGTCGTCGCCTTGCCCTTCGCATCGATCAGCATGTAGCGGTCGATGACGCGCAGCTTGTCGTGCACGGCGCCGAGGAAGCCCGTGTAGTAGGGGTGCTCGAAGCCTGCTTCCTTGAGGATGTAGTAGGAGAGGAACGCCGGGCTGATCGTGCCGATATCCTTCTCGGCGCCGGTCTTGTTGGACCAGACGACGAGCGGGGTCTCGTGTTCCTTCTTCATCTGTTCGGGCGTACCTTTACGCGAGGCGGTGACGCCCTTCATGTAGCCGGAATTCTGGTAGACGGTGTTGAGCGGTGGAAGATGATCGCCGAAGACGACGATGATCGTTTCGCGGTCGCGTTCCTTTGCCCAGTCCATCAACATCTTGAGGCTGTCGTCGGCTTCCTTCACACCCTGGGCATAGCTTGCCAGCATGCGCTCGCTGCGCGGATCGAGCGTGCCCTCGACACCGATATCGGTCTTCGCGTAACGGCCGTCATCATAGGGGCCATGGCCCTGGAGCGTGACGGTAAAAAAGAAGAACGGGTCTTCCTGCATATCGGCCTGACGGATGATTTCCTTCGTCAGCGCCTCGTCGGATGTGAAGTTGCCACGCTTGGCCAAAGGCGGCATCTTGTCGGCATCCTTGAAGGTCTCGAAACCGAAGGCCTTGTAGACGCTGGAGCGGTTCCAGAACCAGCCCGAGAACGGATGGATGGCGCGCGCCGTATACCCTTCGGCTCGGAAGAAGGTGGCGAGCGACGGGATCGGCTTGCGGATATACTGCTGGTAGGGAATGCTGCCCGTGGGCAGGAAGGCGTTGGAGAAGCCCGTCAGCGCCTCGAATTCGACATTGGCGGTGAGGCCGCCGAATTCCGGCGAGAAGACGTTGCCGCCCTCGTTTTCGCGGATGACCGGCATCGGGTCGGCGGAAAGCTTCACGGTTTCCAGCCGTGTCGGATCCCAGAGCGACTCGCTCATGACGACGATGACGTCGGGCTTCGTGCGATGGGAGGTGCCGGCAGGCAGAGGTTTGGATGGAATCTTGTCGATGGCATCGACCATGTAGCCCGCGGGGGCCTGCACATTGGCCATGGGCAGGTTGATGGCAAAGGCCATCATGAAGCCGTTGTGGCGATAGTTCTCCGCCTGATCCCACATGATGGGGAAGACTTTCAGGCGGTCACGCATCCAGGAGAACTCGTTGTAATCCATGATGGAGGCGAAGCCGGCCAGCAGCGGCACCGCAAGCGCCAGGCGCGCCAGGCGTTCCTTGCGGGTCAGCGGACGGAAGCGGCGCCAGGCGAAGATCCACAGGGCGATGAGGCCGGCCATGCCTACCGCGACGGCAAGCGCAAGGGCAGCCGCCGTCCACGGACGGTCCTGCACCAGCACGGGCATCAGTTCGAGGATCTGGCGCCCGAACAGCAGGTCGGTCGGGTAGAGAGGATCTGTAAGGAAGACCTGTTTCTGCTGCGAAATCACGCCCATCAGGATAACGAGCGGCGAGACCAGCAGCACGGCCTTGTGCTGCCGCCCGATCAGCGCATCCAGTGCGAGATAGAGCAGGAAGAACACGCCCGTCGTCGTCCAGCCGGGCTGCTGGAGATTGGTGAGGTAGGCATAGGTCTGCTGGACGGAACCGCGCGTGATGAGCTCGATGGCGACGACGGTTGCGAGCGCCAGGATGCCCGACACGGTGAGCGACCGAAAAACCGCCAGCGTCTTGGCATGGCGCGTGAGAAAGCCTATCCTGTCGGTGCGTTTCTCCGTGGCTTCGACTGCCACCGCTGCGGTCGTTAACAGGGCCAAGGCCTTCTCCGATTTCACAAAACTTTCGTCTCTCTGTCATATGGATGTCATCTTGAACAGGAGATGAACGCTTCCTTTAACGTTGCCCATACGCTTTGGTTCAGTCTGTTGCCGCGCAGCAATGGTGGAGCGCCGCATGCGGGCGAACCGGGTTTGCATCCCGTTGTTTTCAATCGGTGCGGCTGTTCATTCCAAAAGTGCGCGGTATGTTCTAAAGAGCTTGCGACCGTCCGAGCGTGCGGCTGCACGATCGGACACAAGAGGAGACGGGTCCGCAGAGATGACTTCCGAGACTGAAAAGACGACGCTGCGCATTGCTGTCGCGCAATTGAACCCGACGGTTGGCGATGTGGCCGGAAATCTGGCCAAGGCGCGCGCCGCGCGTGCGGACGCCGCAACGCAGGGCGCCGACCTGCTTTTGCTGACGGAACTCTTCATCTCCGGCTATCCGCCGGAGGATCTCGTGCTGAAGCCGGCCTTTCTGAAGGCCTGCCACCGCGCCGTCGAGGATCTCGCCGCCGACACGGCGGATGGCGGCCCGGGCGTCATCATCGGTTTTCCGCGGCAGGACGAGACCGGCCGCTACAATGCCATCGCCGTTCTGGATGCGGGCAAGGTCATCGCCGTGCGCGACAAGGTGGACCTGCCGAACTATGGTGAATTCGACGAGAAGCGCGTCTTCGACCAGGGCGCGATGCCGGGACCGGTGAACTTCCGCGGCGTGCGCCTCGGCATTCCGATCTGCGAGGACATCTGGGGCGAACTCGGCGTGTGCGAGACGCTGGCGGAAAGCGGCGCGGAAATCCTGCTGTCGCCGAACGGCTCGCCCTATTATCGCGGCAAGGTCGATATCCGCCACCAGGTCGTGCTGAAGCAGGTCATCGAGACCGGACTGCCGCTCCTCTATGCCAACCAGCTTGGCGGGCAGGATGAGCTTGTCTTCGACGGCGCGAGCTTCGCCTTCAACGCCGACAAGACACTGGCCTTCCAGATGAGCCAGTTCGAGGAGACCATCGCGCTCACGACGTGGAAGCGGCACGGCGACGGCTGGGCCTGCGACGGCGGCCCGGTGTCGCACATTCCCGAGCGCGAGGAAGCGGATTACCGCGCCTGCCTGCTCGGCTTCCGCGACTACGTCAACAAGAACGGCTTCAAGAATGTCGTGCTCGGCCTGTCCGGCGGCATCGATTCCGCGATCTGCGCAGCCATCGCCGTCGATGCGCTGGGCGAGGAGCGCGTGCGCTGCGTGATGCTGCCATACCGCTACACGTCGGAGGATTCGCTCAAGGACGCCGCCGATTGCGCGAAGGCGCTGGGCTGCCGTTACGACATTGTGCCGATCGAGGCGCCCGTGACCGGCTTCCTTTCGGCACTGTCGGAGACCTTCGAGGGCACGGAAGAAGGCATCACCGAGGAAAACCTGCAAAGCCGCACGCGCGGCACGATCCTGATGGCGATTTCGAACAAGTTCGGCTCGATGGTGGTCACGACGGGCAACAAGTCGGAAATGTCGGTTGGTTATGCCACGCTCTACGGCGACATGAACGGCGGGTTCAACCCGATCAAGGACCTCTACAAGATGCAGGTCTACGCATTGTCGCGCTGGCGCAACCAGCATGTGCCGCCGGGCGCGCTGGGCCCGACCGGCGAGGTGATCCCGCACAACATCATCGACAAGGCGCCGTCCGCAGAGTTGCGGCCGAACCAGACCGACCAGGATTCCCTGCCACCCTATCCGGTGCTCGACGACATCCTCGAATGCCTCGTCGAGCTGGAGATGAGCACGGAGGAGATCGTGGCGCGCGGCCACGACGCGGCGACCGTCCACCGGATCGAACACCTGCTCTATATCGCCGAATACAAGCGCCGCCAGTCGGCGCCCGGCGTGAAGATCACCCGCAAGAACTTCGGCCGCGACCGTCGCTACCCCATCACCAACCGCTTCCGCGACCGGGGGTAGCGAGACGGGCGACTGCCCGCTTGCGACTTTCGGCAGATTTCGTGTTGCGGGCTTGATCGTTCGGCCGTGCCGTGCACAATCCGGCCGTCAGGTGCCCGCTTGCGGGAGAATCGGGAAACCGGTGCGGGGAAACCCAGGTCCGGTACGTGCCCAACGCTGTGACGGGGATGGCTTGTCCATAAAACCTTGAATCGATTCAGGGTTTTGCCACTGGTTGTTCAACCGGGAAGGCAGGGCGAGGCCGTGTGAACCGAAGTCAGAAGACCGGCCTGGCGAGATAGACCGAACCGCGCGGACGGCGGCAGGTTTTGCGCATTGTTGGGGAGATGACGATGCGAACCGAACCGTGGGACCCTCTGGTCCGGGCGGATGCCTTTCCATGTGAGGAGAGGCAGGCCGTCTACCGCGCCATCGAAACACGCCGCGACGTGCGCGACCAGTTCCTGCCCGATCCCTTGCCGGACGATCTGGTCCGCAGGCTGTTGCAGGCGGCGCACAATGCGCCGTCGGTCGGCTTCATGCAGCCGTGGAACTTCCTTCTCGTGCGTAACCTGCCCACCCGGCAGGCGGTGCATGCGGCCTTCCTGAAAGCCAATGCCGAGGCGCAGGCGATGTTTTCCGGCGAACGGCAGGCACGCTATCGCGCGCTGAAGCTCGAAGGCATCCTGAAGGCACCGCTGTCCATCTGCGTGACCTGCGATCCGACACGGGCAGGGTCCGTCGTGCTGGGGCGAACGCACAATCCGCGCATGGATGTCTATTCCACCGTCTGTGCCGTGCAGAACCTCTGGCTTGCGGCGCGGGCGGAAGGGGTGGGCGTCGGCTGGGTCAGCATCTTTCACGATAGCGATATCCGCGCGATCCTCGGCATTCCTGACCATATCGAGATCGTCGCCTGGCTGTGCGTCGGTTTCGTCGATCAGCTCTATGGTGAACCGGAGCTGGCCGTGAAGGGCTGGCGGCAGCGCCTGCCGCTGGAGGAACTGGTCTTCGAGGAGCGCTGGCCGGACGTCAGTTGACGTCGGCACCGGCCGGGCGGCCGAGGTCGATCGCGGATTCGTTTTCCGGCAGGAAGGCCGGGCCGACCGTGCGCACCTTTTGCTTGGACGGGTCGTAATCGCGCTCGGCAGCCTTGACCGGAACCTTCGCCTCTTCCTTGCGGGGCAGGGTGTGGATCGTGCTTACGGAGCCGGCCCCGCCATCGGGCGCCGTTTCCGTCGTCGTCTCCCCGCCGGCCGCCTTTTCGCGCTTGATCATTTCCTGATAGTAGGCCGAAAGGTTGCAGCCGCAGGCGCCGGGCTTGGAGAGATCGCGCGTGCGGTAGGCGAAGGCGTTCTGCAATTCGACATAGGCGCGGCCGGTGACCGTGGACGTCATTTGCTCGGTTTCCTGCCCGCGGCCCATCGCCTGGTAGAACAGTTCCGTCTCGGTCTGCGGGCACATCATGGCGCAGACCTGCTGGTCGCGGCGGAAATCCATCGGCGACGCGTTGGAGGAGATCGGGAAGAAGCCACCGTCGCAGGTGCGCACGCAGACGGTGCGCAGGCTCCCGTGCCCGGCATTGCCGCCCAGCGAGCGCAATTGCAGCCGGTCGCTGCCTTCGGGCGTCGTTCCCAGCGGCAGGGTGCGCGTGTCGTCGAGCGAGCGCAGGCGCTCGGTCGCGGCAACCGGCGTCACCTTCGCGTCGTTGCAGCCCTCGGCCTCGAGCCTGGAGAGCAACTGGTTGCGCCTGGCTTTCGACGTGCCGCCACCCGACAGGTCACGCCGTTTGCTGTCGAGGATCTGGAGGTTCTGCTCCATCTTGACGATCACGGTGGCGAGCGTGGCGCAGGCATCGGCATTCGCGCCGCCGATCACGATGATGCTGCCGCTGGAGCAGCGCAGGCGGCGCTGGTCGCTCCTGGCCTGCCGCAGCTGGATGTTCTGGCGGGCGATGGCGGAAGCGTATTTGCGGGCGTTCGCGGTATCCACCACGACCTTGGGGAGGCCTGCGAGTTCCGCTTTCAGGCGCTGGCACACGTCGGCCAACGCCGTGCCGCCGGAGAAAAGAAGCGACAGGCCGGTTGCGACGGCAAACAGGAAGCGACTGCGTCCCTTCACGGTATCGATCCCTATCGATCTTCGAGCATGTCGAAACGGCCGGCGAAAACCGGTCTTCGTCAGCTTATCATAGGGCGCACCGGGACAAGTGCAACGCCGACAGGCATTCGTGATTAACGGCCTCGATATCCGCCTGCCTTGCATCCGCCTTGGTCAGCCCCTAGATTGCGGCCATCGTCAATGCCGACCGGATGGTGCTTCATGGATTTCAACCCGACCACAAATCGACTTCGTTTTGTCATCGGGGATATCCGCATCCATGCCGCATTCCATCGCGCTTTCCAAAATCTCGTGGTCCACGCCTGACGGGCACACACTTCTTTCCGATCTCGACCTGACCTTCGGCGCCGCGCGCACCGGCCTTGTCGGCCGCAATGGCGTCGGCAAGACGACGCTGCTCAGGCTCGTCACGGGCGACTTCGTCCCGCAATCGGGGACCATCACCGTCGACGGCACGCTTGGCGTGCTGCGCCAGACCGTGCAGGTCACCGCTGGCGAGACCGTCGCCGATCTTTTCGGCATTGCCGATATGCTCGACCTCATCGCCCGCGCGGAGCGCGGCGAGGCGGACGCCGACGCGCTTGCCGATGCCGACTGGACCGTGGAGGTGCGGTTTTCAGCCGCGCTCGCGCGTCTCGGGCTTCAGGCGGGCCCGGACACCCTGCTTTCGGCCTTGTCGGGCGGGCAACGTACCCGGGCGGCGCTTGCGGCCCTGGTGTTCCAGGAGCCGGACTTCCTGCTGCTCGACGAGCCGACGAACAATCTCGACCGTGAGGGCCGGCAGGCGGTGCTCGACCTGCTTGCGGGCTGGCGGGCCGGCTCGGTGGTCGTCAGCCATGACCGCGAATTGCTGGAGACGATGGACGTCATCGTCGAACTGACATCGCTCGGCGCCAGCAGCTATGGTGGAAACTGGAGCGCCTATCGGCAGCGCAAGGCGCTCGAACTGGCCGCAGCCCATCGCGATCTCGCCGATGCGGAAAAGCATGCGGGCGAGGTGGCGCGTACCATGCAAGCCATCGCCGAACGGCAGGCTCGCAGGGACAGTGCCGGCCGCCGCAAGCGGGCGCGGGGCGATATCCCCCGCATCGTTCTCGGTGCCATGAAGGAGCGCAGCGAGCTGACGGGCGGTGCGAATGCGCGGCTTGCCGAAGGCCGGCAGGCGGAGGTGGGCGACGCCGTCGCCAAGGCCCGCGCGCGTATCGAAGTGCTCCAGCCCCTGACGGTCAGCGTGCCGCCGACGCACCTGCCGGCAAGCCGGGTGGTCCTGCGCATGGAGGATGTCACGGCCGGTTACCGGCCGGAGCAACCGGTTATCCGCGATTTCTCCCTCGTCGTCACCGGGCCGGAGCGCATCGCCATCACCGGCCCGAACGGTTCGGGAAAGACCACGCTCCTGTCGCTGCTGACGGGCGACCTGCAACCGGCGAAGGGCAGCGTGCGCCTTTTCACCGATCTCGCCCTGCTCGACCAGCGGGTGAGCCTGCTCGACCCGGCCCTGTCGATCCGCGACAATTTCCGGCGGATCAATCCCGGGGCGGACGAGAATGCCTGCCGGGCGGCCCTGGCGCGCTTCATGTTCCGGGCGGATGCGGCCTTGCAGGTGGCGGGAAGCCTCAGCGGCGGGCAGTTGCTGCGGGCCGGTCTCGCCTGCGTGCTGGGTGCCGGGCAGCCGCCGGCGCTGCTCGTGCTGGACGAGCCGACGAACCATCTGGATATCGATTCCATCGAGGCGGTGGAGGCGGGCCTGCGGGCCTATGACGGCGCGCTTGTCGTCGTCAGCCACGATGCGGCGTTTCTGGAAGCGATCGGCATCACGCGCAGGATCAGCCTTTCGGGACCGTCCTGACGAAAACGGCCGCCGGTTTGCCGGCGGCCGTCCGTCTCGATAGGCCGCTTGCGGCATCAATCCGGGTAGGAGGCTTCCACCACGGCAAGTGCCGCCATGTTGACGACGCCGCGCGACGTGGCCGACGGCGACAGGATATGGGCGGGCAGGGCGGCGCCGAGCAGGATCGGGCCGACATGCAGGCTGTCGGTCATGGTCTTGACCACGCCCATCGTGATGTTGGCGGCGTCGAGGTTCGGGAAGACCAGCAGGTTGGCTTCGCCCGACAGTGTCGAGTTCGGCATGACGCGCTGGCGCAGCGTTTCGGAAATCGCGGCATCGCCGTGCATTTCGCCATCGGCTTCCAGCGTCGGGTCGATTTCACGCACGATATCCATCGCGCGGCGCATCTTGTAGGCGCTGTCGGAATCGCGCGAGCCGAAGTTCGAGTGCGAGACGAGGGCGGCACGCGGCGTGATGCCGAACCGGCGGATTTCCTTGGCCGCCATCACCGTCATTTCCGCGACTTCCTCGGGCGTCGGGTTGAAGGTGACGTACGTATCGGTGAAGAAGGTCGCGCCGCGCTGGGAGATCAGCAGGCTGAGGCCGGAGAAGTCCAGCACGCCCGGCTTCTTGCCGATGATCTGGCTGACATCGCGCAGGTGCTTGGCATAGCGCCCTTCGACGCCGCAGATCAGCGCATCGGCCTCGCCGCGCTTGACGGCCAGCGCACCGATGACCGTCTGGTTGGTGCGCACGATGGTGCGCGCGGCTTCCGGGATGACGCCCTTGCGGCCGACGATGCGGAAATAGTCGTCCACATAGTCGCGGTAGCGCGGATCGTCTTCCGGATTGATGACCTCGAAATCGCTGTCGGGGCGAATGCGCAGGCCGTAGCGCTTGAGGCGCGTCTCGATGATCTGCGGGCGGCCGATGAGGATGGGCTTGGCGATTTCCTCTTCCAGCAGCACCTGGGCGGCGCGCAGCACGCGCTCGTCCTCGCCTTCGGCGAAGATCACGCGCTTCTTCTCGGCATTTTTCGCCGCCGCGAAGATCGGCTTCATGATGAAGCCCGAACGCCAGACGAAGCGGTTCAGCTGGTCGAGATAGGCGTCGAAATCGGCAATCGGGCGCATGGCGACGCCGGTTTCGGCGGCCGCGCGCGCAACGGCCGGCGCAATCCGCAGGATGAGCCGCTGGTCGAAGGGCGAGGGGATGAGGTAGTTCGGGCCGAAGACCGGCGTTTCGCCGGAATAGGCGCGGGCGGCGACGTCGGACACCTCTTCGCGGGCGAGCGCTGCGATGGCGCGCACGGCGGCCATCTTCATTTCCTCGTTGATCGTGCGCGCGCCGCAATCGAGGGCGCCGCGGAAGATGTAGGGGAAGCAGATGACGTTGTTGACCTGGTTCGGGAAGTCCGAGCGGCCGGTGCAGATCATCGCGTCCGGGCGGGCGGCGCGCGCCTCTTCGGGCATGATTTCCGGCGTGGGATTGGCGAGCGCCATGATCAGCGGCTTTTCGGCCATGCGCACGAGCAGTTCCGGCTTCAGGACGCCGGCGGCCGAAAGACCGAGGAAGACGTCGGCGCCGTCGATGGTTTCGGCCAGCGCGCGCTTGTCGGTCTCCTGCGCGTAGACGGCCTTCCACTGGTCCATCAGCGCTTCGCGGCCCTTGTAGACGAGGCCTTCGATGTCGTGGACCCAGATGTTTTCGACCTTGGCGCCGAGCACGACGAGCTGGTTGAGGCAGGCGAGCGCGGCAGCACCCGCCCCGGAGGCCACGATCTTGGCGTCGGCGAGCGATTTTCCGGCAAGCTCAAGGCCGTTCAGGACGGCGGCCGCCACGATGATGGCCGTGCCGTGCTGGTCGTCGTGGAAGACGGGGATGTCCATCTTCTCGCGCAACTGGCGCTCGACTTCGAAGCATTCGGGAGCCTTGATATCCTCGAGGTTGATGCCGCCGAAGGTCGGCTCGAGCGCGGAGATGACATCGACCATCTGGTCGACGGTCGGCGCGTCGATCTCGATGTCGAAGACATCGACGCCGGCGAATTTCTTGAACAGGACGGCCTTGCCTTCCATGACGGGCTTGGAGGCGAGCGGGCCGATATTGCCGAGGCCGAGGACGGCCGTGCCGTTGGACACCACGGCGACGAGATTGGAGCGCGCCGTGTAATCGGCGGCCGTGCTCGGATCGTCGCGGATGGCGAGACAGGGCGCGGCGACGCCCGGCGAATAGGCGAGCGCGAGGTCGCGCTGGTTGCCGAGCGGCTTGGTGGCGGTGATCTCGAGCTTTCCGGGACGGGGATAACGGTGGAAGAAAAGCGCCTGCTGGTCGATGTCTCCGCTTGCGGGGCCGTTCTGCGTCCGCGGTTTGTCACCGGTGCTCATGATACTCCTGCCATATTCTGTTTTCGTTGCGGCCTTCGTGGCACAAAACCGCCGCGAGGTGAAGTTTAACGGGTGTACCATAAAGCCGCATTCAACAGCCGGTGCAATGCCTATTTGCCTTTCGAAAATGCATAGCTGTGTCATCAATCTGAAATAGGACTCTGGTTTTCAGGAGACCGAGAGCCGCCCGTCATGACGATGATCGCGGTGGCCGGCCACCCGGAGACGAACGCATGACCGTGACCCCTGCCGACCCCGACGTCCGCCACTTCCGCACGCTCTTCATCTCGGATGTGCATCTGGGATCGAAGGCCGCCAAGGCGGATTTCCTGCTGGACTTCCTGCGGCATCACGAGGCCGAGACCATCGTGCTGGTCGGCGACATCGTCGATGGCTGGCGGCTGAAGCGCAACTGGTACTGGCCGCAGGCCTTCAACGACGTCACGCAGAAGATCCTGCGCAAGGCGCGCAAGGGCACGCGCATCGTCTATATCCCCGGCAATCACGACGAGTTCCTGCGCGATTTCCCCGGCACGCATTTCGGCGGTGTCGAGGTTGCCGAGCGCATGATCCACGAAGGCGCGGACGGCAGGCGCTATCTCGTGCTGCACGGCGACGAGTTCGACGTGGTCGTGCGCCATGCCCGCGTGGTCGCCTATCTCGGCGACTGGGCCTATGATGCGGCCATCGCCATCAATGTGGTCTTCGCCGCCATCCGCCGACGGCTCGGCCTGCCGTACTGGTCGTTCTCGTCCTGGGCGAAGCAGCAGGTCAAGTCGGCCGTCAACTTCATCGGCGAGTTCCAGAAGGTCGTGGTCGAGGAGGCGCGCCGCAACAATGCCGACGGCGTCATCTGCGGCCATATCCACCACGCCGTCATCACCGAGATCGACGGTATCCGCTACATCAACAGCGGCGACTGGGTGGAGAGCTGCACGGCGATTGCCGAACACCATGACGGCGAGATGGAGCTGATCACCTGGCAGACGATGGCCTCGCGGCCCGCCGCGGTGCTCGCCGTGTCGCATCAGATGCCGACCATCGAGACGCGCGAACGGGTTGGCGCGGAGGCCGCCTGAGGCGTCGCCGGCAGGCGCCGACGCCTGAAAAATCCCGGATTGGCCTGCGCGCTGCGGCATGATAGAGCGGCAAGCGTTTCAATGCAGGTTTCCCGCCAATGACGCCCCCCTCCGGGTTGAGAGTTACCACCGGCGCGCCGCCGTTCTTCGCCGTGCGGATCGCGCTTGTCTTCTGCGCGCCGATGATGGTCAACGGCATTGCGCTCCCGTTTTTCCCGGTCTGGCTGGAAACGCTGTCGCTTACCGATTTCCAGATCGGCATCGTGCTTGCCGTGCCGCTGTTCGTGCGGGTCTTCACCGCGCCGGTCGCAGGCGTCATCGCCGACCGGATCGGCGAGCGCTCGATCGTCCTCCTGTGGTCGGGGCTGCTTTCGCTTTTGACGGCCCTGGCGCTGTTTGCGACCGGCTCGTTCTGGCCGATCCTGCTGCTCTACACACTGCAGGGCGCGGTCTATTCGCCCTATGTGCCGATCACCGAGGCGATCATGCTGTCGGGCGTGCGGCGCTGGAACTTCGATTATGGCCGCATGCGCCTGTGGGGCTCGCTGGCCTTCATCGTCGCCACGATGGGCGGCGGCTGGCTTGCCGGGCTCTATGGCGGCGCCATGGTGCTGCCGGCGATGGCAGTGGCTTTCGTCCTGACTGTCGTGGGCGCGCTCATCGCGCCGAAGATCGGCAAGCCGCGCCGGCCGTCACCGATCGCCGCCATAGCGACCATGCCGACGAAGAGCACGCTGCGCCAAAGCGATGTGCAGCTGATGCTGATCGGCGTTTCCCTCGTCAATGCCAGCCACGCCATGCTGTTCGCCTTCTCGGCGATCTACTGGCAGAAGATGGGCTTCAGCGGCGTCGATGTCGGCATCCTCTGGAGCGCGGGCGTGCTGGCGGAAGTGGTGTTCTTCCTGCTCGCCGTCCAGCTCAGGCGGCGTTTCAATCTCTGGTCGATGATGATCGTCGGCGCGTCGGTGGCCGTGGTGCGCTGGATCGTCTTTCCGATGGAGATGTCGTTTGCCGGCTATTTCGCGCTGCAATGCCTGCACGCCTTCACCTATGCGCTCATCCACATGAGCGCGCAAAGCCGGCTCGTGCAGCGGGTGGCGGAAGAGCAGGAGGCGGCGGCGCAGGGGCTGTACTTCTTCTACACCGGCATCTTCACGGCGCTGGCGACCTTCGTCTCGGGCTATGCCTTCAGCTGGTATGGCGTTCAGGGCTTCTACCTGATGTCGCTTGTCGCCGCAGCCGGTCTCATCTGCGTCGTGGCAGGCCGGTTGCTCGCGCCGTCGGCTCAGCCCCAGAGCGCCGGCTCCGGCGGATAGACGTCGGAGCCTTCGTAGCGCAGGGCCGGCTCCCGGTCGCGCGCCAGAAGCAGCGGGCCGTCGAGATCGACGAAGTCGGCGCCCTGCGCCAGAAGCACGGCCGGCGCCATGCCGAGCGACGTGCCGACCATGCAGCCCACCATGATCTTCAGGCCGTGGGACCGTGCCGCCTGGCGAAGCGCCAGCGCTTCCGTCAGCCCGCCGGCCTTGTCGAGCTTGATGTTGATGGCGTCGTAGCGGTCGGCGAGGCCGGCGACATCGCGCGTGCGGTGCACGCTCTCGTCGGCGCAGACGATGACCGAGCGCGCCATGCCGCGCAGCGCCGAATCGTTATCCGCCGGCAGCGGCTGTTCGACGAGCGCGATGCACGCCTCCTCGCAGACGGCGAAGTGATGCGCGAGATTGTCCGGCGTCCAGCCCTCGTTGGCATCGAGGATGATGGCGCTGTCGGGTGCGCCTGCGCGTACGGCGCGGATACGGGCTTCATCGTCAGCCGTTCCGACCTTCACCTTGAGCAGGGGACGCCAGGCATGTTCGGCGGCCTGTCGCTGCATGGTGTCGGGTTCCCCGAGCGAAAGCGTATAGGCCGTGACCAGCTTCTGCGGCGCCGTCGTATCCAGCACCTGCCATGTCGGCACGCCGGACAACTTTGCCTCCAGGTCCCAGAGGGCGCAGTCCAGCGCATTGCGCGCCGCACCCGCCGGCATGAGGCGGGCAAGCTCCTCGCGGCCGACGCCGTCCTCGATGGCGCCGCGCATGTCCTCGATGGCGGCAAGCACGCCCGGCACCGATTCGCCGTAGCGCGCATAGGGCACACATTCGCCGCGGCCGAGGGCACCCGAGGCGCCGATCGTGCAGGTCACCACCTCGGCCGTCGTCTTCGCACCGCGCGAAATGGTGAAGGCGCCGGCAATCGGGAAGCTCTCGGCGGCGGCGAGAAGTGTTCTGTTCATCGGATCGGCTCTCCCGGTATTGAAAAAAGCGCAGGGCGAGGGGCTTTTGCCCCTTCGTTCGGTGACAGACGATGCGCGAGTCGATAAGACAGGGCATGTTGTCCCACGCACGGGAAGATGCAAGACACTTGGCCACGAACACCGATACCCCCGCAGAGATAAAGACCGAGAGCCGGACGGGTGGAGACGGCGAGATCTGGCGTCTCTCCGGCCGCTGGATCAACACGACGGCGGTCGCCGCCTCCAAACAGCTCGACGGCATGAAGGGCGGCACGACGGGGCCGCTGGAGATCGACCTCGGCGGCGTCGAGGAAATGGATACTGCCGGCGCCTGGCTGTTGCGGCGCGCCATCACCGCGCGCCAATCGGGCGGTGGCGAGGTCACCATCACCGACCGGCCGGGCGCAAGCTATGCGGACCTCATTGCGGCACTGCCCGAAAAGCTGGCCGAAGCCGGCGATACGCGCAGCGCGTCGGGCTCGCGTTTCGAGCGCATCTTTGCGCCCATCGGCCGCGTCGTGGTCGACATCTGGAACGACTCGGTCGCCGCCATGTTCATTCTGGGCTCGGCGGTGCGTGGGGCGCAGCTCAAGCTCGGCCGCAAAAGCGGCGTTTCGCCCGCCGCCATCGTGCACCAGATCGACCATATGGGCGTGCGCGCCGTTCCGATCATTCTGCTGATGTCGTTCCTCATCGGCGCGATCATCGCCCAGCAGGGCGCCTTCCAGCTGCGATACTTCGGGGCGGAAGTCTTCGTCGTCGATCTCGTCGGTATCCTGCAGCTGCGCGAAATCGGCGTCCTGCTCACGGCCATCATGATCGCCGGCCGCTCCGGCAGCGCCATCACGGCCGAAATCGGCTCGATGAAGATGCGCGAGGAGATCGATGCGCTGAAGGTGATGGGGCTCAGCCCCATCGGCGTCCTTGTCTTTCCGCGTCTGGTGGCGCTCACGGTCGCGCTGCCGCTTCTGACGATCATCGCCAACTTCGCGGCGCTCGCCGGTGCCGCCTTCGTGGCCCGGGCCTATTCGGGCATCACCTTCGACACGTTCCTGTCGCGCCTGCGCGAGGCGATCGATCTCTCGACCATCGTCTCCGGCATGATCAAGGCGCCCTTCATGGCGCTGATCATCGGCATCGTCGCATCGGTGGAAGGCCTGAAGGTCGGCGGCAGCGCCGAATCGCTCGGCCGCCATGTCACCGCCTCGGTGGTGAAGTCGATTTTCGTCGTCATCCTCGTAGACGCCCTCTTCGCCGTGTTCTACTCCGCAATCGACTTCTAGGAATGCAGATGGACCCGGTTACGGCAGATCAGAAGGACGTCATTCTCTCGGTCAAGGACCTGACCGTCGGTTTCGGCACGAAGATCGTGCTCGACAAGCTCAATCTCGACATCTACCGCGGCGAGATCCTCGGATTCGTTGGTGCGTCCGGTACCGGCAAATCCGTTCTGATGCGCACCGTGCTGCGGCTCCTGCCGCGCCGCGGCGGCAATATCCAGATCTTCGGTACGGATTTCGACAAGGCGACGGATTCCGAGCGCATGGCGCTGGACATGAAGCTCGGTGTCCTCTTCCAGCAGGGGGCGCTGTTCTCGTCGCTGACGGTGCGGGAAAACATCCAGGTGCCGATGCGCGAATATCTCGACCTTCCGCAGGCGATGATGGACGAACTGGCGCGGCTGAAGATCGAGCTCGTCGGCCTCGCACCCGATGCCGCGGAAAAATTCCCCTCGGAGCTTTCGGGCGGCATGATCAAGCGCGCGGCGCTGGCCCGTGCGCTGGCGCTCGATCCGGCGCTTGTCTTCCTGGACGAGCCGACATCGGGCCTCGATCCCATCGGCGCGGCCGAATTCGATGCGCTGATCGCCAAACTGCGCGACACTCTGGGCCTCACCGTGTATATGGTGACTCACGACCTCGACAGCCTGTTTTCGGTTTGCGACCGCATCGCCGTGCTCGGGCAGAAGAAGGTTCTCGTGGAAGGCACCATCGAGGACATGCTGGCCTTTGACGATCCTTGGGTGCAGTCCTATTTCCAGGGCAAGCGTGCACGATCGATCGTGCGATAGACATGAAGGGCATCCGGGAGCATCCCGTCCCGGCGGATGGAACTGCAAGCAGGACTGAAGAATGGAAACGAAAGCCAATTACGCCCTCGTCGGTTTCTTCACCGTGCTGGTCATGGCAGCCGCCTTCGTGTTCGTCTACTGGATGTCACAATACGGCCGGGGCGGCGACATGGCGCAGCTGGCGATCCGCATTCCCGGTTCGGCCAACGGTCTGTCCATCGGCTCGCCCGTGCGCTTCAACGGCATTCCCGTCGGTTCCGTGCGCAGCCTTGCCATCGACAAGGACGATCCGCGCTTCTCCGTCGCCATGACCGAGGTCGCAACCAGTGCGCCCGTGAAGAAATCCACCTCCGCCGTGCTGGAAGTGCAGGGCCTGACGGGTGCGGCCTATATCGAGCTTTCCGGTGGTTCCGCCGGCGATCCGAACATCCTGCGCGACGCCTTCGACAACGAGACGGCCGCCGTTCTCCAGGCCGAGCAGTCGAGCGTGACCAACATCCTCTCGACGGCCGACAAGATCCTCAAGCGGGCCGATGCCGCCATTACCGATGTCCAGGGTTTTGTCGCCGATGCCCGCGGCCCGCTCACCAAGACCATCCAGAATGCCGAGCGCTTCTCCGATTCGCTCGCTGCCAATGGCGAGAATATCGACGAGTTCCTGAAGAGCGTCGGCGGGCTTTCCGAGACGTTCAGGAACCTCTCCGGCCGGCTGGATTCCACGCTCGCCTCGGTCGATTCGCTGATCAAGGCCGTCGATCCGAAGAAGGTCGAGGACTTCGTCGGCAATGTCGACAAGGTCAGCAAGGATATCGCCGACGCCTCCGGCAACGTGAAGGAGACGGTCGAGGGCTTCCGCAAGACGGCCGAGACCTTCGATACCTTCGGCAAGAATGCGACCGTAACGCTCAATAAGGTCGACAGCCTGATCGCCGCCGTCGACGCGCAGAAGGTCAGCGGCGCCATCGACAACATCTCTGTCGCGACCCAGGATGCGCGCAAGGCGATCGCGTCCGTCACCGGCGTCGCCGACAAGATCGGCAACCGCCAGGAAGACATCGACCAGATCATCACCGACGTGCAGCAGATGAGCAGCAAGCTCAATGCGGCGTCCACGCGTGTCGACGGCGTGCTCGCCAAGCTCGACGGCTTCCTGGGCGAGGGCGATTCCGAATCGCTGTTTGCCGAGGCCAAGGCGACGTTGCAGTCGATCAAGCAGGCGGCGGATACGCTGAACGGCCGCATAGGGCCGATTGCCGACGGGCTTCAGCGTTTCTCGGGCTCGGGCCTTCGCGATGTCGAGGCGCTGGTGCTCGATACGCGCCGCACCATCCAGAATCTCGACAGCGCGATCTCCGGTTTCGAGCGCAATCCCCAGCGCCTGCTGTTCGGCGGCGAGACCGTCAAGCAGTATGACGGTCGTACCCGCCGCTGACCCCTTGAAGTGTGGCCGTATTTACACAACGGCTGCTCGGGTCTCGCTTGCGTGCAAGGACTTGGCCCACACTACCGTGACAGCCTGCAAGGCCGCTGCTACATATCGATATCAAGGGTTTCGAGGACAAT
The DNA here is from genome assembly GCF_009826875.1 of Shinella sp. AETb1-6. Taxonomy (NCBI): domain Bacteria; kingdom Pseudomonadati; phylum Pseudomonadota; class Alphaproteobacteria; order Hyphomicrobiales; family Rhizobiaceae; genus Shinella; species Shinella sp. AETb1-6. The sequence goes on along the minus strand of NZ_WUMM01000001.1, from coordinate 30,589 downwards.
ATGACGGTATCGGGTATGGAGATGTGGCGGAGAGGACCTGCGACGCGGATCGTACTCTCGGCCGTTCTGGCTGCGTCACTGACCGCCTGCGGCGGCGGAGCGGCCAAGAACGATACGTTCAGCCTCACATCTGCGGCACCGATCGAGGGGCCGTCTGCGAAGAGCCGGCAAATCCTCGTGCCGCAGCCGACCGCGCTGAAGGCGATCGACAGCGAACAGATCGTCATCCGCCCGTCGCCATCGGAGATCCAGTATCTCTCGCAGTCGCAGTGGAGCGACAGCCTGACCAAGATGGTGCAGGCCAAGCTCGTGCAGGCTTTCGAGAATACCGGCCGTCTGGGCGGTGTCGGTACGCCCGGCCAGGGGCTGGCCATCGACTACCAGATCGTGACGGAGATTCGCGCGTTCGAGGTTCAGACCTCCGGCGCCGGCACCGCGATCGTCGAGATTTCCGCCAAGCTGCTCAATGATCGCAACGGTTCCGTACGGGCGCAGAAGGTGTTCCGGGCGACCGCGCCGGTTCGCGGAACGGGTAACACGGCTTTCGTGAAGGCGCTCGATGCGGCCTTCGCCGCCGTCACCGCCGACATCGTCGGCTGGACGCTGAAAACGATCTGATCGATCGATCTCTTATCTAAACGTTTTCGGCCGCGCGCAGCCCCTTGAGGTCGCGCGCGGCCTTGTCTTTTCGTGTCAGGCCGCTTCGACGCCCTGGATGGCCGAGACCTTCCAGTCGCCACCGTTGCGGCGCAGGAACGTCCAGACCTCGACGGTTTCCGTGAGATTGTCCGGATCGCCGGAGACCAGCTTGCCCGAGGCGCGGTCGCGCATCACATCGATGCTCTCGTAGCGCATGGCGACCGTGGCGTAGTCGTCGGTGCCTTCGCGCCAGGCTTCCGCCACGTCGCCCTGTACGAGATGGATGTCGCGCACCTCGTTGCGCAGGCCCTGCGTGGCGTTGTCGCCGATCTCCTCGGCGAGATAGGACATCGCCTCCGGCGTCGTGATCTGGCGGAGCGTGCGGAAGTCTTCCGCCGCATAGGCGGCCTGCAATTCCTTCAGCATGCCTTCGAACTGTTCGAGATCCTGCTGTCCTATGCCGATCTCGTCGCCGGACTGCGGCTGGACTGCGGCCTGTCGCTCGCCGCCGCCGCCGATGCGCGGGATCTCGAAATCCGAGCCGTTGCCGCCCTGATAGGCGCTGCGCGCCGCGCCTGCGCCGGCATAGGCCGGTGCATTCTTCTGCGCGAACATCCGCCGGATGAACAGGAAGGCACCGGCGATGAGCAGCACCTGGAGGATCAGGCCGAGGAAGCCGATGCCGCCGCCGAGCCCGTGGCCGAGCATCATGCCGACAAGGCCGCCGAGCATCAGGCCGCCGAGCATGGAGCCGCCAAAGCCGCCGAACAGGCCCGGACGCGGGTTCGTCGCCGTGTTGTTACGGCCTGCCGCCTGCTGGGTGGTGGATGGCTGGCGCGTCATCGTGCGGTCGATGGGCTGGGCTTCGTTCGGCGCGGTGCGCGTCGTCGAGGGCGTGGAGAAGGTGCGGGTGCCACGGCTGCCGAAACCGCCGCCGGCGCGACGGGCCTCGGCCACGTCCACCACCGTCATCATCACGACCAGCGCCACGGCCAGCGTCGCGAGAAGGCGTCCAAACCCCTGTATTGCAATCATATTCGTCTCTCTCCCTTGCGGCATCAGGCCTTTTGCTGGGGATATAGAGGCTGGCGGCCGCGAATATAAGAGAAGGGCGGGCGGAAACGACACTGCCGGCTCACAAATGCGTTATCGGCCATAACGCAAAACGGCCGCCCCTAAGGACGGCCGCCAAGTCCTGCACGATCCGCTTCACTCAGTTGAAGCGGCCTGCCGCGTGGGCCAGCATTGTGTAGACCTTGCCGGTGTCCGAGGTGAGGTAGGTCTGCGTCATCGTCTTGTCGCGGTCGTTGCGGGCCACGTCGGCGAGCAGCTTCTCGAAATCCGAGATGTAGCGGTCGACGGCGGTGCGGAACTCCGGCTCGCGCTCGTACTTGCGCTTGATCTCGTCGAAGGTCTGCTGGCCCTTCAGCGTGTAGAGGCGACGGGTAAAGACGTCGCGCTCGCCACGCTGGTAGCGGCGCCACAGGTCGACTGACGCATCGTGATCGATGGCGCGGGCGATGTCGACGGACAACGAGTTCAGCGATTCGACGACATGGCGCGGGTTGCGGCTGTCGGCGGGGCGGGCCGCCTGGCCTTCGCCCCGAGGCTGGGCGAACTGGGCTTCCTCACGCGAGACGGCGCCGCGCAGGAGATCGCGCATCCAGCCGCCTTCGCCGCCCGCCGTTCTGGCATCGGTTTCGGCGGGCAGGGGCTGCGCGCGCTGCGGCACGGTGGCGGCGGCTGCGCGCTCCAGCCCGAGGCTGCCGCGAAGCTGCGGCTGTTCCTCGCGGCGCGGCTCGACGCGGGCCTGCTGCTGGACGGGCTGCTGCGCAGGTGTCGCCTGGACGGCCGGGCGCGAGACTTCGAGAGCGGCCGAGGATTTGCCGATGATATCGGACAGGTCCTGCAGCGCCTTGATCTGCTCGCTGACGGCGCGCCGCATCTGGGCAGCGTTTTCCTTCGCTTCTTCCGGCAGGTCGAACGCGCCGCGCTTGAGTTCGCCACGGGTCTGGTCGAGCTCGCGGCGGATTTCGCCGGCGGCGCGGCGGATTTCCTCGGTGGCGCCGGAGAATTTGCCGATGGCTTCCTCGACCGCCTCGCGCATCGCGTCGCGCATGACGGCCGTCGCGGCCTCGGACTTCTTGCCGGATTCGTTCAGCAGGCGATCGACATCCGAAAGCGAGGCGCTGACGCTGCCGCGCAGGCGGTTTGCGACTTCCTTGGTGCGCTCCTCGGCGCGTACGAAGGCGCCCTCGACGGACTGGCCCGCTTCCTCGCCGGCCTTGACCAGCGAATCGCGCAGCGTGGCGGCGGCGGTCTCGGCACGTTTTTCGGTCTCGCTCAGGATGCGGCCGACTTCGGCGAAGGAGCCCTGGATACCGCCGCGCAGGTTGCCGGCGATCTGGCTGGAACGTTCCTCGGCGCGGCTGAACGCACCTTCCACCATGCCCTCGAGCGAGCGCATGGTGCCCTCGATTTCCTCCGACCGCTGGACGAGGCCGACGGAGAGCGCGCGCAGCGCATCCTGACGTTCCTCGAGCGTCGAAACGAGGTTGGACTGGGCCGCGGCCAAGAGGTCCGACGCCTGCGACAGGATCTTCGAGTGGTCCTCGAAACGACCGACGATGCCGCCGATCTGGGAGAGGGTGCCGGCGGCGATATCCGACAGGCGGTCGACCTTGCCTTCCAGCAGGCGCGACGTGGTGGCGACCATTTCGGAGGCGCGTTCGGCCGACGAGCTGAAATGCTCGGCCGTGCTGCTGAGGCGGCCGTCGATGGCGCCCAGCGTCTGGCTGGCCGCATCGACCATGCCGGCGATGGCGCCGTTGCTTTCCGAAAGGCGGGCGATCAGGCCCTCGACATTGGCCTGGAGGCCGTCTTCGATGGCGCGCATCGCGCCGGCCGCTTCGTCCGTGCGGGCCGTGATGGCGGCCAGCGTGTCGGCGGTGCGGGCGGAGATCGCGTTGATGAGCGCGGCGTTCTCGTTGCGCAGGCGATCGGCGCTTTCGCGGGCGACGCCGGAGATGCGCTCGGCAGCCTCGCGGCCGACGGCCGCGTAATCGTCGATGACCGGGCGGGCTTCCTCATTGATGAGGCGCGACAGCTCTTCCGTGCGGCTCGCCAGCATGGAGTTGAGTTCGCGGGTGCGCTCGTCGAGCGTGGAGCGGATGGAGGCACCGCGCGTGTCCAGCGCCTTCTGGACCTCGCCGAGACCCTGCTGCAGGGCCTGGGCCTGACCGGCCAGACGGCTTTCGGTCTCCTCGATGGAGCGGGCGAAGGCCTCGTTGCGGGTGGAGAGGTTTTCGGCAAATTCGGCGCCAGTGCGGGCGATGTTCTCGGCCACTCGCTGGGCTTCCGTGCCCATTTCCGTGGCCGCACGGGAAACCGCGCCGCGCAGCGAACTGCTGATGCTGACGAATTCCTCGCCGGTCTTGGCCAGCGACTGGGCCGAGCGCACGGCTTCGGCATCCATGTCCTGCGCCGCCTGCGAAACGGCTTCGCGCAGCGTCTGAGCGAGGCCCGCAGCCTTGCCGTCGATCGTGCGGTTCACATTGTCGAGGCCGATCGTGAGCGCCCGGTCCATCGTGCCGAGGCGTTCCTCGATGCGGCCGGTCTTGTCATCGATCGTGGCCGCGATGCGTTCGGAGGCTTCGCCGGCAATCTGGGCGATCTGGTTGGCGCGCTCGCTCAGCGTGCTGTCGATGCGCCCGGCGGCCTGGTCGGTAACCTGCGCAATCTGGCCCGCGCGCTCGGTCAGCGTGCTGTCGATGCGCTGGGCGGCATCGCCCGCAACGCGCTCGATATCGCCGACATGACCGGCGAGGGTGGCGGCGATCCGCGCCGTGGTTTCATCGCCGATGCGGTCGACTTCGGCGATGGGTCGGGAGAGGGCGTCGGAGACGCGCAGCGAGACGTCGCTGCCCACGCGCTCCAGGTCGGCCAGACGCTCGCCGAGCGTGTCGGAGATGCGGGAGGCTGCCGTGTCGACGATGCCGGAGACGTTGTCGACGCTGTGTTCGATGCGGGCTTCCAGCTTGCCGAGGTTTTCTTCCAGGCGGCTGCCGGTGGTGTCGAAGCGGTTGGCGACGCTGTCGACGGTCTGCTCCATGCGCGCGCCGAAGGCATCGGCGGCCTGCGCGATCTTGGACGTGGTCTCGCCGAGGCGTTCGGCGACGGCATCGGTGCTTTCGCGCACGCGTTCGTTCAGGAGGTCGGCGCTGGTGTCGATGGTGCGGCGCAGTGCTTCCTGCTGCTGCTCCAGCGAGATTTCCAGCATGCCCGCGCTCGTGGCGATGGTTGTGCCGATCGCGGTGGTCTGGTCGTTCAGCGTCTCCGTGAGCTGGTCGCGGCCTTCGCTGATGGCGACATTGATCGCATGGATGCGGTCGTCGAGCGTCGCGCGGATCTGTTCATGCGTCGAGACGAGCGAGCCGGCAAGCTCCGAGGCGCGGCCCGAAAGGGCTTGCGCGATCTCGGCGGCGCGGCCGGAGAAGGCATCGGCGAACTCGGTCGCCTGGCCATGCAGCACGCCGCCGAGCTGCTGGCTGCCTTCCGACAGCACATGCTCGACACGGTCGGCTGCGTTGTCGATGGCCGCTTGCATGGAGCCGGCGCTGTTGGACAGCACGGAGGCGAGGTTGGCTGTGCGGCCGGTGATGACCTCGTCGATCTGGCGGGCAGCGCCGGTGAGCGCGGTCTCGACGCGATTGGCCGCCGAACCCACGGAATTCTCCAGCTGGCTGCCGGTCTCGTGCAGCATGGCCGAAAGGGCTGCCGTGCGCTCGGTAAGCGCGCTGTCGAGGCGGTTGTGGCTTGCCGCGATGGTGGAGGTGATCTCGTCGGCGCGGGCGCCGAGCGCTTCTTCCATGCGAACCTGTGCGGCCTGGATGTCGGTCGCGATGGCCGTGCCGCGGTTGTCGAGCGCTTCCGTCAGGCGGCGTTCGCTGCCCGAGATGCTTTCGGCCAGCGCATCGGCGCGCGCGCCGAAGCCGCTTTCGATACGGCTCTGCACCTCGGCGAGCCCGCCGAGCAGGGCGGACGACTTTTCGGACAGAACCGCGCCCACGCGCTCATGTGCACCGCCGACAGCGTTGCTGATGGCTTCCGCGTGGCCGGAAACGGCGCTTTCGAACACTTCCTGGCTGGTGGCGATGGTGGTCGCCAGCGCGAAGGACTGGTCCGTCAGCGTGTTGCCCAGGCGGTCGATGCTGGAGGTGAGGATGCCGTCGATCGCCTCGCGGCCGCTGGCGACGGTCTCGTTGATGCGCGCAAGGCTCTCCATCAGCTTGGAATCGAGCGAGCCGGCGCGCTGGTCGAAGGCCTGAGCGAATTCCTCGACGCGCTGGTCGAAGGCGCCGGCGATCTGGCCGACGGTCGCCTGCATGCGCTCGTCGAAGAAGCCCGAACGAAGGTCGAGGTCCATGACGGTGTCGTCGGCGGCGTTCTTGAGGCTCTGGCGGAACTGCGCGCCCTTTTCGTCCAGCGCCGCGTTCATCGACTGGAGAACGTGATCGAGGCCGCTCGTCACCGCGTGCTGGCCGATCGAAAGGCTTTCGCTGATCTCGCGGGTGCGGGCGATCAGCGTTTCATTGAGCTGCTTTGCGCGCTCGTTGAGCGCGGCATTGAGCTTCTCCGTGTTGGCGTCGAGCGAGGTCGCGCGCGTTTCGAACTGCTGGAGAAGATCGCGGCCGCGGCTGTCGAGGTTCTGCGTCAGCTGTTCCAGGCGCGTATCGAATTCATTGGCAAGCGCAAGGCCGGAGGAGCTCAGCGTGGACAGGAGGTTGTCCGTGCGCGCGGCGAGCATGGCGCCGATGGTCTGCGTCGCGCTGTCGGACTTTTCCATCAGCATCGCGGCGCGCGTGTCGAGCATGGAGGCGAAGGCCTCGCCGGACGTGGCAAGCCGCGCCGTGATGCTCTCACCGGCGCTGGCCAGTTCGTCCTTCAGCTGCTCATGCGCGCCGGAAATGGACGAGCGGATGCGTTCGGCGTGGCTGACGATCGCCTCGCGTTCCGTGCCGAGTTCCTGCACGAGCGTGCGCACGCGCATTTCATTGTCGGAATAGCTGCGCTCGAGGGCGTTGACCTCGGAGTGAACGAGCGTTTCGAGTTCCGTGGCGCGTGCGATGGTGCGCTCGATGCCTTCGTTCATCGCCGACACTTCGCGGCGCACGGCCTGGCCGACGGACATGATGCGGTCGGCAGCAACGGTTTCCGGCTCGGAGAGGCGCAGGGCGACTTCCGCCATGGAGCGCGCCGCGCTGCGCAATTCGTGGGCGCGCGCGATCATGATGGCGAAGGCGAAGAACAGCATGATCGGCATGATGATCGCGACCAGCATGCCGATGGCGCCGGGCAGGGCGACCAGATCGGCGATGGAGCGGATCTGCCAGATCTGCGGTGCATAGAGAAGATTGGCAACGCCGACGCCGCCGATGACCCAAAGCACGGAGGCGAGCGCGGCCATGCGGATCGGGCCGCGCGAGGAGCGCATGTCGAGCGACTTCAGGATCGCGGCGGGCGTCTTGCGCGAACCGTCATTGGCGGGCGCGAAGACCGGCGTCTTCGGGCCGGGCTCGGGGTTCAGGTTGCGCGGGGTCTCGGCGGACGCCTGCTGACCTTGCGTCTTTCCCTGAATTCGACTTGCTGGTTCAGACACACGGGCCTCCGACGAATCCGTCTTCGAAGGCGTCTCCGCGGTCAGATCGTCGAAATCGATTTTCAAGGCCTCTTCAAGAGCCTGGAATGCCTTGTCGTCGATCGACTCAATGGTCTTGTTCGTCGCCATGCGGGTACGCCTCGTTACCATGTCCGGGTCGAGCCCTATACGCGCCGCCGCTGCTCGGGCGTATTCGAGATCGTCCGGTTGGCGGCCGGTCTTGCCGCGAACCCTCATGGTTGCGCAGCGTCCGGACCGCCGTTCATTCCCAATTCGTTCGATAGACCGAAATGACGGAAGCGTGTATATCCGCCAACGGCTTATCCACCGGGACTATCCGGCCGTATCGTAGTGACACATTAGCCTGTATCACACAATTGATTGCCATCTCCCTTAGGCTGAAACTTAACAGAAAGTTAATTTCAGCCGATTCTGTATCGCAATGGAAAGCTTGAGAAAAAAGCCTTTTTTCAGGCATTAACCATAGTTTGCGATTCATGCCCATTTTGCGCCGCCTTTTAATTCGATAGGGGCGTCCGCCACCCACAATGGCATCCGTTTCCACGCGTCAGGCGGGCGAACGGACGGGCAGGCCCGTAAACGTGGCATGCTCCATAACGAAACAAGCGCGCGCGGCGCGAACAAGGATATTGGCAAATGGCAGCGCTCAACATCGCCTTCGATACCCCCGACAACGCCAGCGGCATCTGTGCCTCGAATGGACGGCCGATCGATTTGGTACACCTTGGCCGCCAGACCATGGGCGACAAGGCGCTGGAGCTGGAAGTGCTGCAGATGTTCGCGCGGCACGCCCGCCAGAGCATGAAGGAACTGGCCATGTTCGAGGGCGAGGCGCGCGCCTCGGTCGCGCATCGCCTCAAGGGGTCGGCGCAGTCGGCCGGCGCCACGGCCGTGGCGCGCGCCGCCGCCGCGCTGGAGGAAAACCCGGCGGATGCGATTGCGCTCGCCGCCGTCACGGCCGCCGTCGTCGAGGCCGAGAACTTCATCCTGAAGCTCTGCCGCTGACCGGAACTGTGGCATAACGGCAGCCCCTCGCCCCCGGATGGCCGGGCGGCAAGGCGCGATGTTGACTGTGGAGGGGTTTTGTTGGAAACCTCGGCCGCAACGCCGGCAGGCGGGCGGCTGCCCGCTGCGCCGGACAGAGGCCCCGGGGCCGCTCACAGAATTCGGAAGCCATCATGAGCAAACTCACCATCGTCGCCTTCGACGGCACCCGTCACGAACTGGATGTCGCCAACGGCTCCACGGTCATGGAAAATGCCGTGCGCAATTCCGTGCCCGGCATCGAGGCCGAATGCGGCGGCGCTTGCGCCTGCGCGACCTGTCACGTCTATGTCGACGAGACCTGGACGGCGCTTGTCGGCCCGCCGGAAGCGATGGAAGAAGACATGCTCGATTTCGCCTATGACGTCCGGCCGACCTCGCGGCTTTCCTGTCAGATCAAGATGTCGGATGCCCTCGACGGTCTCGTGGTCCACGTTCCCGAGCGCCAGGCCTGACATCAAATTCCTGAAAACGGATTACGGCCAGCCGGCGCGCCTTGGCGCGACCGGCCCCATTGTCGTGGGCGCGAAAAATCACCGGCGTTACCGTGCAGGGATCGAGGCGCAGGGACGAGGCAAAAAAAGCCTCGCCGGTCTATGGGACAAGCGAGGCGAGGAGGGCGCATCGCAGCGAGGAAAGGGAGGAAACAACCTGCTGCTATGATGTGGATGCGCCAGGAGAACCTGTTACAAACTGCTTCATGCTGCACGGGGAGAAACATATCCTCCCGGTCACCGTTGAAATGAACATAGGGTGATTTGCGCATTTGCGCTATCGCAAGAATTCATCCGTCATTTCACACATAAAACGACAAAGCTTGCATCGCATCGCGGTTTTTCATCGCAATTGTTCTGGCAATACTGAGCGGCCGGGCGGCCTTTACTCACTTCCCGTTTTTCAGGCGGTGCGTCAGCAGGCGCATCATGCGGTCGTTGAAGTTCTTCGATTCGATGCGGTCGAAACGGGCCTGGTCGGCATCGTGACGCGCGACGGCGTCGGCGGTGGCGCGGTCCACCCGCGCCTGCATGCGCTCGCAGTCGGGTTCCGACGGCAGACGCCGCAACTTGCGCTCCAGATCGCGGGCATGGGTGCGGGCGATCTCCGCATGCCGCTCCTCGTGGCGCTTGATGTCGCTTGCCAGCGTATCCCAGATCAGCGCCAGCGACGGGGTCGCGCGATTGCGGTTCTTCCAGCGCGGCAGGATGATCTGCGTGGAGAGCACGACCTTGGCCTCGCCGACCGCACAGCGGTTGTTGCGGCGCACGTAGGTTACCGAGCCGCCCCACTTGATCTTCGTCGCGCCCGGATGCCGCGAGCCGCTGCGCTTCATCATCGGCCCGCGCTTCGACAGTTCCGCGTCGAGTTCGGCGGCGGTGCGTCCGCCGACCGGGAAATAGGAGAAGGTCTTCGTGGTGATCGTCTGTGCACCGGCTGGCTGGAAAGGGAGCGAGGCGAGGGCGGCAAGGGCCATCAAGCGGGCGATGGTCTTCATTCGAATCCGTATTCCTTTCGCGCCGGCGGGCAAGCCCGACGGTGTGCCGGCAATGCGCCGGTTGAACTTCGTCTAAGCTTGGGGCATAGGCTCGGCAAGCGCAACACCCATTCGGGATCGCTGGTTAACCGCCGGAGGAAAACGCCATGTTCTCGCCGTTCGATCCCTTCCGCTGGTCGCTCGCCCATGGCCGGCTTCTGGAGCTCGGCCCGCGCGGCATCCTGATGGCGATCGTCAACGTCACGCCGGACTCCTTTTCCGACGGCGGGCGCTTCGACAGCGCGGACGCCGCCGTGGCGCGGGCGATCCTGTGTCTCGAAGAGGGTGCGGAGATCATCGACATCGGCGGCGAATCGACGAGGCCGGGTGCTGCATCCGTCTCGGCGGCCGAGGAGCAGGACCGGATCCTGCCGGTCATCGAGGCGCTCGCCGGCACCACGGATGCCATCATCTCCGTGGACACCTACCGCGCCGAAACGGCGCGGCTTGCGGTCGCCGCGGGCGCCCATATCGTCAATGATGTGCATGGGTTGCAGCGCGAGCCCGATATCGCCGCGGTCGCGGCGCAGAGCGGGGCGGGGCTCTGCATCATGCACACCGGGCGCGACCGCGAGAAGCGGCCGGATGTGGTGGAGGACCAGTATCTCTTCCTCGGGCGGTCGCTGGAGATCGCCCGCGCAGCCGGTGTGCCGCGTGAGGCCATGGTGCTCGACCCCGGCTTCGGCTTTGCCAAGGACGCGGACGAGAACCTGGAGCTGATGGCGCGGTTCGGCGAACTCTACGGTTTCGAGCTGCCCATCCTTGCCGGCACGTCGCGCAAGCGTTTCCTCGGCGCGGTAACGGGGCGCGAGGCGGCGGAAGACCGCGATGCGGGCACGGCCGCCACGACCGCCTTGCTGCGCATGGCCGGTGCGGCGGTCTTCAGGGTACACGATGTCGCAATCAACAGGGACGCATTGGCCGTTGCCGATGCTATGCTTTCAGCGCGGCGCAGGGTCGCTGCGCGCGAGGTGCAGGGCGAAACGCCGGCGAGACAGGATATACCATGACCACCAGCTACACGATCACGCTCAAGAATTGCGCCTTCTTCGCCCGCCACGGCCTGCACGATGCGGAAGAGTTTCTCGGGCAGCGCTTCTTCGTCGATGCGGAACTCGACGTGCTGCCGCTTCGCCCGCTGTCGGACGACGCCATCGATTCGACGGTGGATTACGGCGTGGCCTTCCAGGAAATCGAAAAGATCGTGACCGGCCAGCGCCGTTATCTGATCGAGGCGCTGGCCCAGGAGATCGCGACGGTTCTCTGTGCGCGTTTCCCGCAGATTTCGCGCGCCCGGATCACCGTGCGCAAGCCCAATGCGCCCGTGCCGGGCGTTCTGGACTATGTCCAGGTCACGGTCGATCATGTCGTCTGAGACGTTTCGCCGGGCGACGCTCGGCCTCGGCGGCAATATCGGCGATCCCGCCCACGCGATGGCCGCGGCGCTGCGCGCGCTCGATGCGCGGGCGGATTGCGGTGTGCTGGCGGTGTCGCGGCTTTATCGCACGCCGCCCTGGGGAAAGACGGACCAGGACTGGTTCTTCAACGCCTGCGCGCTGATCGAAACCACGCTGGCGCCCGAGCCTCTGCTCGACATCTGCCTCGGGATCGAGCGCGACATGAAGCGCGAGCGCATCGAGCGCTGGGGACCGCGCACCATCGATATCGACGTTCTGACCTATGAAGGTGTGGAGCAGGCCGGCGGGCGGCTGGAGCTGCCGCATCCGCGCATGACGGAGCGCGGCTTCGTGCTCATGCCGCTTGCCGATGTCGCGCCGTTGCTAATGGTCGAAGGTCGGCCCGTCACCGCATGGTTGGAAGCGGCGGACGTCGCGGGCATAGAGCCGGCAAGCGCCGGCCCGGACTGGTGGCGGACTACTTGATCGAACCGACGGCGATATCGTCGAGATTGCGGTCGAGCGACAGGCCGATGACCGGGATCATCTTGTCTTCGACCTTCACCGAGATGGTGATGTTCATCTTCTTGTCGCCGTCGAGGCGTGCGATCATGGCGCCGTTCAGCTTCTGGCGGTTGATGCCCACCACGACCTTGTTGCCATTGACCTGGCCGGACACGATGTCCATGCCCTTGCCGGCGGCGCCGTCGAGGAACTTGCCCTTGTAGGTGCTGCCTGCCTTGCTGATCAGCGCGGACATCGGCTGCTTGAACACGCCGACGCGGCAGAAGCCATCGAGCTGGATGCCGGCGCCCTTGGCGGCGACGGGGTTGCCCGTCAGGTCGCAGTTGAACTTGGTGCCCTTGTATTTTCCGGCGACGATTTCACCCGCGCCCTGCCAGTTGCCGGCGACCTGTTCGAAGAAGGCCCTGTCGCGCTGCGAGGCGGATGCGGGAAGCGCAATGGCGCTGGCTGCGAGAATGGCCGCTGCGGAGGCGCGGGCGATCAAAGAGGTGCGCGAGTACATGAACGATCCTTGATGGGCGATGGCCGTTGGCCTGCTTTGTGCGTTCAGGTTTGCGCGAAAATGGTTAACGGACGGTTTCCGGCGGGCGTGCTCGCGTCTTTTGATGGCGCATGACGGCCCGGGAAACCGGGGTGTTGCAGCAAGGTCACGCCTCGTCGCGGCGGCTGCCCGTGGTGCCGGGCGTCAGGTCGCCGATGAAATCGCCGATGCCGGGGCGCTTGAGCGCGCGAAAGGGCATGGGCCGGCAGAGGTCCATGGCGGCGATGCCGATGCGGGCGGTCATCAGGCCGTTGATGACGCCTTCGCCGAGCCTTGCGGAGAGTTTCGAGGCCAGCCCATGGCCCAGGACCTGCTGCACGAGGCTGTCGCCCATCGCGATCGATCCAGTCACGGCGAGATGGGCGATCACGTCACGCATCAGCCGCAGCATGCCGATCTTGCCCGGGCGTCCGCCGTAGAGTTCGGCCATGCTGCGCACCAACCGGCTGCTTTCATAGATGACATAGCCGAGGTCCACCAGCGCGCGCGGGCTGACGGCGGTGACGATGGAGACGCGCTTGGATGCGCCGAGGATCAGCGCACGGGCCTCGCGATCGAGCGGGCTCATCAATTCGCGCTCGGCAAGCTCGATCAGATGAGCGGCATCGATGATCTCGCCGTCGGTTTCGGCAAGCCGTGCACGGCCGCGCGCCGTCTGCGGGCGGGCGGCGAGCAACTGGACGAGACGGGCGACCATGGCCCGGCCGCCGGCCGGCGTGGGCGAGGCGGCCGCCTCCTCGATATCGTGCTTGAGATCCTGCACGGCCGCGAGGCGACGAAGGCCGATCAGCTCGCGCAGCACGACGCCGAGAAGGGCGAGGACCGCCACCACGGCGGCGGCGAGGGCGAGGTATCCCAGCCAGTCGTTGCGGCTGAACAGGTCGCGGATCAGGGCATCGACCCAGAGGCCCACGGCGAGCGATATCAGCACGCCGAGCGCGCCGAAGACGATGCGGCCGAGCGTGATGCGACGCGGGCGCGGTGCGGCGACGGGCGGGGTAAGGTCGGGCAGGTCCGCCGTCGTTGCGATGAAGGGGTCCTCCGCGTCCGGGGTCAGCCTGACGGGCGCGTCGAAGGCTGCGGGCGCACGGGTGCGTTCGCTCTCCGGCCGGGTGGTTGCCTCGGCCGGCAGGGAGAAGGCGGCGGGCTTGCGCGGACGGTCGGTCATGCGAGCCGGTCTCCGATCAGATATTGCAGCGCGCGGTCGAGCCTGATGTGCGGCACCGACAGTTTCAGCCCGCCGCCGGTTTCCTCGATATGGGGCGGGCGAAAGCGCACGAAGTTGAGCAGGTGTTCGCCTTCAGGAGCCGATTCAAGCGCTTCGAAAAGTGAATCCGGATTCTTCGGCAAGTCACCGGGAAATATCGCGGTTTTGCGTTCGCCATCGAAAATTTCGCCGTTGATTTTTTCACCCGCCATGGGCACGCCGACGATCACGGGCAGGTCCTCGCCGCCATGCTTGACGGTGGCCTCGCGGGTGGCGCGCACGGAGGCGAGCGCCATCACCTCGATGCCCGCGCCGCTCATGCCGATGCGCTCGATGGCGCGCTCGACGAGGCGGCGGGTGACGGCCTCCAGTCGCGGATGGCTTTCATGGTGCAGATGATCGGCCTTGGTGGCGGCGATCACGATGCGGTCGATACGCCGCGTGACGAAGGAGGACAGGAAACTGTTGGACCCGGCACGGAAACAATCCAGCACGTCGCCGAGCGCGCGTTCCAGATCGTGCACGGCCTCCGCGCCGCGGTTGATCGCCTGGAGCGCATCGATCAGCACGATCTGCCGGTCGAGGCGGGCGAAGTGCTCGCGAAAGAACGGGCGCACCACATGGGACTTGTAGGCTTCGTAGCGCCGCTCCATCATCGCCTGCAGGGAACCGCGCGCCGGGTTGCCCTTGGCAAGGTCGGGCAGCGGCGCGAAGGTGAGCGCCGGCGAGCCTTCCAGATCGCCCGGCATCAGGAAGCGGCCCGGCGGCAGGGTGGAGAGCGAGCGCTCGTCGGATTTGCAGGCGCGCAGATAGGCGGTGAAGGCCTCTGCAAGCGCGCGCGCCGTCGCCTCCGACGCGTCGGCCGCCGGATCGACCGTCGCGGACAGAGCCAACCAGTCGCGGGCAAGCTCGGCGCGGACACCGGAGCTTGCGAGTGCAACGGTCTTTTCGCTGAAGGTCCGGTAATCCTGCGCCAGCAGGGGAAGATCGAGCAGCCATTCGCCGGGATAATCGACGATGTCGATGGAGAGTTTGCCGGGCGAAAACAGCCGGCCCCAGCCGGAGGCGCTCTCATATTCCAGCGTGAGGCGGAGCTGTGAAATGGCGCGGGTCGAATCCGGCCAGACGCGGTCGGCCACCAGCGCACGGATATGGTCCTCGTACTGGAAGCGCGGCACGGCATCGTCCGGCTGCGGTTCCAGGCGGATCTTCGAGACCCGGCCGGAGCGCCCGGCCTCGAACAGCGGCAGGCGCCCGCCGTTCAGTAGATTGTGCACGAGCGAGGAGATGAAAACCGTCTTGCCGGCGCGCGACAGGCCCGTCACGCCGAGCCGGATCGACGGGTTGACGAGATTGGTGGCGCGGCCCGTCAGCGCGTCGAGCGCGAGCAGGGCTTCATCGGTCAGGGTCGTCAGGCTGGGGGGCACGATTTCTCTTCCATCATCGAAGGCGATATAGGAAACCCGACGACGCCGAAAAAGAGGCGCCGGGACGCCCGCGCGTCTTCCGCGCGTCTTTCAGCGCAGGGGGCGCGGCGCCATGAAGCCCGCCAGGCAGGCGCCGCCCTGGTCGCCGTATGTCGGGCGGTTGTCGAAATCCAGGATGGCGAGACCGGCGGTGGGATAGCCCAAGGGCGCCGCGGTCTCGGCGATCTCACGGCCGACGAGGCTATGGAAGAACGCCTCGACCATCGGATTGTGACCGACGATCATCACCGACGTTTCCGCGCGTGCGGCGAAGGCCAGTTCGGCATAGGTCTCGATTCCGCCGGAATAGAGCGAATCCACATAATCGATCGGCAGCTCCTCGCCGACCGTGCGGCGGAACGGCGCCGCCGTCTGACGGCAGCGCAGGGCCGTGGAGGAGAGGATGAGGGCCGGCCGGTAGCCCTGGTCGGCGGCTTCTTCGGCGATGACCTCCGCCTCGGCGAAGCCTTCGTCGTCAAGAGCGCGCTCGAAATCGGACTGGCCCGGCTGCGCCCAGGCGGCGCGGGCGTGGCGAAGGATGTAGAGCCGGAAAGCCGGCGTGCCGAGAGATGTCAAATCGATGCTCCATCCGCCCGCGGCCGACCATCAGAACCGCTTTCCGACTTCATGTCTTTCCCCGCGGCAAAGATCAACCGGTTTCGCGGGCGGATGCATTCACGATTGCGGGGAATGGCAGCGCGGCCCGTCAAATAAAATCTTGATAGGGCGCCCTTGGGGGACGGAAAGTCGTGCCTATATTCTCGGCACGCGCCGAAGGCGGAGCAGGCGGTCTTCCTTCCAACGGCCGCGGCAATGCCGTCTTCGGCGCGATATGGGAGCGGCTGTTTTGCCATCCTATTGTAATTTTGATGAAATATTACTCTGGCAAGGTCCAAAACATAGGCACGCGTGAAAACCGTGGGTAAGTCTCAGAAGGCTTGAAACGGCGTAATTGTAGGGATATACAGCGCGCCTTGAGATGTTCTTCAGGAGAATCGCGTTGAGTGAGAAGATCGATCTTAGCAATTTCGTCCTCAATGAGGACGATGAATTCATGAGTGCCAACCAGCGGGCTTACTTTCGAGCGAAGCTTAACGCCTGGAAAAACGACATTCTGCGCGAAGCGCGCGAAACTCTCGAACATCTGGCCGAAGAAAGTGCCAATCATCCGGATCTCGCAGACCGGGCATCCTCGGAAACCGACCGCGCCATCGAGCTTCGGGCTCGTGACCGCCAGCGCAAGCTGATCTCCAAGATCGATGCCGCGTTGCAGCGCCTGGACGAGGGGACATACGGGTACTGCGAGGAAACGGGTGAGCCGATCGGCCTCAAGCGTCTCGACGCCCGTCCGATCGCAACGCTGTCCATCGAGGCGCAGGAGCGTCACGAGCGCCGCGAAAAGGTGTATCGCGACGAATAGGCGTCTGCCTGACGGGCGAAACGGGCACCGGGGGCCAACCCTTCACGCTCGTTCCTCAGGATGCCGAAATAACTCAAACCCCTGGAGCTTCCGCTTCCAGGGGTTTTTTCTTGGCCGCATCAGCCCTTGCGGTTGGCGGCGATCTCGCCGAGCAGGCGGGCCATCTCGGCTTCCGTCTCCTCACGGCTCTTGCCGGCCGGTTGCTGCGCCTGTCCGGCCATGGCGGCGGTCTGCGTCGGGTTCGACGTCGGCTGGGCAGCGGTGCGCACCTGGCCGGCACCGGCGGTCGGCGCGGGATTGTTCGCCATCTCCGCTTCGAGCAGCTTTTCGAATTCGCTGACGAGGGCCGGATTGTCCGCGGCGCTGCCTTCCGGTCTGACCGGCGTCGCCGTAACGGCGGTTACCGGGCGCTGCTGCGCGACCTGATGGCTCTGGGCGGGAACGACAGTCGGGTTCACGGCGCCCACGGACGAAGCCGTTGCGGTTGCCACGGGCTGCGGCGTCAGCACGCGCTGGCGGTTCTGCTCCAGCAGGTCTTCCACGCGCTTTTCGGACGTGCGCTGCTGCTGGCCTGGCTGCGTCTGCTGCACGGCGGAAACCGGCTGGGACACGCCACGGGCGGGAACCGGGCGCGCATCCTCATCGCCGGCATAGAGCACCTTGCCCATGGCGGAGACGCCATCCTGTGCCGCGGCCGGCCGTCGCTCGGTGGTGGTGGTGGTCGGGGTTGCAGCCGTGACGCTTGCCGCCGGCCGGGTGACCACGGGCGTCTCCACGGCGGCGACGGCGGGTTCGCGTCGTGTGGGCTCGGCTCGCTCGACCGTCTCGACGGGCTTTTCGGCAGGCGGCGCGCTCTCGCTCGGCGTCGTCACGATCCGCGATTCGATGACGATGTCCGTGGGGCCGCCGATCATGACGAGGTGTTCCACGTCGTCGCGCCGCACCAGAACGAGGCGGCGGCGCGTATCGATCGCGGCGGCATCCAGCACCGCAAGGCGGGGCGTGCGGTTGCGGCCGCCGCGAATGAAGGGCGAGGACGGACGGCCCCGGATGATCCACAGCACCAGCGCGAGGCAGAGAAGGCCGAGCAGGACGACGACCACGGCGATGACGAACTTCTGACCGTTGTCTGCGAGGATCTCAGGCAACATGGCGCGTGCACTCCTTTTGTCCGGTCGGCCCCAGCCGCTCACCACGGCATCTGACGGCCTTTTGCGAGGTCCTACAAGCGCTTGGCGACGGTTGTCCAGCATCCATTGCCGTCGCGCTTGCGTCGTAACTATGGCGGCGCGCGGAAAATACGAGGGTTTTGGCGGTAATATTCCCTGTGAATTCGCGGCCTTGCTTCCCCTCGGCGGCTTTTTGCGCTTCCCTCGGGCAGCTAAACATGATTCTCGCATCGTTGCCGCGCCACGTGAAGGGCAGGCGCGTTGCATATGAGGGATTGATGACGACGATGAAACGGCCGGGCGACGACAATCTGCCGATCGTGGACCGCGGCTTGCGGCCGGCGATGGCGCTTCGCGTCGTGCTGCTGGCCGTCGTGCTGGCGGCCTCGGCCGGTGCCTTCATCGTTTTCAAGAATCAGCTCGACAACGAACTCGTGCTCGGCGTGCTGGGCGTGCTGGCCATGGCGGGCATCTTCTTCGTCGTGTCGGCGTTGATCGGCTTCATCGAGTTCATGCCGGAACCCGCCGGTGCCGACGATCTCGCACATGCCTTTCTCGACAGCCATCCCGACGGCACCGTCATCACGGATCGCAAGGGGCGCATCGTCTATGCCAATGCCGCCTATGGCGCGCTGACCGGCGCGCGGGGCGACGCGGAAGTGCAGTCGCTCGAGACGCTGCTGTCGCGCAACCGCGACGCCACGGAAGCCGTCTACCGCCTCACCAACGGCCTGCACGAGGGGAAGGAGGGGGCCGAGGAATTCCGCGTCCAGAAATCCCTCGACGCGTCCGCCTCGGCCGGTTCCGGCGCGCACTGGTACCGGCTGAAGGCCCGCGTGCTGCCCAACGGCAAGAAGGCCGGGCGGCCGCTCTATATCTGGCAGATCTCGGATATCACCTCGGAGCGTGACGATCAGGAGCGGTTCTTCAAGGAGTTGCAGAACGCGATCGATTATCTCGACCACGCGCCCGCGGGCTTCTTCTCCGCCGGCCGCAAGGGCGAGATCGTCTATCTCAACGCGACGCTCGCGGAGTGGCTGGGCATCGACCTCACGAAGTTCCATCCGGGATCGCTGTCGATCGCCGATGTGGTGGCGGGCGAGGGGCTTGCGCTCATCCAGTCCGTGCAGGCCGAGCCTGGCCTGAAGCGCACCGAGACGCTCGATCTCGACCTGCGCAAGACGAATGGCCAGAGCCTGCCGGTGCGCATCGTGCACCGCGTGTCCTCCATGCGCGACGGTGCGCCCGGCGACAGCCGCACCATCGTCCTGGCGCGCGAGGAGGGCGGCGAGACCGACCAGTCCGCGTCGATCGCCTCCATGCGTTTCACGCGT
Organism: Shinella sp. AETb1-6; assembly: GCF_009826875.1. Classification (NCBI taxonomy): domain Bacteria; kingdom Pseudomonadati; phylum Pseudomonadota; class Alphaproteobacteria; order Hyphomicrobiales; family Rhizobiaceae; genus Shinella; species Shinella sp. AETb1-6. Next base: position 11,637 of record NZ_WUMM01000001.1, on the reverse strand, counting down.
TTCTTCAACAACACGCCGATGGCGATCGCCTCCGTCGACGGCAACGGCCGCATCCTGCGCACCAATGCGCCGTTCCTGAAGCTGTTTTCCGGCGTCGTGTCGCGTGACGACATCGATCGCGGCGCCAAGCTCGAGACCATCGTGCACGAGACGGACCGGCTGCGCCTCCAGGCGGCATTCGATGCGGCCAAGGACCGGCAGGGCGATATCCCGCCGATCGATTCGCTGCATCCCGCCGACGACGGGCGGCATTTCCGTTTCTACGTGAACGCCGTCATCGACCAGAGCGACGAGGCGCCGGAGGAGGCGGCCATCGTCTACGCCGTGGAGATCACCGAGCAGAAGGCGCTCGAGACCCAGATGGCGCAGACCCAGAAGATGAACGCGGTCGGAACGCTCGCCGGCGGCATCGCGCACGATTTCAACAACGTGCTGACGGCCATCCTGCTCTCGTCCGACCATCTCCTGCTGTCGGCGCGTCCCGCCGATGCAAGCTTTGCCGATCTCATGGAGATCAAGCGCAACGCCAACCGCGCCGCGGTGCTGGTGCGCCAGCTGCTCGCCTTCTCGCGCAAGCAGACGATGCGCCCGACGGTGCTCAACCTCACCGACGTGATCGGCGACCTGCGCATGCTGGTCGACCGGATGACCGGCACCAATGTGAAGATCAATGTCGATTACGGCCGCGACCTGTGGACGGTGAAGACGGATCTCGGCCAGTTCGAGCAGGTGCTGATCAACCTCGCCGTCAACGCTCGCGATGCCATGCCGGACGGCGGCACCATCACGTTCCGCACCCGGAACGTGGAGGCCGAGGAGGCCGCTGCCCGCAACCTGCGCGACCTGCCGCCCGGCGACTATGTCGAAGTCGAGGTTTCCGACCAGGGAACCGGCATACCGCCCGAGATCATCGACAAGATCTTCGAGCCCTTCTTCACGACCAAGGATGTCGGCAAGGGCACGGGCCTCGGCCTCTCGATGGTCTACGGCATCGTCAAGCAGACCGGCGGCTACATCTATCTGGATTCGGAAGTCGGCAAGGGCACGACCTTCCGCATCCTGCTGCCGCGCCATGTGGAAGAGGCCGTTCCCGCCGATACCGCGGCCGATGCCGCGCAAACCGGCGCCCAGCCGGTCGCGTCCGTCGCGCAGATTGCCGAAAAGGAGCCACGCGACCTCACCGGCGGTTCGGCCGTCGTGCTGCTCGTCGAGGATGAGGAAGCTGTCCGCCGCGGCGGAAAGCGCATGCTGGAAACCCGCGGCTATACGGTGCACGAGGCCGGATCGGGCGTCGAAGCGCTCGACATCATGGACGAATTGAACGGTGCCGTTGATATCGTCGTGTCCGACGTGGTGATGCCCGAAATGGACGGGCCTTCTCTGCTGCGCGAACTGCGCAAGTCCTATCCGGATCTCAAGTTCATCTTCGTCTCGGGTTACGCCGAGGACGCCTTCGCCCGTAACCTGCCTGCCGATGCCAAGTTCGGCTTCCTGCCAAAACCGTTCTCGCTGAAGCAGCTGGCCGAGGCCGTGCGGGAAATGCTGGACGAAGGGTAGGGCGTCTTCGCTTCACGTGCTTATCCGACGGTGATTATATTGCTTGCAAATACAGCAAGAGACTAGGCTTGGATAAAATTGAGCCAGTATCTGGTCGTGGCGAGATGGATCATGCCGGAGAAGCTATTCGCGAGTTGATCTTCTCTGGTTGCGACGGCACGGTTGATTTTTTGATGTCCGGACGTTCGCTCGATGCAATTTCACTGCTTGTATAGCGTCCGGCCGAATAGCTGACTTCGGTTGCAGCGGGGCTCTATCAATGCCAAAACGGCGACATGAAGAACATCCAGATCATCGATGATGCTGACAACGCTACCTACAGCCTTTTCCAAGCGACGGAGGCGGAGTTTGAAGCAATCTTCCCGAACGGACGAGATATCGAATTGGCCGAGGATTTGCTCGACCGACTTGGAGAGGAAATGGCCGGTGCTGTGTTGGCGCCAATCTGGAGCCGCCCAATCCTGAAGCGCGATGCGCTTGGCATCCATGGCACTCTGTTTTACGACAATGACCGTCGGCGCGACCACATCCCGCCGTCAAAGCGTGAAGTGGATTGGAACGAAGGCGCGATCAACCAAGCCCAACGAGACTTGTTCGCCAAGCATCGCTAGTGTTCCCACGTCGCGTAGCGAAAAGCGGCCGGACAAAGCCGGCCGCCTCCGTTCTTCAACTAAGCCACCATCGCGACGGCGATTTCGGCCGCAAGACGGGCGTTGTTCTCCACGAGCGCGATGTTCGTCTTGAGGCTGCGGCCGTCGGTCAGGTGGAACAGGCTGTCGAGCAGGTAGGGCGTGACGGCCTTGCCGGCGATCTCGTCGCGCTCGGCATTGTCGAGCGCACGGGTGATGTAGATTTCCATCTCCTCGCGCGGGATCTCGTCGGCCTGCGGCACCGGATTGGCGATCAGCATGCCGCCGTCGACGCCGAGCTGGTCGCGCACCGTCTGGAAGTTGGCGATTGCCGCCGGGCTGTTGAGCGTCAGCGGGCTCTTCAGGCCCGAATCGCGCGACCAGAAGGCCGGGAAGATGGCGCTGTCATAGGTCACGACCGGCACGCCGCGCGTTTCCAGCACCTCCAGCGTCTTGGGGATGTCGAGGATCGCCTTGGGGCCGGCGCAGACGACGATCACGCCGGTGCGCGCGAGTTCCTCGAGGTCGGCCGAGATGTCGAAGGTCTCTTCCGCGCCGCGGTGAACCCCGCCGATGCCGCCGGTGGCAAAGACCCTGATGCCGGCGCGCGCAGCACCGATCATCGTGGCGGCGACCGTGGTCGCGCCCGTGCGGCGCTCGGCAATGGCAAACGCCATGTCGGCGCGCGATACCTTCATCGCGCCCTTGGTCTGCGCCAGCGCCTCGAGCTGGGCGGCTTCCAGGCCGATATGCAGCACGCCCTCGATGACGGCGATGGTGGCCGGCACGGCGCCGTTGTCGCGGATGATCGTCTCCACGCTGCGCGCCATCTCGAGATTGCCCGGATAGGGCATGCCGTGCGTGATGATCGTCGATTCGAGGGCGACGATCGGCGCGCCGCGGGCCTTGGCGGCGGCGACTTCGTCCGAATACTGCATCGGCAGGAGGGAGGAGACGGGTCTGGTCATGCGATGTCCTTGAAGGATTTTGGGCAAAAAAGTCTCATGACAGGATTTCGGCAGGCGGCACAAGAGAAAGTGCGTCGGCAAGGGCCGTCTGCGACATTTCTTCCGCGACGGCGAGCGGCGAGCGCACGGTGATGACGGCGGCGGCGACGCCATGGCGCAACGCCTCATCGATCGGCGTTCCGCGAAGCCACGCGTCGAGAAAGCCGGAGGCGAGCGAATCGCCCGCGCCGGTGACATCGCCGAGCGCCGGTATGGCCGGCGGTACCACCGAAGCGGCACGCTTCTCGTCAAAGGCGATGACGCCTCTGCCGCCGCGCGTGACCACGCCGGCGCGAAGGCCGACGGCGCGCAGCGCGTCGGGCCAGTCGGCCGGGTTTTCCGGGCTGGCGCCGCAGAGCGTGCGCGCCTCCGCCTCGTTCATAAACAGGAAGGCGAGGGCGGGCAGGGTTTTTCCAAGGCGCACGACCTTGGCCGGCGAAATGGCGATGGCGGCAAGCGGAATGCCGGCTTCCCGCGCCATCGCCGCCATCGCCTCCAGCGTTTCCGCCGGCAGGTTGGCATCGGTCAGCAGGGCGCCCGCTTCGGCAATCGCCTCGCGCATGGCGCGCTGTTGCAGCCGGCGCGGCGAAAACAGCCGGTAAAGCTCCATGTCGGCCAGCGCGATGACGAGGTTGCCGTCGCGCTCGATGATCGCCGTGTAGCTCGGGGTCGCGCGGTCGAGAAAGGTGAAGGGCGTGTCCTCGACGCCCGCCGCCTGTGCGGCGGCCGCGACGATCTCGCCGTCCGTGTCGCCGCCACGCGGCGAGACCAGCCGCACGCGGCGGCCGAGCCGGGCGAGATTGCGCGCCGCATTGAAGGCGCCGCCGCCCGCTTCCACGAACCACCCGCCCGGATTGCTGGCGCCGGGCACCGTCTCGCCGGCAATGCGCCCGCGCCTGTCCACATGGGCGCCGCCCATCACCAGTATCGTTCTGTCCGTCATCACAGTCCTTCGCATCCGCATGCCGATTCGTCCGTCCCAGGCAGGTTGCAGGGCGGTCAAACCGTTGTTTTCAATCCACGATCATCCACTTGAAACGAAAGTAGAACACACGTCTGATTTGCCAATTCACTCAAATGGATGAACGGTCCTTGCAAAAAGAGAACAAAATGTGTACATAGCTTTCATCGGCGGGTTCGTTGCCTGTCTTGCTTCAATAACCTAAAGGTGGACAAAATGGCACAGAACAGTTTGCGGCTCGTAGAGGATAAAACAGTGGATAAAAGCAAGGCACTCGAAGCGGCTCTCTCCCAGATCGAGCGCTCGTTCGGCAAGGGCTCCATCATGAAGCTCGGCGGCAAGGACAGCGTGGTGGAGATCGAGACGGTTTCGACCGGCTCGCTCAGCCTGGATGTGGCGCTCGGCATCGGCGGCCTGCCCAAGGGGCGCATCATCGAAATCTACGGGCCGGAAAGCTCGGGCAAGACGACGCTGGCACTGCAGACCATCGCCGAGGCGCAGAAGAAGGGCGGCATCTGCGCCTTCGTGGACGCCGAGCACGCACTGGATCCGGTCTATGCCCGCAAGCTCGGCGTGGACCTGGAGAACCTCCTCATTTCGCAGCCGGATACCGGTGAGCAGGCGCTGGAAATCACCGATACGCTGGTCCGTTCCGGCGCCATCGACGTGCTGGTGGTCGATTCGGTCGCGGCACTCACGCCGCGCGCCGAAATCGAAGGCGAGATGGGCGAAAGCCTGCCGGGGCTTCAGGCCCGCCTGATGAGCCAGGCGCTGCGCAAGCTGACGGCCTCCATCTCCAAATCCAACACGATGGTCATCTTCATCAACCAGATCCGCATGAAGATCGGCGTCGTCTACGGTTCGCCGGAAGTGACGACGGGTGGCAACGCCCTGAAGTTCTATGCCTCCGTGCGTCTCGATATTCGCCGCATCGGTGCGGTGAAGGAGCGTGACGAGGTGATCGGCAACCAGACCCGCGTCAAGGTCGTCAAGAACAAGATGGCGCCGCCCTTCAAGCAGGTCGAATTCGACATCATGTATGGCGAGGGCGTTTCCAAGACCGGCGAGCTCATCGATCTCGGCGTCAAGGCCGGCATCGTCGAAAAGTCGGGTGCCTGGTTCTCCTACAACAGCCAGCGTCTCGGCCAGGGCCGCGAGAACGCCAAGACGTTCCTGCGTGACAACCCGGACCTCGCGCGCGAGATCGAGACGTCGCTGCGTCAGAATGCCGGTCTCATCGCCGATCGCTTCCTGGAAAACGGCGGTCCCGATCCGAACGATGCCGACGACGCGGCGAACATGTAGTCTTCCCGCAACGCTTTCGGAAAACGACGGAAAACCGGCCTTTCTTCGCGAAGGGCCGGTTTCTTCGTGTCTGGACAGGTGCCGGGCCGGACGATAAAAGCCTTCAGTTCTCGCGCATGCCCGCGGTTTCAGGCCTTCCTTCGGAAGGCGTCGGGCGAAGCGCGGTTTCGACGGAATTCGCGGATGGACGGTCCACAAGGCCTTCCGGGCGGGCACTCCGGCCGGCGAGGCGGTGTCGCGTCGCTGTGGGGCAATTGGGTGGATGACGCGCCGGTTCCGGTGCAGACAGTGCTAAGATGAAGGACGCGATATGAGCGGCGTGAATGACATCCGGTCGACTTTTCTCGACTATTTCCGCAAGAACGGGCACGAGGTCGTGGCCTCCAGCCCCCTTGTGCCGCGTAACGATCCGACGCTCATGTTCACCAATGCCGGCATGGTGCAGTTCAAGAACGTCTTCACGGGGCTGGAGACGCGGCCCTACACCAAGGCAACGACGGCCCAGAAGGTCGTGCGCGCCGGCGGCAAGCACAACGATCTCGACAATGTCGGCTATACCGCACGCCATCTGACCTTCTTCGAGATGCTCGGCAACTTCTCCTTCGGCGATTACTTCAAGGAGCAGGCGATCGAGCACGCCTGGACGCTCGTCACCAAGGGCTTCGACCTGCCGAAGGATCGTCTTCTCGTCACCGTCTATGCCGATGACGACGAGGCCGCGCTGCTGTGGAAGAAGATCGCCGGTTTCTCCGACGACCGCATCATCCGCATCCCGACCTCCGACAATTTCTGGCAGATGGGCGATACCGGCCCCTGCGGCCCCTGCTCGGAAATCTTCATCGACCAGGGCGAGCATGTCTGGGGCGGCCCTCCGGGCTCGCCGGAAGAGGACGGCGACCGGTTCCTGGAGTTCTGGAACCTCGTCTTCATGCAGTTCGACCAGACCGCACCCGGCGAGCGCAGCCCGCTGCCGCGTCCGTCCATCGATACCGGCATGGGCCTGGAACGCATGGCCTGCATCCTCCAGGGCGTGCAGAGCGTTTTCGAGACCGACCTGTTCCGCACGCTGATCGCCGCCGTCGAGGAAACGGTGGGCACGAAGGCCGAGGGCGAGGCCGCCGCAAGCTGCCGCGTCATCGCCGATCACCTGCGCTCGTCCGCTTTCCTGATCGCCGACGGCGTGCTGCCCTCGAACGAAGGCCGCGGCTACGTCCTGCGCCGCATCATGCGCCGCGCCATGCGCCACATGCAGCTGCTCGGCGCCAAGGAGCCGCTGATGTGGTCGCTGCTGCCGGCACTCGTCGGCGAGATGGGCCGCGCCTATCCGGAACTCGTGCGCGCCGAGGCGTTGATTTCCGAGACGCTGAAGCTCGAGGAAACCCGTTTCCGCAAGACGCTGGAGCGCGGCCTCTCGCTGCTGTCGGACGCCACCGTCACGCTCAAGAAGGGTGACATGCTGGACGGCGAAACCGCCTTCAAGCTCTACGACACTTACGGCTTCCCGCTCGACCTGACGCAGGATGCGCTGCGCGCCCGCGAGATCAATGTCGATCTCTCCGGCTTCAACGATGCGATGCAGCGCCAGAAGGCCGAGGCCCGCGCCAACTGGTCGGGCTCGGGCGACAAGGCGACCGAGGCCGTCTGGTTCGAGCTGAAGGAAAAGCACGGCGCCACCGAATTCCTCGGCTACGACACCGAAACGGCCGAAGGCGTGGTTCAGGCCATCGTCGTCGACGGCAAGGCCGTCGGCAGCGCCAAGGCCGGCGACAGCGTGCAGATCGTCGTGAACCAGACCCCGTTCTACGGCGAATCCGGCGGCCAGATGGGCGATACCGGTGTCATCACCTCGGACAATGCCCGCCTTGCCGTTACCGATACGCAGAAGAAGGGCGAGGGGCTGTTCGTGCATAGCGCCGTCGTCGAGAACGGCACGCTGAAGCTCGACGATGCGGTCGTGCTCACGGTCGATCATGCGCGCCGGTCGCGCCTGCGCGCCAACCACTCCGCCACGCACCTGCTGCACGAGGCGCTGCGCGAGGTTCTGGGCACCCATGTCGCCCAGAAGGGTTCGCTCGTGGCGCCCGAGCGCCTGCGTTTCGACGTTTCGCATCCCAAGCCGATGACGGCGGACGAACTGCGCGTCATCGAGGACATGGCCAACGAGATCATCGTGCAGAACGCGCCGGTCACCACCCGCCTGATGTCGGTGGATGATGCCATTGCGGAAGGCGCCATGGCGCTGTTCGGCGAAAAGTACGGGGATGAGGTCCGTGTCGTCTCCATGGGCACCGGCCTGCACGGCGCCAAGGCGAACCGGCCCTATTCGGTCGAGCTTTGCGGCGGCACGCATGTCTCCGCCACCGGTGAGATCGGCCTTGTTCGCATCCTCTCGGAAAGTGCCGTCGGCTCGGGCGTGCGCCGCCTGGAGGCGCTGACGGGCGAGGCCGCTCGCGCCTATCTCGCCGAGCAGGACGAGCGCGTGAAGTCGCTTGCGAGTGCACTGAAGGTGCAGCCCGGCGAGGTTCTGGCCCGCGTCGAGGCGCTCGCCGACGAACGCCGCAAGCTCGAACGCGAACTGACCGAGGCCAAGAAGAAGCTCGCCCTGTCCGGCGGCTCGGCCGGCGGTGACGATGGCGTGCGCGATGTCGCCGGCATCAAGTATCTCGGCAAGGTCGTGACGGGCGTCGAGCCGAAGGACCTGAAGAGCCTGGCCGACGAGGGCAAGAAGAGCCTGGGCTCCGGCGTCGTCGCCTTTATCGGCGTCTCGCCGGATGGCAAGGCGAGCGCCGTCGTCGCCGTCACCGAGGATCTGACGGGCCGTCTCAGCGCCGTCGATCTCGTGCGCGTCGCCTCCGAAGCGCTCGGCGGCAAGGGCGGCGGCGGGCGTCCCGACATGGCGCAGGCCGGCGGGCCCGATGGCGCCAGGGCGGCCGAGGCGATCGACGCCGTGGCCGCTGCCATCGGCGGCTGACCGCGCTGCCGGCGGCCGGAATCGACCCGATCTGATACGCTACGGCGGGCCTTGGCCCGCCGTTCGTTTGCGAAGTCTTCAACGTTTCCGTGTAGCGTGGTGCCGCGCGGAGTTTTTGTTTTGATCGAAGATCTCGTCAGTATTTCGACCTTGATGATGTGCACGTTCCTGTCGACCACCGTCGTCGGGATCTTTCTGCTTCAGGTCTGGCTGACCGATCGGCGCCATGCGGCTGCGGGCTACTGGTGCCTGTCCATGTGGGTGGGCTCGCTCTGCACGCTGCTTTTCACCTTTCGTGCATTCGGTTATCCGCTCGTGACGGTTGGGCTTGCCAATATGCTCGCCGTCTTCGGCTATGCCATGACGTGGGCCGGATTCAGGGTATTCGACAACCGCCCGGTCCACGGCGTCGTCGTGCTGTCCGGAGCGGTTCTCTGGCTCGTTGCCTATCTGGGCGTGGATGCGGTGGCGCAGGACGTGAACAACCGCGTCATCATCATTTCGCTGATGATCACCGCCTATTCGGTGGCGACGGGCGTGGATATCTGGCGCGGCCAACGCACCGACCCGCTACCGACGCGGTTTCTCGCCGCACTCTTCTTCGTGTCGCATGGCGTCATCTATTTCCTGCGCGTGCCCATGACCTTGCTGGCGCCTTCGGCCTTCGGCCACGGCACGGCCTATTCGGCATGGTTCGCGATTTTCTCGCTGGAACTGTTCGCCCATACGATCCTGGCGGCCGTCGCCATGCTGGTGCTGATCAAGGAGCGGGGGGAGGCACTGTACCGTCAGGCGTCGCGCACCGATGCGCTCACCGGCATCGCCAATCGCGGCTCCTTCCTCGATGATGTGCAGGCGCGGCTTGCCGGGCGGTCCGGCGGCAGCCTGCTCGTCTTCGATCTCGATCGTTTCAAGAGCATCAACGATACCTATGGCCATGCTGCGGGCGATGCCGTGCTCAAGCGTTTCGTCGAGACCGTTTCCGCGCGAATGGAACGTGGCATGCTGTTCTGCCGCTTCGGCGGTGAGGAGTTTGCGCTGTTTGCCCCGCATCATGGCATGGATCGGGCGGAGGCTTTCGCCCAGTCGTTGCGGCGCGAGATAGCCGCGCTGTCGCTGGATGACGGGGAGGGCCGCGCGATCAGCCTTTCCGTGAGCATCGGGCTTGCGGATGTCGAGACCTTCGGCGCCGATTTCGATCGTCTCTATTCCGCTGCCGACCGCGCGCTCTATGCCGCCAAGGACGAGGGCCGCGACCGGGTGAAGCGGGCCCAGCCGTCGTCAGGCCTCTCGGACCTCGCGAGCCGCCTGCGGGCCACCATCGCGCCCGATGCGGGAGCGGCCGCAGCCGGTTAGCCCGCGCCCGTCCTCTTTGGAAATTTCCCGGAGCCTCGGCACGATTGGGACGGCGGTCACTTGACCGTACCGTCGAGATAAAGGTCTTCACCGCGTTGCAGAGACGTGAAGGTGAAGTCGTCTTTCTTGAGAAAGCGGTCGAACCAGCCCAAAAGTTCATCCTTCGTCGCCGTGTTGCGATAGCCCACCAACCTGACGCTGAGAGGAGCACTGAAGGCGATGTCAAAGGCCGTGTCGAACTGGGTTGTGCCTGAGAGCTGAACCGAAAACGTGCCGTTGCCGTCGTGACGGATGGCGATGTCCGCACGCGTGAAAAACTCGTCGCTGTAGGTGGTGATGAGGCCGGGGGCTTCCCACCAATCCTCACCCGTCAGGGCGTTTCGCGTTCCTTCGCCCTGGAAGTCTGCCCGGATGTCCTGCAGGCTGCGATAATCGCGGTTGTCGAAGCGCTTCACCGGTATTTTGAGCCATTGTGTATCAAGCGCCGGGTTCAACCATTGGGAAACGTCATCCTCGGGGTCATTGTTGGGATCGAAGAAGAATTTTGGGGATGTCACGGTCAAGTCCAGGACGACATGGTCTTCCAGCGTCTGGCCGGGCCAGGATCCACTGCTCGCCCGCAAGGTGATGCGCGGTTCCTCAACGGCAAGGTCGAGCGGATAACTCTGATAAACAATCTTGAAATGCGCCATGTCGTCTCCCGTGTGAAACTCCCCATGAATTCCGCAGGATAGCGGCTGATGGTACACTTTGCCATGCACATCGCTCTGGATCAAACCGCTCGCAAGGGAAAACCGCGCGGTCATGCAGATGAGCAAGATTTGCGAAGTCGGACCGTGCCATGGTTCGAGGCATGCGAACGGGAGGCGAGACATGAGCAGCAATGACATATGGGCGGCCTACGAGAAGCGTCTGACGCGCGTTTCAGACTATATCCACGATCACCTGGACGAAGAGCTGGATCTCAACCGCCTGTCCGAAATTGCCTGCCTGTCCGCGCATCACTGGCATCGCGTCTATCGCGCCGTTCACAAGGAGACGCTGGCCATGACCGTCCGGCGGCTTCGCCTGCACCGGGCGGCGGGTGATCTGGTGCGCAGCGATCGTCCCGTCCGCGATATCGCCGCGCGATGGGGTTATCCCAACCTTCAATCCTTCACGCGGGCCTTTTCGGTTGCCTATGGCATGCCGCCGGCCCGCTACAGGCGGGAGGGACCCCACCGTGCCTACGCAACGGAAAACCAAGAGGAAACCACCGGCATGTTCGACGTCACGATCCGCACGCTCCCGCCGCAGAACCTGCTCTGCATTCCGCATACCGGGTCCTATATGGGCATCGGCAAGGCCTTCGAGGCGCTCTACGGCACGCTTTATTCGCGCGGCCTCTTTCGACCCGGCATGCGCATGATCGGCTTGTATCTCGACGATCCCGATCTTGTCGCCGAGGACAAGCTGCGCTCCTTTGCCTGCGTCACGGTCGATGCCGCGCCTGCCGTCGCGCCGCCGCTGGAGCAACGCACGCTGTCCGGCGGAGACTATGCCGTGCTGCGTCATCAGGGGCCTTATGCGAATATGGGTGCTGCCTATCGCTGGCTCTTCGAGGCATGGCTGCCCGCGTCGGGCCGGTCGATCCGCGACGAGGTGATGTTCGAGCACTATCTCAACAGCCCGCGGGATGTGGCGCCCGAGGCGCTGCTGACGGAGATCGGCCTGCCGCTCCAGCCGGATGGCGATACGGCGTCCTGAGACCCGCGGCGGCAAGCCCGCCCCCAAATAAAAAAGCCCGGCGCGATGGCCGGGCTTTTCATGCCTATGGGCGCCGATCAGGCCGCCATGGCCTTGCGGAGGTTT